>JAIRYK010000001.1 GCA_031267795.1 Candidatus Endomicrobiellum devescovinae | reverse complement strand
TACGGCATGTTCGTCCTACATAGATAAAAACTAAAGTATGCAAAAAATGCTAAAAAGAACATCACTAACTTCTTGCTCCTTATCTCTCTTAACATATCTTTTCCCTTCCCCTTTGGTATATAATTTATTTATGAGACAGGCATCAAAGAAAATCTTCTCTTTAAATTATAATAATATATCTAGTTATATTTTCGGAATTATATTTGTAAATTTTTTGCGAATCTTTATAATTTATCTTATAATATGTTCTTTAAGATTCAGAAGAAAAGAAGAGAAATTTGCGGAAGGTTCTTAGAAAAAATCATTTTTCATTTTAAACTGTCCTTTGTAAAAAAATGAGGCAACAAATCTTGTATTTTAAAGATTTTTAGGACGCTATTTTGAGAATTTATAATAATATCAGCGTTTAAAGCGAGTTCAAGAATAACCTGGCAACAAGCTCCGCAAGGAAAAACGTCAGATTTAGGCGTCCACAAAGCTAAAGCTTTTATTTTCTTGTCGCCGTTTGATACAGCATTGAATAAAGCAGAACGTTCCGCACAATTTGTAAGACCATATGAAGCATTCTCAATATTTGCACCGAGATAAATTTTATTATCTTCAGCTAAAACAGCGCTTCCTACAGCATATCCAGAATAAGGAGAATAGCTGTTATAAGACGCCTTTTTAGCAGCTTCCATAAGCTCTTTATAGTCTAAATTCATATTCATCTAAAACTAAAGTTACATTCATTTTCCGACTTATGCAACATTATAACAAATTACTAAATATTAAAACTGATTTGAAAACAAAATATCTTCATTTGTTTCAGCAATTATATTAACTTTGTATTTGCCGGAAACTTTTTCTTCAAAATAGTCTCTATAAGAAAGAAAAAAATACTTTTTGCCTGATCTCATCATTCTGTCAAAATCTTCGTCGGATAAACCTTTCTCATTTGCGTCTTCTATTTCAACACTATTATCGTAAGGATTATAAGCGCCTATAACTCTGCGCCCTGTAAAGAATTCAAAAATTGAAGAGTAAAATTTAGGTCTTCCCGTAGTGTATATCGGCTCTTTTATTGCTGTCATAGCAGGAATAAGCTCTACAGAATAGATATGATGGCGAGCATCAAGAGTTTTTGGTAATAATTTAAATGCGCATAATATACAAAAAGTAAAATTATAAAAATGAAAGTTATAACTACAGCGTTTTTATTTTTAAAAAACTTATATATTCCAAAAGTAGATAGAATTGCAAGAGGGATATATATAGGAACAATAAAATAATATTGATGACCTTTTAGAAAGTGAACAAGCAGCAACGGCAGCAAAGCCCAAATAAGCGTAAATTTTTCAAAAGAAACGCCAAATAGTAATTTTTCTTTCAATATTTTTTTAGCAGAAAAAAATATTCCTATCATGGCAAAAATAAGCCAAGGTTCATAGTTTGCAGCAAGAATATTTACATATGTGTGCCACTGCGAACCCACGAAAGTGCTGCCTGTTCCGCTTGCTCCGGTGAGAATCTTATATGGCGTAGCTAAGTACTCTTTTAAAAAAACTTCGCCGTACATTTTGTAAGCGGCAACATACCATGGCAAAATTAGAAACGTAGCAAGCAAACAAGAAAAATACAAATGTTTGTCTGTAAATACCTTTTTTCTTTCTTTTAAACTTAACGCATAGCAAAAAACTACAGGTAAAACCATAAGTCCTAAAGATTGTCTTATTAACACAGATAGCGCAAGAAAAAGACCAAATAAATAATAGTATGCCGATTTATTTTTTGAAACTGCAAAATAAAAGCTTGCAGCTGAAAAAGCAAAAAATACAGCAAAAATCCCGTCGGGAAGCAGACTTCTAGCGTGATACAAAAATTGTTGCGTAAGAAGCAGAACTCCTGAACTTACAAAAGCAAAAATATAATTATATTGCTTTTCTAAAATAAAAAACATAAACAATATGCAAGAAAAGCACAGAATTGCAGCAGGCAGTCTCATTGAAAACGAATTAAATCCTAAAATTTCCCCTGAAATCGCAGACAACCAATACAAAAGTATTCCTTTTGAATCTCCAAAGAAAGGCTTGTCAACAAAAGTCATTGTTACAAAATCATGGTTGCGTATCATTGACTGAGATATGTTTGAATATATATAACTATCTGTTGAAAGGGGATTAGCTCCAAGATTATTAAAAACTATATAACCGCCGATTAGAACTAAGAAAGCAAGCAAAAAATTTCTTGATAAAAAAATATCCCTTCTTCTTCTAAAAAAGTTTACAATTGTTCTATTCACAAATACTCCGGATTTCTAGTTAGGTTTACCCACCGTATAATTGATGAGAGTACCAAATTTTTATTTGATTATTTATTGGAGTGATTTTATCAAATTCTTATAAAATCAGTACGATGGCTTTATATCCAATACGTATAGCTGAGCTGTTTTATTATCTCTTCTTCCAGTTAAATCTATATTGAAAGCTATATCTAATAATATTTCTGATTGAACAAATTTAGCAAGTTTAGAATTGCCCCAAAAGACAGCGGTTGCATTTCTACTTCCTTTTTGGGAAATTTTGAACTTTAAATACTCACCCCTGTTTCCAAAAACAGATATTTCCGTAGGTGTTGCTTTTTTTATACAAAATACAGGGCATAAATTTCCTATGCCAAAAGGCTGCATCATTTCCACTTGTTTGTAATAGCTAACCGTTATGTCTGAAATTTTTAATTCGCTCTCAATTAAGATAGTATTTAAAAACGGCGTTTCTTTTAAATTTTTATCGGCATATTCACATATTCTTTTTATAAATTCGTCACTTTTGGAATCTTCCAAAGTAAAGCCTGCAGCTTGACTATGCCCACCATATTTTATGAGAATATCTTTTACGCTCTCTAAAGCGGCGACAACATCAAAACCTTCAACCGATCTTACCGCACCTGTAGCTTCTTTCCCATCACTTATAAACAAAAAGACAGGTTTTGCGTAAGTCTTTACCATTTGGGATGCAACAATACCAGTAACACCATGGTCAAGATTTGAAGCTTTTACTATCAAAACCTTATCACTTTCAGGGTTACATTGTTCTTTTAAAAGATGTTTAAATTGCTTAATATTTTCAGATTGAATGTATCGTCTATTTTCATTCAATTTGATTATTTCCTGATACAATTCTTTTGCTTTTGATACGTCTTTTGTCATAAGAAGTTCTACGGAAAGTTTCCCCTTGTGCATACGCCCTGAAGAATTTATTACAGGCGTAATGTTCCACGATACTAACTTTGCAGTAATATTTTCTATTTCTTTTGAAGCAAAAGCGTCACCAAGCAAGAGTCCGAGTCCTGGTCTTGCATGTGGATTGTCTTTTATTACCCTTAATCCCTCTTTAACAATAATTCTGTTTTCATCGCTTAAAGGCATTGAATCGGCAATAGTTCCAAGCGCACAAAGATCAAGATTCTCTTCATAGAAGGTCTTTAAAATTTTCTCATTTGAGATTTTTTCTATATATGCTTTTTTTAGTTCATCTATGTTTTCTGCTGCTATGCCAATAACTGTTACTTTATCTCCTAAAAGAGCATCTTTTTTTATTAAAAAATCTTTTAGTTCAGAACTGTTTACATAAATTTTAAAAGCCGCTCTTAAATCGGATTTTGCTTCATATATAGATTTAAAATCAGATTTTTTTATCTCTAAACCATTTTTTAAACTCAAACATCTGCCTGAAAAATTTTCACCGTTTTGTTTAGCATAATACAAAATGATATTTTTATTGTATTCTTTAGAAAAACTAAGTACCAACGCTTGAGCCAGTTTTAACGCTACAACGCACCCTGCTATATGTTTGAAAGGATAGTTTGAATTTATAGTTTTAGGGTTTATTATTGCGTAGGCATTAGGGCAAGATTCGCAAGGAGGCTCGTGGTGGTCTGTAAGTATAACGTCTATTCCCAAAGTTTGAGCATAATCAACTTCTTTGTTTGAAGATATACCACAATCAACCGTAATTAAAATTTTAACTTTTTCCGACGCATACTTTGAAATAACATCCTTATTTAAGCCGTATCCTTCATCGGCAGGGACATACCATTCTATAGTGCCGCCAAGTTTTCGCACAGTATCCACAATTATGTTAACTGAAGAAACTCCATCAACATCTCTGTCGCCATAAACTAAAATAACTTCTTTTTGCTCTAAAGCTTTTCTTAACCTTTCAACTGCTTTAAGCATATCAGGAAATAGGAAAGGATTGTGCAAATACTCAACACCGCCATAGATAAATTCTTTTGCTTTTTCTACAGTGTCTATTCCTCGCGCAACAAGTATTTGAGCTATTTTTGAAGCTGACGGTAAAGACGAGGCTATCGCAGATGTCTTTGACGGATTCACTTTAACTTCTTTCCAGACTTTCTCCGTATCGCTCATTGTAAAAATTCCTTAGACAGAAGAAGCAAATGAAATAGGCTGCGCAATAATTTTTAAATAAAATCATAATAACGCAATAATCCTCTTGTCATAAACTTTTCCTGCCATTTTTATATTTTTATCCTCTATATTAGATACAATGTAAGCGTCTGATAAAACCATTTCAGCTTCATCTATATGCACAGACGAGTTGTACGCAAGCTCAGCTATAACTTCGCCTTTTTCAACATAATCATTTAATTTTTTATGAAAAACAATACCAGCAGAATAGTCTATTTTGTCTCCTTTTCTCTCTCTTCCTGCTCCTGTCAGCATTTCTGCTGTCCCTACGGCTCTTGTATCAATATATGAAATATATCCCGAGTTTACAGCTTTTATTTCTCTAGAGTATTTAGCTTTCGGTAGGATACTATCTGGAGTGTCTATAACGCTCACTTCGCCACCCTGCAGTCTAATAATTTCTTTTAACTTTTCCAAAGCTTTTCCATTATTAATTTGTTTTTGAGCCACACTTTCTGCTTCTTCAATCGTAGATGCTTTTTTTGAATTTAAAATTATCAAAGCGCTAAGATACACAGAAAGTTCAAATAAATCGTTTTTTAAATTACCTTTTAGTATCTCTATCACCTGTTTTATTTCAAGAGAATTTCCTGCGCAGTTGCCAAGTGGAGTGTTCATATCCGTAACAACAGCAGAAGTATTTAATCCAAATTTTTTACCTATCTTTATCATCTTTTGTGCAAGTTCTTTAGCCTCAGTTTCTTTTTTCATAAAGGCGACATTTCCTGATTTAACGTCTAAAACAAGAGTTTTTGCTCCTTCAGCAATTTTTTTGGACATAATGCTTGCCGATATAAGCGATATACTTTCTACAGTAGCTGTAGAATCTCTGAGAGCATACATTTTTTTGTCAACAGGAGCGATTTCTAAAGTTTGCCCTATTATAGCTGTTCCTGTCAATTCTAAAATATTTAAAAATTCTTTTTTATCTATGTTTGTTCTAAATCCCGGAATAGATTCTAATTTATCAAGAGTCCCACCTGTATGTCCAAGACCTCTGCCTGCCATCATAGGAACGCATATGCCAAGACTTGCGACAATAGGAACTATAATCAAAGATGTTCCATCTCCAACACCTCCGGTAGAATGTTTATCGGCAACAGGCATATCAAGGAAAGCCAAATCCAATTTATCGCCAGACTTAACCATGGCGTCTGTTAAAAGAAAAGTTTCGTCATCGTCCATACCATTTAAAAATACAGACATCAAAAAAGCAGACATTTGGTAATCGGGTATATCGCCATTGTTATATCTAAAAATTAAAAAATCTATTTCTTCTTTTGAGAGTTTTTGATTATTTCTTTTTTTTAAGATAATATCATATGCTCTCATCTACAAAGCTCCTTTATCTACAATAAAAGGAATCATGTGTTTGATTATTTTCGCCAAACTTTCGCTTACTTTTTCTCCCCCTGCAAGAACTTCTTCGTGACTTAATGGCTTGCCATTTATCCCCGATGCCATGTTTGAAACATAAGCAAGCCCCAAAATCTTAAACTTCATGTGAGCGGCTGCAGTAGCTTCATATACGACAGACATGCCTACAACGTCGCCGCCAAGTATTCTGTAAGCTTTTACCGAAGCCGGCGTTTCGTAAGCAGGTCCAGAAACGCCAAAATAAACGCCATCTTTTGCTTTTATATTGAATTTTTTTGCTATATTCAAAGCTTTCTTTCTTAAGACATAATCATATACGTTTTCCATATTAGGAAAACGGTCGCCAAACTCTTCAAAATTAGAGCCTATTAAAGGGCTATTTCCAGTAAAATCTATATGATCTTTCAAAATAACAATATCTCCTACGCTGTATTTTTTCTTTAAAGCGCCTACGGCTGCTGTAAGAACAAGAGTTTTAATTCCTAAAAATTTCATAACTCTTACATAATAAATCACATCTTGAGGAGAATGTCCCTCATAATAATGAAAACGCCCGTTAAAAATCAACAGATCAACCCCTTTGTAAGAACACAACAACAGCTCGCCAGCATGCCCAGGAGCTGTTGCTTTGGGAAAATACGGAATTTTGGAATATTTAATTACTTTGCGTATATCAAACTGTAAAGAAATTTCTCCAAGACCCGAGCCTGCAATAATGGCTATTACAGGTTTAAAGTTTTTTTCAGAAAGAATTATTTTTCTCGTCTCTTGAATTCTTTTGAGGATATTTAATTTCAATTTATGTCCTTTTTCCATGATTAAAAAATTCTATCGTAGGAAAACTTGAGCTTGATCTTATGAGATGACAACTTCTAGAAGCTCGGCATTTATTTTTTAAAAAGACATATTTGTTTCTTGTAACACGGAGAGTTCCGTTTATCATAATGACATACATGCCTCTTGCATAATCTGACAATGGGATGCCAAGTTCTTCTTGAGATTGCGCTGAATGAGATCCTTCGGACGTTCTGGCAGAATCTTGGCTCGCACTTAGCGTCTCGTTTTCAATATGCGGCTGTGCGTTAGAAGAGACAGCGGCAAACAAAAACAAAATGATAATCAAAATCTGCTTTTTAATAAAGTCAAATTCCAAACTTTTCCAGCAAACAAAATTTAAATGCAATAATAAATTTTTCATAGTTATCTCCTGATCCTTATTTTCAGGATACATTTCAATCGCATTTAAATTATACCCCAGTATATAATTTGTGTATAATTTACTATTATTTTTCGTTAGAAATTGAACCTTTAAAGCTGTCGCCATTTTTCATTTTTGGAATACCAAAAATATCGGCAACTGTTTGAGAAATATCTGATAAAGTTTCTCTTACTCCCAAATCAACATTTCTCTTTAACTTTTTTCCATATACGAGTAAAGGAACATATTCTCTCGTATGGTCCGTATGAAGTTTGTAAGTTGGATCGCAGCCATGATCCGCTGTTATGATAAGTATATCGTCATCTTTTAACGCTTTGATAAAATTTGGCAAAAAAACGTCAAAATCTTTCAAACCATTTGCATAAGCTTCAATATTGCGTCTATGACCCCAGAGCATATCAAAATCAACAAGATTTGTAAAAATTAACGTTTGTACTTTGCTAGATTGATTTAGTTCGTTAAGCGTAGTCTCCATACCGTTTAGATTTCCTTTGGTATGAATAGCTTTTGTTATTCCTCTGCCATTAAAAATATCTTCAATTTTCCCAACGCCAATGACTTCACCTTGTGAGTTTTTTATTTCATCTAAAATTGTAGTTTCAGGTGGAGCTAAAGAATAATCACGTCTGTTTGTAGTCCTTGTATAATTTCCTTCGGTTCCCACAAAAGGTCTTGCGATAATTCTTCCAACACTATTATCCCCCTGCATCAAATCTCTAGCAATTTGGCATATTTCATACAACCTGTTCAATCCAAAAGATTCCTCATGAGCAGCTATTTGGAAAACAGAATCGGCAGAAGTATAAACTATTGGGTATCCAGTTTTTTGATGCTGTGCGCCTAGCTGTTTTATTATTTCAGTTCCTGAAATGACGTAGTTGCCTAAAACTTTAGTTCCTATAAGTTTCTCAAAGTTATCTATTATTTCTTTTGGAAATCCATGAGGATAGACAGGAAAAGGTTTTTTTAGAATTATACCGGACATTTCCCAATGACCTGCAGTAGTGTCTTTAGCAGGAGACTTCGCCATCATTTTGCCATAACAACCAATGACTTCAACTTCAGGCAAGCGATTTTTAGTATTTATGATTTTGTATAGACCGAGTTTTGCAAGATTTGGAAGAAAAAAAGAATCTCCCAAAGCATTAAAGATATGCCCAAGGGTATTGGCTCCCTTGTCGTTATATGCGGCAGCATCGGGGAGTTCCCCGACGCCAACGCTATCCAATACAATTAAAATAATTCGTTTTGTCATAACTTATTCCCGCAAATACGACAAAAACTATAAATTATTTTCTTTTTAAAACATTTTGAACCGCTTTTACTATATTAACGTCTCTCAAACCGTATTTAGTCATTAAATCCATAGGATCGCCCGATTCGCCGAAAGTATCGTTTACCGCTACCATTTCTACAGGAACAGGATAATTTTTAACTAACACTTCTGCGACAGCAGAACCAAATCCGCCGTAAATTTGGTGTTCCTCAGCTGTTACTATGGCTCCGCACTCTTTAGCTGCAGAAATAATTGCTTTTTCATCTATGGGCTTTATTGTGTGAACATTTACTACTCTCGCTTTAATTCCTTTTTTCTCCAAAAGTTCAGCAGCCATTAAAGCTTCATAAACCATTGTTCCACAAGCCATAATTGCAACATCATTTCCTTCTCTTAAAATATTAGCCTTTCCTATCTCAAATGGAGAGCTGTCATTTGTAAATATAGGAGTATTTTCTCTGCCATATCTTATATAAACAGGTCCATTTGCATAAGCGCTTGCTATAACGGCTTTTTTTGTTTCTACAACATCGCACGGAGCTATAACTTTCATTCTCGGGAGGCATCTCATAATAGCAATTTCTTCCAAAGCCTGATGAGTCGCTCCATCTGGACCAACCATAAGACCTGAATGAGACCCACCGATTTTAACATTTAAATTAGAATAACAAATAGTAGTTCTTATTTGTTCCCAAGGTCTTCCAGCGGCAAAAACTCCGTACGTAGCCACAAATGGAATAAATCCGGCTACGGCAAGCCCAGCAGCCATGCCAAGCAAGTTGGTTTCAGCTATGCCTACATTAAGAAATCTGTCTGGAAACATATCTCTAAAAGTATTTATTGCAACAGAAGAGGATGTATCAGCGCCTAAAACAAAAATCTTAGAATTTTCTTTTCCAAGCTCAACAAGACCTTCTCCAAAACCAAACTTTGTAGCTTTTTTTCCAAAAACTTCTACCATAACTATCTCCCGTATAAACCATAGAGTTTATAAATATATTATTTTATTGAAGCGTCAATTTCTTCTAAAGCTTCCTGAACTAATTCTTTTGACGGAATCTTACCGTGCCATTCTGCAAGATTTTCCATATAAGAAACGCCTTTTCCTTTAACAGTTTTAGCTATTATTGCTGTAGGTTTGCCTTTAGTTTCTTTAAACTGCGAGTACGCTTTATCCACTTCGAAAAGATTGTGTCCGTCTATTTCTAAAACATTCCATCCGAAAGATCTATATTTGTCAGCCAAAGGCTCAACATTCATAACATCTTTTGTAGCACCATCTATTTGTAAGCCATTATTATCAACTATAGCGCAAAGATTATCAAGCTTAAATTGCGGCACAGCCATTGCCGCTTCCCAAATACTTCCTTCCTGTTGCTCGCCGTCACCCATTAAAACATAAACTTTATTGTCTTTTTTAGCTTGTTTCATACCAGCAGCTATTCCAGCTCCTATTGATAGACCATACCCCAACGAACCCGTAGATACTTCTATGCCGGGAAGTTCCTTATCTTTTGCAGGATGCCCTTGAAGCCTACTGCCTGCTTTTCTTAATGTGCATAACTCGTCAGAACTAAAGCATTCAAGCTGAGCTAAAACAGCATAAAGAACAGGGCAAACATGTCCCTTAGACAACACAAAATAATCTCTATTTAAGTCCTTTGTATTTTTAGGGTTAAATCTCATATGATTAAAATACAGTCCTACTAAAAGCTCAACCGCAGATAAACTTCCTCCGGGATGTCCCGAGCCTGCAAGTTCTAGCATTTTAATAATATCTTTCCTGATATTTGCCGATACTATCTTTAAGCCTGAAATCTCCATCGTAAAACTCCCATAACGTTATTTTTTGCTGTTTATTTTTTCTTTAGGCAATGACTTTAGAACAGACTTAACAACTCCGCTTATAGCAGAATCTTCATCCCAATTTTCATTATTAAATGAATCTGACCACACAACTTGTCCTGTTTCAACATCTGTCATCCGTGCAGAAATGCCTATACTAACAGTATTATTATACACAATTCCATCATAAGCTGGCATACCTGCCCAACGGTATCGGCGGCGATACCTTCCAGGGTATCCATAATAGAAACCATTATCTATCCACTCTTCTCTTACTCTATAAAAAGATGTTACACTGCCTTCTATAATACAGTCTGCTTTTACATTAGGGTCTGAAACAACATTATAACCGCTGCCTAAAAGGTCTTGTATAAATGCATTTTGAACAGCGTCACTAATACCCTTATATCTTTTTACAGAAGAAAACTGCCCCACTCTAACAGTCTTAACTTTAGAAAAGTCGTAATCAGGCTTCACGACAGCGTTATTCATAACGCACGATGAGCATAAAAACGATAAAGAAATGCAAAATAAAAAATTTTTTTTCATTGGCAGCGATATTGCTGTTTTTCAATTTCTTTTATTTTATCTATTCTTTTTTTGTGTCTTTCTTCAAAAGGCGTGTTCAAAAAAGTTTTTATTCTGTGGCAAATCTCGCTAAGAGTCGCTGTTCTAGAACCTAAACACAAAATGTTGGCGCAATTGTGTTGAGAGGCAAGTCTTGCAGTATCTTCGTCCCAACAAACAGCAGCTATTATTCCTTTCACTTTATTTGCTGCAATAGACATACCTATTCCAGTACCGCATATAAGAATTCCCTTGTCTGCTTTTTTATTAGCAACAGACTCTGCAACTTGTACGGCAAAGTCAGGATAATCGCAGCTACCCTGTCCACAAAAACCAAAATCTTCAACTTCATATCCCATATCATGCAAATATTTTTTTACTGTTTCTCTTATTTCTGTTGCAGCATGATCAGTGCCAAACGCAAGTTTTTTTATATTTTCCATTTGTATTCTCAAATATTTTTATTTAGAGTATTTTACAAGTTTTGTAAAAGATTCCGCTTCCAAGCTTGCTCCGCCCACAAGACCACCATCTATATCAGGCTGTTTCATAAGATCAGAAACATTTGTTGGATTTACAGAGCCACCATAGAGAATCCTTACTTTTTGAGAGGCATCGCCATACATTTGACTATATACCTTTCTTGTAAAAGCATGTACTTCCTGAGCCTGATCAGGAGTTGCAGTTTTGCCTGTTCCAATAGCCCATACAGGCTCGTAAGCTATAACTATAGTTTCGGCTTGCTGTGGGGTAAGCCCGGCAAGTCCTTCTTTTATTTGTTTTTCTATAACTTTAAATGTAATATTTTGTTCTCTTTCTTTAAGCGTTTCCCCTATGCATATCACTGGAATTAATCCTGCAACAAGAGCAGCTTTTGTTTTTTTGTTTACAGTTTCATCTGTTTCGTTAAAATATTGTCTGCGTTCGGAATGTCCTATTAAAACGTAAGAACATCCAGTATCTTTTACCATAGTAGGAGAAATTTCGCCCGTAAACGCACCTTTAGGTTCCCAAAATAGGTTCTGTGCGCCAATATTAATATTTGAACCCTTAACTTCATTATTTACAGCATAAAGAGCCGTAAAAGTAGGGCAAATCAAAACTTCTACATCCGTAACGTCGGCAATTGAGCTTTTCAATGCTTTTACAACACTAACAGCTTCTGCAACTGTTTTGTTCATCTTCCAATTTCCTGCCATCAACGGCTTTCTCATACAAAAACTCCTTTTTCTTATTTCTTAAAAGTTTATATTTGCTATCTAATTATACAGATTTACCTAATACTTTTCAACGTAGTCTTATAAACAGATAACGCCTCTGGGAAAACCTCCAAAACTTTCTCTATAACGCCATTAAAAACAGATATGGAAATACCGTAATTTGTTATAGGGATGCCTGCTTCTAAGGCTTTGTTTAAACGAGAAAGCATACCTTTTCTATTTAAAGTACAACCGCCGCAATGTATTATAACTTTGTAATCTTTCAAATCTTTAGGATAATCTTGTCCCGACACATATTTTATTTCTACGTTTTTCTTTGAATATTCTGCTATCCATTTAGGAAGTTTAACTCTGCCTATATCATCTGCAGTAGCATGGTGGGTACATCCTTCGGCAATTAAAATTTTATCGCCGTCTTTGAGATTATTCAAAGCAGCTGCGCCTCTTGCCATTTCAATTATGTCGGATTTATCGGCGGCATAAATTATTGAAAAAGTAGTAAGCTTTATATTCTTTGGAGTCTTTGCAGATACTTGTTTAATTGCCTGCGAATCGGTTATCACAAGTACAGGAGGTTTTTTTAAATTTTGTAAAGCCATTTCATATTCTGTATCTTGAACAGTATAAGAAGCTGCGTGCAAATCTAATATATGCCTTACCGTCTGGACTTGAGGCATTATTATTTTGCCTCTAGGAGCACCTAAATCTATTGGCATAACAAGGACTACAGTGTCATCTTTTTTGACTATCTTTCTTAAAGATAGATAATTTTCTATATAATTATCAGGCAAAACTTCAAGAAGAAACCTCTTTAAAGAATTAAGAAAATCGTCGCGATTTCCCGTAACGATTGAAAATAATAATATGTGTTGTGTAAACTTTTTTAAGCTTTTAAGAAATGTGTCATCAGGTCGTTTTAAATCAATTTTGCTTACCACTATAAAGCATGGAGTTTTCCTTTTTTCTGCTTCTTTTATTATATTTTCTTCAAACTCTTCAAACTTTCCAGATTCGCACATTAAAATAACAATGTCAGAAGAATCAAAAGCTCTTTTAGTTTTTTCTATTCGCTCGGAGCCAAGTAAGGAAGTATCGTCAATTCCAGCAGTATCAAAAAGAGTTATAGGTCCTAGAGGGTTAAGCTCCATTTGTTTCCAGACAACATCAGTTGTAGTGCCTGCAATTTCTGAAACAATGGAAGTTTTTTGATTTGTCATAAAATTCATCAAAGATGATTTCCCAACGTTTGTTCTGCCGAAAATCCCTATTTGGATCGTAAGAGCTTTCACATCTGCCTCCGCTACTCTCCCGTGTTTTTAATTAAGTAATCTGAGATTGCAACCATAGACAAAAGATGTTTCTCAAGCCTTTTGTGGTTATCTGTTTTTGGGGAAGATCTAAGAATATAATCCTTGTCCCATATATAATATGATGCTTTATTATCTAAAAACTTCCATTCTACAGCATAAGATTTGTCCATAATAAACTCTTGATAAACTATTGAATTATCTTTAGCCTTGCTTGAAAACAAATTTATACCTTCAGATATATAACTTTCATTTGAAAGAGAAAGGTTGTACAGCGTGGGCATTATGTCCAAATGGGAACCAAAAACAGATGTGTCTATATTTTTTGGCTTTATAGATTTAGGCACATACAAATAAAACGGAATTTTAACTCTATCTAGCAAACTATCTATTTGGTAAAGATTAAAGCTGTGGTCGCCAGTAACGGCAATTATAGTATTGTCCGAATACTTTGAATTTTTGACTCTGTCAATAAAACGAGCAAGCATCTCATTTGCGTATTGATATGTTGCAAATCTTTTTCCTGCTTCGTCCATGTCGTATATTTTTTCCTTAAGAGATTCTGGTATTTCCAAAGACATGACTTTATAACCTTCTGGAAGAGTATAAGGACTGTGATTTGAAGTAGTCAAAGCAAAAATAAATTTACTGCCACCTTCAGATATTAAATCTTCAAAAATTGCGTCAAACAAATATTCGTCGTAAATACCCCAAGATCCCTTGCTCCAGCTTGATTTTAAACGTCCCTCTCCCAGAACTTTATTAAAACCCAAATTTGACGCGAACGTCCCGATATTTCTCCAACCAGAACTACCGCCGTATATAAATGATGTGTTATATCCTTTTTTCTTATAGGGAGCTACCGAAGCAAAAGGATATTCCCTAAATACATACTTGGATTGAGGTATACGCATAGAGGTGCTTGGCTTAAAGACAATATTTAAAAACAAAGCTTCTATCGTCTCTATTGTAATCCTTCCTTCAGATGTAAAGTTATAGAAAACTATATCCTCATCAAAATGTTTTTTTAGACTGCCTAAAACATTAAACTTTGGAGAATTATATTTAATTAAATCGCTGCCGAAACTTTCCATTAAAATGAAAATAACATTTGGCTTTAATTTTTCTAATTGCGAGTTGTATTGAGTTTTAAAAATAAGAGATGTTTCAGGGTTATTCTGTGGAATCTCATTGATATTTTTTTCTAGAAAATCCGCAAATGCCTGTCTGATATTTTCTTTATACCCGGCTTTTTCTACATAATCAAGATCTTGTCTTTCCATCTCTCTATGTTCAAAAGCTTTTTGTAAAGTGTAAAAACAATTGATAGCAGTTTTGTTAATAAACATGTTTGCCGAAACGTCAGAATATACCCCAATAGGGTACATTGCAAATGTCCCTCTTATAGCTATAGCAGTAAACGCAAGAGTTAACAGAGAAACCCCAATTCTTACAAATATATTTGGAAATTTAAAATTATATTCTTTAAATTTTAATACAAACTTACTTGCAAAAAAAGCTGTTACAAAGAAAAAAGCTATACAAGCACCTATTAATAACAGATTGTAATTTTGGTAGAAAGTTTGAATTAGAGCCATTGTATCGTCTTCAAACAATCCAAAAACCAAAATATTGATATGATCCTGAAAATATGAATAAAAATTAAAATCTACACAAAAGATGGTCAAAATTAGACCGATTAAAATACAATAATAGTATTTAAGAAATGAAAAGAATGATTTAAATAGAGTATTTTTCTTAAGAATAAGAATGACAACAAATATAAGAGCAGTAGGAATATTAATCAAAGCTATAACAGACAAATCCAACCGACTTCCCATGAAAAACGCTTTAAGAATATCAAATCCGAAACCGCGTAAATCAACGCCTTTCCCGAAATGAGTAAAAAATATAAATCTATATGCTGACATGAACAACAAAAACAAGAAATTAACAAAGCATAATTTAAAAATTATATTCTTTAAGTCTTTCATATCGCGCATTCGCTCTCGCAGTATTATTTTTTAAGATAGGTATCTATCGCTTTAGCAGCTTTTTTGCCCATTCCCATTGCCGAAATAACTGTGTCGCCTCCAACAATGTCGCCTCCTGCAAAAATTCCAGATATTGAAGTCATATAATTAACGTCAATTACAATATGTCCGTGAGAATTTATATTCAATCCTTTAGTAAGCGAAGGCAAAATAGGGTTTGGGTGCAATCCCAAAGCAAGAATAACCATGTCAGCATCTATTGTATAATTTGATCCCTCCATTTCATAGGGGCGTCTTCTGCCGGATTCGTCAGGCTCTCCTAACAGCATCTTAACGCACTCCACAGCCTTAACAGCTTTTTTCTCATCGCCGAGAAAGTTTACAGGATTAGTAAGCGTTATAAATTCTACGCCCTCTTCCTTGGCATGCCTGCGTTCTTCACGTCTTGCCGGCATTTCCTCTTCAGATCTTCTATAAATAAGTTTCACGCTGTTTGCGCCAAGACGAACAGCTGTCCTAGCAGAATCCATAGCAGTGTTGCCGCCTCCGACAACGATAACGTTTTTACCACTGTACACAGGCGTATCATAATGCGGAAAATCAAATGCACGCATTAAATTAACGCGTACTAAAAACTCGTTGGAACAATAAATATGGTTCAAATTTTCTCCTGGAATTTTTGGGAAGACAGGAAGACCTGCTCCAACAGCGACGAAAATTGCTTTGAACTCTTCGTCAAATAAATTCTGTATCGTCTTTGTTCTGCCGATAAGAGTATTGAGAACTATTTTCATACCGAGCTTTTTTAACTTTTCTATTTCTATATCTAAAACTTTTTTAGGAAGCCTGAACTCTGGTATTCCGTAACGCAAAACACCGCCGCTATCATGAAGAGACTCGTAAACAGTAACATCGTATCCAAGTTTTAACAAATCGCCGCCGCATGTTAAACCAGCAGGTCCCGACCCTACGACCGCAACTTTCATACCGTTTTTTTTAATTGCAATGTTGTCTTCAATATTTGATGTAGCGTCTGCAGCATAACGTTCTAAGTTGCCGATGGAAACAGCTTCGCCTTTTTTTGATAAAATACAAGATTTTTCACATTGATTTTCTTGAGGGCAAACTCTGCCGCAAACTGCTGGGAGGTTGGTCTTCTGTTTTAAAACTTTCATTGCTTCCGATGGATTGTCTTCAACAAGATATTTAATAAACCCAGGAATATTTATTTCAACAGGACAGCCTTTTACACACATAGGATTCTTACATTGTAAACATCTTTTTGCTTCAGCAAGCATTTCTTCCTTAGAATAACCTGTATTAACCTGCTTAAAATCTTTTCTTCTTATTTGGGGAGCCCTTTCGGGCATATTTACTTTTTGCGACATTTGCACTCCCTGCGAACGGTAAAATTGTCAAATGAAATTTTCTCTAAATCTTTAAAAGAATTTAAACGTGAAGAAAGCTCGTCCCAATGCACAGAATGAGCGTCAAACTCCGGTCCGTTTACGCAAGCAAACTTTGTCTTGCCATTCACGGTAACCCTGCAAGCCCCGCACATGCCAGTGCCATCTAGCATAATTGGGTTTAGAGAGACTACAGTTTCTATATGTTTTTCTTTAGTAAGTTCCGCTACTGCCTTCATCATAGGAACAGGTCCTATGGCATAAACTATATTTATTTCTTGCGTATCCATAACTTCTTTTAAAATGTCAGTTACAAAACCTTTAACCCCGCAAGTCCCATCGTTTGTGGCAAAAAGTAAAGCATCGCTTTCTTGTTTAAGCTCATCTTCAAGTATAATTAAATCTTTACATCTAGCGCCTACTATTGTAATAACTTTATTTCCTGCTGTTTTTAGCTCTTTTATAACAGGCAGAAGCTCTGCTGCCCCTACCCCGCCGGCAACAGCTACAACTATGCCATAATGTTTTATAACAGTTGGGTGTCCCAATGGTCCTACAAAATCCCTAATAAAATCGCCCTCGCAAAGAGACGCCAAATGAGTTGTGCTTTTGCCCGCTTCTTGAAATATTATCCTTACCAAGCCTTCTTGCGGGTTGGTTCCCGCAACTGTCAGGGGAACTCTTTCTCCTTTCTCATCAATTCTAAATATTACAAATTGTCCTGCTTTTGCATTCTTTGCAATTTCAGGAGCATAAATTTCAAGATTATGAACTTTGTTCCCAATTTCTTTTTTTCGCACAATTTTATACATTTTCTTCCTCAACTATTTTTCCCAATGTATGCTTGAACTTCTTATAAAAGCAAAATTTTTCTTACCAGCTTTAATATCAAGTTCAATATCTTTTGATTCTATAACTTTGCCTTTTGCATCTAAAAAGTCAACTTTTAACGTATGTACTCCTTCAGGTAAATAAAATCTTGACATGAGAATTGTATCGGGCAAAGTATTCCATGCTCGCCTATCAACTGAAGATGTGGCAGCGCTGAACATATTTAAAAGTCCTTGAGAAAGCTGCTCAACAACAACTCCGTTTTGTTTCCCAAGCTCTTTAGAAACAGATTTGCCAATAACATACTTAATAGCGGCTCTTGCCAAAGTTTTGGCATAAACTTTAGCTGTTTCATCCTTTAAACATGCCTTTGCAATTTTACCCAAATCTTGAGCTAAAAATCCTTTTTCTTCACGAGTCTCTGATTTAACTCTAAAAGAAACTATTTTGTTATCAAAATCTTTATATCTTGGAAATGCAACTCTAATATAATCTTTTGCAAACGCAGATACGCCTATAGATTTTGCTTTATCAAAATCAGCCATATCTTTACTGTCTAAATTAGCTGCGTTTACATAAATCCACATATCGCCAAGAGCAAACTCTAAAGCGGTTTCAGTTTTTTGTGGGATAAAACCGTTGTAGTTAAACACTATGCACTCGCCATAATTCTCGGGAATAGTACGCTTTTTTGCCTGAGGGAAATCTTTTTTAATCTCACTAGCTTTATCAGGCATTCCAAGCAGCAATGCAGAAGTATAAGCATCGTCAATAAGGTCTTCAGGAACGGCAATACCAGCAACCCCGTTTTTATAAGCTTTTAAAGCCTTTGAATAAGAAATATATGCGTCATTAAGATAGCCTGTGTTTTCATATATAAGGCCTGCAAAATATCTTACAAATCCATCATCTTTGTAAAAATTTTTGTAATTAGAATCAACAGCAAAATTCTTAAAAAGAGAGTCCAACTGGCGCACTTCTACAACAGCGTCATCGCCTCGTCCCGATAAAGCGTAATCCAATGCCTCAAAAACAGAAATATGGACTCTTTCAAAATCTTTGCCATAGTACGACATTATATTGTCGTTGACAAGCATTGAACTAACGCCTGTAGTTACACTCTTTTGCTGATACTCGCGAAACTTTCCTTTCGCAAGTTCAAATCTCTTTGAGCTTATCTCGTACTCTTTGGCAAAATGGTTGACAATACCAGAATCCAGATAATACATTAAAATATTCTTGGAACCATACTTGCCTTGAGATTTATCAACGAACTTAGCTGCTGACTCATAATCGCCAGAATCTATTTTGGTTCTTAATTTTGAGTAGTATCCAGTAAGGTTGGAAGCGCAACCGCTTATAGTTCCAGCAATTGCACACATCACTGGAACTATAAGCGTGCGAATGTTTTTATTTATTATTGTAAGATTACTCATTTATTTTTTATTAAGCTTTATACTTTCTTTTTGCCACTACTTTCTTTATTTTCTTCTGACCCATCCATACTGTTTCGCTAGTTTCCAAATCAATCAACTCAAGTTCAACCTGATAGTATTTAAGCTGAGCTTTCTTATTTGCATCAAATATAGAATTTATCTGCCCTTTCAACATGAAGTCAGCTGCAGTTTCATTGCCCTTCTTTTTGGCATTTTTTGCATTAAGAGCCTGATCGTCTTTTTCTTCTCTTATTTCAGTTCTCTGAGCTTTAGAAGCAACAAAAGTTACTTTCCCTGAATTTATAAAGCTTCTTTCAAGATCTTTTACAAAAGTCTCAGTGCTGATATGCTCTTCGGTTTTGTTCAAAACAGAGCCTATTATAACTCTCGGTTTTCTTCCATTTGCCATCTTATAATCTTCCACCCATTTGCTTGCAAAAGAATCGTTAATCATCTCTTGAGCAACCTGTTTAGAGTCTGTATCGTTCCAGTCTCCGCTTAAATCAATTTCTTCGTTAGAATCTACTCTTGTTACCTGAGGACCAGAACATGCAAAAAGAACAACTACAAAAATTCCTGTCAAAAAATATGCTGCTGTTTTTTTAAGACTCATAACTCTTTCTCCTGTTTTTTCTTTCTATCCTGCAAATCAATTCAGTGTGCTTTGAAAAGATTGCTTCTTATTTCTTTACTATTTTCTTGAACTTTCTTTTCCCAGCCTGCAATATAAACGGCTTAGAAAAATCAACTGCCAAATCCCCTTCAACTTTTTGAGAATCTATTTTTACTCCGCCTTGCTCTATAAGCCGCCTTGCTTCATTTTTACTTGAAACCATACCGCTTTTAACAAGAAGTTCTGAAACTTTTAATAATGTCGTGTCATAGACTAAATATTCTTCTATATCTTCAGGAATGTCTTTCTTGGCAAATACTTTGTTGAATTCTTCTTTCTCTTTTAACCCCTCTTCTTTACCATGGTATCTTTCAACAATTTTTTCAGCTAAAGCAAGTTTCGCCTCTTTAGGGTGCATAGTCTTAACAAGGCTTAAGTCGTCTTGAGTAAGAAGTTCGTAATATTTATACATAAGCTCGTCGGAAATTGACATTATTTTTCCAAACATGTCTTTTGGAGTATCGTTTAACGCTATGTAATTATTATAGGATTTTGACATTTTTCTGACTCCGTCTGTACCTTCCAAAAGAGGCATAGTAATTACTATTTGAGGCTCTTTTATTCCGTAATCTCTTTGAATCTGTCTTCCTAAAAGCAAGTTAAACTTTTGATCATTTCCGCCAAGCTCAAGATCAGCTTTTAACGCTACAGAGTCGTATGCCTGAAGCAAAGGATACAAGAATTCTACTATGCTTATAGGTTTGTCTTCCTTATAACGCTTTTCAAAATCATCTCTTACAAGCATTTGTGCTACTGTACTTTTTGCAGCAAGATTTAAAAGCCCATTTATTCCAAGCGCACCCAGCCAACTGCTGTTGTAAGCGATTTCAGTTTTTTCTTTGTCCAAGATTTTAAAAACTTGATCAGTATATGTTTTGATATTATTTTGAATCTGTTCTTCAGTCATAATAGGGCGAGTCTCAGATCTACCAGAAGGATCGCCAATCCTTGAGGTAAAATCACCTATCAAAAATATTATTTGATGCCCTAAATCTTGAAAAGTTTTTAATTTATTGATAATTACGGTATGACCTAAATGCAAATCAGGAGCAGTAGGATCAACGCCAAGCTTTATTCTTAGTTTTCTTCCTGAAGAAAGCTTTTTTTCAAGCTCTTCAATAGAAATAATTTCGTTTGTTCCACGCTTAATCTTTTCAAAAACATCATTCATCTCTTCTTCCTTTAAAATATTCAAACCACAAAACAAAATAAATTAAGGCAAAAAACCATATAAATCTATGATTTTTCCCAGTTAATATATCAATTTTACATATTATTGGCTAAACTGACAAGGTTTTTAAGACTTTAAACGTCTTATCATCAAACTTCTTTTCTCTGCTTATAGCCCGACTTATTGGTATAGCAGAAATAGCTCCTTTTGTTATCTCAACAAGTTGATTTTTCTTTCCTTTATGAAACAAATCTATTGCCATATGACCAAACTTTGAAGCAAGTATTCTTGTCCTTGCCGTCGGTCTCCCGCCACGTTGTATATATCCCAACGTACTCACTCTTACCTCAAGCCCTGTAAGTTTCTCAATTTTGTCGCCAAACGCACAAGAAGAGCCGCAACCTTCAGCGAAAGCTATAATTTCCGAAGTTTTTCCTTTTTCTTTCCCTTCTTTAAGTCCTTTTGCAAGTTTATGCAAATCCGTTTTCATCTCGGGTACTATTATAAACTCGCAGCCTGCAGCAAGACCTACATCAGCTGTTAAAAAACCATGCTCTCTGCCCATAATTTCAACAACAAAGATTCTGTCGTGACTTGTAGCCGTGTCTCTTATTTTGTCTATAGATTCAACCGCAGTATTTAAAGCTGTGTCATAACCTATTGTTTCATCAGTTCCATAAATATCATTATCTATTGAAGCTGCTATATTCATGACCTTTATGCCTTTTTTTGATAACATGTCTCCAGCAGCCAAAGACCCATCGCCGCCAATAATTATTAAACCGCTTAATTCAAGATCTTTTATAGCTTTAATAGATCTGTTCATGCCTGCTTTTGTTTTCATCTCGGGACATCTGCCCGTGTGAAGTATTGTTCCGCCTGAATTTATTATGCCGCTGACAGAGCGAGCTGTAAGGTTTACGTATTCATTATCAAGAAGCCCTTTAAAACCTCTTTTTATGCCTATTACTGAATATCCTAAAGCAATTCCCTGCCTGACTACGGCTCTTATAGCCGCATTCATGCCCGGATCATCGCCGCCGGAAGTTATAATACCTAATCTTTTTGCCATAAATGTCCTCTCTATTTATAAAAAAATTTAAACCAAAAACATACAAGGTGCGATATGCATGAATCTTTGATTATATTCTGACTTTATGTCTGACTTCTTTTTACCAACATTACAAAAACAGATTTTAATATAGCAGCAACAGGAACGGCAAAAACTACTCCCAAAAAACCAAAAACATGTCCGCCGGCAAGCATGGCAAAAACCATACTGACAGGATCCAAATTTACATTATGCCCAACAATTAATGGTTGTATAAAATTGTCATCTAAAAATTTTATAATTGCATATACTATAACTATTTTAATAACTATAGAAAAAGTTTGGTATTGTACAGCTCCTACCGCAACAGCTAAAGTAAGTCCTACAATAGGACCTAAATATGGTATAAGATTTGCAATCCCTGCAATAATACCAATGAGCAAAGCAAAATTAACTCCTAAAAGACCTAAAGACAATGCAGACATACTTCCTACAAAAAATGCTTCTATAATCTGCCCACGTATGTACCTGCCGAATATAGCGTCTATTTGATAAACTATTGATAAAATCGTTTCCACATAGTTTGACGGCAACAACGCAACTAATGATTTTAAATACTTATTTCCACTAAGTAGCATAAAAAACACAAGCATGGGAATCAAAATAATTATTGAAAAAATTGAAAAAATGCTTGTTAGATAATTAGGAATTTGCTGTGCTGTATATAGTAAAAAATCTTTTGATTCAAATATAACCTCATTTGAAACATTGTAGCGTTTTAAAATAGGAAAAATTAATTCAATTTTCTCGCGTATAGAGTCTAGGTAGTTTAGAAAATATTCATAATACTTATCTGCATTAACTTGAAAGCTTTCAAGTTCATTAATTAAAATAGGAATAAGTATTGTTAAAACTCCAGCAAATATTGAGACAAGAACAACAGCAACTAAAGCAACGCCCACAAATCTTTTGTATCCAAAAGATTGTATTTTAGTAACTAGAGGAGAAATTAAATACGTAATAAAGGCAGCTATAAGGAATGGTGCAAGAACGCTTCTTGCTAAATAAAGGAACAAACAACACCCTAAAAACAGAATTACCAAAATAATAAAGACTCTGTTTTTCGTACTTTCCGTCATTTTAGCTCCTTTAAACTTCTGAGCATTTTAATTTGGCTGCAAACATAGAAGCTAAATTCTTAAGTATTATTAAACCTGTTTTACCGTTTGAGTCAATCATATCCTCAAATTTTGCTCGGTATATTAAATAAAGTTCGCTATCTTTTGAAGCAGTTGCCGAAAACGTATGTTTAGTATTTTCAAGCAAAGACATTTCGCCAAAAAAGCCTTCTTTTTCCACAAATTTGTTTGTATTCCCGTAAGAAAGGTTTATTTGACCGCTTTTTACAAGATAAAGCACATTTGCCTCATTATTAATTTCGTAAATTTTTTCTCCAGCTAAATAATTTCTCTTAAAAATAATCAGAGCCAACTTTGCCAACGCTCTGTCAGAAAGTTCCCGAAATAATGGTATTTTCTTTAAAAAAGCAATGTCTTCCCTTAGAACATAATCAATAAAGAAAAATCTTAAAATCTTTTTTAGCATTATTTTTCCTTTTTAAACTAAGGTACATTTTTTTCACTTTATTTTTGCTAAATATATAATTCTTTATTAAAAAATTTTTATAGTTTTTTATCTCTACTAGCCTTCCACAAAATAAACCATAAAACGCACAGCCCTGCCATAACCGGTGAAACTGAGTTAATTGCGATTGTGTTTGTATCGGCAACATTTCTTGTAATTATGTAAAGATAAATCACTCCATAAGCGTAAGCAATAGTCATAAATAAAGCAAAAAACTTCTTTAAATATAAAAAATAGCTTCTAAAAATTAAAAATAGTGCGGTAATCCAAACAATAAGAGATACTAAATGTTTAAAATCTATATTACTCATATAGTAATAAAAAAAGGAAAAAGGTTCAAAAATAAATCTTATAAGAGAATCTGACTGATCTCTTCTATACAAAATAACTTTAGTATTAGGCTTTTTTGTAAACAGATTTTCAATATTTTCTAAAGAGTCGCCTTCCATAATAGTCCAAACGTCAGACATATATCCCCACCCATGCCAATCCGTAACGCCTAACATTGTTAAATTATTCCCTTTTGCAAAATTTATTAAGGTTTTTTGTTCATTTTTATCAAAATTTCTATATCCGCAATTATAGATTTCAAAACCATCTATTCCAAAATTTTTGAGTTCTTCAAATGTATATTTATGCCATTTCCACCAATGAGGCATTATAACAAACATATTGTTGTCATGAGCTTTTTTCACTGTATCTACTAAACCCAAATTTTTGTAATCTCGTCCGTCAAATTCTTTTGACGACAACAAAACAATTGAAATGCTATCTCTTGTTTGAATTTGCATACCCGGATAGACAATCTTAAACTTTGTGTATTGAGGGAATTTGGCAAATCCCATTGTATGATTATGCTCTGTGTTAAAAAACACGTCAATCCCTTGCCATAAATGAGCTTTTAAACTTATCATTGCAGGAGTTACGCTATCATGGGAGCTTATTGTGTGAGAATGAGTGTCAATGGCAATATAACCTTTAGGTTTTAAAAGTTTTGGACCGGGAACAGGTATTAAAGCAATAAAAGAAAGCAATGCGGTAAAAAAAGCCAATGAATAGACAACGTTATATACGGTTTTATAAACAGTTTTTTTATTAAAAAAACAATAAATTAAAACTACGCATAATATCCATAAAATCCAAGAAACTATTACAGGTTTATAGAAAAGTTTATTTAAAGTTAAAACATAAAAAGAAAAGGAATAAAATGGTTCTATAAAAATTCTTATAGCAGGCCATGATATTGAAAATTCTGGAGTTTTAAGACCAGTTATTAAATCGTAAAGATATATAGGGGAATGAAAAATAAAACTAGACATTATTATCAAGAAAAGAATAGCCACTAAAAATTTAAATGAATTTGAAAATTTCATCTACAACCTCGCTTTTTATTTACCTAAGATAGGTGACCATGATGGAGTGTAAGAATTTCCCGGTATTTCCGTAAGCTTTCTCGTGCCTGAGCCATCTATAGCCATAATATAAATTTCGTTTTTCCCCGATCTGTTTGAACAGAACGTTACAAATCTGCCATCTGGAGACCATGAAGGGTTCTCATTTTTTCCTTGATTATCAGTAAGTCTTGTTATTTTAGCTGTAGGCAAATCATAGACATATAAATTATAGTTACCCCTACCCTGTCTCATTGTAAAAACAATTTTATCGCCTCGCGGAGACCATGCGGGAGAATCGCAAAAACCGTTTGTAGCAAGCCTTCTCACATTACCACCATCTACGTTCATTATGTAAAGCTGAGGATAGCCTCCTCTGTCTGAAATAAAAACTATTTCCTGCCCGTTTGGAGCAAAAGACGGACTTGTGTCTATGCAGTAACCTGCCGTCAATTTTTGAAGAATTTCCCCAGCAGTGTTTATAAGGTATAAGTTCGGAAAATTTCCCCTTGATAAAGTAAGTAATACTTTACTGCCATCTGGAGAAAAAACACCAGTCGCATTCAAACCTTGATATTTTGAAATAATTCCGCGTCTGTTTTTTATAATATTTAAATAAAATAAATCAGGATTATTGTACAAATAACTTGTATAAATTATCATCTCACCATTTGGAGACCATCTAGGAAGAATATTTATTTTGTTATCCCTTGTAAGTCTGCGAATATTGTAGCCATCGTAATCTATAATATAAAGTTCTTTATGTTTCGTGCTGTTATTTACAAAAACTATTTTTGTACGAGCCACCCCCGTATCTCCGATAAATCTTTTTACTATTTCATCGCTCGCCTTATGAGCCATATATCTATAATTAGAACTTTCTCCTTTATAGTTACTGCTCCAAATTACTTCGCCAGACTCAACGTCAAACATTTTCAATTCAATAGTTATGCTGTCGCCATTTGAAAATACCGTAGCGCTAAGAAGAACCGATGTGCCCAACTTTGCAAAATCTGATAGCTTTTCATTTATATCAGTATCAGAATTTTCTGGCGCTTCTTGCATTATATTGAAATACCTTGAAAGAATGAGGTCGTTTTGTATTGTGTCTTTAAAGAGTTTTGCATATTTTACTGAGGTTACACTTTTATCTGCAGGAGTAAAATTATCTATGGCAATATCTGATCTTCTTTTGCTTGGAGAGGATAGAGATAAATACACATCATTTTGAGCATAGACCAATGAAAAACAACATAAAAACGCAAGCGCAAAAAAAATATTTTTTATTATCATTATCCTACCCTAATATTTAAATTCAAAGAAAACTCCCAAAGACTCGCCTTCATATCCCTCTGGAAGCTCTGAAAATGGAGCCGCTCTACGTATTGTATATAAAGCATTTTTATCATAATCTTCATTACCTGAAGATTCTTTTACCAAAATATCGCCAACAGAACCGTCTCTATTTATTTTGAAATATAACAAAACTCTTAAGCCGCCATAACTTTCAGCCCAACGCCATTGAGCTGCCACTTTTCTTCTTATTTGGTTTGTGTAATAAGGATATTTAAAATCATTAGTATCAAAAAACGCTCCTGTATATAAAGATCCGTTACCATTAGATAAAACGTC
Organism: Candidatus Endomicrobiellum devescovinae; assembly: GCA_031267795.1. Lineage (GTDB taxonomy): Bacteria > Elusimicrobiota > Endomicrobiia > Endomicrobiales > Endomicrobiaceae > Endomicrobiellum > Endomicrobiellum devescovinae. The sequence continues at coordinate 45,730 of JAIRYK010000001.1, read as the reverse complement.
AGATTTCAAAGGCTGTGCAGTTTCAGCTGGAACAGCGGTTTTGGATGAGGCTTTTTCCACAGGTTCCGTTTTTTTTGTGGTTTTTATATTTTTATCCTTATTATTATTTTCTTGTAAGTCTTTTACTTTATTAATGGGCTTTTTTTTCTTTTTTACAAGAACATCGTCTTTGGTTTTAGCAATCTCTTTTATTTGCTCTTTAATATCTTCCTTAGCCGACTCTTTGATATCGCTTGTATCTTTGGCATTATTGGCAGAAATTTCTTCAATTGGCGGCAAAGGTGAAAGCTCTTCCGTGTTTTGGCTTGGAGAGTAAAACGTAACATCTATCGGCGTAAAAAGATAGACTGGGGATTTTTTTCCGTAAAAAATAAAGAAAAAACATAATACGTGCAGCAATATTGAAACAATAAAACACGAAAAGAAATTATTTATTTTCAGCATTAGTATAAGTCTTAATCTTTTCTTTCGCCGTTAAAAACTCAGGACTCTTAGGGAAGTTATTAACTATTAAAGAAAACAATTTTAGAGCTTCTTGTTTCATTCCAAGATTTTCATAACATAAAGCAATCTTAAGTTGGGCTGAGGCTACCAAATTAGATTTACTATATAGTCCTTCAACTTTTTCGTACTCTTTTATGGCATTTGACCACATTTTGCGAGAATAAAAGCACTCGCCTAAGTAAAATTGTGCTTGCGCCGCAAGTTCTGCATTAGGATATTTTTCAATAAAAGACTGGAAACCGCTATAGGCAAGCTCATAATTGCCTGATACATAGTCGCTGTAAGCACTTTGATAAACAGAGGAAGGCAAAACAATACTATTTGGCTTATTATCCAGATCTGGTTTAAAATCTTTTATTGTCTGATTTAATAAAGAAATTTTATTCTGCAATTCATAAACCAAAGCATTAAGAGATTCTAAAGAATTTACAGTAGAATCAACCTTTGCATGCAAATCTACACGATTTTGTTTAAGTTCTTTGCATTTCTATTTGCAATTGAGCAACTTCTCCCTTTAAATCTGTAACATCACGCGAATTTAAAGGAATACAGCCAGAACAAACTATAATTATAAAGCAAAACAATAAAAAGATAACTTTTATATTCATGTTATTTCTTAAGCATTTTTGTTTCGGCTCTTCTATTCTTTGCCCACGCAGCCTCATTATTTTCATCAATGACAGGCTTTTCGCTGCCATAAGAAATTGTAGCTATTCTATTAGGCGCAATTCCAAATTTTACATAGTAATCTTTAACTTTTAAAGCTCTGCGCTGACCTAATGAAAGATTGTATTCTGCTGTTCCTCTATTGTCTGTATGACCTTCAACAACAATTTTTAGAGAAGGCTTTTTAGACAAATAGGCTGCATTTTCCTTCAAAACTTCAAAAGAGTCACTGGTCAAATCACTTTTATCAAAATCAAAATATACGATTTTAAGATTGCTGTCTATTTCAGAATCGCCTCTTACGGAAGGCTCATCACTAAAATTAACTGTTTCTATAGAGTCTATAGTATCATCAGGCTTTATATCCTGTTTCTTACATCCGACTGCAAAAACAAACAATCCCGCCAAAGCAAGCGTTATCATCTTCTTCATTTTCTTCTCCTTAATATATTTTTGCATATACTCTATGTAATTTTTTACTAAATTATCCTCAATAAACATCGCCATTTTATTACTTTATCCTTTTCCGTGTCAAATATTGATTTTTGCAACATTAAAAACTTCCTAAGTCTAAAACAAATTTTTCCATTTTTATTTTGTTTGGTGTTAAGATAAAACAGAAAAAACATCAAAATATAAAGCCAAATTTGCTTTTTATCATGCAAAAAGCTAGAATTGCCCTCTGAATTACTTATAATTTTAGAGAGGATAGTTAAATGGAAAGAAAGTATCAAGTTGTGGTTATTGGAGCTGGACATGCAGGATGCGAAGCGGCATTAGCATGCGCCAGAATGGGACTCAAAACGCTAATAATTACCTTAAACGTTGATTCAATAGCCAGAATGCCCTGCAATCCTGCCATAGGAGGAATTGCAAAAGGTCAGATGGTAAGAGAAATAGACGCTATGGGCGGAGAAATGGGCTGGATTACAGACCATGCTGGACTCCAGTTTAAAATATTGAACAGTTCAAGAGGTCCGGCTGTCTGGTCCCCAAGAGCGCAATGCGATAAAGAGCTTTACTCTGTTTTGATGTCAAAATCTCTCCAAAATCAACCTAACCTTGAAATATTACAATCTGAAGCTACGGCTTTGATAGCAAAGAGCGGAAAAGTCTGTGGGGTAAAAATACTTACAGGAGAAACCATTGAGACCGACGCTGTAGTAATAACTACAGGAACATTCTTAAAAGGTACTATACATCTTGGAAAAATGCACTTTGACGGAGGAAGATTTAATGAAAGACCAGCAGCCTATCTATCAAGATCGTTAAGCGAAGACTGCGGACTTGTACTGGGCAGATTTAAAACAACAACAACTCCGAGAATTAACTCTCGTTCTATAGATTATTCAAAAATGACTGAACAAGCAGGTGATGAAAAACCGAAGCCTTTCTCTCATTTTACCGAAATAGAGCAGTGGAGAAAAAATCTAAAGCAGCTTTCTTGCTGGCTGACTTATACAAATCCTGTAACGCACAAAATAGTCGGCGATAACCTAGAATTATCTTCTATCCCAATAGGGAAAGTAAACAGTAAAAGTCCTAGATACTGTCCCGCAATAGAAGAAAAGATAGAGCGTTATCCTGAGAAAACTAGCCATCATATATTTATAGAGCCAGAAGGTTACAATACTAACGAGGTTTATTTAAATGGTCTCTATACAGGATTGCCATTTAATTTGCAGCAGCAAATGATAAACTCAATTGCAGGTCTTGAAAATGCAAAAGTCATAAGATACGGCTATGCCATTGAGTACGACTATTCTAATCCTCTTCAAATAAAGAAAACTTTAGAAACAAAAACAATTGAAAATCTTTTCTTAGGCGGACAGATAAACGGCACCACTGGTTACGAAGAAGCCGCTTCTCAAGGTTTTATTGCAGGCGTTAACGCTGCGTTGAAAGTTTTAGGCAGAGATCCTCTTATACTCAAAAGAAACGAATCTTATATAGGCATCCTTATAGATGATATAACAACAAGAGGAATGGACGAACCGTATAGAATGTTTACATCAAGAGCTGAATACAGACTTTCAATAAGAAACGATAATACGGACTTGAGACTTATGGATATCGGTCATTCATTGGGACTTATTTCCGACAAAGCATACAAAAAGTTTGATCTTTACAGACAGACTTTGTCAAACATTTATGAAAGCAAAACGGACAATTTGCCTTCAGATGAGGATTTGTCCCCTTGGTCACTAGAAAAAGCTAAAGAAGAAGTTTATATACACAAAAAATACGAAGGATACATAGAAATCCAAGATAAAATGGCAAATAAAATGAAGAAAAATGAAGACCGACAAATTCCTAAAGATTTTGATTACGATAAAATTGATTCTTTTTCAGCTGAAACAAAACAAAGGCTAAAAGAAGTTTGTCCGCAAACTATTGGGCAGGCTTCAAGGATTCACGCAATAAAACCGTCAGATATAGCAATACTTACAATTTATCTTGAGAAACAGAAAAAAGAGAAAAAGCAGAAAAAACTTGAAAAATAAAATTGTTGACATTTACTGTTTTACGGGAACAGGGAATACCTATCTTACGGCAAAAAAAATTGCAAATGCTTTGCAGGGTAACAAATACTCAGTCAATGTTAAAAATATGACAAGATCTGAGCCTCATAAAATAGATTTGTCACATACTATAGGGATAGGTTTTCCCATTGCGTTTTGGAATACTTTTCCTGTTGTGAAAGACTTTATAAATAATTTGCCTCAAGGGAACGGCACTGAAATTTTCGTCTTTACAACTATGGGAGATTCTTCTCTAAATGCCGCAGCAAACTTCGGGGGCATTCTTAAAAATAAAGGATATAGTGTTATAGGCACAAAAGGCTTTTTAATGCCTAATAATTTTATAGCTGTACAAAAAAAAGAAAAAAATATTTTAAAAATAGAAAAAGCCTACAAAAAAATTGAAGTCTTCACTAAACAATTGATTGATGGAAACGCAAAACCTTGTAAAACCAATTTATTTTTTAAAATTTCTTTTGCAATAACAGATTTTATAACAAATAGATGGAGAGGAAAAATTTTTCAAAAAATTGTAAGATTTGGCTTAAATAAAGACAAATGTATAAAATGCAGACTTTGCTTTGAAATATGCCCAGTAAAAAATATTCAAGTTGAAGACAATTATCCTGCTTTTAACGGAATGAAATGCCAACTGTGCATGAGATGTATTTCTTACTGTCCGACGCATGCAATAAAATCTTTTTTGTTGCGTAAAACTTATACGGCGTTATCAATTGAGGAGATAAAAAAATGGAGCAGCTAGAATGGCTTGGGTTTACCGCAGGTTTTTTTTCAATGATTGCTTTTATTCCACAAGTTTACAAAACTTATAAAATAAAATCAGCAGAAGATATATCAATACAGACGTTTATCATCTATACAATAAGTACTATTCTTTAAGTACTATTCTTTGGACTACATACGGATTTTTATTCGGCAAACCAGCAACATATATTACGAATATAGTTATGCTGATAATATCTAGTACTCAAATTGTTCTGAAAGTAAAATACGATAGGGCGGATAGACTCGCTCAAAAACAAGGGGGATGCAAATGAAAAAATTTGTAGCAGGATTGTTTGCGATGTGTTTTATTTTTATGTCAACATCGGCATGTCTGTTTGCCGAAACAGACCAAGCAGCCATTGAAAAAGCAAAAACTGAGGCTGAAGCTAAAGAAATTAAACGACAAGCCTTTGAAGAAACCAAGAAGATAAAAGAAGAAGTTAAGGACATGAAAAAGAAAGCTTTAGCCGACGAAGATATAGTCAAAAAAAGCGCTGCCCAGAAGAAAAAACTAGTAGCATCTGAAAGGGAAACGTCTGAGTCTGAAGCCGAAGTATTGGAACAGAAAGCAAAAGCTATAAGAGCCGCGGCAAAAGCTAAAGAAAAAGAAGAACTTAATAAAATAAATGAGACTCTAAAAGATGCGGCGAAAGTAAGAGCTGAAGCCGAAAAACAGGCTGACGATTATCAGAAAAATGCAATGATAAGCCCTGACGCACAAAATAAGCGTGCAGATGAGTTGCTTAAAAGCGTAAAAAAATAATTACCTAGCAAGTATGGAAAAAGAAAAACTATTTAATGAATTTCAAAAATACGCCTCAGATAATATTATAAGTTTCATTTCTCAAGAAATGAAAGAGAAATTTGAGGCGTATTTTGCTGAGCTTATAGAATGGAATAAATTTCTAAATCTTATTTCATTTAAAAGCGAAAAAGATTTAATTTACAGACATTTTTGCGACAGTCTCTACAGCGCTAAGATTATAAGCGAGATAGCTGGCAAAGACGCTGTTTTAAAAACGACCGATATTGGCACAGGTTCGGGAATGCCCGGAATACCTGTGAAAATCGTTTTGCCTAACATTAAAATGACACTGGTAGAGTCTATAACTAAGAAGTGTAAGTTTCTTGAAAATGTAACCAATAAACTTGACCTTTGTATGGAGATATTAAATTCAAGGGCTGAAGAAATAGGACAAAGTCCCAAATATAGACAGCAATATGATTTTGTTTTATCCAGAGCTGTAAGTAAATTTTCCCCAAATCTTGAGATTTCTATTCCTCTTTTAAAAGTAGGCGGGTATTTTATAGTACATAAAACGAAAAAATCAGCCGAAAGTGCGCAAGAGGGATTGCCGTCTGTTGAAAATGCATTGAAATATCTTGGAGCAAAATTAGACCAAACTATTGCTTACAATCTGCCTGAGCAAGAACTTGATTATTGTATTTTGGTTTTTAAAAAATATAAAGACACACCGTCGCAATTTCCTCGCAAATCTGGAATGCCTGAAAAGAAACCTTTATAAAAACTTAATACCAAACTACGAAAAAAAATTCTCGCAGCTTGGTATTTTTAAAACAGATAGATATATTCTACATTTGAGAACTTTCAAAAGTTTAACTATTTTAGATTTTTATTTCTTTTTGAAGTTCAGAAACCTTATTTGTATCTTCCCAAGTAAAACCTTTTTCCCTTCTTCCAAAATGTCCATAAGCAGCTGTCTGGGCATAAATAGGCTTACAAAGCTGCAAATATTCCGCAATACCTTTTGGAGTCAAAGGAAATATCTCTTTAACAATAGGCTCTAAAACAGCGCCGGGAACTTTACCGGAATGATGAGTATCAACCATTACTGAAACAGGATCAGCAACTCCTATAGCATAAGCAAGCTGCACAGTACATTTCTCAGCAAATCCTGCAGCAACTATATTTTTGGCAATGTGTCTTGCCATATAACAAGCGCTTCTATCTACTTTGGTGTAATCTTTACCTGAAAATGCACCGCCACCATGAGCTGCCATTCCCCCATACGTATCAACTATTATTTTTCTTCCTGTAAGACCTGTATCTGCAGAGGGTCCTCCGTATAAAAACTTCCCAGTAGGATTTATATATATCTTTGTGTTCTTGTCAATCAAATTACCAAGAACATACGAAATAATATTATCAAAAATTTCTTCCTTAGATTTCTTTGTTATATGTTCTCCAGTCTTATCTAATATATCTTCTGTGTGCTGCGTAGATAAAACAACTGCGTCTATTCTTTTCGGCTTCCAATTAAGATATTCAACAGTTACTTGTGTTTTTCCATCTGGACCTAAGTACGGCAATATACCTTTTTTCCTTACTTCTGCAAGCCTTCTCGAAAGTTTGTGGGCAAGAGTTATAGGCAAAGGCATAAATTCAGAAGTCTCCCTGCAGGCAAACCCTATCATCAATCCTTGATCGCCTGCTCCTCCGGTATCAACACCCATTGCAATATCAGGAGACTGCGTATTTATTGTGTCCATTATAGCGCATGTATTATAATCAAAACCAAATGAAGATTTGTCATAACCTATCTTTTTAATGGCTCCCTTTATAACTTCTCTTACGTTTATTTTAGCAGCTGTGGTAATTTCCCCACCGACTATAAGCACGCCTTTGGAAATAAATGTCTCACAGGCAACTCTTGCTTTTGTATCTTGTTTTAAAATTGCATCTAAAATAGTATCAGAAACTATATCGCACACTTTATCAGGATGCCCTTCAGTAACAGATTCAGATGTAAAGAAATATCCTTTCTCGCTTGACATAAACTTATCCTTTTTTTCCCTTTTTCCTTAACGATTCCATCATTATAGAGTCAAATAACGATATTCCTGCAGGAATTGACGCATTGGAACTTATAACGCTGTTTGTTATATCTGCACTTGCACCTATTATTGAGTTTTCCCAAATTATAGTTCTTTCTATAACTGTGTTCTTACCTATTTTAACATTGCCCGAAATAACAGAATACGGCTTTATTACAGATTCCCTCTCTATAGTAACATTATCGCCTATAAAGCACGGTCCATTTATTTTAACACTCTTGTCAATTTTAGCAGTTTTGCTTATGTATTTCCCGTTGCAATTTATTAAGCTTAAATCAAGCTTTAGCTTTCCGTCCAAGGCGTCAAAAACACCTTTTTTATACTCAAAAATATTACCTATATCCGTCCAATACTCATCCATCAAATAGCCAAAAATTTTCTTACCTTTCTTCATCAGAAGAGGAAATAAATCCATGCTGAAATCAAAGAAAGTATCTTTTGGAATATAGTTAAAAATTTCAGGTTCAAATACGTAAATTCCAGTATTTACTTCATCGTTGAAAACATCACTCCAAGAAGGTTTTTCAACAAACTTTTTTATTTCGCCGCTTTTATTTGTTACAGCTATTCCGTACTCAAACCTAGAAAGAACTTTCTTTAACACTATAGTTGCTAAAGACTTCTTTTTTTTATGAAACGCTAACACTTTTTTCAGATCAACGTCGCTCAAACCGTCGCCTGACATTACAACGAAAGTAGCATCAAAAAAAGCTTCTTTTTTCTTTATAGCACCAGCTGTTCCTAAAAGAGTTCTCTCTTTAGAAAATTCAAGACGTATGTCAGTTTTATTTTTTCCGAAATAATCTGTTATAACATCCGACATATAGTATGTATTTACACAAGCATCGGTAAAACCATACTTCCAAAGATTAGAAAAAGTATAATATAAGGCAGGTTTATCTAAAATAGGTATCATGGGCTTTGGGATATTTGACGTCAAAGGTCTAAGCCTTGTTCCTACACCTGCAGCTAAAACAAATGCTTTCATTTATATTCTCTCTTTAAAATAGTCAATAGTTAATTTTATTCCTTGCTCTATATTAACTTTAGGAGCCCAAGATAAAACAGCTTTTGCCTTATTTATATTTAAGAAACTTTTAAACAGCTCTCCATCTCTTTTTGGCTTATATTGAGACTTTTTCTTATATCCTGACACTTTACTCATAACTTTAATAAGTTCATTGACTGAAACTGCTTTTGACGTACCTATGTTTATAATTTTATTTTTACCTTTTGTTAAAGATTTTAAATTGGCATTTACAACATCTCCGACATAAACGTAATCCCTCATTTGCTTGCCATCTCCAAAAACCGTAACTTCTTCATTTTTAAGCATTCTTGCAGCAAAAATAGCAACTACTCCTGTTTCTCCATGTGGGTCTTGCCTTGGACCATATACATTGCTGTATCTTAAAATAGTGTAATCCAAACCATGCACAATAGAATAAAAATTTATGTAATTCTCAACTGAATTTTTTGCTATAGCGTACGGCGACAATGGATTGGTCTTGACGTCTTCTTTAGGGGCAGAAGTCCTGCATTCTCCATAAACTGAACCGCCAGAAGAAGCAAAAATAATTTTATTTACTTTATTTTCAACGCAAGCATTTAATACATTTATAGATCCTAAGATATTAACTTCTGCATCAAAAAAAGGATTATCTACAGATTTTCTTACATCTATTTGAGCAGCATGATGTATTACAATTTGAGGTTTTTCCTTCTTAAATATTTCGTCCACATCTTTTTTATAGTAAATATCCGCTTTATAAAATTTAGCTTTTTTATCTACATTTTCTTTTTTGCCTGAAGATAAATTATCAAAAACAATAACATTATGTCCTTTAGCTAACAAAGCATCTGCTATATTTGACCCTATAAACCCCGCTCCGCCTGTAATAAGTATTTTCATATAATCCTCAAATTATTTTTTTGTAGATTTAGCAGGTTTTTCTTTTACTGGCTCTCCTTTTTTATCTTCCTCTTTAACCTGTTGTTCATCGCCAAAAGCTTTTGCTCTTATTTTGGACTCTATTTCATCTGCAATATGAGCGCTATTGGACAAATATACTTTAACATTATCTCTGCCTTGACCTATTCTTTCGCCATTGTAGCTAAAAAATGCTCCTGCTTTTTCAATTAGTCCGTCGTTTACACCCATGTCTATAAGGTATCCTAGTCTATCTACGCCTTGCCCAAACATTATCTCAAATTCAGCCTGCTTAAAAGGAGCAGCAACTTTATTCTTTACAACTTTTACTCTAACTCTATTTCCTAAAATATCATCACCTTTTTTAACTGACTCTACTCTTCTTATATCAAGCCTTACCGAAGAATAGAATTTAAGTGCAAGTCCGCCCGGGGTGGTCTCAGGATTTCCCCACATTACTCCTATTTTCTGTCTTAATTGATTGATAAATACAATTGAAGTTTTTGATTTAGATATATTTGAAGTAAGCTTTCTCAACGCTTGGCTCATAAGTCTTGCTTGAAGACCTACAAAAGAATCTCCCATCTCGCCTTCAATTTCTGCTTTAGGCACAAGAGCTGCTACTGAATCAACGATTATAATATCAACTGCCCCTGAGCGTACAAGCTTATCTGCAATCTCTAAACCCTGTTCTCCCGAATCAGGTTGAGATATTAAAAGATTATCTATATCCACACCTAATTTTTGAGCATAGTCAGGATCCATCGCATGTTCAGCGTCAATATATGCAGCAATCCCGCCAAGTTTTTGGGTTTCTGCAACCATACATAAAGCTAAAGTTGTTTTTCCTGAAGATTCAGGACCGTAAATTTCAATTATTCTTCCCCTGGGAATTCCGCCAATGCCTATAGCTATATCAAGAGGAAGAGCTCCAGTTGGTATAAAATCAACCTTTTCTTTTAAATGCTTTTCCCCCAAGCGCATTATCGCTTCTTTACCAAAATCTTTTTCTATTTGCGAAAGAGCCAAATCTAATGCCTTAAGTTTTTCGTCTTTTGCCATACTCTTCCCCCCCCTAATCGCTGTCAATTATGAACATATTTCAAGTATTTTATCATTTTGTAGCATTTATTAAAAACTGATGGATACGTATCATAGCAAGCGTATCTTGAGCACAATATTTAAGTAAATTATCTTTAGTTTCTTTTATCTTCCCCTCATCATATAAACCCATAGCCATAAATGCGAATCCTGCCGATGCATCGCCACCTTCTCCAATATCCAAACTATCATAGCTCATGTCGGGTATTAAAACAGGAAGAATTTTCTTTATAGATGTTCTGCCGTGAAAGTTTATATCGTAATAATTTTTTCTAATTATCAATTCCAAGTCAACAATTCTTTCAATTATTTTGTTAAGCTTTTCAGATAATTCAGGAAAAAGCAAAGCCAGTTTAGAAATTATTATACGCTCGGCATTGGCGTAAGTTATTATACTTCCTTCTTTATCTAAATACTCTATTAACTTTTCGGCAATATCTTTACGGCAGTCCCTTGTTTGGTCAGCGATATATTCATAATGCTTTAAAATATTTCCAGATTCGTCTGCTTTATCCAAAGAAAACTGCGTTAAAATTTGAGTATGAGGAGATATGTTTGGATACAAAGGCATTATTGTTGTTACAGACTCAAAATCAAGATAATAAAAAGGTTGTTTTATATTTTCCAGCTCAGCTTTTAAGTCATTAGAAACATACCTTGTATCCGTCAAAACGCAATTTTTAACTATCTTCTGCCTATCAGTGAGTTCAAAATCATCAGGAACCTTATCAATCGTATCTGCACCCATTGCTATAAGCTGATCCATCTGGGCTATAGACAGTCTCGGCAAATCAAATATGTGTTTTTTTGCGTCTTTTCCTATACAAACGTCAAATATGGGACAATTTTTGCAGCGCCTTTTTAAGACAGGCAGCGGCATAATTTCTGATTGCAAATCTTTAGAAGCCTTATCTGCAATACTTAAAAACTCCTGATATTTTATTTCAATCTTTTCAGAACAGTCAACTTCAGTAAATAGCTTAGAAGAATCCATTCCAGTACGATAATCGTTAGATAAATACAATGCACTTGTCTTGCTTACTCTTATGCCGAGTTTAAACAAAACCATCACGTTAAAAGAAATATCATTTGTATATTTAATTTTATATCTGCTTCCTGATTTAACTTCAAACAAATGCCAAGAATTATCTTCTAGTTTATTCAATATGTCAGGTTTTGCATAGAAACTGTCTGTGACAAAAGGCATTGCGTAAACAGATTTATTTATTTCTAAATCTGCGATCAACTCTTTGCCAGAAGTGTCAGGATTTTCTAGTTTAAGTTTCTTCCCACTCACAGCGTCTGGAAATAGTTTTAATGCCTCTTTATGTATATTTCTTCCTTCTAAAGTTAAGAGTTCATTATTAAGCCCTGAAAGTTTTGGAAGCATATCTCTTTTTGTCTTCCAACCTAAAGTAGGGCAGGTTAAATAATTAAGAAAAACTGTTTTGTTTATATATTCCATAAATCAATCTTTGTAAAGAAACTCTCTTGCCTTCTTTAAGCTTATCAATACAGAGTAAGGAACTTTTACCTTTCCCATAATGGGGCTTTCTTTCTTGTATGGTCCATGGCAATCAGAGCCACCTGTTACAAGAAGATTAAACTTCTTAGCTATATCAGTAAATCTCTTTACGACGTTTTCAGAATGCTTTATGTGCCAAGCCTCTATTCCCATAAGACCGCAATCAATTAAAGATTTAAACAAATTAATATCTGTGTAATGCACATAATAGGGATGAGCCATAACTGGAATACCACCAGAATCCAGAATAAGTTTTATTGCATCTTTTGCAGAGATTGAATATTAGGTACATAAGCTGGTTTATCTTTTGATAAGTACTTTTGAAAAGCTTCTTGAACACTGCCTACAAACTTCTCTTCAATTAAGGCTTTTGCAAAGTGTAACCGTCCTATAGCTTTGCTGCCAATATTGTTAATAAAGTCGGCATTTTTTAGTTCAACGCCATTTTTCTTAAGCCTTTCAAATATTTTTACAGCTCTATCATATCTTGCTCTCTTAAAAATATCTAGAGATTTTTTCAAATATTCCGACTTATAGTCTATATAATACCCTAATATATGTATTTCACTTTTTCCAGATTCTGACTCAACTTCTGAAGACAACTCAATACCGGGAATAATCTCAATGCCACTTTGTAAAGAGCAATTCAAAGCCTCATCTATACCATCTACAGAATCGTGGTCTGTTATGCTTATTGCAGACAACTTCATATTTAAAGCATACTCAACCGCTTCTTTTGGACTAAAAACGCCGTCTGAACAAGACGTATGTATATGCAGATCTATATAAGAGTTATTTATATCGCTATTCATCAAAGCAGTTCGGACGACAACGCAGCAAGAGCGCTTCTTTCGCTCTTTGAAAACGTTACGTGACCGAATATCTCCTGTCCTTTAAATCTTTCAACTAAATACGTAAGACCATTTGAAGACGCATCAAGGTATGGATTGTCAATCTGATAGGGATCACCAGTCAAAACTATTTTTGTGCCGTTTCCTGCTCTTGATGTTATAGTTTTTATCTCGTGAGGAGTCAAATTCTGAGCATCGTCAATAATAATATACTGCTGCGGAAGAGAGCGTCCTCTTATATATGTTAAAGAATCAACCTCTATCTGACCAGACTCAAAAAGATAATCTATCCTTTCTTCAGTTTTTAAACTGTCATTGCGTCCTTTATCCATTAAAAATTCAAAATTGTCATTTATGGCGCCCATCCAAGCGCCGAGTTTTTCCTCTTTAGTGCCTGGCAAAAATCCAATATCACGTCCCATAGGGATTATAGGTCTTGCTATATAAAGCTTGCGGAAATATTTTTCTTCTACAGTTTTTTGCAAACCGCACGCTAAAGCAAGAAGAGTTTTACCAGCTCCGGGAAGACCTATAAGCGTTACCAAGTTAATATCATTACACAAAAGAACTTCTATCGCAAATTTCTGTTCAATATTTAAGGGTTTTAATCCCCAAGGCATTGCGTTTTGATGAAAAATTGGCGTCAAAGCTTTTTTTCTGCCAGAATATTTAGTCAAAGCGCTCTTGGAACTGCCAGTTTCGTCTTTTAATACTATAAATTCGTTTGGGTAAAAATCCTGCTTTAAAACCAATTTTTCATCTTTATAAAACTGATCAATTTTCCCAGCAGGTACGGATATTTCTCTCCAGCCTGCGTACAACTCGTCAATTTTAACTTTAGATTTTTCGTAATCTTGAGTCTCTATGTTTAAAATTTCAGACTTAATTCTTAAATTTATATCTTTTGTTATAAATATTACTTTTTCGCCTTTCTGTTTAAGACCTAAAGCAATTGACAATATTTGATTGTCCGATTTTTGCTCCACAAAACCAACGGGTAACTCAACTTCATGACGGTTCATTTCAATCTTAATAACTCCGCCATTTTTTGTAGGTACGCCGTCAGAAAGTTTTCCTTTTGATCTTAAAGCGTCAAGCTTTCTTGAAATAAGACGAGCACTTCTGCCTCTTTCATCGTTAGATTTCTTAAAGGAGTCTAACTCTTCAACAACAGTCATTGGAATTACAACTTTGTTATCTTGGAAAGAAAAAATTGAGTCTGGATCATGCAGTAAAACATTGGTGTCTAAAACAAATGTTTTCATTCGCATCTCCCTTATTTTTTTGGTATTATAATATTATACAAAATTATTTATTGGCTTTGTATTTGAATTTATATTTGTCAAATCTAAGACTTTTAAAATCAAAATTACGCTTAAAGATGCCTATATACAACAACTTTTTTTCTCAAACCCAATAGCAAAGATTTACGCCTTTACTACGCCAGAGTTTATTGATGTGCTAAAAAAGATTGAAAAATATAAACAAAATTATTACCTTCTAGGATATATACGATATGAAGCTAAAGATATATTCTTTGGCAAAAATATAAACAGCAAGTTACCGCTTTTATATTTTGAAATCTTTAAAAATTATAAACTTTTTGATCGTGAAATTAAAAATATTTTTGAATTAAAACTTTTACCGACACTAACTTTTGACAAATACTTAAGAAATATAGAAAAAATAAAATACGAGATAGAAGCTGGCAACACTTATGAAGTCAACTACACCTTTGACTTAAATGTAGAGTTTGACGGGAATGAATTTGAACTTTACCAATACCTACTGCAAAAGCAAAGTACGCCCTATGCAGCATTTATAAAAAACAAATTTGACACTTTGTTATCATTTTCCCCAGAATTGTTTTTTGCTGTTAAAAACAACCATATAATTACAAAACCTATGAAAGGCACTATTAAACGCGGAAAAAACGAAGATGAAGATATTAAAAATATTAACTTCCTTAAAAATGATATAAAAAACCGCGCTGAAAACATAATGATAGTTGATTTATTAAGGAATGACTTAGGTAAAATAGCAAAACCCAGAACCATTAAAGCAACTGGACTGTTTGATATTGAAACACATCCTACTCTTCATCAAATGACTTCGCAGATAGAAGCTGATTTAAAAGACAATATTTCTCTATTTGATATGCTTGAAGCGTTATTTCCATGCGGATCTGTAACAGGTGCGCCAAAGATAAGCACCATAAATATTATAAATGCAATAGAAAAAGGGAACCGTGGCATATATTGCGGAGCAATAGGTTTCATAACTCCTGAAATTTACGAATTCAGTGTACCTATAAGAATTCTTCAAAAATCAATTTTTGATAAGAATTTCAGATACAGGGTAGGAGGGGCTATAACATGGGATTCAATTGCTCAAGATGAGTGGTTGGAAGTTAAAACAAAAGCTAAATTTTTAAATTCTGACTTTAAAATTATTGAAACAGTGAAGATTGAAAATAATAAAGTTCTATTTTTGGAAGAACATCTTGAAAGAATGAGAAATTCAGCTAAACATTTCGGATTTGCTTTTGACAAGGAAAAAATTAAAATTAATACCACAAGAGACGGAATCGCAAGGCTTCTTTTAGACAAAATAGGCAAAATATCAATTGAGTATAAAAAAGTTCAAGAAACTAAAATAAACAAAATTAAAATTTCTTTTATTACAGTTGACAACAGCGAAGAATTCTTATACCATAAAACAACGTACAGACCTTACTATAACGCAAACTATAACAAATACTATGATGAAATCTTTTTCAATAAAAAAGGAGAGTTGACTGAAGGAACCAGAACAAACATCTTGCTTGCAATTAACAATGATCTATTTACGCCTCCAATAAAATGCGGGCTTTTAAATGGTATTCTACGTCAACATCTTTTAGGCATGGGTAAGTGTAAAGAGAAAATTTTAAAAAAAGATGATTTAATCAAAGCCGAAAGCATTTATTGCATAAATTCAGTCCGAGGGATACAAAAAGTAGAGCTTGTATGATACTAATAGATAACTATGACTCGTTTACTTACAATATAGTCCAAAGTCTAATGGAAATGGGAATAGAGCCAAAAGTCTTTAAAAACGATGAAGTAAGCCTTAAAAAGCTAGAAAATATTAATTTTGATAGAATAATAATATCTCCTGGACCAGGAAATCCCGACAATGCAGGCATATCTTTAGATGTAATAAAGCGTTTTCATAAGACAAAAAAGATACTCGGGGTATGTCTTGGTCATCAATGCATAGCGCAATTTTTTGGAGCGTCCATATGCATGTCAAAAAATCCTACGCATGAGAAAGTTTCAGAGATCTTTTTTGATGAGAATTGCGAGCTGTTTAAAAATATATCTCAAGGATTTCAAGCAACAAGATACCACTCTTTGGAAGTTGAACGCAGTACAATTACGGATACTTTAATTCCTATCGCTAATACTAAAGATAATGTGAATATGGCAATAAAATGCAAAGATTTTAATGTGTATGGTGTTCAATTCCATCCAGAATCTATTTTAACTATAGACGGTAAAATTTTGCTTAAAAACTTTGCAAATATTTAATTTTACATTTATTTCACAATTAAATTTTTAGTTTAATATAAGATATTTATAAAATACTTAGATAAAGGTGGCTCTTAATAAAGTAACGTATTTGCGCTAAAAGCTCTTTAATATATGCATTTCCTTTTCATTAAAAATTTTTAGTTGTAATAAAAAAAGGGAGTAAGCTCATGTTATCAAAATTCTTAAGCTGGATGGGACCGTTGCCAGATGCAAAGCGTATTGAAGGACAAGAACAGATTGCAAAGCAGTATAAAATTTGGCGCATTAGAATGTTTGTCGGAATGTATGTAGGTTATGTGCTGTTTTATCTTACGCGTAAAAATTTGACATTCGCAGCACCATCTTTAATGAACGCAACTGGAATGACGAAGTACGACTACGGTATTCTTGGTACAACACTATACATAACTTATGGAATAGGCAAATTTATAAGTGGTATCCTTGCTGATAAATGCAATATTAGATCTTTTATGGCGATTGGGTTAATCGGATCTTCTATTATAAGCCTTTGCTTTGGTTTTATTTCGTCAATACCTTTACTTACATTTTTTTGGGGGCTAAACGGAGGATTACAATCTATGGGATTCCCCCCCACAGCAAAAGGAGTAGTCTATTGGTTTTCGCCAAATGAAAGATCATCCAAGTGGGCATTATTTAGTTCTTCTAAAACAGTTGGCATAGCGTTAATAGGTGGAATAGCCCCTCTCTTTCTATTTTTGGGGTCATGGCAGGCAATTTTCTATATACCTGGCATACTCGGTGTAATATATGGCATTAGTATGCTCTTTATTCTAAAAGATAAACCCTCTTCTGTTGGGTTGCCTCCTGTGGAGGTTTACCGCAATGATAATACTGCGAAAAGAGAACAAAAGAGTGGACTTTCAACTTGGGGAATTCTAAAAAAATATGTTTTCGTAAACCCTTTTGTGTGGTACATAGGATTTGCATCCCTGTCTGTGTACTTTATTCGTTTGGTTGCTTTGGATTGGGGACATATATTTATGATAGAGAAGGGTATTCCTAAAGTTCAAGCCGCCGGACTGCTGACCTGCATGCCGTTGTTTGGGATTATAGGTGGTATATCATGCGGATGGTTTGCTGATAAATTTTTTAAAGGACGCGGCGCACCAATAACTCTAATTTATCTAGTTTGTACGATTTTCAGCGTATGGGGAATGTATCATTTTATTAATTCAGAATCAGCATCATGGTTTATTATAGCTACTTTTCTTGCTTTAGTCGGTTTTTTTATAGAAGGGGCGCAGAGTGTAGGATGCGGTGCACTTCTTACTCGCGTTACGCTACCAGAATCTATAGGCGCTGCCATAGGTCTTGTCGGGGTGTTTGAATATTTAGGAGCTGCGCTTTCCGGTATCGGTGGAGCAATACTCACTGAAAAGTTAGGTTGGAGCGGGGTTTTTGTTTTTTGTGGCGTCTCGTGCGTGGCAGCAATGCTTTTTATAGCTCTTACATTGAAAAAAGAACGCTTTGCGGAAAAATAAAAAAGTGAAAAAATTAAATGCATAATCGTTCTCATGAATTTATGTCAGTAAGTGTTCTCTAAAAAATATTCTTGGTTATTTTGTGCACAGTCACAGGATTTACAGATCCTGCACAGTGTGAGTGTTGTTTTTGTATAGTGAATTTGTCTTTTTTGTTTTATTTCATGTGTGTGTTCTGAGAAATTTAAGGATTTTTAGAAACTAGCAAGAGTGGGTTATTCATGATTAAACAATCTCTTTATCCTCTTAAATTCACTCCTATTCTAAAGGAAACAGTATGGGGAGGAGAAAAATTAAGAAGTTGCTATAACAAACAGACAACCTCATCATCAGTAGGCGAGTCATGGGAACTCAGCGGCGTGAAAGAGAATATATCTATAATTTCTAACGGAGAGCTTGCCGGGGTATCGTTAACTGAGATTCTTAAAACCGATTCCATAGCGATATTGGGAGAAAGAGTAGTAGAGAAATTTGGCAATGAATTTCCCCTCTTAGTTAAATTTATTGATGCTCAAGAAAATTTATCTGTACAGGTACACCCAAATGATGTCCTTGCTAAGAAGCGGCATAACAGTTTCGGCAAAACGGAAATGTGGTATATCCTGCAAAATGACCCAGATGCAAAACTGGTTTTAGGATTTAACAAGAAGCTGGATAAAGACGAGTATCTTAGAAAAGCTAACGATGGCACGATAGAAGATGTTCTCAACTATCAAGCGGTTACTCCAAATGAAGCATTCCTTATTCCTGCAGGGCTTGTTCACGCTATTGGCAAAGGAATAGTATTAATTGAAGTTCAACAAACCTCAGACCTAACATATCGCATCTATGACTACAATCGTAAAGATAAAGATGGTAATAGCAGAAAGCTGCACATACAAGATTCAGTTGATGCGATTGATTTTTCAGCAAAACCTGTTAAGATGACGGAAAAGATGGGAAATAGCAAAGGAATAAAGCGTATAGCTGAATGTAAATATTTTAATGTTGAAACTATAGACTTAAGTTTGATAAAGAAATATGATACAGAAGCCTTAAAACAAATTGATTCCTTTGTCATTTTAATATGTTTTGACGGACACGCTACTTTAGAATACGATCAAGGATTGGAAGAAATAACTAAGGGTGAAACTATTTTGCTTCCTGCAGTACTAAAAAATACTGTTTTATTAAGTGGAGATGCTAAGTTTCTGGAAGCATATATTCAGTAAAATTTAGATTATAGAGTAAAAATAAAACTTAAAAAGGAACTTTGTGATGAGAAAATTCACAGCTAAAATTTTAGTTTCAGCTTTTATTCTTACCTTTCTTCTTTTAGAAGCGTTTGCGCAACCTGCTGTTCCAACACCGCACGTAGATATAGCGCAAGCTCTTAACATAAAAATTTCTGGGGGAGCCACATTTGTTTTTCAGGGTACGTCTAAAGATAACGTAGGAAAGCCTAATGATGGATCAAGTACTATTGTATATGTTGGCGATTTGAAGTTAGAAAAAATTCTTGAAAATAATGGAATAGTAGTTGTTTGTCTTAATGGCGGAAAAGGTGACGGATTGTCAAAAACTGTTCAGACATATGCAAATGTTAACGCAGTATCTGACCCTACGTTTGTCGGCGAACTTGAGCCTCTAAAAGTCACAGACCTGTACTATAAACAATCATGTTTTAACGATAAGTTAACCGTAAGTTTCGGTAAATTAAACTTTAGTTCATACTTTACAGGAAATAGATATTCAAAGGACAAAAAAGCTCAGTTTATCACAAGTATTTTTAGCGGAGATAAAATAATTGAAGCTCTACTTCAAAGAGTAGCGCTAAGTTTGTGTTATGCTTTATCAGATAAGTTTGATTTGTCTTATGGATATTTTACAACGAAAGTTGAACATATTGATGCAGACGGGGTAAATGCCGTGCAAGTTGCTTATAAGCCTTCAAAGAAAGGCAACTATAAGGTTTATGTTTGGGAAAATAACAGCGTTCATTATTCCTGCAAAAACTTGGATAAAAAATCAGGAACGTACGGTTTTGGCATAAGTGCAGATCAAGAAGTCTGCAAAAATGTAGGAGTTTTTGGAAGAGTTTCATTTAAAGACCCATCTGTAGCTACAGTCAAAAAATCAACTGAGGCAGTAGAAGTAAGCGACATTGAGATAAAACCAACTTTATCTTGGGATATTGGTTTACAGATAGATGGTTCTCTATGGTCTAGAAAAAGCGATACTTTAGGTTTTGCAATAGGTCAAATGTATGGCTCATCTGATTATAAAGTAAACACAGGTTACATGAATGGAGCTGAAACTGAATTTGAATTGTACTATAGGATTGGCATAAATAAACATCTTGGAATTACGCCAGCTATACAGTATTTTATCAATCCTAGAGGCGGAAACACAGAGCTTTCCAATAATGTGCTTGTAGCTGGGATAAGAACAAGGTTTGATTTTTAAGATTAGCACCTCTCACTTATCGTTTACTATTTATGCTGGGATTGTTGCAATAGATTGTAAAAAATTTATTAATATTTATAGATTTAGACTTAAAAGAATACACCCTAGAGATTTTTCTAGGGTGTATTCTTCTTTTTTCCAAATAAGGATATATTAACTAGCTATTTTTTCGTTGAGGATTTGTTTCATAAAAGGCTGCAGTGCCCAAACAACCAGCTCACCCATCCTTCCCTTTGAAGAATTGTCTGGACTTCTTCAACTACTCTTGCATTTTGATCTTGTGCTATAGGTTGTGCCACCACCGGAGCCGCAGGAACTTCCGGCTCCTCCTCCTCCTCTTCTTCCTCTTCCACTAATAATGGCTTCTGCGCTTGCTGCTGTTGATCTTTCCCATGATCATAAAGTGCGGGCTGTGCAAAAACGCCGTTTGCAGCAATAACTACAAAAAGAAAAATTATTAAATACTTGTTCATAGACACTTTTAAAACCTCCTTACCTTTAAAATCTTTCTATTTTTCATCAATTAATTATTATCTTTTAGAGAAAAATCTACTATTTTATTGTTTCTTTTTATTTAACAATGCAGCATTAATAAACCCTTCAAAAAGAGGGTGAGGTTTCATAGGTCTTGAACCAAACTCAGGGTGGAACTGCACGCCTATAAAGAACGGGTGATTTTTCATTTCAACAATCTCTGGCAATACATCCTTATGATATGCAGAAACATACAATCCGACTTTTTTCAAGGTTTCAACAAATTCTGGATTCATTTCATATCTGTGTCTATGACGCTCTTCTATTTCTGAAGATTTATACAACTTATGAGCTAAAGTACTTTTCTTTAGCCGAGACTTGTAACTGCCAAGCCTCATTGTGCCTCCCCTATATTTAACATTTTTTTGCTCGTCAAGAATCTTAATTACGGGATATTTTGTGGCTTCGTAAAATTCCGTTGAATTTGCATCTTTAAGATTGGCAAGATTCCTTGCTACCTCTATAACGCTGCATTGCATGCCAAGACATATTCCTAAGAAAGGAATTTTATTCTTTCTCGCATAAGTTATAGCTCTTATTTTTCCCTCAACTCCCCTATTTCCAAAACCTCCGGGAACTAAAATAGCATCGTAATTCTTTAGTTTTTTTACTAAATCCTTGTCCTCAGCACCCAAATAATCTATTTCAACTTTTGCTTTTAGAGAAGCAGCAGCAATATTTAAAGATTCGTCAATAGATTTATAAGCATCCTTCAAATCGGCATATTTTCCGACAACAGCCACTTTAACAGTCTTAGAAAACTTGCCAAAAGACTTTATCTTTATAAACCAAGCTTTATCAAATTTCTTCTTCGGCTTTATCTTAAGTTTTTCCATCACAAGAGTATCAACTTTTTGATTGTAAAGCGCTTCTGGTATGTAATAAATTGAAGGAGCATCCATAGCCTCAACAACACAGTCTTCTTTTACATTACAAAATAAGGCTATCTTTCTTTTTAAAGATTTATCAAGATGATGCTCTGCCCTGCATATAATCATATCTGGAGAAATGCCTATTTCCCTTAACTTATTAACGGAATGCTGCGTAGGTTTTGTTTTAAGCTCATGGGCGCCCGCTATATAAGGAACAAGCGTAACATGTATGCTAAAAATATCTTCTTTTTTATTTTCAAGCTGAAACTGTCTAGCAGCTTCCATAAATGGAAGCCCCTCAATATCCCCAACAGTACCGCCTATTTCAATAATAGAAATATCGCATTCATCTTTTAAAGCCGAAAAGCGTCTTTTTATTTCGTCAGTTATGTGCGGTATAACCTGTACTGTGGCTCCGTCATAGTCTCCTCTTCTTTCTCTGTCTATTACTGTACGATAAATATCGCCAGAAGTATTTGTATTTGCTTTACTTGTATAAACGTCCAAAAATCTCTCATATGTTCCTAAATCTAAATCAGTCTCTGCTCCATCAGTAGTTACAAAAACTTCGCCATGTTGATACGGATTCATAGTTCCGGGATCAACGTTTATATATGGGTCAAATTTAAGCATGTTGACTTTAAAGCCGTGAAGCTGTAAGAGTTTTCCTATACTGGCTCCAGAAATTCCCTTTCCTAAAGAACTTACAACCCCGCCCGTAATAAGAATATACTTTGCCATTTTAACAGCCTTCCTTATATGTATTCTTTGAGATTTTCGTAGGGTATCTTCCAGTAAAACACGCAGTACAAAATACTTTGTCTTTTTTAGCTGAAAAAGAACAAGCTTTTACAAGATTTTCTAAGCTTAAAAATGTCAAAGTATCCACACCTAAATACTTTCTCATTTCTTCAACAGAATTATTAGCAGCTATTAAATGAGATTTTGTTGGCGTATCTATTCCATAGTAGCAAGAACCTATTATTGGCGGACAAGACAAGGCAAAATGAATTTTCTTCGCCCCTGCTTCCTTTAAAACGCCAAGAAGTCTTTTTGATGTTGTTCCTCTCACTATAGAGTCATCAATAAGCACAATATCTTTACCGTTTACAACTTCTTTTATAGGTCGTAATTTAAGTCTAGCCGTAACATCTCTCAAATTTTGAGAAGGTTTTATAAAAGACCTGCCTACATAATGATTTCTTACAAAGCCGTTTTCAAAAAGTATATTTGAAGCTCTTGCAAAACCTAAAGCTGCATAATAACCTGTATCTGGAACAGGCATAACAATGTCCGCTTTTATACCTTTCATCTGCTTGGCAAGAAATTCCCCCATTTTCACCCTGGCTTCTTTTACAGTCTTGCCAAACATTATACTATCAGGTCTTGAAAAATAAACTTGTTCAAAAATACAGGTATGCTGCTGCTTAGTTTTTTTATAAAAAAATGATTTTTTTATTTTCCCATTTTCTATAACAACAATTTCTCCGGGCATTATATCTCTTATATACGTACCGCCAATAACTTCAATCGCAGATGTTTCCGAAGATATTATGTAAGAGCCGTCTATCTTCCCCAAAACCAAAGGTCTAAAACCATTTTCATCTCTTGCACCTATAAGTGTTTTGTCTTTAAGAATAACGAGAGAAAAAGCACCTTCAAGTTTATGCAAAGATTTTGCCACAACATCGGCAAGATTTCCCTTAGACATAGCTATAAGATGTAATAAAATTTCCGTATCTGAGGTATGGTTGAATATAGCTCCTTTTTTAAGAAGCATTTCTCTTATTTTAGGGAAATTTGTTATGTTTCCATTATGAGCTACAGCTACATTTCCGTGAATACAGTTTATCTGAAAAGGCTGAGCATTTATTAAAGAGCTTTTAGCAGAAGTGGTGTAGCGTACATGTCCAATAGCTGCTGTTCCCGGAAGTTTATTCAACAAAGTGTCTTCGTTAAACAAAGTTGAAACAAGCCCCATAGACCTAAAAGTCTTCATTTTTTCTTTACCGCTGATAGTTATGCCTGCAGACTCTTCTCCTCTGTGTTGAAGAGTTATAAGACCGGCTGAAGCAAGCACCGCCGCATTTTCATTATTTTCTACGCCGATAATTCCACACATAAATAAAATCCTTTTTTAACAAATAAAAAATGCCCAACTAATGCAACTACATTAAATTGGTTATTATGTTTTATAAATTTGTATCTATTTCACTTTATCAACTTCAGATTAGTTCATTATAAGGTACATTTTTATTTATATTACATTTAAAATAACGCTTATTCAAGTAGAAGAAATTACAAACTTATGCAGTGATCTATACTTTGTAGCTCATCATAAGAATCATAAGCTCTTAAATAAGCCATTGTTTTCTCAAGATTTGTAAGCAATGAGCAACCGCATTTAACAGCCATTTTTCTTATTTCCGAATTATTGTGCAGTTCGTCAACGCTCAAATTTTTGTTTATGTTGATCACAAAATCAACTTTCCCCTCTATTATTATATCAACTGCTCTTGGGTTGCGGTTCCAGTGAACAGTCTCAACTTTATAACCTCTATCCTCAAGGAATTTTGCTGTCCCTCTTGTAGCGTAAACAGGAACGCCGAGTTTGTAAAGATTATCAATTACTTCCATAAACTTAATTTTATCTTTCTCTCTACCTGCGCTTATTAGAACGCCCTTCTTCGGCTTTCTTATTTGCGTAGCTTCCATTGATAAAAGCATCGCATGGTCAAACTTATCGCCCAAACAACCGACTTCGCCCGTTGATGCCATTTCAACGCCTATCACAGGATCTGCCCCGTCAAGCCTTTGAAAACTAAACATAGACGCTTTAACGCCAACATACGGTATCTCGCTTTCGTCAATCAAAATCTTTTTCACTCTCTCATTATTCATAACTTTGCATGAAAGCTCTGCTAAATTTACGCCAGAAACTTTTGAAATAAAAGGAAACGACCTTGAAGCTCTTGCATTACATTCTATTACCTTTACATCATTTTCTTTAGCTATAAACTGTATGTTGAAAGGTCCGTTCAAATTAAGATCTTTCACTATTTTTCTAACTATATCTTTAATAATATTTACCGTACGGGTATATATTTTTTGCGAAGGGAAAACCATAGTAGCGTCACCGCTGTGGACGCCTGCATTTTCTATATGTTCCGTAACGAGCGACAATATAACTTCTCCGCCTTTAGCTACTCCGTCGCACTCTATTTCTTTTGCATCAAGTATGAATTTTGAAATAACTACTGGGAAATCAGCCGAAATATCCTTCGTTAATGACAGGTAATGTTCCAAACTTTCTTTGTCGTTGGCAACGTTCATAAGTGTTCCAGATAATACAAAACTCGGACGTATAAGTACTGGAAACCCCACTTTTTCTATAAACTTTTCTATTTCGTCTCTGGAAACAGCTGAAATCCACTCTGGTTGATCTATGCCGAGCTTATCAAGCATTGCTGAGAATTTCTCTCTATCTTCAGCTCCGTCAACACTTTTTTGGCTGTGCCCCAAAATATTTACTTTAGCCTCGCTTAAAGGTTGAATTAAATTATTAGGATTCTGTCCACCCATACACGCTACAACGCCCTTAGGATCTTCAATATCTATGATATCCAAAACTCTTTCTGAAGACAATTCTTCAAAATAAAGTCTGTCAGAAGCGCTGTAATCTGTAGAAACTGTTTCTGGATTGCAATTTATAATAACGCTGTCGTTCTTTTTATTTTTGAAATAACTGCTTGTCATAACAGAACACCAGTCAAATTCCAAGCTACTGCCTATACGATAGCTTCCGCTGCCCAAAGTAATAACGCTCTTTGTGTTTTTCTTAGGAGACACATCGCTATGGATGCCGTCGTATGTAAGATATAAATAATTAGATTTTGTTGGATATTCGGAAGACGTTGTATCTATTTGTTTTACAACAGGAAGGACGCCTAGTTTCTTTCTCAGTTTTCTTATGCCAAAAGACAAAGTTCGTATTTGCTTTATGCTCAATTTTGTTTGACCAGACAAACATGCCAAAAGGAAAATTTTCGTAAGCTGAAAATCAGAAAACCCTTTGGACTTTAGGCAATGCAAATGTTCTTTTGGAACTTTTTTATAAGTATTATATATATCTTGAGCTGTAAACAAATCTTTTTTTTCAGAATGCTTTACAAAAAAATTAAATAATTCAGATTCAACTTTTGCCAAATACAAAATATGAGATAAAAACCAATAATCTATCTTCGTTTTTTCATAAACATATTCAATAGATTTTCCTCTTTTAAAAGTTTCATAAATTGCAAAGACTCTTAAGTTTGTCGGTGACAAAAGCTCTTTATCAAGATCTTCGGACGAAGCATCTTTAAAAATATTTACTGTTATGCCATTTTCATTCTCATTAACCATTCTAAGAGCTTTTTGCATAACTTCGCAAAAGTTTCTGCCTATTGCCATAACTTCGCCGACAGACTTCATTTGAGTGCCTAAATTTTTAGAAACTCCCGTAAACTTGCTTAAATCCCAACGAGGAACTTTTAAAGTAACGTAATCAAGCGAAGGCTCGTAAAATGCCGACGTTGTACCAGTAACAGGATTTTTTAGTTCCAATAAGTCAAAACCTATGACGATTTTTGCAGCTATATAAGCTATAGGATAACCCGTCGCTTTGCTTGCCAAAGCGCTGGAGCGAGAAAGCCTTGCGTTGATTTCTATAACGTAAAAACCGTAATCTTCAGGGTTTAGAGCATACTGCACATTGCACTCACCGACTATACCAACGTTTTGGGCAATTTTAATGGCTGTGTCTCTAAGCATATTATTTTCTGTGTTATTTATCGTCTGACACGGAGCTATAACTATGGAATCTCCTGTGTGTATTCCCATAGGGTCAAAGTTTTCCATATTGCATATTGTTATTGTGTTTCCTGTTTTGTCTCTCATTACTTCATATTCTATTTCTTTCCAGCCGTGAAGAGATTTTTCAATTAAAACTTGAGGAGAAGTCATTAACGCCGCCTGCGTAAGCCTTTTTAAATCCACAGAATTTTTTGCAAGTCCGCTACCTAGCCCACCCAAAGCAAAAGCTGAACGAGTAATAACAGGATAGCCTATTTGCTCGGCTGTTTTTAAAGCTTCATCTACTGTGGAAACTGCATGGCTTTTAGCTATAGGAACATTTATAGACTTCATTTTTTCCGCAAAAAGCTCTCTGTCTTCCGACAATTTAAGCGCATTGACTTGCGTTCCCAAAACCTTTACATTGTATTTCTTCAAAACTCCGCTTTTTTCAAGATCTATAACGCAATTTAACGACGTCTGACCGCCAAAACTTGAAATAATAGCGACGGGTTTTTCTATTTTAATAATTTTTTCAACCCAAAAAGGAGTAATAGGATACAAATAGACTTTTTTATTTGTACCTTTGTTAGTTTGAACCGAAGCAATGTTCGGATTGATAATTATTACTTCTAAACCTTCTTCTTCCAACGCCTTTACAGCTTGAGAACCCGAATAATCAAATTCACCTGCCTGTCCTATAGACAACGCCCCTGAACCAAGAAGAATAACTTTTTGTTTTTTTCCGTTTTTGGGCGATAAAAAATCTAAAATCGGCATATTTTACCTCTTTATATCGTTTTCATATTATTTTTTTTAACAAACAATTTATAAACCGCATATAAAAAAACCAGCCAAAGCGGACACAGAATTGCAGAAACTCTTGTAACTTTATCAATGGCAAGCGTTACAAATATAAGAATCAAAGCTCCAAAAATTAAATAATTTGAATATGGATAAAACGGCATAGGATATTTTAAGTTTGAAATATTTTCCGACACCATAGAACGTCTCGCATACATTTGAACGGCTACTATGCCACCCCAAGTTAGCAAAGCTATAGAAGTCGTACTGTTTCTCAATGCCATAAAGAGCGTTTTAGGCATAAAATAATTTAAGAAAACCCCCATCAACGACACAAAAGATGAAAACAAAACAGCATTAACTGGAGTCTTGCTTGAACTAAGGTTTGCCAAAAATTTAGGAGCTTGATTATTTAACGCCAAATTGTAAAGCATTCTTCCATTGGTAAATATTCCGCTACTACAAGCCGATAAAGAAGCTAAGATTACAATAAAATTTAGCACAAGTGCAGCTTTTTTTATTCCAAGGCTCATAAATGCAGTAACAAAGACGCTTTCACCAACGCCATCTCCTTGCAAATTTAGCCATGGATAAAGACACATAATTACAAAGAGAGGACCCATATAAAGCAAAGAAATTGACGGAACAACTTTATTTATCGCTGCAGGAATGGTTTTCTTAGGCACTTTTGTCTCACCCGCAATTATGCCTACAAATTCAACGCCAATAAAAGAAAACATTGAAAAAATAAAAGCCATTAAAATCCCATAAAAACCAAAAGGAACAAAACCGCCTTTGAGCTTATACAGGTTAGAAATCCCGATTGCTTTCCACCCGTTTCCTAATCCAAACGCTATAATGGAAATTCCTGCAAGTATAAACGCAACAATAATCGCAACTTTCAATATAGCAAACCAAAACTCAAACTCTCCGAAAATCTTAACGTTAAAAAGATTCATTGAAGTCAACCAAACTAAAGAAGCCAACGCAGGAATCCATTGATGGAGATTAGGCCACCAAAAATTACAATATATACCTATGGAAGTGATTTGAGCCATACAAATCATAATCCACATAAACCAATACGACCAACCTATTGCAAATCCCGCAAAAGGACTTATAAACTTGTGTGCATAAGCACTGAAAGACCCTGCCATAGGGTACTCAACCGTAACCTCACCCAACGCTCTCATAATAAGATACATAAAAAATGTTCCTATTACATAAGACAACAGCAAGCATGGACCTGACATAGCTATAGCATTGCCCGAAGCAAGAAACAATCCAATACCTACTGAGCCACCTATAGCAATTAAATTTACATGTCGTTCTTTAAGCCCTTTCTGTAAATGCTCTTTTTTTATATCTTCCACTATAACAATCCCACAAGTTTATCCATAATCCAAGACGTATCATTTGGACCGCTTGAAGCTTCAGGGTGGAACTGCACTGACATAAATGGTTTTGTTTTGTGTTTCAAACCTTCAACAGAATCATCGTTGGCATTTTCAAACCATAATTCCCAACCAGCTTGTATTGAATTTTTCTCCACAGCATACCTGTGGTTTTGGCTAGACATATAAGCTTTTTTATCTGGAAGAGAAAAAACAGGCTGATTATGGCTTCTATGTCCATGGCTTAATCTTTTGGTTTTAGCGCCAGAAGCCAACGCTAAAAGCTGATGCCCCAAACATATTCCCAAAATAGGCTTATTTGAAGTTAGCACGTCTTTTTTTATTCTCTCAACTAAATCTGCGGTATTTTTAGGATCTCCAGGACCATTGCTTATAACCCAACCATCGCATTTAACTGTTGAAAAATCTGTATCCCAAGGCAATACTTCCACCTCACAGCCTCTTTCTATAAGCATTCTCATAATGTTCCACTTTGCGCCACAGTCAATGACCGCAACTTTCTTGGAACCTCTGCCTATTATTTGTCTTTCTTTGGTTGATACCGACGGCATTAAATTAAATTTTGATGGATCAACGTATTCTCCATCTTCAAAATGCTTTAAAAATTCAAATTTACTTTTATTTTGAGGTTTTGCTCCTTCGGGAACAATTCTTCCCCAAAGATTTCCGCTTTCTCTTATTGTCTGCACTAAATACCTTGTGTCTATTCCAGCAATACCCGGCACATCTTGCTTTTTCATCCAATCCTCAAGAGATATTCCTCTGTCGTGGTGGTGGCACCCGCTGTAAATATCCGAAACTATTATGCCTTGCGTTTTTATTGAAGAGCTTTCATGTCCTTGAGACGAAAAAAAATCCCCGTTTTCGGGGAAAGGTATTCCATAATTTCCAATTAAACAAAAACTAAACACCAAAATCTGCCCCCAATACGAAGGGTCTGTCATTGCTTCGCTGTATCCAAGCATGCCTGTATTAAATACCATTTCGCCGCTTACCGAAACATCTGCGCCAATAGCCTTGCCTTCAAGCTTTATTCCGTTTGAAAGCTCAAGGTAAGCTTTCTTGTATCCCTTGTCAAAGAAACTCTCATTTTTCATCTCTTAAACCTCTGCATATATTTAAACTAATTAGCGCAATACATATTAGCATACGGATTTTTGTTAACAGCCGCATACTTTGAAAAAGATTCTATCTTTAAATGCGACAAATCTTTTTTGAAAAATTTTGAATACAAATCAATATGCCTTTTTAGAAAAACAATATCTTCTTCATCTAAAGAAACTTTTTCTATTTCTTTTCCAAATTTATATTTATCAACTTTGCCGTTTATATATATTTTCCCACCGTGTATTCCCGTGCCGCAAAATCTTCCTACTATTTCTTCATCTTTTGCAAGGTCAAGCGCTAAAAGAATGATAGAACCGCCTGCCATGTATTCACCCAAAAAGTCGCCGGCTTTTCCTCCGACAACAATCAAAGGCTTCATTTTTTTATATTCCTTCATGTGGATTCCCACTCTATAACCAACATTCCCCTCAATATATATTTCGCCGCCTCTCATGGCATACCCAAGAGTATCTCCACATCTTCCATGAACAATAATTCTTCCAGAGTTCATGGTGTTTCCAGCAGCGTCTTGCACATTTCCAAATACTTCTATTTCTGCTCCGTCCATATAGACTGCCATATCATTTCCGGGCGTACCTTGTATTTTAATTTTAACACCTTGAGGCAATCCTCTACCTATATATCTTTGTCCAAAAACATCAGTCAACATTATATTTTTATCAGTCTTTATTTCATTATCTATGGAATCATTAAGCTCACGGTAATACATATCTAAAGCTTTTATTTTTTTCATATTTTACTCTCCCGCATATTTGATGCCGAGTATCTCAAGTTCTTTTTCGTTCAAACCTATGCCTCTAAGCATAAGCCTATTGCCGCGCAAACTATCAATTGCATTTATTCCCATACCGCCGAGCATTTCTTGAATCTCGTGATTCCACGCCGAGACTAAATTAACCAAACGTTTATACATAATGTCTGGGTCTAATCTTTTTTCAAGATCAGGCTCTTGAGTTGCTATACCCCAGTTGCACTTGCCTGTAGTGCATGTGCGGCACATATGGCAACCCATAGCTATAAGAGCTGCGGTTCCTATACATGCTGCATCTGCTCCCAAAGCTATAGCCTTAACTACATCTGCGCTCTTTCTTATACTTCCAGCAACTAATAAAGAAATTTGATTTCTTATCCCTTCTTCCCTTAGTCTTTGATCAATTGAAGCCAAAGCAAGCTCTATTGGAATTCCCACATTATCCCTAACTCTCGTCGGGGCTGCTCCAGTACCACCGCGAAATCCATCAACGACAATTGCATCGGCTCCAGCTCTTGCCACGCCAGAAGCTATAGCAGCAGCATTATGCACCGCAGCAATCTTTACAAATATTGGCTTTTCATAATGAGTAACTTCTTTTAACGAAAATATAAGTTGCCTTAAATCTTCAATTGAATAAATATCATGGTGCGGAGCTGGAGAAATAGCGTCAGAACCTACTGGTATCATTCTTGTAGCAGAAACATCTTCTCCAACCTTACGACCAGGAAGATGTCCGCCAATTCCAGGTTTTGCTCCCTGACCTATCTTAATTTCTATTGCAACTCCAGCATCTAAATATTCCTTGTGAACGCCAAATCTTCCAGATGCTACTTGAACAATAGTATTTTTTCCGTATTTATAGAAATCTTTATTTAACCCCCCCCCTCGCCTGTATTGCAACAAATGCCAAGTTCCTCCGCAGCTCTAGCAAGAGATTCATGTGCATTTTTTGAAATTGCTCCATAACTCATAGCGGCAAACATTATAGGCATGCTTAGGCTTACTTGAGGAGGTATTTTTGTTATCAGTTTTCCATTAGAGTCAAATTCAAGTTTTTCAGGCTTTCTGCCTATCATAACTTTTGTCTCCATAGGCTCTCTTAATGGATCTATTGAGGGGTTTGTAACTTGGCTAGCATTGAGGAGTATTTTATCCCAATAAATTGGAAAAGGGTTGGGATTTCCCATACTTGAAAGCAAAACTCCTCCAGTTTGAGACTGTTTATAAATTTCTTTTATTGTTGTTTCTGACCAATTTTTATTTTCTCTAAACTCAAGAGGATATTTTTTTACAATTAAAGCTCTTGTTGGGCAAAGAACCACACACCTGTGACAGTTGACGCATTTCATATCATCGGCTTTAAAAACATCTTTTTTCTCATCGTAAGAATGAACTTTATTTGAACATTCCACTACGCAAACTTTGCATTTTACGCACTTTTTCTCATCTCTTATTACTTCAAATAATGGACTATTAAAATTTAAATTCATTTATTTTTACCTTCCAATAAAGCAATAACAGCTTCCCCACCTCTCGGCGACCAAACCCTATCAGGATTATCGCATATTATTCTTATAGCACTCTCTTCGCTTGCGACATAAGTTCTGTCGCCTTTTTCTGCAGCAACCATAGAGCGAAGCTTTATCCTGTCGTTTAAAGCTATCATTCCTTTTTGGCAACCCAAAATTATTGAAAAAGGTCCGTTTATAAGCACACTAGAGTAAGCAGTTCTAATACTTTTAAGTTCTTTTTGGATTTCTTTACTTTCTCTTTCTATATCGTCCCAGAAAGGAGCTGCTACTGCTTTTAATGCTTTATCCATTGGCATTTTATGTTTTCTTACAAGTAAATCAAAAAGATATGTTATTACTTCAGTGTCAGTTTGCAAAGTACATCTATACCCAAACATCTCAACAAAACGCCTGTTGGCATCGTAAGAAGATATTTCGCCATTATGCACTACAGACCAGTTAAGCATTGTAAAAGGGTGTGCTCCACCCCACCAGCCCGGAGTATTTGTAGGGAATCTTCCATGGGCAGTCCACATGTAAGCTTCGTACCTGTCCAACATAAAAAATTCGCCTATATCTTCAGGATACCCTACGCCTTTAAAAGCTCCCATATTTTTGCCGCTTGAAAAAACGTATGCGCCATTATATTCTTTATTTATTTTTATCACGCATCTGGAAGTAAATTCGTCTTCATCTATCACTTCTTCTTTTGACATATAAATTCTTGGATAAACAAAATAACGCCATATTAGAGGTTGGTCTTTTATATTTGGAACAGATTTTGTAGGAATGTTTCCAGCACTTTCTATTTCAAAATGTTTTGCAAGGAAGTCTTCTACTTGGGTTTTAATGCTTAGATTGTCGTAAAAAATGTGAAAAGCATAAAGTTCTTTATATTGGGGATAAATACCATAAGCAGCAAAACCGCCACCCAAACCATTTGATCTTTCATGCATTAAAGCAATAGATTTAATAATTTCTTCACCGCTAAATCTTTTGCCTTTTTTATCTATAATGCCGCTTATCGCACATCCAGATGGAATTCGTAACTCCCCTTCTTTTAACATTAGACCTCCAGAAAAACAACACCCGAACGTACTTTACACGTAAAAACGCCCTAAAAATACCCTAGCGGGAGATTTTTAGGACACGCAGATGACTTTCATAACCCATTTTATTTCGTTAAAGTATATTTAAAATACAACTGAAAGTCAAACAAATAAAGATATTTATGCTTGTTATTTCTACTCACTGTATAGGTTTAAGTAAAAGTACAATAATGTACAATAATATAAATATTTATCTTTTGGCAGGGAAGCCTATAAAGATATACTCAACTCTGATTTTAAGTGCGGTTCTGCTTTTTGGCAATCAAGTTGTTTCTAAAGTACAAACAAAAATCCATTAAAATCATCATAAAATTCAAAAGATATAAAAAAATTACATTGTCATAGTTATAAAATATTTTATGAGTTATACCGCATATATAGCCTATTATCACAACTATCAAAAATCCCAAACTCTTTCCTTTATTAGTTCTTGACTTGTAAGACTTATATATTGAAAAAGGCCAAGCTGCGCCAAAACATACCATCATAAAAGCTTCAAAAATACTCATTTAATCTCCTATTGAAGTTCCAGCTAAATAGCCAGTTGAAAACGCCGCCTGCAAATTAAAACCACCCGTAGGCGCATCTATGTCTATAACTTCTCCGCAAAAATATAAATTCTTAACTAATTTTGATTCCATTGTTTTTTGCTTTATTTCGTCAATAATAACACCGCCTCTTGTAACTATTGCTTCTTTAAAATCTTTAGTTTTTACTATATTAAACCTGAAATCAAAAAATCCATTTAATATTTTCTCTCTATCAATTTTATTAATCTGCGAGCATTTCTTAGTCGCATTAACCCCACAATAGCTTATAAACGGTCTTATCATCTTAACGGGAATCAGCTCTTTAAGCATAATATTTAAATGGTACTGTCCGAATTTATCTATTTCCCTTAATAATCTTTGATTTAACTGTTCCTTTGAAAGAGCAGGCTTTAAATTCAGCGATAAAATCAAATTTTTATCAGAAATCTCTTCCGCTATAAACCTGCTTAATGTTAAAATTATTGGTCCGTCTGCTCCAAAACTCGTAAACTCCATCTCACCGAATTCTTTGAAAAGAGTCTTGCCATCTGAAATAACGGAAATTTCAATATTTCTTAATTTTAAACCTTGGAGTTCTTTTAAATATTCTTTATCTAGCACTATAGGGACAAGGAAAGGAAGCGGAGGTTTTATAGTATGCCCTAAAGATTTTGCAATAGCATATCCTGAACCGTCCGAACCTGTTGAAGGATACGAAGATCCGCCGCAAGCCAATATTAGATTTCTTGATTTTATTGAATTTTTTACGGAAGAAATTATAAATGTAAAATCGCTGTTTCTCTTTACACTTTTTACGTCAAAAGAAGTAAGTATTTTGGAAAATTTTTTAACTTCTTTTACAAAAGCGTCAACCGCGTCTTGAGCTTTGCCACTTGCAATAAAATATCTTCTGCCTCTTTCAAGTTTGCACGGAACTCCTAAATTTTCAAAAAAAGAAATTGTATCAAGGTTTGAAAAAGCATTGAAACTGCTGTATAAAAATTTGCCGTTATGAAAACAATCTGCAAACTCTTTTATTGGAGCGCTGTTTGTAAGATTACCTCTGCCTTTTCCAGTAATTGAAAGCTTTATGCCAGGACGCGACTTTTTCTCCAAAACTATAGTTTTTAAACCACGCTGTCCAGCTCTTATGGCTGCCATCATTCCAGAAGCGCCACAGCCGATAACTACAACATCAAAGATTTCTTCTTTCATTTTCTAAATCTTCTAAAAGATTGTCCACCGTCGCTTTAAGAGTTGCCATATCATTGGAATCGTTTATAAAAGTAATGTCTGCCATATTGGCTGTTTTTCTAAGCTGTTGTCCTGAACCTGAAGTCTGAGATTCCTTTTTTTCAAGCTCTACAAACTTTTCCAACGTTTGAGGATCACCAGGTCTTTTTCTTTTCTGCATTCTTTCAAAACGAACATCCTGAGGAGCGTCAACATTTATCAATACAAAATCTTTTCTTTTTCTAAGTTCGCTTACCTCTTCCGAATGCCTTATTGAAGTTATGCAATACTTGCCTTCATCTTTTGCTTTCTCCAAAACTTTCTTTGCTAAAACTCCATTGCCGTTTTCTTCACGAAGATTTGTGCCGAACGTAATAAGATTTTCTCTTGTAGGCTCAAGTCCAGCCTCTTTCATTATCTCTCTTATAACGTCAGACAAAGAGAAATGCTTGTATCCATGTTTTTGCGATATATAGTCTGCAACTGTATCTTTCCCGGAACAATAAGAACCGGTCAACCCTATAATCATTTTATACCTCTACATAATTTTATTTACTAAGAACTGTATTTACGTCAATTTTTACTATACACTTTTTTACAGGTTTTTCCCCGCATAGCGGAGCATGAGCGTCGCTAGGAAAAAATATTGAGAAATGACCTTCGTTTATAACAATGTTAAAATCAGGTTTGTCATTGAAAAATTCTATATCTTTTGTCTCATCGTAATCTTTATATATTTGATAACAATCCAACAAACTCCTATAGCCTATTACATCATAACCGTCAACAATATACTGAACGTCAATATATTTTCTGTGGGCTTCCAATTTTTGCTGTTTGAGAGATTTAGGGAGGGACGTTTCTATCACGGCATAAATATTTTTGTTTATTTCATAACGCTCTTCTTTTGCAAAACAATTGGCGTTATCTTTAATAAAACGTAACGCCAATTTAATAGAACTATTAAAATTTGAATAGAAATTTATATTTTTTAAATCGTCAATTATCATTTTGCGATTATACCAAATAAAAAAACGCTTTTACAAAAAAAATACGACCTGACAAGAGGTCGTTTTAAATATTATAAATTGCGGGGGCAGGATTTGAACCTGCGGCCTTCAGGTTATGAGCCTGACGAGCTACCGGGCTGCTCCACCCCGCGATTATGAAGAGATTGTACACATTTTGTTTATCCTTGTCAAATTTATCTGCTTGTTAGCCTATTTTCTCAAGAGCTTTCAAGACTGAAATACCGGGCACAATGCCGATTTTTTGAGCGTTTGTCGTAGAGCTTACTATATTCTTATTTAACATATCGTCAATTGTTTTAACTCCTGTCACAACGGCTGCAACATTGTTCATTTTTTCTGCAGTTTCAAGATTTAAATAACCGCACATTATAAACCCCTTGCCGCCTTTTATAAAAGCCAAATTACTACCGGGAGATATTTCCCCTTCAAATCCCCAATATTTTTTACCATTTAATAAAAATTCTTTTACAGTCATTTATTTCTCCAAAACATTTAAATATATATACGATAAAAATCTAAAAATTGTAAAATGAGCATGTTTTTCAATTTAATTTTTGATAGGTTTTGGTATCTCTATAACCGTTTGATACGGCCATCTTTCAATTTCAGAATTATTTTTGTTCACAGCTATCGCAAACTTTATCTTATCATATTCCTCAGG
This sequence comes from Candidatus Endomicrobiellum devescovinae, assembly GCA_031267795.1. Taxonomy (GTDB): domain Bacteria; phylum Elusimicrobiota; class Endomicrobiia; order Endomicrobiales; family Endomicrobiaceae; genus Endomicrobiellum; species Endomicrobiellum devescovinae. The sequence goes on along the minus strand of JAIRYK010000001.1, from coordinate 9,052 downwards.
GAGACTTAAGAAAGAAAATGGTAAAGCCAACTCTGCGCTTTTATCAAAAATAGCATTAGCAGCGTCTATATTTTTCCCCGTCCCATCTACAAGTAGCATTTTATTGTCTGATTTAAAACTTAAAATTACATTTGTTTCTATAGGCTTTAAAAATGCTATTTTTAAAGAAAGTTGTTCTAAAGATTCTTCATTAAAATCAAATTTTAAATATAATTTGTCAGAGTCAAAGCCATAATTGAAAGATTTTAAGACTGTAGAAACTTGATGCATTGCACCACCGCTTGTGCCGGTCTTATAAAAGCTTGATTTTTTCCATTCATCAAAATCTGAACTTTTACCGTCAATCTTTGGAGAAATAGACGCTGTCGGATTTAGAGCGTACTTTTGGTTGGAATTATTCCCTATTACTTCAAACAAGGTTTCAGGAGCAGCTACTCCGAGAGACTTGTACACCTTTATCAAGTGCTGCCTGTATAAAAAATCAAAATCAGTATCGTTTGATGAAGAATGATCGTCCCCATACCACCAATTCCAATCAGATCCCTCAGCGGCATGAAAAGCATTCCAAGCCGTTTTTATATTTTCGGAATCGCCCAAATTTAATTTATCTATCAAAGCATCTCTTGTCAGAGATAAACAATCCCAAGATTTATTGTCCTCATCGCTACCTATCCAAACACCAAAATTTCCGTTAATCCACGACCCTGCTGTTAAATTTGTTATTATGTCTTTCGGAGGGAATTTTGCAAGATAGTCACTTACTCTTACCGTTTCTATATCGTTGTCAGCGCTTAGTTTTTCGTAAAGTTTTGTTAAAAAATCCCAACCGTCGTTTTTATAATACTCCCAGCAGTTATCTCCGTCTAAAATTACAGATACAAGAGGAGAGTCTGTAAGCGAGCCTGCATATTCCCCTATACTTTTAATCTTAGCTATAAAATCATTTGCAGCATCTTCAGCATTCCATTTAGAATACACAAAGCCTATGGAATCAGAAAGTCCGTGATCTCTAAAAATTATGTTTAAATTTTTACCGTTTATATTTAATTGAAACGGCTTAAATAAATGTCTTCTGTCACTTGATATGTCTTTTACGCTGTTAAACAAAACCGCTTCGTCCGTTGCCGTCCACTTTATTCCTGATTCGGAAATAAGTTCAGCCACAGCGTTTGACACAGACCCTTCCGAAGGCCACATTCCCGACGGTTTAACGCCAAACCGTTCTTCATAATAAGAAATGGCGTTTTCAACATGCCATAAAGCGTCTTCAGGATGAACAAATCTTTTTTGCGGCAAATTTATGTTAGGCGTCGCCTCTTTTGCAGCATCTGTGTCGCAAAGCAAAGGAAGAATTGGGTGATAAAAAGGCGTTACGGTAACTTCAATCTGTCCTCTCTCTTGAGCTTCTTTATGTTTAGAAACTATTTTCCCGCAGATTTCAATCTGTTTATCAACAAGTTTTCTTTTTTCATCTTCGCTAAAATCTTTCCCTTTATCATGCAAAAATTTAATAAATTCGTCGCTTTTGCGGCAATAAGGATCAAACCACGACAAATTAAACCAAACCTGCAAATCTCTAAAATCCTGCTCTTCAAACATACTTCCGTCTAATTTTTGAGTTTTTTTGTTGTAAAGCTGAGAGTAACGTGGAAAAGGCAAAATCATATTCTCTAAGTTTGCTAAAAAGAAATTTGCCAAAATAAAAGCTTTCTCGTCTTGCGTCAAAAGTTTTGCATCTTTTAAGGTTAAGTCCATAAATCTGTCTTTGGCTTTCCCCGAAGCATACTCTTCAAGCTGCATTAACAAAGATGGAACTAAATTTATGTTAGATTTTATTTTAGGAAAACCGTCAAGTATTGCGACCATATCGTAGTAATCTTTGGTAGCATGAAGCCTTACCCACGGAAGCTCATACACGTCCGTAACTGGATTTTTATACATAGGCTGATGCTGGTGCCACAAAAAAGCCAAGTAAACTTTTTTCATGTTAGAACCTTGAAATTATTCCCAGTTGGAATAAATACGACGAATCCATATTTGCAAAAACTTTATCCGCTTTTGATGGCGGCGTATAAAATGCAAAATCAAAAATTACATCAAAATAATGCTTGTATTTATATTTAACAAAAAAATCAAACTCTTTTCCTAAATCTGCTTTTGCTCCGTAAATTTTAGCAAATCCAGCATCTCCGGCATCAGCAGGCACATCCGACGCTGAAAAAAGAAAGTAAGAAATTCCTGAACTAACTGCATTAAATGGACAAATACCAAAAGAAAATCCTAATGTATTTATTCCGTAATATCCATTTGGTATTACAACAAAAGAATCAGTGGTATTTGCGGCAAATAATGTTCCATAGCCTACTCTTTGCAAACCGTTGTATCTTTTTGCAAACGTAGGACTAAAGCAATTTTCTCCTTTAGCTCCTGAATATGTAAATAAAATATTAGCGTCAGCATCTTTTTTTAATATCTCACCATGCCATGCCCCGTTTAAACTAAACATATATGCATCGTAATCAACTTTTTCCGAATTGTCTTTTGATAAGCGACCTTTTTGTTGAACGGCTTCAACGGCATAACCATACTTTTTTCCTTCGCTTGCTATGCGTAAATCATAAAAAGTTTTATTATCGTATTCAATTTTATTTGAACTATCCACGGATTTTTTTGTAGATAATCCTTTTTTATATAAAAACCCAGAATTATTGCGCTCTTGGCAGATTGTAAACTCAATCAAAGAATCAAAATTAAAATTGACTCCATAAAAATTAAAATTTTCATTTGGAACTTTGGAAGCAAACATATCTATTGTTAAAAATTTAGAAATATCAACCGTTGCCTCAGCTCCAAGCAATCCTGTATTATCGCTGTCCACTATAAGTCCACTGCCATAATGAAATTCTTGTTTCCCGATATATATAGTATATGGAAAAGAAAAATCTTTTTCATTCTTAAATTTAAGAAAAGCTGTTTCTAAAAAGAATGCAAAGTCTTTATCTTCGTAAGGCATTGCAAAAGCATTATCATATTTTCCAGAAAAACCGTATGAAGCAATTTTTGCAGACATTTCAATTCTTTTATCAAATTTTCCTATCACATTTAAATTTAAGTATTGAGAAAAAAGATCTGTGGATTTGCGCTCTGCTGACGTATAATCTATATTTGAATAATATGCTGTTCTAAATTGTAAGTCGTAATCTAAAGTAAGAGAAATTGTTGGCGTAACAGAGACGTTTACCGAATCAGATTGATCCGCAAGAAGAGAAGATGCCGCAAACAGAAACATTAAAATCACAAATGCGTATCTCATAGATTGGAATTGTACTATTTTGTCTTTCGCAATTCAATTACTTTTTCATTTCATAACCATTGCTTTCAACAACCGCGTATTGACGAATAGGAATTCCGTTTCTTGAAACCACTATAATATCCGCATTTTTAATTTTACTAAAATCGTCTTCCATATCTTTATCCACATTTACAATTGCAATTTTTGAATAAGCCAAATCATCAGGAATAGCCCAATACTTAAACTGATTTATAGGCACTGGTCCCGTTAATACTTGTAATTTGTTCTTTGTGTAATAAGCCATAGCGCCACCCCACTGCTGAGTATCTGCTATAACATATTTAATATTTCTTTTTACAAGATTATCTCCGAGTTCCCTCCAGCCGTAGAACCAATTAGTGGCATCAGCAACAGCAGCATGACGTGAAAAAAGCCTCAAAGGAACAATCGCATACTTAACGTGCAAACCTAAAAGAAAAGATATAATAAAATTAAATAGTGTCCCATATATTAGAATTTTTCTTTTTATTTTTGAATTATTTTCAAGCAAATAAGCACAACACATAATGCTGAAAGCAAAATAGGCAAAGGCAGGCCAATTTGCTCCTGGATTTCTTTTTAAAGCCGTAAATAGAAAAAACATTATTATTGGCACAGAAAAAGATACAATAAAAATCTTTTTTGAATTCTTTGAACAAAAATAACCGATTGCCGCAACAATGCCAGAAATAAAAATAACAGGACCTACAGCAAGACACTGTGAGCCCAAATAGTCAAAAATATAATCAAAATGAATTTTATTGCTCGCCAAGCCGTGATGAAGTTGAAATGTGAAAGACACCCATTCATGCTGTAAATTCCAAATAATAACAGGCAAAAACACAATAAAAGAGACAATAAACATAAAATAAAAATGTTTATTTTTAAACCAGTACCATTTTCTGTCTGCAATTATATATACAAAAAGGCTTAATCCAAACAATACGGCAGTATATTTTGACAGTAGAGCCAAGCCAAAAAACAAGCCTGTTATATACCAATACTTTGTTTGGTCACTTTCAATCAAACGCCATAAATAATAAACGCTCAAAGAAAAAAACAAAAATACAGGCGTGTCAGGAGTTATTATTATAGAGGCTGTCATCATTTCAGGTAAAGTATTTAATACAATAACGGATGCCGCAGCTATGGTTTCATTAAAAAGCTTTTTAGCTAGATTCCATATTAAAAAGCTCAGTATTATAGTCGTTATTATAGAAGAAAATCTTACTGCCACTTCAGAGTTGAAAAATAATGTAGTTACTTTTATAAACCACGCCACCATTGGAGAATGGTCAAAGTATCCTAGAGCTAAATGCTGGGACCAAAGCCAATAGTACGCCTCGTCTGGGTGAAGTTCTATAGAAGCAGATAAAAATATTTTAAACAAAACAACAAAACCAGAAATAAAAAAAGCATTTTTTCTGCAAAATAGACTATCCATAAAAACTCCGACTAGATGAATTCATCGGCTCATGATTTTACTACTTTCTACACGGTATTGCAATGTCGGGCAAGATTTGCTAGCTTTATAAATTATGATAAAAAATACTGATTCTTTTGAAGTTTTCACAGATTGTTCTAAATTTCCGTTAGACAGACCGTGTGTTTACCAAAAAAATAATAACGCCATTTGTAAAGAATGCAAAAACTATTCAAAACTTTCAGCCAAGAAAGATAATAAACGCATTCTAATTGTTAAACTTGGAGCTATGGGCGATGTTTTAAGAACTACTTTTATTTTAAATGGTTTAAAAGAAGTTTACCCTAAAAGCGAAATATCTTGGATTGTTGATATAAAAAATGCTGCTGTTCTTGAAGGCAATAATCTGATAGATAGAATAATATATAACGACGGAAATGTCATAAAATATCTTGTAAATGAGTTTTTTGACATTGTCATCAACTTAGATTTAGCTTTTGAAAGTTTATCTCTTACAAAACTCTCAAACAAAAAAGAAGTCCTAGGGTTTACTTTGGACGATTGCAGAAACATCATAACTTCAAACAATTATGCTAAAGAATGGCTTAAAACAAGCGCTTATGACAAGCTTAAGAAAGCCAATACTTTTACATATCAACATTGGATGTCTAAAATAGCCGAACTACCAAAAGACAACTATGAAATAATTGTTCCCTTGCAAAAAAATTCAATAGAGAAAGCTGAAAAATTTTTAAAAGATAACAATATAAACCGCAATAAAAAAATTATAGGAATAAACCCTGGAGCAGGCAAGAGGTGGAAATTAAAAAAATGGACATCAAAAGGGTTTATTGAAACCGCAAAATATTTCTCGCAAAAAGGATATTTCGTTTTATTGCTCGGCAGCGCTCAGGATAAAAGCGAAATTGACTTAATTTTAAAAGAAAACATGCCAAATGTTATATCAACGGGAATTGACAATACTATCCCAGATTTCTTTGCAAAAATAAATCTATGCGACGTAGTTTTGTGTGGAGACACTATGGCTTTGCACGCTGCTGCAGGACTTAAGAAGAATATCGTAGCTCTTTTTGGTCCAACTTCAGTCAATGAAATAGAAATATACTCCAAAGGCGTAAAAATACAATCTAATAAAAATTGCGTAGTTTGTTATAAGCAGGAGTGCGATTTAATTGATAACTGCATGGAGTCAATCGCAGCAAAAGATGTTATAAAAGCAATTGAGCAATATTTATAGTTCCTATCTTAACAGTTCAAATAGAGGTTTTTATGAAAACTGTCGTAATGGTGCCAACATATAACGAAGCCCCCAATATAAAGCTGGTGATTGATGAAACTTTAAATTGTGGAGCCAACGCAGATGTTTTGATTGTAGATGATATGTCTCCTGACGGAACGTATAAAATAGTTGAAGAAATATCAAAAACAAATAATAAAGTACATCTTCTATTAAGAAAAGAAAAAAAAGGTCGCGGATATGCAGGTAAAGACGGATTCTTAAAAGCTCTTGATATGAAAGCCGATTATATAGTTGAAATGGACGGGGATGGCTCTCATTCTCCTAAATATATCCCAGAATTTTTAAAAACAATAGAAAATTGTGATGTGGTTATAGGATCTCGCTATATCAACGGTGGAAAAGATGAAGAGAGATCAATAGTTAGGCAAATAGTAAGCAATTTTTCAAGACGGTATTTATCTTTTGTACTGGGAGTTAAAATACAAGACCCTACCTCTGGTTATAGAATGTTTAAAAGAACAGCTCTAGCTAAATTCGCTGCCGAATTAACGGCAAGCGACCCTTTCATAGTTACTGAAGTTCTATACAAAATTAAAGAAAATAATTTGAAAGTCAAAGAATATCCAATAATATTCCTTGCTAGATTTTCAGGCAAATCAAAACTTCGCATGGGAACTTTAATAACGTACTTATTCAAAGTTTTAAAACTTAAATTAACAGGAAGATAAATGAATTATAAGTTATGGTTTTGGATTGTAAATGTTGCCACAACACTATTGCGTCTGTTAATAATAGGTAAGATAGGACTAACTATAGACGAAGCTCATTACTGGGTATATTCTAAATTTCTGGATTTTTCTTATTTTGACCATCCTCCTTTAATTGGTTACATAATTAAAGCATCAACATTAATTTTCGGCAACACTGAATTTGCAGTGAGATTTCCCACAGTGTTAATTTTCTTTTTTGCAATTTGGATATTTTTTATATGCGTTAAAAAGCTTTACAATGAGAGAACGGCTTTTGTCGGCGTATTGCTATTAAATGTTCTTCCTGTATTTTCTTTTTTAGGTTCTGTAATAGCCGTTCCAGATTCTCCGCTTGCTCTATTTTGGCTTCTGTCGCTTCTTATATTTATCATAATAATTGAGACAAATAATAAAAAATATTGGTATTTGCTGGGCATTACGACAGGGCTTGCAATGCTTTCCAAATATAACGGTGTTTTGATACCTTTATCAGTGTTTTTATTTCTTATTTTTTCACCAAAACAAAGATTTTGGTTTAAAAATAAAGAACCATATTTTGGACTTGTTCTGTCTGCCGTAATCTTTCTGCCTGTTATAATATGGAATATAGAAAACAGCTGGGCATCCTTCGGATTCCAGCTAAACCACGGTTTTGGGCATTCTTTGCCTAAATTTTCTTTAACGCTTTTTGGTAGGTCTATAGGAGCGCAAGCTGGATATATTTCTCCTTTGCTGTTTTTAATGTTTATAATCGCCGCATTCTTGTGTGTTAAAGAAACTTATAAAAAAAAGGATAGAACAACTCTTATTATTTCTTGTTTTTCACTGCCTGCTTTACTCCTTTTTAACGCAATAGCAACATTTAATGAGATACTTCCCCACTGGCCTGCTATGGGATATTTAGTATTGTCAATATATGCAGCTCATTTAACATTAAAATTTTGGCATATAAAATGGTTCAGATTTTATTCTTATGCAGCTTGGGGTTTAGCTTTGCTTATGATTATTATAGTTCCTCTGCATGTTTTGTACGGAATTATTCCTGTTGAAAAATTCATGCCGAAAGATAAACTTGAAAAAATAGAACACGGTATATCAGAAAGCGAGAGAATTGACTTAACGAATGAAGTTTATGGCTGGAAAGAAGTAGGAAACGAAATAAGACGAATATTAAACTCTTATTCAAAAGAAGAAAGACCTTTTATATTTACATATAAAAGTTATTTGGCAAGTGAACTTTCAGCATGCGTTCCTGAACTTAGAGTATTCTGCATAAGTGACAAAATAAATGCTTACGATTTTTGGCAAAGAGCCTTAAAAAAATTAAAAAATAAAAATGGATTATATATATGCAATGATTACTTCTTTTCAGATCCTAAAAATAGATACGGAGCAGATGTATTTTCATTATATACCGAAATTGAAGAGTTCCCTATATACAGAAATGGCAAAAAAATTAAAAATTTCTATTTTATATTTTGTAAATCTTTCAATCCGTCTAAACTTCCGCAATCTTACGCCGCTATAAATTTGGAAACAAAAAAAGATCTCAGGCAAGAACTTTTAAAATTTGATCATTTTGTTTTCAAATTTATAAATTCAAACTTAAAGTCTAAATTTTTAGATTTTTTTGCAGCGCCTATTTCATATTGTGACGAAAAAAATTTTAACTTAAGTTTTTTTATAATACTTACAATATGTATATTTATCTTATGGAAAAATAAAAAAGAGCATTTTTGGACAAATCTCGCTCTGATGGCAAGCGTAATGGCAGTAGGAGCTGTGATAGTTCATTTCTTAAAACATTATTTTGAAAGACCTCGCCCTTTAGAAGTATTTGGAGAAAATACAAATATACTCTTTGAAAAAATATATACACTTTCTTTCCCTTCAGGGCATACAGAGCTTGCGTTTTCTTTATGCACTTTCATGTTTATAATGGTTAAAAAGTATTGGTATTTATATATACTATTTGCTTTTTCTTCAGGATTTTATAGAATTTATTCAGGAAGTCATTTTCCTTCAGATGTTCTTGTAGGAGCATTGATAGGAGTTCTTTGTGCATATATAATAGTCACGCTATTTAGCCAGCGAGGTAAGTAGAGATATAGTGGAGATAGATTTTAGGGAAGTGAGAATAAAGAGGTATTTAAAGGGAAAAAAGTAATAGAAGAAAAAAAGGAAAAGGAAGAAGGCTCCAGATATAGAATAAAAAAAGGGAGAAAAAGGAGAATCAATGAAAAGATTCTTAAATCGCTTTTTATTATTTTTGATAAAGGAGAAGAGAA
>JAIRYK010000010.1 GCA_031267795.1 Candidatus Endomicrobiellum devescovinae | reverse complement strand
TATTTCTATATCTGCTTTCTTTCCTTCTACTGATTCTATCCCATTGCTTACTAAGTTTAATACCATTCTGCTAAAATCAACAAAATTCCCTTTTATAAATACAAACTTTTCCTCTCTATATAAACACGCTTTTATTTTTATACTCAAACCAAAACAGAACTCTACAAAAAGCTTTGCATATTCTATCATTTCAGTTTACACTCTCTTTTTATTTATTTTTCAAAACAGATTAAACAGTTTTTCACTATTTTTTGAGGTTATTAAGCCATTCCTCTGCGCTACTTTCAGTTGCCATTCTCCAGTCTCCTCTAGGAGATAGAGAAATTGTTCCTATCTTAATTCCATCTGGACAACAATTCCTTTTGAATTGACTAAAAAAGAAACGTTTTAAAAAAGTTTTGAAATGTTTTTTTATATCCTCTTTGGAATAAATTTTGTTAAATGCCTTTGCTGCAAGAAAAAGCGTTTTTTCAGGCTTTTGTCCGAAACGGACAGTATAATATAAAAAGAAATCGTGTAATTCGTAAGGTCCTATTATGTCTTCTGTCTTCTGAGAAATTTTTCCATTTTTTGACGGAAGAAGTTCAGGACTTATATCCGTATTTAAAATGTCTATCAAAGCTTCTTTATATATCTTGACTCTTTGAGCCTCGTAAGAAACGAGATACTTTACAAGCGTTTTCGGAACTGAAGAATTTATCGCATACATAGACATGTGATCGCCATTATAGGTACACCAACCTAAAGCATTTTCAGATAAATCTCCCGTCCCTATCACATATCCATTCTCAGCATTAGCTATGTCCATCAATATCTGCATACGTTCGCGAGCTTGAGCATTTTCATATGTTATGTCTTTAGTTCCTTTATGTTTAATATCTTTTAAGTGCTTATCAACAGATTCTGTTATTGAAATTGTTTTAAGATGTATATTTACAGCCTTAGCTAGCTTCGCTACGTTTTTTAAAGTTCTTTTACTTGTACCCGGTCCGGGCATAGTAACAGCTATAATATCTTTCTTGTCTTTACCAAGTAGTTCATAACTTCTCAATATTACAAGGAGAGCAAGAGTAGAGTCCAGTCCTCCAGAAATACCTATAACTGCATTAAGACCCGTAAATTTTAATCTTTCCGCTAAAGCCTGCGATTGAATTTTTAATATTAATTCTGCTCGGGCTGACAAGGAATCTGCATCGTTTGGAACAAACGGCAACTGAGAAACAAACCTTGTAAGATTTTCCCCTGTTTCATTAAAATCAAATTCCACATTAATGTATCCGTCAGAATTTGTTTCAAAAACGTTCAGCCTACGACGTTCGTAAGCAAGCCTTTCCGTATCTATTTCACTTATAGTAAGACCTTCTTTGAAAAGAGCGCTTTCTGTAAGAATAACACCGTTTTCTGCAATAATACGATGCCCTGAAAAAATTATGTCGCTCACAGACTCGCCGCATCCTGCAGAAGCATACACATATCCACAAGACAAACGACCACTTTGTGCTTTTATTAACGTTTTTCTATAATCACTTTTTCCTATAAGTTCATTAGAAGCTGAAAGGTTTGCTATTATAGTTGCGCCAGCTTGAGCATGGTTATTAGACGGAGGAGATACCGTAAATAAATCCTCACATATCTCCGCAGATATTTTTACATTTTCGTTATTCTTTGCTGAAAAAATTATACTAGTTCTAAACGGTGCATCTTGCCCGCAAATCCTAATAAAGCTGGATATATTTTTCCCTGAAGTAAAATGACGAATTTCATAAAATTCTGAATAAGAAGGAAGATATGTTTTAGGGACAACTCCTAAAATTTTGCCGTTTTGAAATGCAACAGCACAGGAATAAAGTTTGCCTTCTTTCCATATTGGAGATCCGACAAAAATTAGAGATTTCTTTCCAATAGTAGATTTACGGATTACATCTAAGGCTTTGTAAACCGACTCTTTTAAAATATCTGATAAAAATAACTCCCCGCATGTATATCCAGTTACACAAAGTTCAGGAAAAACCAAAAGATCAGCCAAATTTGTGTTTGCCTGCTTTATAAGTTTTATTATCTCAATCGCATTTGCGCTAGGATTGGCGACAATAACTTTAGGAGTCGCTGTCGCAATTTTTACAAATCCATATTTCATTAAAGTCCTCTACATAACCAACGCACTACTTTAATTCTCTAATATAAAACAACAAAATTATTACAAACAAATGTTTAATTTAGATACATTATAGCATAATAGCATACTTTAAATTTACACTAATTTTACATTTGAAACTTAAGTTTATCAGGTAGGCAGAAATATAGAGAGTAACTTATAAACAGCAGACTTGAAATTACAACCCGTCTTAAAAGTTTGACATCTCAGCGAACTCTTAGTATAATTATAGACGGAGTTTGTGATTTTGATGGGGCTATAGCTCAGCTGGGAGAGCGCTTGCATGGCATGCAAGAGGTCAGGGGTTCAATCCCCCTTAGCTCCACTTAAAGTTTTATATATTTAGATTTATCATGAAAGAAGTTTAATCAATGAATATCCAAGTAAAAATCCTAGCAAAGAAATTACAAGTGAAAATATAAGATACAACAATCCTTCAATGAAGTGATTACTTCTTAGAAGAGTAAAAAACTCTAAAGAGAAAGAAGAAAACGTAGTAAAACTGCCTAAAAAGCCAATCGTTAAAAAATGTCGGACTTTATAATTTTGCGTAAAATTTTGGAATAATCCGTCGCATACGCCCATAAGAAAGCACCCAAAGAAATTTATGATTATTATTGTTAGTGGAATTCCAAATTTCGCAATAGGGAACCATTCTGAAATTAAGAATCTTGTCACCGCACCAATCGCTCCGCCGAAAAAGACTACAATTATTGAAGATAGCATAAAATCTCTATTTTTTTAAATATAGTTATCATATAGCATAAAGTTATAACAAAAAAAACAACAAAAGTTTAGTTTTATGCTAAATTCTTTCATGTTGTGCCAATATAAGATAAATTTATTGTTCATAATAAATCGGAAGGCATTATTTCTACACCGACAAAGGTTCCCGAAGATTGTTTAAAACTTTCTAAAAATTTTACAAGATGCAATATTTTTTTTCTTTCACCTTTGATGATGATGTGTCGTCTATAGGTATTATTTAGTTTGGCAATATAAGCTGGAACAGGACCCAAAAGTTTTAGCCCCACCTCATAACTGTCGTTTAAGCCTTTTAGAAAAGTAAAAAGATTTTCAGAATCTTCGTCAACTTTTTGTTCGTTTTTATTTCTTATGACTATTTTTGTAACATCACAATACGGAGGATAAAACATTTTTTTTCTTTGTTCTATCTCTATGTTGTAAAAACTTACAAAGTCATGGTTTTTAGCGTGTTCTATTGCATAATGCGTGGGATTATTGGTCTGAACTATAACACTGCCTTTAATGTTTCCCCTACCGCTGCGTCCTGCAACTTGGGTTATAAGCTGAAAAGTTCTTTCTACAGATTTAAACCCGGGAAGATATAAAGATGTATCGGCATCTATAACGCATACTAAGCTTACTCTGGGGAAATCAAAACCTTTTGCTATCATTTGAGTACCAAGCAATATATCGTATTCTTCATTTTTTACGCCAGTATAAGCATTTGCATAGGTTTCTTTGGTGGAAGCTGTATCGCCGTCTAACCTAAATATTTTTGCATTCTTAAAAAGTCTTTTTAACTCATCTTCAACTTTTTGTGTTCCCGTTCCAAAAACAGTAACATCTCTACCTTTGCAAACAGGACACGTTAGCGGCAAATGTTTTGTTTCTCCGCAGTAGTGGCACTTCACTAAATCTGGATTTCTGTGAAAAACCATAGATATAGAGCATTTAGGGCATTGGTAAACAGTACTGCATTTTTTGCACATAATTGCTGGAGAATACCCTCTACGGTTCAAAAAAACTATTATCTGCTCTTTACGAGCTAAAGCTTTTGATATTGAGTCCACAGTTTCAGGAAGTAGCAAACTTGTTTTAAAAAGTCTTTCTTTAAGCGAAATAATTTTTACTTCAGGCAATTCTTTTTTATCAATACGCTCGCTTAGTTCTATTAAACAGATTTTGTTTTCTTGCGCATCTCTATAGGTTTCAAGGCTTGGCGTAGCTGATCCAAAAATAACAACAGCATTATGGTATTTTCCCCTCCACTTTGCAATTTCTCTTGCATCATAAGAAGGTTTTTGTTCTTGTTTATATGTATGTTCATGCTCTTCGTCAATAATGATAACACCCAATTTTTTGAACGGAGCAAAAATTGCAGATCTTGCTCCCAGCATTATTTTTATTTCGCCTGCTTTTGCTTTATGAAATAATTTATATTTTTCAACATTTGTAATACCGCTATGCCAAACACCTATTTTAGAGCCAAACCTTCTTGTCATTATATCCACAAACTGAGGCGTAAGTGAAATTTCAGGAATGAGCATTATTGCATTTTTATCCTGATTTAAGGCATACTCTATAGCATTTATATATACTTCAGTTTTACCAGAAGCTGTAACACCGTGCACAAGAAAAACGCTGTAAGAATTTTTGTCCAAACTCGCATTTATTGCTGAAACAGCGTTTCTTTGGTGAGCATTTAAGATATGTTTTTTATATGAGAGTTCAAAAACATCCTTCGTCTTTTTAGAAATTTTTTTAGGGGCTCGCATGGAAACAGGTATTATAGAAGAGTAAGCTTCGCCCAAAGAACATATATAATTTTTTGATATGTAGTCTGCAAGTTCTATTGTTTCGCTGTTAATTAAAACATCATCGTCTATAACTTCCATAACCTGCTTTAACTTTAACGATGAATCTTCTTCAATATACAAACACGCAACAACATAACCTATTAAAATTCTTTTACCAAACGGAATTTTAACTCTTTTACCGACAATACTTTCAGGATTTACGCCTTCTAGGGGCAGATAATGAAAAGTTTTGTTTAAAGGTACTGGAACAGCTACGTCTAAAACTATCATATCTTCCCTGTATCCAAATAATGCATTACTATTTTCATATCATCCCAGACAAATTTTTTCAAACTCGGATTTCTGAGTAAAGCCGCAGGGTGGTATGTAGGCATAAGCTTTATGCCTTTATATTCTTTTACAATGCCTCTAATTTTACTTATAGACTCTTCGCTATACAAAAGACTTTTTGCTGAAGATGCTCCTAAAGCTACAATAATTTTAGGTTTGATAATCTCTATTTGCTCATCTAAATAATGTTTGCAAGTTTCCATCTCAAGCGGAGTAGGAGGTCTGTCGTTAGATCTCTTCTCAGGGTTTGTAGGGTCTATCATAGGATGGCATTTAACAATATTTGTTATGTAAACATTTTCTCTTGTATAACCCATTGCTTCAATAATTTTTGTCAAAAGCTGTCCTGCCTTACCAACAAAAGGCTCGCCTTTGTGATCTTCGTCAAAACCTGGACCTTCACCGACAAACATTAAGTCTGCTGTCGGGGAACCTACGCCGATAACGGCATTTAATCTACTGTTTCCCAAAGAGCATTCCTTACAAGAATCTATTATTCTTTTTAAAGTTTCAATCTTTTCTTTAGGACTCAAGACACTTTCAGATTGTTTTTTTGGTGAAAGTATTTTTGCAGACTCTTCTGTTGAAATTATCTTATCAATAGGCATTTTAGCAATTTCAGTTTCTCCCCAATTTAAATATTCCTCAAGCGTTCTTTTTGAAAGACTTAATATTTTCAAATATTCTGACTGTTTCATCTATAATTTTTCCCGCTATAAATTTCTTGCTTCTATTTTCTATTTTTATAATACTATCAGAACTCATCAAATGAACAGTAGTCTTATCATAGCCAAAAGAATCTCTCCCGTTAGCAACAATTAAATCTAATTTTTTGCTTTTCAATTTAAGTTTAGCGTTTGTAAGAAGGTTTTGGGTTTCAAGAGCAAAACCAACAACAACTTGATCAGATTTATTTTCCCCACAATATTTTACAATATCGGGATTCTTTTTAAGTTTTAGTAATATTGAATTGCCAGATTTTTTTATTTTATGTTTTTGAAATTTAGCAGGTCTATAATCCGCAACTGCAGCCACGCTTATAATAATGTCGGCTCTCTGTAAATTGAATTTAGACGCTTTAAGCATCTCAAGAGCAGTCGTGACTTTTACAAGCTCTACTCTTTTAGGATATTTTTTAACTCCGCCTGAAATAAAAATAACTTTATATCCCTTTTTTACGGCATAGCCAGCTAAAGCTAATCCCATTTTCCCAGATGATTCGTTGCTTATATATCTGACAGGGTCTATATATTCTTTGGTTGGACCTGATAGAATTAAAAACGTAAGTTTTTTAGACATTATGAGAATAGACCTTCAACTGCAGAAAGTATTGACTCTACAGAAGCAAGCCTACCGTCGCCACAATCGCCACAGGCAAGCTCACCTTTTTCAGGTATAACAAACTTATAACCATAACTTTTCAAAGTCTCAATATTGTTTTGCGTGGCTTTGTGGTTTAACATATTGGAATTCATAGCAGGGCATATCAAAATTTTTGCTTTAGAAGCGAGTACCGTACACGTAAGCAAATCATCAGCTCTTCCGCAAGCAAATCTTGCAATAATATCAGCGGTAGCTGGAGCAATAACTATAACGTCGGCTTTTTTTGCCAAAGATATATGATTTATTTCCCAACTATTGGGGATATCAAACATTCCAGAGTAAACTTTATTTTTTGAAAGGGTCTGCAGCGTAAGCGAAGTTATAAACTTCGCACCTCCATTTGTGAGAATACACTCTACGTTTGCACTAAGTTTAATAAGTCCTCTTATAATATCGCAGCTTTTATACGCTGCAATACCTCCACAAACGCCTATAACAACATTTTTATTTTTCAAGGACATTTTTTACCTTAAAAATCTTTAGCAACCTTCTTGCTCACTTGAAGCAGCTTTTGACCTTTTTATTTTTTTGCGAAGCTCTTCCATTCTTTCATGAGTAGCTACACCTGTAACAATGTCGCTTAAAGCTTTGTTTATAATGCCTGGTTGATCCAATTTTCTAAATTCTTCGCTTTGTATGTTTAAATGGATCCACTCTATGGCATGTTTTACTATATCATACCTGCCCGATTTAGATGAAGATACTGCCGCTCCTAATTGGTTTTCCGTTAATATCATTATTCCTCCAAGAGTACAGCTGTTTAAGCGAAATATATTCTACCTTTTTCTATTTTATATTCCAACGATTTTATTATTGTTTTTACTGCATGTACAGCTTCATCTAATTTTTTATTTATAACCAAATACTCATACTTTGGAAGATATTTAAGCTCTTTTTTAGCGTTAAGCATACGCATAGATATTGTCTCTTTACGGTCTTTATTTCTTGCCATTAATCTTTTTTTTAGAGTCTTAAAATCTGGCGTCATTATAAAAATCATACAAGAATTGTTTGGATACTGTTTTTTGATGCTTACTCCGCCCTGAACATCTATTTCTAAAATTATATTTTTGCCAACGCTCAAAGCCTTATTAAGAACTTCTTTTGAAGTGCCGTAATAATTGCCGTGTACTTTAGCCCACTCGGCAAACTTCTTTTCTTCAATCATTTGCTTAAATTTATCTTCACTTATGAAATAATAATTTTTGCCATTTCCTTCGCCTTTTCTTGGGGATCTTGTGGTATAAGATATTGAATAACTTATATTTTTTTTACCTTCTGCCAAAACAGCTTCGCATATGCTGCTTTTGCCAGCTCCAGAAGGAGCAGAAATAATTATTATATTGCCTGCTTTTTTGATAGGATTGCTTATTTTTTTACTCACAAAAGTTCCAAAATAAGTAAAGATTTTTACGTAGAAGGATTATAAAAAAATATCGGGGAGGCGGGACTTGAACCCACAGCCTCCTGCTCCCAAAGCAGGCGCGATAGCCAATTACGCTACTCCCCGGTTAACTACTTATAAACTCTTTATAATTTCTTTAGCCTTCTGTAGAGCTATTGCTCTGTGGCTAATAGAATTTTTTATGTCTGTACTTAACTCTGCAAAAGTCTTATCATACTCAGGGACATAAAACACTGGATCATAACCAAAACCATTGCTCCCCACAGATTGTAGAGCTATTATACCAAAAATTTTACCTTCTGCCAAGTTAATTTTTCCATCAGGGCTTGAAATCGCTATTACAGTCCTAAACTTTGCAGTCCTTTTTTCAAGTGGCACGCCGTCTAAAACCTTAAGCAGCTTATTATTATTATCCTCATAAAGACATTTCTCTCCAGCATATCTAGCAGAATAAACACCGGGCGCTCCGTCTAAATAATCAACTTCCAGCCCAGAGTCGTCGGCTAAAGTCCATTTGCCAAAGAATTTGCTAGCTTCACTGGCTTTTTTTATAGCATTTTCTTCAAGAGTTTTGCCGTCTTCTTCTGTGCTTGGATATTGTGGAAAAGAAATCATAGGAGTAACTTTAATACTTAAATCCTTTAGAATTTCTTTTATTTCTTCAACTTTATGCTTATTGCCTGTGGCAAGTATTATTTCTTCTATCATTAAAATACCTCTTACATTCTTATAAATAGAATGTATTATAGCACAAAGAATACCCCATTTAAACGAGGTATTCTTACGAAATACTATTTACTATCAATACAACAATACAATTTCCTACACACCTATTTTTTCTATATCTTAAGAAAAACTTTATTGAGATTACTGTTATAAAAATTATCCCAAAAATTTTAAACTTTCGTTTATTTTTTCAATTTTAACAGTAGCATCGTTAAGTCTTGTTTGAATCTTTTCCACCTCTGCTTTCGGCGCTCTTTTGACAAAATTCTCATTGCTTAGTTTGGCAGTAGTTCTTTCAACTTCCTGCTTAGCAATTGCGATTTCTTTTGAAAGTCTTGATTTCTCTTTTTCTATATCAATAAGCCCTTCTAGAGGAAGAAATATTTCAAATCCGCCAGCAACAGCTAGAGCTGAATTTTTGGGTCTTTCAATATTTTTGCCAAATTGTATGGATATTATTTTGGCAAGTTGTTTTATATAGTGTTCGTTTTCTTTCACAGTTTTTTCTTTGTTCTCATCTAAAATATCAAACAATGCCTCTATTTGAACAGCAGGCGAGATATTCATTTCACTTCTTAGCGTTCTTATTTTCACAATTATATCTTGCATTATTCTCATTTTCTCTAAAGACTCCAAAAATCCTGAATCTTTTGTCTTGGGAAATACGCTTTCGGCTATTATTTTTTCATCTTTGTTTAATATTTGCCAAATTTCCGAAGTTATAAACGGCATTACTGGC
This sequence comes from Candidatus Endomicrobiellum devescovinae, assembly GCA_031267795.1. GTDB lineage: Bacteria > Elusimicrobiota > Endomicrobiia > Endomicrobiales > Endomicrobiaceae > Endomicrobiellum > Endomicrobiellum devescovinae. The sequence goes on along the minus strand of JAIRYK010000010.1, from coordinate 126,464 downwards.
GATAATAATTGCAAAGTTCCTTTTAATATATAAATAAGTATTGAAAGTACTTGTCTTTTTACGTTAATATCGGAAGACGTCATACGTATTTTTGACAACTCTATATACCAATCACAGTATTTTGTCCAGAAGAAATCATAAATTTCCCTTGCAGCCGCATCAGTATTATAAGAATCATAAGCTGTTTTAACTTTTTCAAGAGTGCTTTCAAATTCAGCTATGATCCATTCGTCGGCAAGCTCGGCAGCCTTTATCTTTTCGTCAAGTTTGTCTATACCTTCCAAATTCATCAATATAAATCTTGAAGCGTTCCAAACTTTATTTGCAAAATTTCTTGCGGCTAAAAAAGACTCTTCAGAAATCTGCATATCTCTTCCAGGAGCGGCAGACTGAGCCAAAGCAAACCTTAGAGCGTCTGTGCCGTATTTTTCAATAATGTCGCGGGGATCAACCACATTACCTAAAGATTTTGACATCTTTTTGCCGTGTTTATCTCTAACTATACCGTGTATAAATATATCTTTGTACGGCACGTCTTTCATAAATTCAAGCCCAAATTGCACCATTCTTGCAACCCACAGATAAATTATCTCGTGACCTGTAGCCAAAACAGATGTTGGATAGAAATATTTCAAATCTTGGCTGTTTTCATTTTCACCCCAACCGAACACGCTTATAGGCCATAAAGCTGAAGAAAACCACGTATCCAAAACATCTTCGTCCTGCACAAAGTTTTTGCCTTTACAGTGCGGGCATTCTTTAGGTTTGTCAAAAGAAGCTATAGGCTTACAATTTGTTCTGTTGCCTTTGTCGTCAACACAATAATATATCGGAATTCTGTGTCCCCACCATATCTGGCGACTTATGCACCAGTCCCTTAAGTTTTCAAGCCATAAAATGTAAGGTCTTTTCCAAGATTGAGGGTGGAAAACAGTTTTAGAATCATTCGCCGCATCTACGGCTTTCTTAGACATTTCTCCAACATTCAAGAACCACTGCTCCGACATTAAAGGCTCTACTTTAGTTGAACATCTGTAACATCTGCCTACAGAATGAGCATAATCTTCTATTTTTGCCAAAAAACCCGCTTCTTCTAAATCTTTAACTACTTCTTTCCTTGCTTCTTCAACGCTCAATCCCTGATATTTTGCAGGCACGTTTATCATTTTGCCGTTAATGTCTATTATTTCTATTGTTTCTAAATTACTTCTCTTTGCTATTTCGTTATCGGTTACGTCGTGAGCAGGCGTAACTTTAACCGCCCCAGTGCCGAAAGATTTATCTATAATATAATCTGAAACTATTTTTATTTCTCTGTTTACTAAAGGAAGTTTCAAAGTTTTTCCCACTAAATGTGTATATCTTTCGTCGTCAGGGTTTACGGCAACCGCAGTATCGCCAAGCATTGTTTCAGGTCGGGTTGTTGCAACAATAATATAACCGTCAGAATCTCTTAAAGGATACTTTATATGCCATAGATTGCTTTTTTCATCTTCATATTCTACTTCTATATCAGACAATGCTGTTGAACATCTAGGACACCAATTTACAAGCCTTTTACCCCTGTATATAAGCCCTTTCTCAAATAACTGTATAAATGCTTTTTTTACAGATTTAGAGCGGCTTTCGTCCATTGTAAAAGAAACTCTGTCCCAATCTAACCCGCAACCTATCATTTTAAGCTGGTCTAATATTGTATCGCCTGTTTCGCTTCGCCACTGCCACATTTTCTCTAAAAACTTCTCTCTTCCCAAATCATATTTAGTTATTCCTTCTTTTTTGAGAAGTTTTTCAACTACATTTTGCGTAGCTATTCCGCCGTGATCTGTGCCCGGAACCCATAAAGTGTTATACCCTTGCATTTTTTTAAACCTTATTATAATGTCTTGCAAAGTAGTATTTAAAGCATGCCCCATATGCAAAGAACCTGTTACGTTTGCAGGTGGTATTACTATTGTAAACGGCTTTTTATTTTTATCTATTTTTGCTGAAAACGTTTTGTTTTCTACCCAATATTTGCTCCATTTCTTTTCAACTTCTTTAGAATTGTAAACTTTATCCATATCCATTTAATAAGCCCCTTCAAGAATCTAAACATTGCACTAAATAATAAAGAATTATACCAAATTTTGTATAATCTGCCGTATAGGCTTTGTGGAGATAAAATCTATGGAAAAGAAAACAGTTTTAATAACAGGAGCTTCAAGAGGGATAGGCAAACAGCTGGCTTTAGCTTTTTCCAAAAATAATTGGAATGTCTGCGGCTGCTACAAAAATAACGCTCCTGAGTTTGAGATTCAAAATTCCAAGTTTTTTAAAACAGACATATCAAATTACAAAGAAGTAAAAGATTTAATAAAAAATACAACTTCCGAATTCGGCAAAATAGACTGCGTTATAAACAATGCGTCCATTACATCTGGAGCCACAATATTTAAAATGACCGATGAAATGTGGAATTCAGTTCTAAAAACCGATTTAAGCGGAACCTTTTATATGGTTAAAGAGTCTCTGAAACAAATGATAAAACAAAGAAGCGGTTCAATAATAAATATAGCGTCAATAGCCGCATTTAAGCCTTATGTAGGGTCTGCCAGCTATTCTGCGTCTAAAGCTGGAGTTATAGCTCTTACAAAAACAGCGGCAAGAGAAGGCGGTCGTTTTGGAATAACAGTAAACGCTGTTTTACCGGGATTTCATCTTTCAGGTATGGGCGGAAATTCAAGCGACGAATACATAGATATAGTTAAAAAAGAAAGCGTTTTAAATACAACGACTGATATTAAAGAATTTACTAATTTTATAGTGTTTTTATCGCAAGTTAAAACAGTGTCAGGGCAGACTTTTAATTTTGATTCAAGGTTATTGTAAACATTATAAAGATGGAGAGAACGGAAATGAAAAAGATTAAATTGTCTGTTTGTTTAGCAGTTTTGTTTTGTTGTATAGTTTGCGTGTCAGGCTATGCATTAAAATTAAAAGACTTTTATGAACCGTTCATATTTTTTGATTATAATGGAACAAGATATGCTCATTGCGCTACAGGCAATATTTCAGTTGATTCAGACATTCCAAAATATTGTTCATGTACTTACGAAGGATTTGACGAAGTTAATCTTTGCGGATACAATCCCGATTATATTGGGGAAGAGTCAAATCTTAAAGATTTTTTTATAGGTATAGTTGATTTGGCAATTTTGTCGTTATCAGTTTTTATTTTTGCATAAATAGGAGTTGTCCTTGAGGGTTAGCAAATGAAGTTAGGCATTACAGGAATAGGCATAGTTTCACCGCTGGGAACAGGAAAAGAAACTAATTGGAAAAGGCTTATAAATTCTGAATCGGCTGTTAAATACAATAAAATTTTAGACATACATTCAGCATGTGTCAACGGTTTTGTCGTGCAAGAAAGCGAACGCCAATATGAAATGGCAAAAAGCGCTATTTGGGAAGCTGTTTCAGGTGCAGATTTAAATAATTCAGATTTTGACCGCAAAAGAATAGGATTATGTCTTGGCGAAAGCAAAATCAATCTTTTTAGAAACGACTTTTCTCTTGAAAGCTCTCTTACAAACAAACTAAAAGAAACTTTCTGCTTCTACGGTGAAAGTATAACTCTCTCTGCAGCTTGCGCAACTGGAATTCTCACAACTATAAAAGGCTGCCAACTTATAAAAAACAGATTATGCGACGCCGTCATATGCGGCTGCAGCGAAACTTCAATTCACCCGTTGTATATTGCAGGATTCAAAAAAATGGGTGTTTTAACAAAACATATTCCAAGTCCTTTTGACAAAAATAGAGACGGATTTGCAGTTGGTGAAGGTGCGTGTTTCGTTGTAATTGAAAATATAGAAAAAGCTTTAATGCGAAACGCTAAAGTTTATTGCGAAATAGATGGTATTGCAAACAGTATGTATTCTGACAAACCTTTATCTATCAGTTCTTACAAAAGTATGGCAGACATTATAAGAAAGGCTGTAAATTCGCAAACGCCAGATTATATACATGCTCATGGCACTGGAACAAAATTGAACGACTACAATGAAAGTTTGGCTATTGCTAAAACTTTTAAAGATTCGGACAAAATTTCAATAAGTTCTACAAAAGCTGCTACAGGACATATGCTTAGTGTTTCTGGTTTGATAGGAGTAGTTTTTTCAACTCTGGCAATGGAAAATAATATTGTTCCACCAACACTAAACTTTAAAAATACGGACATAAATTTAGGGTTGGACTATACGCCTAATTTTGCAAAAGAGAAAATTATAAATTCAGCGCTTATTTTGTCATTTGGCTTTGGCGGGCAAGGTTCCACATTGTTTCTCAAAAAGTTTTTACATAACAAGAAAACAATTTTTTAAACGCACATTGGCTATCATTCTGATTTTTATATAAAATAATAGGCAACCTTTTTTACAGCAGTTTTTTTGTCTTAAATGGCGTACCATTCGTAGTCTTCACCTTCATCGTCTTCGTTGTTATTTTTAATATATGGACCGTATTTATTTACTAAATACTGCCACTCTTCATCAGCAAGGGAATTAGGTTTTCTCCCTTTGCAAGCTTCATAACTTAATTTATGTAATAATTCCATTTTTTTATTCAAAAAATTAAAAATTTCAGCTACTTTAGAACTTTTTTTTACTTTGGGACGTTGAATTTCATGTTCTATTTGTGTCATATAAATTACATCAGCTTTTAATTCAGAAGAATAGATAAATAAAAACATGCATACGAAACAAACTTTCAGTCTATTCATAATAACTTGTTCCTCTCAATGTATTTTTAAAATTAATAACATTTTTACTATGCTCTTTATCCTCCTATGATTTTTATTAAAACTTTTTTACGTCTCATACCGTCAAATTCTCCGTAGAATATTTGTTCCCACGGACCAAAATCCAGTCTGCCGTTTGTTATTGCAACTACAACTTCTCTGCCCATAATTTGCCTTTTTAAATGAGCGTCTCCGTTATCTTCGCCTGTACGGTTGTGATTGTACAAGGAAGGCTCATGAGGAGCAAGCTCTTCAAGCCAGCGTTTATAATCGCTGTGTAAACCCGATTCATTATCGTTTATAAAAACGCTTGCTGTTATATGCATAGCATTTATAAGCGCAAGACCTTCTTTAATGCCGCTTTCTAAAACAGCATTCTCAACTTCTTCAGTTATATTTATAAAATCAATTCTTTTATTAATGTTAAAAACTAGCTCTTTCCTATAAGTTTTCATGTATAGTTCTCCTTTTTGAATTTTTGCTTTTTCATTCTAACAAAAGCCAAAAATGTGGTCAATAAATGGTATAATGAAATTAGTACTTCACTAGAGAAAATTATTGGATACAAATAAATGTTTGACAGCTTTTTATCAAAAAAAATATCTGAAATAAAAGATGCTGGGCTTCTTAGAACACTGTGCTGCTCAGAGTCAGCCCCATCTGCAAAAATAAAAATAAACGGCAGAGAACTAATAAATTTCTCTTCTAACAATTATTTAGACCTTGCAGGAAATAAAGAAATAACTAATGCCGCTATAAAAACTATTGAAAAGTACGGTTTTGCAGCTACGTCTTCCAGACTTGTATCTGGCAACATTGATATTCACGAAGAACTAGAATCTAAACTTTCTGATTTTAAAAATAAGCAGGCAGCTCTTATCTTTCCTAGCGGATACCAAACTAATGTGGGCGTTATAAGCGCATTAATGTCAACTGAACAAGAATCCTGCATAATAATGGACAAACTTAATCATGCATCTCTTTGGGACGGAGCAAAACTTTCAGGCAAAAGAATTTTTGTTTACGAACATTGCGACATGAATTCTCTTGAAAAAACTCTTAAGAGAACGTATGAATATAAATTTAAACTCGCTATAACAGAATCTGTTTTTTCTATGGACGGAGATTTTACGCCTTTAAAAGATTTTGCGCAACTATGTCAAAAATACAATGCTGTAAGCATGGTTGACGAAGCGCACTCTACGGGCGTATTTGGCAAAGAAGGTAAAGGTTTTGCTGAAATGTTAGGCGTTTCAAAGCAGATAGATATAACAATAGGCACACTGTCAAAAGCATTTGCTGTACAAGGCGGGTTTGTGTGCGGGTCGCAAAAACTTAGAAATTTCCTAATAAACAAATGCAGAGCTTTTATTTATACTACAGCTGTTTCCCCCGCTATATGCGCAGCTGCATTAAAATCTTTAGAAATTGTAAAAAATAGCGATAAAAAAAGGCAGCATTTACATACTATATCAGCTTTATTGAAAAACAAACTTACAAATTTAGATTTTAATACCACAAATTCCAAGTCGCAAATAATACCAATAATTACAGGTAACATAGAAAACACGGAAAAACTATCGCTTAACCTGCTTAAAAATGGTATTTATATCCCCGCAATAAAACCTCCCACAGTGCCTAAGAATCAGGCAAGAATACGGATATCCCTTACAGCAGGTCATACATTACAGGATATAGAAAAATTTTTGAAAATACTTTAATAACATAAGTTGTAATATTCAGACAATTAACTTCAACTATCCAAACCATTAGGTATAAAAAATCTTCTTCTTCATTTTGCCAAGCAAAAAAAATCACACTTTTTTTCCTTTTTATTCAAAAATAATCCATATCTACTTAATACAATAAATAAAAGAAATATTAAATAACTACCTATTTTAAAGAAAAGGAGGTGAAAAAATATGAAAATAAAACTAATAAGCCTAATTTTGATTCTGTGTTGCTTTATATCTGTTTCAGGTTATGGGCAGACAGAAGGCTATACCAATGAAGAAGAGACTAAGCAATATGAACAGGAAAAAACATTTCTTGCGAAAACAAAAGAAGCAGCCCAAAAAACTGTTAAAGAATGTCAAAACTGGATTGTTCTTGGTATTATGTTTTCATGCTGGCTTTATCAATTTAGAAATTGGCTAAACCAACCACCATATAACGCATTTCATCAAATCCAAGGAAATGGTATGCAGTGGCAGCAATTGCACAATCAAAGGACAAGCGCACAAATGGCAGATATGGCATGGTAGTTATCAGTATCTATTACCAAATTCAAGCGGTCAGGTGTATGTAACATACCCAAGTATAAAAATGTTTTTTTGAAAACATTTTTATACTTGCCGCAAGATGAACCTAAATATGCTGTATAAAAAAATGCGCTTGTTAGTTTACCTAATACTTAAACCTGCTCATATCACCTTGAAACTTTATAAACAACTTATCTCTTCTTTAACAGTAGTGACTATCTTTGATATCTCTTTTTTGGTAATCGTTAAAGGCAAAAAGAGAACTAGCGTGTCTCCAAGATTTCTTATAATAACGCCTTTATTTCTCATACTCGTACAAACCCTTGCCCCAAGTTTAAGTTTGTAATCATAAGACTTGCTAGTTTTTTTATCTTCAACTATTTCTATGCCAACCATTAGTCCGCAATGCCTTATGTTGCCTACTTTTTTATGCTTGGATAAGTGTGCAAGTTCTTTTTCTAAATATTTAATTTTAGGCTGTAATTTAATAAGAATATTATCTTTTTTCAATATATCAAGCGTTGCATTTGCCGCTGCGCAAGCAAGAGGGTTTGCCGTATAAGAATGCCCGTGAAAAAACGTTTTAAACTCTTCATACTTGCCTAAGAAAGCATTGTAAATCTCATCTGTCGTTGCAGTAACAGCCAAAGGCAAATACCCGCCTGTTATTCCTTTTGACAAACACATAAAGTCAGGATTAACATCTTCATGCTCTACTGCAAACATTTTCCCAGTTCTGCCAAATCCTGTAGCAACCTCATCGCAAATTAACAAAACGTCGTAACGCTTGCAAATATTTGCATATTCTTTAAGATAACCTTTCGGCATTACAAGCATGCCCGAAGCTGCTTGATTTAAAGGCTCAATTATTGCTGCCGCTATTGTTTTATGATTTTTAGAAATAATATCTTTAACTTGTCTTATACATTCGCCTTTACAGCCAACTTTACTATTATGGTCTCTAAAATCTTTGGCATTTAAAGGAAATGTAATTTCTTTTTTTCTGTATGCGCATCTATAGCAATATGGAGACATTGCAAAATAACTTTTAAACAAAAGAGATTTAAAACTTGAATGAAAAGAATCTACACCTCCAACAGAAACAGCTCCGATTGTATCGCCGTGATAAGCGTTTTTTAAAGAAAAAAAGAACCGTCTTTTTTCTCCCTTAAACTGCCAATACTGGTAAGCCATTTTTATAGCGACTTCTACAGCCGTTGATCCGTTGTCGGAATAAAAAATCTTTTTCAAATTTTTAGGAAGTATTGATATAAGCTTCTCAGCAAGCATTATTGCAGGACTGTGCGTAAGTCCTAAAAATGTAGTGTGTGAAACTTTATCAATCTGTTTTTTTATAGCTTTATCTATCTTAGGGTTTCTATGACCTAAAAGATTAACCCAAAGAGAAGAGATCCCGTCCAAATATTTTTTACCGTCAATATCGTATAAATAAGAACCTTTAGCTTTATCTATTATTAACGGCTCGCAAGGATCATTATTTATCCAGTCTGCCATTTGCGTAAAAGGATGCCAGATATTATTTTTATCAGACTTTATGAGTTTAGTTTTTATTTTATTATCCATTTAGTCTTCCTCAAATCAATTTTTTCGTTATAGCCTAATTCTAAAACAGGAAGTTTTGTTAATTGTTTTATTAGTTTTGCGTTAGATTTTACAGATATGTCATTTTTATTTTTGTTGCCGTTTAAAATTATGCCCAAGACTTTTTGATTAGTACTTTTTAGTTTTTCAATTGTAAGCAAAGTATGGTTTATTGTCCCCAAATTATGCCTTGCAACAACTATAATAGGAAGGTTAAATATCTTTATCAAATCGCTTACAAAAAATTTTTTCTTAAGAGGAACCATTATCCCCCCAACACCTTCAACTACTGTAAAATTATATTTATTAAGAAAATAGTCAAAAGTTTTTTCTATTTTCTTTAAATTAAACTTCTTATTTTCAAGCAAAGAAGCACCGTAAGGAGACATCGGATTTTTAAAAAACTCAGGTGTTACAACTTCAGCTGACTCTTCAATACCTGAAGATTTAATAAGAGCTTTTGCATCATTTCTGTCGCCTGTTGACACAGGTTTAAAACAACCGCACTTTACGCCTAAGCTTTTTAGAGATTCCAATATTCGGCAAGATACGTAAGTCTTACCAACCTCTGTGTCTGTTGCAGTTACAAATATTCCTTTGTGCATTTTTAGCTCCGATAAAAATTATTTTTTAAAAATTTCATTTATATCGTTTGGCAGTTCCGCTTTGAATTCAACTGTTTTTGAAGTTCTTGGGTGAGTAAAAGTTACACAGTATGCATGCAGCATTTGTCTGCTATATTTTTTTCCATCAATACAAACTTCGGAACCGCCATATTGTTGGTCACCAACCACAGGGTGGTTAATATATTTCATATGGCTTCTTATTTGGTGAGTTCTCCCTGTAATAATTCTTACTTCCACTAAAGTATATCCGTCTCTTCTTGCAAGAACTTTAAACTCGCTAACTGCCATTTTTTTTGCCAAAGGGTTAACAGACATAAGCTTTCTGTTTTGAGGCGACCTACCAAGAGGAGCTTCTATTCTGCCTTTATTTTCAGTAATAGTTCCTTTTACTGCGGCAAGATAAATCTTCTTTACAGCTCTATTTTGAAGCTGTTTTGATATACTTATTTTAGACTTTTCGTTCTTAGCAAAAATGATAAGACCTGAAGTATCTTTATCTAATCTATGAACTAAGTAAGGATTATACTTACCTTTTGAATGAGCCATTAAAGCATTAAGAAGGGTACCCGAAGGGTGTCCATAAGAAGGGTGAACTACAATACCTGCTTGCTTATTTACAAGAATAATATCGTCGTCTTCGTATATTATGTCGAGTTTTATTTTTTCAGGCTCTATTTGAAGTTTTTCTTCTTTTTCAAATTCAAAAGAAATAACATCGCCTCTTTTAAGCTTATGGCTTGCCAAAACAAGCTTACCATTTACAAAAATTTTTTGTTTATCTGTAAGTTTTTGAAAATATGAACGAGAGTAATCTTTATAAACTGAAGCTAAATAAAGATCTACTCTTTCTTTTTCAAACTTTTTATACATTATTTTTTCTTGCATATTATGGAAACTCCAATTATAAACAATATTAAAGATAAAATCTGCGATACTGACAAACCAAAATACTGTCCCCCTCTGTCGGGATCGCCTCTAAAAAATTCAACTACAAATCTCAATACAGCATAAGATATAAAATAAAACGAAACTAAAAACCCTTTTTTATGCTCTTTTTTGGAATAGAAATATAAAAGAAAGAAAATTAAAAAATTTCCGAACGATTCATAAAGTTGAGTAGGATGAAGGTGTACACCTAGGGCTGCCAAAGAGTTTTTATCCCTAAATACAACAGACCATGCGACATTAGTCTCTTTACCGTAACAACAGCCTGCAAAAAAGCAGCCTATTCTTCCTATAGCATGACCTAAAGCTAGAGCTGGAGCAAAAAAATCGCCAAGCTTGAGTATTGATATTTTCTTTATCCTAACATATGCCAACACAAATATGGCAGCCGATATAAAACCTCCGTAGTATGTAAGCCCTCCCTCCCACAACTTGAAAGCAGACATTGGATCTAAAACAAAATCTTGCGGATTTGAGAAAACAAATAGAAGCCTTGCACCTATTATCCCAGAAACTATAATATATATAAACAAAGAATAAAGCTCGTCTTGTGAAAGTATTTTTTCTTTTGATTTTTTTATTTGTTTTGAAAGATATGTAATAGCCGTAAAAAAAGCCAACGCAACAAAAAGCCCGTAAGAAAAAATAGTCAATTTGCCGAAACTGAAAATAATAGGATGCATTTTTATCTTACCTTTTGCTTCCCATCAAGAAATAGTAGATCTATTGCAATCAAAAACATTGCAATGCATATGAAAGAATCAGCCACATTAAAAGAAGGCCATCTTAAAGAATTGACACCAAAATCCAAAAAATCAACGACAAAACCTCTAAAAAACCTATCCATGAGATTGCCAAAACCGCCAAATATTACAAGACAGAAAGCGTATTTCTGCAAATTATCAAACTTTTCTTTGTTTTTATAAAGCCATAATGACAAAGCCAATAAAAAAAAAGAAATTATCAAGGACATCATTAAATTTTTGCCTTGTAATATGCTAAAAGCTGTTCCTGTATTATGAATATTTGTAATATTAAAAAAATTAAATATAGAAATAACGTTTATAACAGTCGCATAATCCACGTGTTTTACAATAAAATATTTTGTAAGCTGATCTAAAATAAAAATAAGAATGCCAAGTATTAACGGCTTTTTCACTTATTTTAAAGCCTCCGAGCACCTAGGGCACAAATCATTTTTAATTCCGTCTATATGTCTCCAACATCTGGCGCACTTTTTATATTCAGATTTTACAGCTTCAATAGTCAATTCATCTTCTTTATCTGAATTTTTATATTTTATATCCCAGCTTCCTAAAGATAAATTAACAAGTTTTAAATCTTTAAACGCTTCAACATATTTATGTCCGTAAGTGATACTAAGAGAAGCCTCTAAATTTGAACCTATAACTTTATTTTGTCTTAATTTTTCATAAGAAAATAAAGCTTTTTCTCTTGCTTCTAGTATTCTTTCCCATTTTTCAATAGTCTTGGCTTGCAGAATATATTTACTGTTCATTATAGGGAAATCGGAAAGAAAAACTGACCAAACCAAACTGGAATCAAGTTTTTTTAACTCATTCCATGCTTCTTCGGCAGTAAAAGAAAGTATTGGAGATATAAGCCTTATCAGCACAGAACATATCTCAAACATGGCGGACTGAGCGCTTATTCTTTCTTTGCTTTCTCTCTTATCGCAATAAAGAGTATCTTTTAACGCATCAAGATAGAAACCGCTTAAGAATACTGTACAGAAATTATTTATCGCAGAAGCTGCCTTATGAAATTCGTAACTCTCGTATGCGGCTGCAGTAGATGATATAAGCTGCTGAAGCCTGCTTAAAGCGTATCTGTCAATCTCCTGCATTTCTTTAAACGCCAAAACTTTTTTAACGTCAAAATCGCCTATATTGCCAAGCAAAAATCTTACTGTATTCCTTATTTTTCTGTACGCATCGCTTAAACCTTTTATAATTTCATCTGAAACTCTTATGTCTTCTTTGTAATCACTTGAGGCTATCCAAAGACGAAGAATGTCTGCCCCGTATTTATTTATCAACTGTTCGCTTGATACAAAGTTTCCTAGCGATTTGGACATTTTCTTACCCTGCCCGTCAACAACAAATCCGTGCGTTAAAACATTTTTGTAAGGTGCCACGCCTTTGACAGCTACAGATGGTATGAGAGATGTTTGAAACCAACCGCGATGTTGATCGCTGCCTTCAAGATACAAATCTGCAGGAAATTCCAAATCTTTATAATTCTTACTTGATAAAACCGCTTCGCAGGAAACGCCAGAATCAAACCATACGTCTAAAATATCTTCTTCTTTTGTAAAACTTATTGCACCACACGAAGAACATTTTGCATTCGTTCCTTTTAAAAGCTCTTCTTCACTCATTTCAAACCAAGAATCCGATCCTTTCTCGCCGAAAAGTTTTGATATTGAATCTATTACTTTTGTATCCAAAAGCGGCTCGCCGCATTCTTTGCAATAGAAAACAGGTATAGGCACACCCCATAAGCGCTGACGACTTAAGCACCAATCGGGACGACTTTCTAACATAGAAGTTATTCTATTTTCACCGTAATTTGGAATCCAATTAACGTCTTTCACAGATTCCAAAAGTTTTTCTCTCAAATTGCCATGTTCAACTGATAAAAACCACTGCGGGGTAGCTCTAAAAATTATAGGCTTTTTGCATCTCCAACAATGAGGATAAGAATGCTCAAGTTTTAGCTGAGCAAGAATTTTTCCTTCTTTGCTAAGTTTTTCTATTATTAAAGGATTAGCTTTGAATATATGGACATTCTCAAACTCAGGAACTTCTTTTGTAAACAAACCTTTACCATTTATTGGGGATAATATCTCTAGCCCGTACTCTAATCCAGCCTGATAATCTTCAGGACCGTGTCCAGGTGCTATGTGAATTATGCCAGTACCGTCTTCCATGCTTACAAACTCGGCTAAAATTCCTTGCGATTGTCTGTTTGCAACAAGCGGGTTTTGGCATTTTATATTTACAAAATCAACACCTTTAGCTTCAAAAATAATATCATAGCTTAGAGCTTTTATTTTCTCTTTAACCTTTTCAAGCAAAGGCTTAGCAACTATAAGTTTTTCTTCATTCCCCGACGCCATTTTATAAACAATAGCGGCATAGTCGGACTCACCATTAAAAGCCAATGCAACGTTTGCAGGAAGCGTCCACGGAGTAGTCGTCCATATCAATACAGAAAAATCTTTTAATATATTTTCTTTTGACTTTAAAGCCTCTGGCAAAGATATTATCTGAAATTTTACAAATATAGATTCTGACCCATGATCTGCATACTCTACTTCTGCATCAGCCATAGCAGTCTCGCAAGTAGGACACCAATAAACGGGTTTCTTTCTTCTGTATATATAGCCTTTCTCAACTAGCTCTTTAAAAACTTTTACTATTGAAGCCTCATACTTTGGGTCTAAAGTAAGATAAGGATTATTCCAATCAGCTATAACTCCAAGCCTCTTAAACTCTTCTTTTTGTATATCAACAAATTTTTTTGCAAAGTCTGCCGCTTGTTTTCTAAAAACAATTTTGTCAACTTTGTTCTTGTCAGTCTTCATTTCTTTTAGAGCAATTAACTCTATTGGAAGACCATGGCAATCCCAACCCGGCGTAAAAGGAACATAATTCCCCGACATTGAACGATATTTTATAATGAAATCTTTTAAAACTTTGTTAAGTCCCGTTCCTATATGTATATGAGCGTTCGCATATGGAGGTCCGTCATGAAAAATAAGTTTTTCTTTATCTTTATTTTTTTCGCATAACTTAACGTAAAGTTGTTTTTTCTCCCACTCCTCAACAAATGAAGGCTCTCTTTGAGACAAATTAGCCTTCATTTGGAAATCTGTTTTAGGCAGATTTACAGTTTTTGAATAGTCTTTTTCCTCAGCCATTTTTTTATTTCCTTAAACTTAAAACTTTATAATAATTAATTTATATTTCACGGAATAGTATCCAAAACTTCGTCAAGCTCTTCTTCCGAGCGTCCAGTTATTTCTATTGTTTTCTCTCTGCCTCTCTCACCTTTTCTCAAGAAAATCATAGACCTTTTAACATCAAAAAAATCTGCCAAAAAATCGCATAGTTCTTCGTTTGCTTTACCTTCAACGGCAGGTGCAGCAATTTTAACCCTCAAAATAGAACCCACTCTACTTACCACTTCGTTTCTTTTTGAATTCGGGATCACTCTTACCTTAATAATCATTTCAATCCCCTTTGCATAATTTATTTGCTCAACGCTTTAGATTTTTCCATTGCTTGATTCATTGCTTCATAAATAATGTCTTGCAATTTTTGAGATTCAAAGTATTTTAATGCTGCTTCTGTAGTCCCATTTGGCGACTTTACTTTTTCCTTAAGCGTTTCAGCGGGCTCATTTGTTATGTTTAACATTTTCCCAGCACCGTAAACTGTTTGAACTGCAAAAGTTTTAGATATGTTTTTATCAAGACCTAATTTTTCAGCAGCTTTTTGCATAAGTTCGCAAAAATAGAATATATATGCAGGTCCGGAACCAGACAAAGCAGTAATGACGTCAAAATTCTTCTCGTCAAGTATTTCGGCTTTACCTATAGAAGCAAACAAACTTTTAGCTCTTTCCAGCTGATCGTCTGATACAAATCTCCCTTTACATAAAGCTGTTGCGCCTGAACGAACAAGAGCGGGAGTATTAGGCATAGCCCTAATAACAGCAATATTCTTTTGAATACTCTCTTCAATAAATCTTGTCGTTATACCAGCAGCAATTGAAACAATAATAGCTTTACTTCTTATAAAATGCCTTATCTCGTCAAGCACTTTGGGCATATTTTGAGGCTTTACGGAAAGAAAAATTATATCCGCCCCTATTATTGCTTCGCCTTTATCTTCACCAATAGATATTCCATATTTTCTTTGTAGATTTAAAACTTTTTCTTTAACGACATCATTACAAACAATGTTCTCAGATTTAACAAGATTAGACTCTAAAAGCCCGCTGATTATAGCAGATGCCATGTTCCCTGAACCGATAAAAAAAAGCTTTTTACTTATCTCCATAATCTCTTTCTCCAAATATTGCCGAACCGATTCTCACCATGGTTGCCCCTTCCTCAATTGCAATCTTGTAATCTGAAGACATTCCCATGGATAAAATATCAAATTTCGGATTGGCAAAAGATCTTTTTATATCTTCAAATAAACTTTTTACCTGTCTAAAATAACATCTTGAATCTTCTGGATTCTTACTATAAGGAGTTATGACCATTAACCCTCTTATTGCAATATTGGAGATTGACAAAGACTTGACATAGAAATTACTAACGTCTCTTGGCAAAATCCCTGTTTTAGAATCTTCTTTTGAAACCTTAACCTCAATAAGACAGTTTTGAATTTTGCCAGCATTTGCCGCATAACGACTTATAACACCTGCTAATTTTAGGCTGTCTAAAGAGTGTATAAAATCAAAATTTTCTACAGCTTTTTTTGCTTTATTTGTCTGCAAACGCCCAATGAAATGCTTTGTAACACCAGATAACGAAGACCCCAGTTGGTCAAATTTAGGAAGGGCTTCCTGAATTTTATTTTCGCCTATATGCTTTACGCCGCAATTCAAAGCCGATAAAACATCTGTATAAGGAAATGTTTTTGTCACCGCTATAATATCCACTGGACAAGAAACACTCTCAGATGATTTTACGACACCTCTAACAAACTCTATATTCTCACGAATATTTATCATCTTTGACACCATCTGTATTATATCATATTTTCATGGTTTTGTTAACGCTAAAATTTAGATTCATTTTAAAATATATCAGCTAGTTAAATAAAAAAATTTAAAAATTATGGATTTATATAGTACAATAGTATAAGTTACGTTGTGATAAGCATATTAGGAGAATATTTTATGGCAACAGAGAGATTAGTTAAATGGAGCAAAGAAAGTCAAGAATTTTTTGAAAAAGCAGAAGATAACAGTGTAACTTTAGATTTGGTTATATCGTATGGATGTGCAAGCCAAACAGGAGAAGGCTTTGAAGAGCCAGTAAATACAATAAATAGCGAAGGCATCAAAAGAAAAGTAAAAAAGGTTATTATAACAGACACTTCTTACCTTTATAGGCACGGCATCAAAAATTTTCAAAAATATTCTGACATAAGCATACCTACCGTATGGTTTCAAAATAATGAAAAGGCTATTGAAAAATTAAGAATTCCAAAAGAGATTAAACCTTGGGCTGAATACTTAGATACTGAAACATTCAAAAAATGGTATCAAAAAATAATGATTGATTTTGCTGGAGATGAGAAGGGGAACGGTATCAATCTAGAATTTAGAAAAGTTGTATTAGACAAAGCAAATTCTGAGATTCTTAAAGGGGATTTTACTATTCAAGCGTGTGTAGAATTTATATTAGAGGAATGTGCTTATACTTGTGCTTTCTTTAATAACGTGAATATGATTTATCCTATGAATTTAGGATTACCACTGGATTTTGTTGATAAATATTATAAGTTGAATATTAAAATTTTAAATTATAGAACCTCTAACCATGAACAATCTTACAGACATCGGATAGAATCTATAAAAGATAAAATTGATCAACAAGTTATTTCATTTGTAACTGAAGAGTCAATAAATGTAAATTTTTTTGTTATAGACAAAGCTGGAAGTTTCATTTATAAAAATGAATCTTGTAATATTGATATTGAACATAACGATGCTAAAAGACTGCCTTTTCATGTGTGGAAGAATACAGAATATGTTTTACAAACAGGTAAAAAAATTAGTAGGGAAGAGACATCTCACGAAGGCAAAGTTTATTTATCGGTAAAATCACCATTAGTAATAAATGGGAAAGTAGAAGGAGTAATAGGGTTGGCGGTAGATATAACAGATAGGAAAAAGAAAGAAGAATTAGAGAATAGGTTAAAGATGATAAGATAGCTAAAGAAGTATCACACGATATAGCATCACCGGTTACATCACTGAAAATAATAGAAGAAATATATGAAGGGAAATTGTCAGAAGAAGACAAAAGAATGCTAAAGACAGCAATAAGAAGCATAGAAGATATGGCAGGGAAAATGTTGAGTAAGTATAGGATAAACAAAAATGAAGAAATAGGAAGGAGAGAAGAGGTAGTTGAGAAGGAAGAAGAAGGGTATATAAATGTAAAAGAGAGTATGAAAGATATAGTAGAAAACATGAGGTATAGGAGTAAGGGAGAAGGAGTAGAAATAAAGATAGAAAGAGAAAGAGAGGAAGGGATAGTATATATAAAAGGGGATAATACAGACTTTAGAAGGATGATGGTGAATGTGATAAAGAATGGGAAAGAAGCTATGGAAGGGAAGAAAGGGGAGATAGAGGTAGGATATAGGGAAAAAGGAGAAGAAGTAGAGATAAGGGTGAAGGACAGAGGGAAAGGTATGAAAAGAGAGATGGCAGAGAAGATAAAGAGAGGATAGGAAGTAGGGACGACGAAGAAAGAAGGGTATGGGATAGGGATGGGGCAGGTGATGGGAGTGATAAGAGAGATGAGAGGTAAGGTAGAGATAGAGACGAAAGAGGGAGAAGGGACAGAGTTTATTTTTACATTCCCTAAAGCTGAGAAGCCAGCTTAGATTAACGTTCTCTGAAAACAACTTTATTCTTTTAGAAAATCCTTAAGTTTACGCAGAGCAATTTTTGATTTTTTATGGTTAGGATTAAGCCTTAAAGTTAACTCCCATGCGCGTTCTGCTTCATAATATTTTCCCTGAGCGTAGAGGACAAGACCTTCTATATATTTGTCGTTAGCGGCAATTTCATCATAATCTGAACTTTCAGTCGTCATTACTTTTGAATTGTCAACATTTTTTGAAAGTTCAACCACTGCTTTATTTATATATTCTTTGGCTTTATTGCAATATTCAATACTTTTTGAAAAATTATTTTTAGTTACAAACTTTTGGAGATTTTCCATCTTCTTAATACAGACAACCCATTTTCCCTCATCATATTTTTTCACGCCTTCTTCGCACAACCTTTCAGCCTGAAGTTTAAGTTCTAATTCTCTTTTCTCAAGCTCTGCAAGTTTAATCTCTGAATCTATTTTATCGCTGTATTCTTTAATTTCTTCATTCTCGCCTTTAAAACTTATATATTTTTTCCAATCGTTCAAAGCTTCTTTATATTTTGCGTTATAATAATTAACATAACTTCTTGCGTAAATTATCTTATCAAAATCAAGTTCGTCTTCTTGCTCTGCTGTTTTTTTCATCCTACTCTTAATTTGTTTATAGAAATGTTTTGGAGACTCAAAATTAGGATATGAAGTTAAAATATCGGAAAGAATATCCGACGCCCTAAAGTATTCTTGCTTGGAGTATAGCCTTTTTGCCTTTTTAAATTTTTCTTTAACTCTTTTTATATTTTCATTTTCTTTATCCAGAGCAAGTTTAGCCTCTCCGTCAAAATCGGACGATTTTTTATATCCCCATCTATAATTAACGGAAAGTCTGTTTATTAAATCAATCTCACTAAAATCAGCAGCGTAATCCACTGCAAAAGAACAAAATTCTATTCCTAATCCTACAGTAAAATGCCGCGGGTAATATCCTCCTCTAATGCAATATTTATCAGCTATTATGTAAGCAAAACCTCCATGAAAATCTGCAAAACTGTCTTCATATTTTATATCCGCATAAATATTAATCGTATCTTTTGAGCGAAATCGGTAATATAGTGGAAAAATTAATGCAGAGCTTAATATGAACATAACAGGAATATCTTCTGAAGCATAATCAATATTTATTTTTCCTGCAAAAAAATTTTGAATGGATAATCCTAATTTTATGTCAAAAATATCTGCTAGAGGGATATTCTTTGCGTTACTTTTACAGCAGCTGACCCAGAATTATAAGAAGATCCTTCAAACAAATTAAATCTTGAAAGACCAAACGAGTCGTATCCCAAATATGCCAAAAGCGCTGAATTGTATTGTATAACAGCAGGATCTTTATAGGCTGCAAACACAATTTCGCCTGCTCCAAATGCGCAAACACTTGGACCATGCGACAAAAAATGTTTTCTTCTGCCAGACGCCCCGTAAGCTAATTGAAAATTAACAACAATAGCAAATAATGTAATAAGTGCAGTTATTTTATTACTAATATTCTGCATCTCTCTACTTCAGTTTTATCAGCGTATTTCTTTTCAAGAACAGATAAATATGTGCCGTTATAGAGCAGCCTCCCTGAATTATCTTTTCCGTTGTATCTTATAACTTGAGAGTTGTTGCCTGAGAAAAATAATCTGTCGGACTCCCACACTAAATCGCCATACTCAGAATAAATTGTCATTTTGCAAGTTCCGTCGGCACGCATAGGAAAAACAAATTCAGTTTCAATCCATCTGGCAGGGTTAAATGGATTGGGAGCATTGTATAGTCTTTCAACTAACCCACCTGTTACAAAAGAAAATATTTCAGTTTCAAGAAATGCGCCGAACTGATTTGTAATCCTCATATACCAATAATATTGTTTTTTATGTTCCAACTTAGGAATGATAAACATGGAAGAGTTTTTTTCAGGATTAACTTCAAATTTAGAAAGTTTTTCTTTTGATGCATTGCGACCTATGTATATTTCATAGGATAAAATATCGTTTTCTTCTCCTTTGGCAACGCTCCAAGCAAAATAAACATTATCAGGTAAAACTTCAGATGTATGAATAGGGCTCTTTTTTATAAAATTACTGGGTTTACTAGTAACATGCCACTTTCCTTCAGTTTCATAAAATCCTTTAGCATAATACTTATTTGTAGTTATATATTTATAGAGGATTATCGTAAACATCGTTGTGCTTTATTTTAAAACAGGCTTCTTCCTCATATAAAGAAAAGGTATCCTTGCTGTGGGCTGGAGAAATTAAACCGAAATCTTCTGAAGGCTCATAATCAAACTCTTCAAAATAATTATTTGATATTTCAAGAAA
Organism: Candidatus Endomicrobiellum devescovinae; assembly: GCA_031267795.1. Taxonomy (GTDB): domain Bacteria; phylum Elusimicrobiota; class Endomicrobiia; order Endomicrobiales; family Endomicrobiaceae; genus Endomicrobiellum; species Endomicrobiellum devescovinae. The sequence goes on along the minus strand of JAIRYK010000010.1, from coordinate 106,236 downwards.
ATCTTCACCTTGATTTTGAGACATAACAGTTCCCAAAATAGGCAAAGAGATACCGTCGCAACAAAACCACTTGTGGTACATAAAAAAACTGCCGCAATTGTGATCGCGGCAATCCAAAGACAGTCTGTGATCATTAGACGAAACGACGCAGAAAACAGTTGAACAAAAAACAATAAAACAAAAAGACGCAAACAGCAGCGAGCAGAATAGTCTCTTCATAGCGGGAAGCGAACCTCAAATTCCTATTTAATTAAAAATTAATTTAAGATTTTCCTATCGTACCACTTATCTTGCGCAACAAGATTATAAACGCTCTTTTCAATTGAAAACAAAAACCTTTCGTTATTATTACTATAATTCAACTTTTTGTTTAACCCGACTTTCCAATCATATTCAAAAATGCCGCTATTATTTATCAAATAAACCTGTTCTCCTTCATAAGATAAGAAAACAAATCTATTTTTATCTTTTGAAAACAGACTCTTTCCTAGAGAAGAATATGGAATATTTATATTAAGTATATCAATAATTGTAGGAACAATATCAAACTGAGACGCAAGAATTTTGCTTTTTTCAGGCTTAAAAAGAGATGGGCAATAAATTAGCGCTGGTATTTTAAAAGTTCTATCTACTTTTGTTTTTTCAAGAGAGCCATTGATGCCGCCAACTCCATAAGCCTGATGGTCGGCACACATTATAAATATTGTGTTATTAAACCACTTTTCTTTTTTTGCTTTATTAAAAAATTCTCCCAAAGAGTAATCGGAATAATAAAGCCTATTTAAATAACCTGTTTTTTCAGTGCCATCTTGCGGATACTTTTCAAGCTCTTTTAAAACTGTTTTTGCATAAGGAATATGCGTGGTTGTCGTAAAGTAGAAAGCAAAAAATGGATTTTTAAGTAGTCTTATTTTTTCAAAGAAAAATTCAAAACCCTCTAAGTCATATCCTTTATTTATTCGTTCGTAGTTATGATGCAAAGGTATGTCTTGCTTTCCGTAAGCTTCTTTAAATCCTAAATAGTAGGCTAAAGCCACAGCGTTATCAGACTCTCTTGTATCGCCCTGAACATAAACATTATCATATCCGATTTTAGCAAGCATAGCAGGAAGTCTTATTTGACCAGAATTTTCAAGACCAAGTCCAATATAAGACATTCCCTGCACATAAGGCAAACTAAAGAAAACTGACATTAGCCCCATTATGCTGCGCTGACCATTAGCATAAAAATTATCAAAAATGATAGAATGTTTAGCAATGGCGTCAAAGTTCGGAGTTACACCGTAAGAACTACCTGAAAATGAGTCTATATAATCTTTCTGCCAGCTTTCCAGAAGTATAATAATAACATTGTAATTTTTTCCGTTTGCATTAAAAGTTAATCTTTGGCGCATCAATGGATAATCTTCGTTTGGAAAAACTTCTTCATAAGAATCTAAAAGATTATCTTTGACAGTTTCAAGAGCTTCTTGAAATGGAATATCAATTTCATTGTGTATCGTCATAGAGCGTATGCTTATCAAAGAAGTAAAAACACCGTTTAACTTTAATTCTCCAGCAATACGCCCATTTGTATAAGCGTCATTTATTTGAAGAATAACTTTTTGCCACCCCCCCTAACTGCTAAAATAGCAGCAATACAGATTAGCGAAAGAGTTATAGCGTTGAAAGCAATTCGTGTATAAGACTTCTTATAATATTTATCAACTATTTTGAAGGAAAAATAAAAAATAGCTGAGGCAAATAGCAATATGGATATTGTCGCAACAATGTAATTTCCAAAAGCTAAACTTAAAAAATAATCAAAATGGCTTTTTATAAGAATAGGCTCTGTGGTAAGATGCTTTAGAAATAGCTTAAAGTAAACAACATCCGCTGCAAGTAGGAATCCGAAAAGCAAAATAAACAGATTTAAAATTGAAATATTAACCTTGAGAAAAATCTTAGAATTAACAGGAATATTAATCAAAAAAAGAAAAACTCCACAAAATGTGCAAATAGGCAAAATGTCAAACCTTAAACCTATAAGAAAAGAATTAAGAATGGATAGATAAGATAAGTCTAAAAAGAATGAATTAGAAGATAACAGCAAAACAACTCTAAAAACAAAAAACTCTAAGAAAAAAATTAAAAGATATGCGCTTGTAAGTTTTAGTCTAAAAAATTTCTCATTTGATAGTCGCAATTTTCAATCCAGTTGTAAAATTTATTTTAGATCAGCGAAAGAAATAATTTCTATATTATTCTCTTTAATTTGATTTTTCAAGTCTGGACTGACGCACTTTGCAAGCTCAGAAGCTCCGCTCTTATCCAAAAATGATGGGTGCAACATCACTTCTCCGACTTCATAATCATCAGTCAAAATAAATTGATTTGAAAAAGCTTGAGGGTACCTTAAATCAAGTTCTTTTAAAATAGGAATCAAAATTTCTTGTTCAATCCAGCGATATGATCTACCACAGTAATACTTTCTGCAAAAACGAACTGGGACATTTAGTTCTTTGGCTTTTTTAGCAACTATAGGAAAAACTTCGGGGTGCATATGCGCATGATGGTGGCTGTCAAAATGGCTCAAAGTAAAACCAGCCTTCAAAAATTTATCTAACTGCTTATTTATTGCGACCTTTATCTGCTCTTTCATGTAAGGCGTAACTTTTACAAGTCTTTTAAAAAATCCTTTAGGAACATCCATTAGAAAAATTTGATCCAAACCAATATGCAAACCTGTTTTCAAATTAGGATTTTCTTTAATAATTTTAGCGGCATAATCAAATGCATGCCCCTCAGTCATAACAGTAGTACTTGAAAGCAAGCCATATTTATGAGCAAAAATTATAGCGTCAGTCCGATCTTTATCGCTCCCAAAATCATCTCCATTAACTATTAACTTTTTACTCATTTACCCGTTCCACTATACTTTTATTATTTTGCATGCTTATCTTTATACAATTTGGTCAATCTTTTAAAATTTCTTTCACGCATAATATATTTATGCGGTTGATGTAACATAAACCCGTGTCTTTTATATTTATCATCAAATAAGAGTTCTTTTATCATATTCCCCTGACCTTTAAGCACAATCGGAATAATTTTATTCATAACTTCTTTATTAAAGTTAGACAAAGGCGTAAAATCAGTAGAAAAATCCATACTACCGTTTTTTGCATTTTCCCCGTCAAACCCAATATGCTCAACTAGACTATTTTTGGGAACCATAAGTCTGACATTTTTTTTAATCAAAAATTTAGATAGTCTGAAATCCATAGAGTTTTGTTTTTCTTTTTGATTTACGACAAAACTTTTAAGGAGTTTTTTTGATATGCATATTCCCGCAAAACCAACATCTTCCTTATAGACGAACTCTCCATCAAAATATAAGTCTCTGTGCATATAAGAATTATACAAGCCAAGAAAACCGTCAGTCCTGCTAAAATTATTAAAAATATAGTCTAACGTATCTGGTCTAAGCAATAAATCCGAATCGCAAATGAATAGAACATCATTATTGGTATTTAGAAAATCCAAAATAATCTTATAAGTATTTCTATTTGATTTTAAATTTTCTTTTCTGTCCACAACTTCGGCATTAGGAGTGTTAAATAATTGTCTTAAATAAGTTGAATCAAACTCAGTGCTGCAGTCATTAAAAACTTTTATATCTGTCTTTTCAACATTTGAACATTCATATAGAGATCTTGCAGTTATTTCTAAAAATTGTTTCCTATTATGTACTGGAATAGCAACCATCAACTTCATATTTAAAACCTCTCTAAAATCTTTTGTAAAGCACCAAGAATATTAACATTAGGTATATTTTCAATGTCATTACTAAATCTTTTTGTATCAACAGACAACTGAACAGCATTCGGATTATTAGGACCCCATATTATATCAGTTTTTTCATAAGAATTTGAGTAATCCCTATATAAAGCAATAGTCTTTTTATCAAATGCAGACGCTATATGTACTATTGACGTATCTGGAGTAATAATAATATCCGCATATTTTATTAAAGCCGCACTTTCTAAAATTGATCTAAATGACGCAATAATAGTTCTGTCATTTTCTAAAGAAATCACTTTCCTTTTATTCTTTTCTTGACATAGTATAAAAATACAACAATCAAAGCTATTTTTTATAAGGTCTATAAGGTCTTTAAGTTTCTTAACACTCAAACATCTATGTTTGCTTGCCGAGAAAGGATTTATAATTATCCTATATTTATACTTATGATTGTTGATTAACTCTAAAGCAGGATTTTCTTCTTTTGAAGTAAATGGTATTTCATATTTTAAATTAGGGTTGGCAATTTTTAAAAGATTTAAAACATATTTATACATCTCGGTGATATGAACGCTAAAAAAATCTTCATTTATAGACAAATTGTACATTTTATAAGAAATCTTGTTGAACCCTATTAAAAATTTTGCAGAAATAATGCGAAGTATCAACAAATGTTTAAAACGAGGATTAAAAGGAAAAAAATCTATAACAAGGCTTATATTTTGTTTTCTCAAATTTTTAAATACAGAAATATCATTAAATAAGCAACTTCCGACTTCATAAAGCTCGTCAACGTTTTTATTGTACTTAAGAATTTCTTTATTGCTTTTGCTGCAGAGAACAATAATCTTAATATTCGGATATTTTATTTTTATTTCTCTATACATAAAACTTGAAACAACGGTGTCACCAATTTTGCCGCCACTTCTAAGAAAAAGGATAGATTTAACACTGTCCAGTGTTAATATTTTGCCTGATTTGTTGATTTGTTTGTCTAAAACTTCTTTTGCTAAAGACGTCTTAAACAACTTAATTTTAGCCTGTAATAACCTTAACATTATATCAGCCTATAAATATATAAATTCTTTTTGTTTGTAAGCAAAACCTCTGGTAAATTTAGTTATCTTAAAATGCTTACTTATACACGTGACAAAGACAAATGTATATTTATGCCTAAATTTTGTGAAACGGACGAAACTGTTTTAAAAGTAGGATTACTGCCTTTTTTAAAAATATTATATATGCTTCTACGTTCTACCTTTGCATTTCTGGCAAGTTTTGAAATATTGCCATTTGCCATAGCAATAATGCGTAAAGCGGAAAATATAACGTCAGGGTCTTGTGTTATATCATAAGCTTTGTTTGCTCCGTCAATAAACTCTTTCATTTTCTTTGGAGTGTTAATTCCTTCTGCAAATGTTTCCCATACGTCCGTTAATTCTATTTTCTTTTTCATTTTAAGACTCCGTTAAGATTTCTTTTAATTCTTTTGCTTTTCATATATCTTTGTCTTGCGTTGACTTATTTCCGCCAACAAGCAAAACTATAATGTTATCATTAATATTTGTAAAATACAGCCTATATCCTTTTTGAAAATCTATTTTCTGCTCATGAACACCGTTCCCAACAGGTTTACAATTTGAGAAATTTCCTTATTGTGAAATATAACTACAGCAAGTATATAATCCAAGTCTTCAAGCCACTTTCTGAAAGTCGGGGTCTATTTGCTTATCATTTATCTGCTCCCTGTAGTGGTAGTGTATAATAAATTTCTCATATTGTCAAATTTTAAAAGTAATATCCCATCTAGTCTTCAATTTGGATTTCACTATCACTCTCATCTTCAGCAATAATTTAAAAAGATTGAGGTAGTAAACTAAATAAATTTGATTAAAAAACATAAGTCAAAACTATAAGTGATTTGTAATCAAGAAATGGAGGTTTTGGATAAACTTGTTTCGTTTGTCTGTTTTGAAATATTAGCTTTTTTCCGTATTAGAAACAAGAATTTTGATATATCGTCAATGTTTTAAAATATACTATAAAAGCCGATGAGAGGACTTGAACCTCCGACCCATTGCTTACGAAGCAATTGCTCTACCAGCTGAGCTACATCGGCAAAAATTGACAAGCTGGGTTAGATTCAAGTAAAAAATATGCTGAGGGACAAACGAATGTATATCATTAAAAAACTAATTGAAAAATCAGTTATTTTTAATTTCTCATTGTATTATCAATCAAAAACTTGTTTTCCCATTTTTCAATATTTTACGCTACTTCTCAATCCGAACGACCAAAATGTGACCAAGAAACTTTAGCGTTTTTATTATACTTGCCTGATGCGTATTTCGCAAATTATTACGCCACTTCTTTTTTTTGTTCAATATATTTATTATACATAATTCAAATAAAAAAACAACTATTTATAAGACTTTTAATATATCAACTTTTTGATACAAAAGGATATTAACATGTTATAATTGTTACAGTAAAGCATTAAGAATGACTGGAGAATTGAAATGAAAAAATTAATTTTAGCAGTTGCAGTATGTTGCGTTTTTAGCGTGCATGGAATAGCAACGAATTCCGATGTAAAATTGAACAATATTGAAATGCTTGAGAAAAAAATCAATGCACTCAAAGCTGAACGTGCAAATATTGAGAATAAAAGATCACCCATTATAGAGGAAGTAGAAATTTATACGAAAAAGGGGAAGGAACTAGAGAATGAAACTAAAATTCCAGAAATTCCTATTAAAGTTCTTCCTAGCACTTTTTCAAAAAAGGTACTTGCAAAGACCGAAAATGATATTAAGTGTTTAGAACTTGTAGTTACCAGCATGAAACTAGAACTTGACATTAATAAAATTAATGTCAACATAGATAAGGCTAATATTTGAACTTATACAAGCTGAAATTAAAGCTGGGAAACCGCCAAAGATACCTCTTGAATTGGCAAAGGCTGTCCTTAAGCTTACCAAGTCTTCGTTTAAGAGCCTAGAAGCCGGGCATAAACATATACAAGCACGACTTAAAGAAAACGAGGTAAAAATTAAGTATCTTGAAGCCTTTATTAAAACTCAAGAGGAGAGAGAAAAAAGCACTACTAACGATTTACATATAAAGAGTATCGAACTCGCCGACTTGGAACTTATAGAAATCATGTCAAGACTTGAGTTTGAGAAAGCGCGAGGAGAGACGGCACAGGCACGTATAAATGATGTAGAAGCTTGTGCTAAATATTTTTGTAAATCTATGGCTGAACTTCGTAAGACTTATTTGAAGTTTGATAAAGTAGTTGATGAGAAGAATTTCGTATCGTTTTTGAAACACGAGTAATAAAATGTCCATACTTACATTAGATTTTGAATACGGATAAAACGCAAACCGCTAAAATTATTTTTTTCATTTTAATAATCCCTTAAAATGTCTTTTAAATATACACACCATGATTAGTATTGTAATATTTAAATCATTTAACACAACATTATGAAAATATCTAAATTTACTACTCTTAACATTGTAAAAAAAGGATAAATTGTTGAATAAAACTTCACTCTCTAGTAGAATATATACAAAGAGTGAAGTTTTATAAAAGTAAGTCTAAGTTTAAAATTTATACAGCCTCTATAGGACTTGCATTTCAAACGAGCGTACTAGCATTTTCATCGTACATAATCAGTCGAGGTATTTGGACACTTAATTTACATCTGGTTTCTCGTAGGCAATTAGACACTCATCTCTAGTGCAGTATTCCTTCGCAAACACGCATGCCATAGTTGAACCCCAAATGCACTCATGGCAATAAGCTTGACAATAAAAACCAGCATTGACAAAGCGTACAAAGAACGCGGGCAACCATATAGCGTTGCTAACCGCACAAAAAGAACAACATAACATAACTACCAAAACAAATTTCTTCATAATACTTTCTCCTCTAAATTTAAATTACAGAAGTTAATAACCTCTAACGTCTGTTTGGCTCAGCTTTTAGCATTTCAAGGTTTAGGCTGTAAAGTTAGGTAATTATGAGCTTTTTATCAGATACGCTACGCAACCGTTATCCAGCATTCCTTATACGTCTTAATCAAATTTACAATCTTCTGTTCACCTGAGTTTATCGGATGGGAACATTCAGCAAAAATCTTATATTTATTTCGCTAAAAAATACTAGTCTTAACAATATACTTTAACTTTGTTTTCCTAAAATCTTTCTTCACAAAATATCTCTACGACGATAACCTTAATTTTACTTAAATAAAAAAAACGATTTAAAATTTTAATTTTTATATTAACAATGGAATTTTGGATTGGAAATGACAACGAACGAATGGTTAGAACCTATTCGTAAAGATTATAAAGAAATAGAAAGAGAATATTTAAGGTTAGAACCACAAAAAAGCATTGATAATAAAAGACATTTTGCTATTTACGATACTCTTTATAGCAAATGGGGTCAAAGATGTTGCGATATTTGGAACTAAATACAGCAAAGATATTATTTATATGGCTCACCAGATTGAAAGTTTCACAGAGATTTACTCTGAACTCTGACCTTACTTCAAATCCTTAACTTGTTCTTTTGAAAACAGCATATAGTCCCCTTTGGTTTTTGATACGGGTTTTATTTTGCCTATGCGTAAATAATACCTTATTGTTGAAACGGGGACTTTTGCTAATTTCGCAAACTCACTTATTTTTAAGAGTTTATTTGTTTGAATATCTGACTTTTGTTCGTCAAACATTTCTATGTAGGTATCCATAGAACGAACATAAGCGTTTAGCATAAACTTCTCATAATTTTGAGCGTTCCCTCTGAGTTGAGCTTCTTCAATGCTGTTTATGTATTGTTTTCTATCTCTTGGACGAATAATTAAAGGCAGAAGTCCATTTTTAAGCAAAATTAAATTTGTTAAAAGGCGGGCTGTTCTGCCATTGCCGTCTATAAACGGGTGAATTGAAACAAATTGCAAATGGGATTGTATTGCTGTAAGCGATACAGGCTCTTTACTTGCTTTGAGCCACTTGAAAAAATCTTGCATTAAATCTGGGACTTTCAAAGCGTTAGGTAGAATTACCTGCGAGCCTGATATGCGAACCCTAACATTACGGTATCTACCGCTGTAATCCTCGTCAATTCCCTTTAATATCTGTTTATGTAAAGATAAAACATCATTTTCACTAATGGATTTAGAACTTTTAGATAGTTTCAAAACGAATTCAAAGGCGTCAGCGTGGTTCTTTGCTTCAAGGTAATCTTTTATAGGTTTTGAACCTGTTGTAATATTTTGGGTTATTGCTCTATTAGTTTCTTTACGGGTTAAAGTGTTTCCCTCAATAGCGTTAGAAGTATAAGCAAGTTCCGTCAATAACCAATCCCTTAAAACCCTCATCTTTTCAAGGTTTTTAACAATAAGTTTTATTTGTTTTTCTTTGTTTGTAATTTCTTTTAATAGGTCTTTCATGAACAATCCTTTTGATTATTTTTTTCAAATTCTGGAGATTTTATGTTTTTGTGGATTCAGCGTATAGCAACAATCACGGAAATTGGTGCAACCGAGAAATTTCCTATACTTGCCATCCCGCTCTACCAAAAAACCGCTAAAACAGTCAGGACATAAAATATGTCTATTTAAAATCTCGGTATTTCCAAGTAATATAATCGCTTAAAGCATTAATCTCATTAAAAAATTATCAATACGTGACAGATGTTTTAAAAAAACACTATATTGATATTTCCTTTTTTCTTTAGTGTGTGCTTGAAAACAGAAGAAAAAGATAGTTACAATTATCATCAGAACAATAATCATAATGTTTTACCTTTTCTTTATTTATGCATAGTTAATAGTTTAATATATAATAACTATACACTATATACCTTAAAAAGTCAAGTTTATGTATGCGTCCACGATATATTAGACTTTTTTTAAAAACAACAAAAAACGTTAACAACAACGACGAACATTTAATAAAAACATTGATTTTTATATATAAAATCTATTTTTACTATCTTTGTTAAAGTTTAATATTTTTGTATATTTCTAACGGCAAAAAAAATCTAATATGTCTTTGAACTTTTGCATGTAAATTAAGGAGTGATATGAAAAACGATTAGCGGTTATTTAAGCAATACTTATCCAGCATTTGCGGTATTGCCCAATCAAAACTACAATTCTTTCTTCATATTGGGTGGAATTACTAAGCCAAACAGCCTTATCATTTATTCCAACAAGAATACACCCTTGCGTGTCTTTTGCTGTGTTGCCTCCGTGTATTCGTATTAGGCACGCAGACATTATTTATGCGAACGTAAGCCCTGCTTACTTAAACAATGCTGTCGCAAAACTACCATATTGACACAAAAAAAACGTACGAATTTTAATCCGTACGCAAAAAACGACCAAATCACATATAAAAAATATGCTGAGGGACAGAATCGAACTGTCGACACCAGGTTTTTCAGACCTGTGCTCTACCAACTGAGCTACCTCAGCATACCTAAAAGCTGTTTACTTCCTGATATGACCTTCAAAAGCCTTTTTACCAGCTTCAAAAACTTCGCTTATTTTATCTTTTCCGTCTTCGTAAACCTTTCGTCCTTTTTCGGTTAAATCTTCACCTAAATCTTTAACCTTATCGGCAACATCTTCACTAAATTTCTTTATGTCTCGCCTTGTCTCTTTACCAGACTTAGGAGCATACAATACTCCAAGTGCTGCCCCTACTAGTCCACCCAAAATAAAAGCTAATAAAGTATCTTTATTATCGCTCATTTTCTTCCCCTGTCTGCTTTTTTCTTTTATTAACGCTTGATAAAGCGTAAAAGATAAGAGAAACTGCTGAAACAACTGGAGATGATATTTTTTCGGTTAACGAGATAACTTTGCTTGACACTCTGCTGACAATATCTAGTTCAGAGTTAAGTTTATGCAAAGCCTTTTCAAGCTCTCCCGCCACTTTTCTAACCTTAACAAGAGCAATTATCAAAAAAACTGTGCCAACCGTCACAGAAACGGCTATTAAAGTTAATGCAATAACTATTGCCGATTCGCATGATTTCATGGAGAAGATTATAACATAAACCTCCCCTTATGTCAATTTTTCTTACTTCTTTTTTTCTTTCCCAATGACGAGGTGCCTACTTTCATATTTTTTAATTCAAGCATTTTATCCCTTAGGACTGCAGCAGTTTCAAAATCCAGATTTTCAGCTGCATCTTTCATTTGTGCTTCCAATTCTCTGATTATACTGTCAATATTTTTAGGCGTAACAGCATAATCGTATCTTTCTTCTTCAATAATTTGCGATATAGACTTCTGCCTTGATAAATTTTGAAATTCGTCAAGCTCGTGAACAGCTTTTATTATTGTCTTTGGCTGAATACCATTTTTTTTGTTGTATTCAATCTGTTTTTTTCTACGACGTTCCATCTCATTTAAAGCTCTCTGCATTGAACCTGTCATGTTATCTGCATAAAAAATAACATGACCGTCTATATTTCTTGCAGCTCTGCCGCAAATCTGTATAAGAGTAGGCTCAGAGCGCAAAAAACCTTCTTTGTCAGCATCCAAAACAGCTACCAACGACACTTCGGGCAAATCTAACCCTTCCCTTAAAAGATTTATTCCCACTAACACATCAAATTTGCCCAAGCGAAGATCTTTGAGGATTTCTATTCTCTCCAATGTTTCTATTTCTGAATGCAAATATTCAACTTTAAATCCTTTTTCTTTAAGGTAAAAGGCTAAATCCTCAGCAGTTTTTTTTGTAAGAGTAGTAATCAAAGTTCTTTGTTTTTTATCAGCCGTTTTTTTGATTTCAATCATTAAATCTTGTATTTGTCCCTCAATAGGACGAATGACAACTTCAGGATCCACAAGACCTGTCGGACGGATAATCAAGTCAACTATATTCTTTTTACTTCTTTCAAGCTCGTAAGCTCCAGGTGTTGCAGATACCATCATAATCTTTTTTATAAGCCCTTCAAACTCATTGAATCTTAACGGTCTATTATCCAGCGCAGACGGAAGTCTAAACCCAAAATCTATAAGAGTCTGTTTTCTACTTCTATCGCCTTCATACATCCCCCTAATCTGAGGTAGAGATATGTGCGACTCATCGGCTATTATTAAAAAATCGTTATTATCTTGTAAAAAATAATCTATAAGAGTAGTTGGTCTTGCTCCCTCAGGATTTCCAGCCAAATGTCTTGAATAATTTTCAACGCCATTACAAGAACCTGTTTCCCTCAACATTTCCATATCATACTTTGTTCTCTGCTCAAGCCTTTGAGCTTCTAAGAGCTTATTCTGAGACTTTAGAACCTTAAGACGCTCCACCAGTTCAATCTGTATATTTTTTAAGGCTCTTTCAATCTTTTTTCTATCTGTAACAAATAACTTTGCAGGATATATGTAAGCCCTATCTTTTTTGTTTATTATCTCGCCTGTAAGAGGATTAAACTCTTTTATGCTTTCTATTTCGTCTCCATAAAATTCAATCCTTATAGCAGTCTCAAGATAAGCTGGAAAAATTTCAACTGTATCTCCTTTAACTCTAAAACGACCTCTTATAAATTCAACCTCATTTCTTTCATAATAGCTTGCCACAAGCTCAGATAATAGGCTCTTCATTGATTTCTTTTTACCTGAAATAATTTCAATGCACCTATTTTGATAATCTTTAGGTGAGCCAAGATTGTATATGCATGAAACAGATGCCACTACAATAACGTCTTTTCTTTCCAATAGAGACGTTGTGGCTTTAAGTCTAAGTCTGTCTATGTGATCGTTTATAGAAGCGTCTTTTTCTATGTATGTATCACTTGATGGAATATACGCTTCAGGTTGATAGTAATCATAATAAGATATGAAATATTCAATTGCATTATTTGGAAAAAAAGATTTAAACTCAGCATAAGTTTGAGCCGCTAAAATTTTATTTGGGGAGATTATAATAGTAGGCTTTTGAAGTTTTTCTATTACGTTTGCCATAACAAAAGTTTTACCTGAACCAGTAACGCCAAGCAAAACCTGCGAATCTTTACCTTTAAGATAATTATGATAAAGTTCGTCAATTGCATGAGGCTGATCGCCTGATGGTTTGAAGTTTGATACTAATTTAAATTTTTCCATTTTTTTGTTTTGTCTTCTGCAATTCTGTATTGTGCATATCCACTCATTTACTTCTTGTGTAAACTTCGCAATCGCACGCCTCGCAGAATTCGCAAAATATTGCGCAATTAACTTACTAGCCTAATTTAATTTTTTGTACCCTTTTTATCATAGAAAAATTTGTCTGATCTATTTGCAAAGGAGTTACGGAAATATATCCTTTATCTATCATATCCACATCGCTCCATTTATTCTTCTTGCCTGAAATATACCTACCAGAAAGTTTGTATGAAAAATTACCTTTTGCATCAATAACAGTCTCAACATTTTCATTATAATCGCTTATTCCTAGAGGAACAACTTTTATACCTTTATAATTCTTGGGGATATTTATGTTCAAACAAACGTCTTTAAAAAACTTTTTCTTCTTTAATATTTTTTCAGCTATCTCTCTTGCAGCTTGCGCAGAGTGATCGTAGTCTTTTGCATACATTTCTGCAGCTGAAACAGCTATTGATGGAATTCCTTTCATAGCTCCTTCTCTTGCAGCTCCTACTGTACCAGAATATATTACGTCTTGCCCTAAGTTTGGACATGTGTTAATACCAGAAACAACTAAATCTATTTTATTTTTGAAAAGGAAGTATAATCCATATTTTACACAGTCAGCAGGAGTGCCGCCTTTGACTATATAAAAATCTTTTTCTATTTTTTCTACTTTTTTGTATTTGGCGAGAGATATGCCATGCCCTGTTCCAGACATTTGATTTTTTGGAACAATAACATAAACTTTAGCTATTTTGGAAAGCTCTCTTATAAGTGGGCGTAGACCCGGACCTTTCATTCCGTCGTCATTTGAAATCAGGATTTTATACATTTAGTTATTTCCTCATATATTATTTCTTGCGGCTGTTTAACAATATTTTTTACTGCAGCTTTTTTTGCATTTATCTTAAGAATTTCAACAGCTTCCAATAGATTTTTTTCTGTAAAATCTTTTTCTTCAATTACTTTTACTTTTCCTTTTTCTTCAATTTCTTTAGCATTCCAATATTGATGGTTGTCTGTCGCATACGGATATGGAATTAAAATGGCAGTCTTTCCTAAAGCCTTAAGCTCAAAAACAGTTCCAGCACCTGAGCGCGATATAACCATATCGCATGCGGCATAAGCATATGCTATATTATGCATGTAGTTAAATATTCTGTAATTCGTGCGCACTCCGACAATATCTTGTATCCTTGCAAAATCTTTTGCTCCAGTTATATGAATCACTTGCATTTCCTTGCTTGAAATAAAACGTAAAAGGGCTTTACACGTAACTTCGTTCAATTTTACTGCTCCCAAACTGCCACCGAAAATTAAAACCGTAAAAATATTGTCATTTAAACTAAGCATTTTTAAAGCATCATTCTTTGATACGCTAAGAATATCTTTCCGAACAGGGTAACCAGAAACAACAAGATTTTTATTTTTAAAATATTTTGTAGAAAAACTAAAACTTACAAAAGTCTCATCTGCTATTTTATTTAGAAGTATATTAGCTTTTCCCGGAATTGTATTCTGCTCGTGTATAAAAATTTTCTTTCCTAAAGTTTTAGCGGCAAATAATACAGGAACAGCAAGATACCCGCCTGTTCCGATAACAGCTGCGGGGTTTATATAAAGAATCTGCTTTAAAGCTTTTAAAAAAGAAATTTTTAATTTAGCTAAAAATACTATAAATGAAAATGAAAATTTTCTAGGCATTCCAACCATATTAAAAGCCACATATTGGAAACCACTATTGTTTAAAATTTCAAGAGAAGCAGAATTATTATTTATAAAAAAAATAGGATTACAACCTTTGCTTTGAAACTCTCTAGCCAAAGCTATGCCCGGGTATATATGACCGCCTGTTCCGCTTACTGCAATGATAATATTTTTATTTTTATCTTTTTTCATTACATTTCTCTTTTACTGTACTGCGATAAATTTATCAATATTCCAGCTGCCGCCATACTTATAGCAAGAGATGTTCCTCCAAAAGATATAAAAGGAAGAGGAAGTCCCTTTGCTGGAAATATCCCAGTGGCAACGAATAAATTTATAACTGCTTGAAAAACAATGACAAACGTTATTCCTAAACACAAATATTCAGAAAAAACATCAGGCATACACTTACTCATCTTTATCCCTTTTAAAAATAGATAGATAAAAAAAGCAATAACAGCGCAAGCTCCTAAAAACCCCAACTCTTCCCCAATAATAGGAAAAATAAAATCGGTGTGGGCTTCTGGCAAATACATAAGTTTCATCTCGCTTTTACCTAGTCCTCTGCCAAAAAAACCACCAGCGCCTAAAGCATTTAAAGACTGTTTTACCTGATATGAAGCAGCATCAATATTTATAAAAGACGCTAAATAATCGTGGAACCTTGCAAGCCTGTACGGTTTCCTTATTATTTCTTCAGTAACTAGCAATGCGCCAATCGTACCGCTAACGAGCACAACCTTCATTGGCAACTCTGCGCAAAAAAGCATAGCAAAACATACCGCAGCTATCAGAATAGGTGTTCCCAAGTCAGGCTCCAATGCAATAGGAAATAACATAAAAAGAATTATAGCTGATGGAGCTATAAGACCTTTTAATTCCTCAATCATGTTTTTCTTTCTTGATATAAAGTCAGCAATTATTATAACTATTGCTATTTTTGCAAATTCAGAGGGTTGAATAGTGAAGAAGCCAAGATTTAGCCATCGTTTTGCTCCAAGCCTTGATACTCCAAAAAATAACACAGCTACAACAAAAATCCAAGAAATAATATAAATTACTTTTGCATATTTTTTATAAAATTTATAATTGATTATAAAAGCTGTTGTAAACATTGCGCCGAAACCTACTAAAAGCCACAATATTTGCTTAAAAAAAAATTTGTACGGGCTAGACCATCTGAGATATGCACTAATAAAGCTAGAAGAGAAAACCATGACCGTTCCAAAAATGACGCACAAACATATCAAGACTATAAGCGTAGTGTCTGATTTTCTAAAATCTATTTTAAACATATCCTCACCTATAACTTGCGTACAAGTTGTTTAAAAATGTTTCCACGTTCTTCAAAATTTTTAAATTGATCAAAAGAAGCGCATGCTGGAGAGAGCAATACCGTATCGCATGGTGTAGAAATTTTATAAATCTGTTTAACAGCATTTTCTATATTACCACAATCGTAAAAATTAGTAGTCCCGTTTAAGTCTTTCCTTATTTTATTAGAAGCTTCACCTATAAGAAAAATCGCTTTGACTTTATCTTTTACAAGATTCCTTAAAGGCAAATATGGAAAACCTTTGTCTCGCCCACCCATGATAATCAAAACATTTTTATCAAAAGATTCCAAAGCAACTCTTGTTGAATCTATATTTGTTGATTTTGAATCGTTATAGTAATCTGTGCCGTTTACAGTTTTAACAAACTCTATTCTGTGTTCAACTCCTCTATATCTTGAAATAACTTTTTCTATATCTTTTGGATTTACACCAGCAACATATGCTGCGGCTGTTGCTGCCAAAATATTTTCTATGTTGTGGCTACCTACTATATTGATTTTAGGCTCTATTTCAAAATGTTTTTTGCCGACTTTTATTACTATTTTACCGTTGTTATAAAAGATGCCTTTATTTAACGCTTTCTTGCTGAAATAAATTAAATTCGTTTTGACTTTTGAGCTTATCCTTCTGCATAATTTGTCATCATAATTTAATATTGCAAAATCTCCGCGCCTTTGGTTTATAAACACATTCTGTTTCGCTTTTATATAAGCATTCATAGTTTTATGATGCTCAATGTGGTCTGGAGTGATATTTAATAAAACTGAAATATTAGGTCTAAAATCCGGCGTATCTTCAAGTTGATAACTTGAAAGCTCCATTGTAATATAGGTGCCTTTGCCAGTTTTTAAAGCTTTATCTGACAAAGGCATGCCTATATTACCAACAACTATAGATTCTTTATAAACCGATTTTATTATTTTAGATGTTAAATCTGTAGTTGTAGTTTTGCCATTAGTTCCTGTTATGGCAATAATTTTTTTATATTTTGAGTTTTCTAGAGAAAAAGCAAGTTCGCTTATGACAATAATTTTCTTTTTAATAGCTTTTTTTAGTATAGGAATATCAGAATGGATCCCAGGACTCTTTACGATAATATCAGAATCTAAAATTTTGTCGGAATGTTTGCCAAATTCCGTATTAACTTTTTTATTTAATTCCTTTATCTTTCTTTTTCTTCCTGAGTCGCTGGCAAACACATTATAGCCCAACTTTACCGCAAGATTTGCCGCTGCAACGCCACTTTTGCCAAGCCCTAAAACGCCTAAATTTTTACACATGACTCACCTCAATTTAAGCGACGCAAAAGATAATATTGCAAGAATTATTCCTATTATCCAAAATCTTATTGTAACTTTAGTTTCAGATAGTCCAAGCATTTCAAAATGGTGGTGCAAAGGCGCCATTTTAAAAATCCTCTTTTTAGTCCTTTTATAATGCGATACTTGAATAATGACCGATAGAGCTTCAGCAACAAAAACGCCGCCAAGTAAAACAAGAATAATTTCTTGTTTTATAAATACTGATGATATACCTAAAATACCACCTAAAAACAAACTTCCAGTATCTCCCATAAAAATCTGAGCAGGGTGGGCGTTGTACCAAAGAAATCCCAGTCCAGCTCCAATAACGGCACACAAAAATACTGAAATTTCACCAGCTCCAGATACGTTAATAATTTTTAAATAATCAGCTATTTTCGCATGTCCTGCAAAATAGGCAAAAAGAGCTAAAGTAAAAGCTACTATAACTATATTTCCTATGGCAAGCCCATCAAGTCCGTCTGTCAAATTTACAGCATTAGAGCTGCCTACAACAATAACCATAACAAGAACCATGTATAAGAAAGAAAAATTTATAAAAAAACTTTTAACATATGGAATATTTACCAAAGTTGTAAACTCTGGATTTTGAGGAAAGAAACTTAAATACGCTGCAAGTACCGCAGCAAAAAGAGTCTGTCCTAAAAGTTTCTCTCTGGCAGAAAGACCTTTTGTATTTTTTCTTTTTAATTTTAAAAAGTCGTCGCAAAAACCTAAAAAACCAAACCAAATAGATCCTATTAAAAGCCAAATAATAAACCGATTGTCTAACCTTGCCCACAAAAGAACAGATATTACAACAGATAATAATATTATAAGACCACCCATTGTGGGTGTTCCTTTTTTGGATAAATGAGTTGAGGGACCATCAGCCCTTACCACTTGTTTGATTTTAAATTTTGCCAATTCTCTTATGATATAAGGACCGACTATAAAACAAATCAAAATACTCGTCAAAACAGCGCCGCCAGCCCTGAAGGTAATATATTGAAAAATATTGAAAGGCGTAAATATGTGGCTAAAACTGTACAGAATATGATATAACACTTTGATTCTACCTCTCTAAAAAATCATAAAATCTCGTAAAAATTTCCTCTAATTTCATTCCCCTAGAACCCTTAAACAAAAATACAGAATTTTCATCAATATCAATATTTTTAAGATTGTTCAAAAGTTCATCCGAGCTTTTAGAATAAAAAACATTTTTTTTATCGCCAAGACCAATTTTAGTATTAAAAATAACATCCCCAAAAAGATTAACGGAATTTATTTTTTTATCTCCAATAAACTTTCCAAGCTCAAAATGATATTCGCCGCTTTTATCGCCAAGCTCAAGCATATCTGCCAAAACCAAATTTACCTTTTTATCTGGATAACTCTGCAATACTGCATCTATGGAATTTCTCATTGAAGAAGGGTTTGCATTATAAGCGTCGTTTATCAATATTCCACCATTTTTAACATAAACAGTCTCCATACGCATTTTAGGAGGACTAAACGATTCTATACCTACTTTTATATCTTTTAAAGATAGTCCTAATCCCAGTGCGCATGCAGCAGCAGACAAAGCATTATAGACGTTGAATTTTCCGCGTGCAGGCATAAAAACTTCTAAAGATTCTTTATTGAAACAAATATTAAAAACTGTTTGATCGGGGAACAACTTTATATTTTCAGCGGTTACGTCGGCTTGGCAATCCAAACCAAAAGTAATAATTTTGCGCACACCGACATTTGTTATAGTTCTTAAAAATTTATCATCGTTATTTATAATTAAGCAACCGTTTTCTTTTACTTTTTCAAACAAAACTTTCTTTTCTTTAAAAACGCCCTCTGGAGAAACAAAAGTCTCCAAGTGCGAAAAACCTATATTTGTAATTACCGCTACATCTGGCATTAAAATATCCGATAGGATTTCAATTTCGCCATAAAGCGAAGTGCCAGTTTCAAAAACAGCATATTGATATTGAGACGTTAAATTAAATATTGAAAGAGGAAGCCCTATCCTGTTATTAAAATTCCCTTTATTTGAAAGTGTTTTTCCTTTATGATTTAAAATTGAAAACAAGATTTCTTTTGTCGTAGTTTTTCCGTTTGACCCTGTAATACCAACTACACTTACATTCTTAAATTTTCTCCTATAATATTTTGCAAATTTTCCAAGAGCAACAATAGTATTGTCAGTTTTAACCATTGCCGGAAACTTTGAAAAAGGAGTAAAAGGCTTTAAGTTCTTGTTTGAATAAACTATGACAGAAGCTCCTTTCTCAACAGCTTCTTTTATAAAATCATGTCCGTCATAACGCTCACCTTTTATCGCAAAATATGCTTCTCCTTTGCGTATAGTTCTTGAATCAATGGAAATGCCCTCTACTAAAAGATTAGGATCCCCTATTATAAATTCGCCGTCTATGGCTTGTATTAAATCTCTAATCTGAAAAATTTCCATTAAAAACTAAACTCCTCTTGTTCAGGCTCATTTGAAATATTTTCTTTCTGATTTTTTAATGCTATATATTTTACAGCAGTTTCAATGTCGCTAAAATGAATCTTATCTAAACCTATTATCTGATACGTTTCATGACCTTTGCCAGCTAACAAAACAATATCACCTTTATCTGCCATCATGACAGCTTCTTTTATAGCTTCCTCTCTCTCAACTACAACTTTATAGTTAGTTCTATAAACTCTTTTTATACCTGATTCTATATCCAAAACTATAAGACTGGGATCCTCAGTTCTCGGATTATCTGATGTTACAAAAACAAAATCGCTCATCTCAACAGCAACTTTTCCCATTAGAGGTCTTTTTGTTCTGTCTCGGTCGCCGCCACAGCCAAAAACAGTTATAATTCTTTTATGTTTAATTTTTTTTACTGCTTGAAGGACATTCTTTAAAGCGTCTTCCGTATGAGCGTAATCTACAAGAACTTCAAAGCCCAAATGCCCTGTGTCAACACGCTCAAGCCTACCGGGAACTTGCCTAGAATTATTTAACCCTTCTATAACTTTATGAAACTCAATACCGCTGCAAATAGTGGCAGCTAAAGCAGCCAGAGCATTATAGACATTATGAAGTCCAAAATGCTTTATGTTTATTTTAGCAGTCTTACCAGCATATAATAAATCAAACTTGCTGCCAGAACTTGAGATGTCAATATTCTGGGCTTTAAAGTCTGCTTCTATCTTATCTGACATAGAATAAAATTTCTTTTCAGCACTTAACCCAATATCAGCAAGTTTTTTGCCATATTTGTCATCAATATTTATTATTGCAAATTTTATATTTTTCTTTGTTCCTGTTCCTAAAGAGCGAAATAGAGCAGATTTAGCTTCAAAATAGCTATCCATAGTTTTGTGAAAATCCAAATGATCTTGACTTAAATTCGTAAAAACAGCGATGTCAAAATCTATGCCGTAAACTCTTCCTAAGCTTAACGCATGAGAAGAAACTTCCATAACAATATGCTTAACTCCAGCATTAAGCATTTCTCGCATAATCCTGTAAATATCTGGAGCTTGAGGAGTTGTGTTTGGAGCTTCTATAACTTTATCTTTGTATCTGTAGTTAATCGTACCCATCACACCACAATCAATACCAGCATGTGAAAATATGCTGTCTATCATATAAGTAACTGTAGTTTTACCATTTGTGCCAGTCACGCCAATAATATTTAATTCTCTGTCTGGGTAATTATAAAATTTAGCCGAGAAAATAGACATAAACCTAAAAATGTCTTCAGCAATAATCAGAGGAATCTGACATGTTTCAACCTTTGAATGGCTTACGAGTACAGAAGCTCCTTTTTTTATCGCTTCGTTAATATACTTACCGCCATCGGTATTATGCCCAGGCAAAGCGAAAAAAGCATATCCGTTTTGAACTGTTCTTGAATCGTAAGATATACCTAAAACTTCAACATTTAAGCTGCCGGAAACAAGAACTTTCATATCGTCGGATAATATATCTTTAAGCTGCATTGTTATTCCTTAATTTTTGTCTTGACAAACGAATATATAGAGTATAGCATTTTATTTATACATATCTTTCAGAGCCAAACAGACTTAATTTCTATTTTATATCATCTTTTTCAATACATAAATAATCGGCAATTCTTTTGGAAATTTTGGCAAAAACAGGCGATGCTACCGACGCTGCGTAATAACTGCTTCCTTTAGGTTCATCTATAATTACTAAAACTACAAACTCAGGATTTATAGCTGGAACCATTCCGCAAAACGAAGCAGTATAATATTTAGTTGAATAAGTTTTAGTTGAAGGGTCAATCTTTTGCGCAGTACCGGTTTTTCCTCCAACTGTATATCCCTGTATTTTCGCACTTTTCCCTGTACCCAAGTCAACAACATTCTTTAACAGTTTTTTCATAATATAAGCTGTATCTTTTGAAACAACTCTTCTTATTTCTTTCTTTTCAAAAATTTCCTCTTCGGAATTACATTTTATTATCTTTTGTATTACAAAAGGTCTTAATAAAATGCCATCGTTTGCTAACGACGAGAAAGCATTTATTATTTGAAGAGCAGAGACGCCTATGCCTTGACCAAACGAAATGTTGGGAAGAGTTAAAGCATTCCACCTCTTTACATCCATTAAAAGACCCTTAGCTTCTCCAGGCAAATCTATGCCAGTTAATGAATAGAATCCAAATTTTCTTATATAATCGTAGAAAAGGTCAGCACCCAATCTTTGAGCTATTTTTATCATTCCTATATTAGACGACATTTCAAAAGTTCTGCTTAATGTGGCGCTACCCTCTATTTTGTGATCGTCCTTTATTGTATGTCCAGCTATTCTAAACTTGCCGTTATCCAAATAAAATGAATCTGATAATTTTGCTTTTCCTTCTTCTAAAGCAGCTGCCACTGTTACTATTTTAAATGTTGATCCCGGCTCGTATAAATCGCTGACTGCAGAATTTCTTAAACGCCTTATATCTTTAATTTTGTCTGAACAATCAAAATCTGGAAGAGAAACCATAGCGAGGATTTTTCCAGTTTTCGGATCTTGAACTATGCATATAGCTTTTGTAGCTTTATATATTTCAAAGGCTTTCCTAAGCTCTTGTTCGGCTATAAATTGTATATTCCTATCTATAGTAAGCTCTATATTGCAACCGTAAATTTCTTGCGTATTGAGGAATTGATTACGGATTATTTGACCACGACCATCTCTAATTATTTTAGTTTTTATAGTTTCGCCAGAAAGACTCGCATTACATATTTTCTCAATGCCTTCAAGACCACTACCATCGCAACCAGTTATGCCAAGTATATGCGCTAAAAGCCGCCCTTGTGGATATTGTCTGGTATATTTTGCTTCAAAGCCAACACCTTTAAGCTTTGTCCCTTTTATTTTTTCAACAGTGAAAGAATCAACATTAAAAGCTATAGGAATATAAGACATATTTTTTAAATCGTATAAATTTTTTTCTTTTATTTTTATCCCATTTTCAGATAATACTTTTTTTAATGTTTCAAAATCTTCAATCATTTTTGCATCAAGAAAAACCGTATAACTTTTTATGCTTGTCGCTAATATATTTCCTTTTACATCAAGAATATCTCCTCGTTTGGGAACTTCCACATTTTCGCGATTAACCATTTTCTCAACAGCGCGATTTATTCTTCCATGAAGGAATATCTGTAAGTAGATAAGTTTTGCAAATAAAAGAAAAAAGACCGGCAGCGTCGCAAACGCTAGAACAGTCTTTCTATTAATTCTATTTTTTTTCTTCCTCATTTTTAAGGAACCTAATCAATATAAATTATATGTTTTTCACCAGGTCGCAAAAGATTATTTTCTTTGGCAATTTTGTCCATTTTCTCTAAGGCAAGATTTGAATTTATTTTTAATCTTAAAATATCGTTTTCAGAATTTAATTTGTCGTAATCAGATTGCAAAGAACTCACTTTATAAGCCAATCTCATTGACATATTCTGTTGCCAAAGATAAACAAAAATCGTAATAATTAACGATACTCCTAAGAAAAATGGCTTACGCATTGCTTATTTTCTCCGCAGCTCTTATTTTAGCGCTTCTGCTTCTTGGATTCAAATAAATTTCTTCCTGAGAAGCTGTAACCACTTTTTTTGTGAGTATTTTATATATTCCGTCTGATGCATTTTTCTTAAAGTCTTGTTTTATGATTCTATCTTCCAAAGAGTGAAAGCTGACTAAAACTATCCTGCCATGTTGATTTAACAATTCTGGAGCATCCGATAATAACGCTTCTAAATTACCAAGCTCATCGTTTACAAAAACTCTTAACGCTTGGAAAACTTTTGTAGCTGGATTTATTTTTCCCTCAGCTCTTTTAACAGAACAGATTATATCTCTCAGTTCCAAAGCAGTGCTTATTATTCCCCTCTTCCTACGCAAAATAATAGCGTCTGCAATCTGTCTTGACTTACGCTCTTCTCCATATTTATAAAAAATATCAGTTAAATCGTCGCGTGAATAAGAGTTTACAATTTCTTTTGCTGTCAAAGCATTCCTCTTATCCATTCTCATGTCAAGAACGCTAGAATTAAAAGAAAAGCCTCTCTCTAAATCGTCAAACTGTTTTGAAGAAACGCCTATATCGGCGAGAATGCCATCAATTTTGTTTATATTCATTCTCGCTAAAACGCTTTTAATATTTCTAAAATTATCTCTTACAAACGTAACCCTACCCTCAAAATCCTCTCTTTGCTCAAGGAATCTGTTTGAAGCATCTTCGTCCCAATCAAACGCAATTATTTTGATTTTTTCAAATTTGTTCAGTAAATAAGAAGTATGCCCGCCGCCGCCGAAAGTACAGTCAACATATAAGCCTTCCATATTATTAACAAGATACTGCGACGTTTCTAAAGGCATTACAGAGATGTGGTACATTATTGTGTATTCCTACTTTGAAATCAGCATCTTTACGGCTATTATTATCATCAAAACTGCAAAACATTTTCTAAGAACTTGATCGGGTAAAAAATCTGCGAGATAAGAACCCAGAAAACCGCCTGCGATAAAACCTAAACCTATCAAAGCAGCAACACTAAGGTTTGCATGTCCTTTTTTATAATAAACCAGCACGGAAACAAAACTCAAGCAAATCACAGCAAGAGACGTTCCTTGGGCTTGATGCTGAGTCATTTTTAATAAAAGTACCATAAGAGGTATTAAAATAATACCTCCTCCAACACCCATAAGACCGCTCAGTATTCCGCCTGCAAGACCTATAGCAACGCAAGTCCAAATTTGCATTCCATTTTATCCTTTAAGATCCGCCTTATAAAGACGAATTATACACCGAATTCTGTCTTTCAAAACTTGAAAGCGCAACCATTTCTCTGCTGTTAAAATCACTTTTAACAGTCAAGCGGCTATACTTCAGCCTTGCTTTCCGGTAAGGATTTTGCCGTTTCACCTTCCGCGTTTCCGCGAAAACTTATCCTTTTACAAGGATACTTCTCTTATTTCTAAGAAAAGCGTCTCTGTTCACACCTCTACCCTTACGAGCGACAGGGATTGCCTGCTACCGTTTACCTTAAGGATAATCCCTAAGGTTAAAGTTCGGACTTTCCTCTTTACATGCCTAGAAGACTGCAAAGCGGTTGCGTATCCGTCTTTATAAAGCGTTATTTCTTAAACAATATTCTGGAACAATTATCACAAAACACAAGCTCTTGACCTTTAAGAGCTTGGTTGATAAGCTGAGTTCTTAAAACCATACCGCATCCACCACAACTTTCACCGTCAACAATAGCCAGCCCGCGACCATCGCGCCCTTCTTTCAATCTCTCATAATGAGACAATACGGATTTGCTGACTTTCAACTTGTGTTCTTCTCTTTTATTTTCCAATGCAATAGCTTCTTCCTTAAGCTTATTAGCATTATTTTTTATATCTGTTATTTCTTTCTTTATATTTTCTTCAAATTTTTGAAATTCGTTTTCAACAGTTTTAATCTTTGCAGATTCTTCATCTACTTTTTCCATAAGCGCCAAAAGTTCATCTTCAAGAATATTCTTGTCGGCTTTTGCTTTTTCTATTTCCAAAAGTAAAGCTTTATATGTATCGTTAGACTTAACTGTATTAAGCTCCATAGAATGCTTTTCTATAGCTTTTTCCTTATCAGCAAGCAAAGATTCTTTTTCTTTTTTCAACGATACTAAATCCACATATTTCTTCTTTTCCTCACTTAGTTCAGCTTTTTTATCTTCTAAAATTATGTTCTTTTGTTCAATTGAGCTAGGCGCAAGACTTATTTGCTTGTTAACATCGCTAATTTTTATATCGTAATTCTGTAATTCAAATAATAATTCCAAATCTTGCTTTAAATCTTCCATCTACCCCTCCGATTTTCGCCTCGGTTTACAGATATAAACTGAATTAAGAAAAATAAGCAATTTTTAGCATGGGTAGTGCAGGGTTTGAACCTGCGACCTCTCGCGTGTGAGGCGAACGCTCTTCCGCTGAGCTAACTACCCGCGACAGGAGGATTATAGCAAATTTACAAAATAAAAAACCCCCGATTTCTCAAGAGTTAATTTACCTTCTTAATTGGGCCTGGTAGGACTTGAACCTACGACCATTCGATTATGAGTCGAGTGCTCTAACCAACTGAGCTACAGGCCCGCTTGTATTATTTATTATTGTCAACCGACGAAAGTATTATACTCAAAAAACTATAGCTAGTCAAATTTTGCATGTGTGAATACTTTTATTCAGGACGCGTTTTCCACTTGCGATGAAACCAGAACCATTGCTCTGGGTAACGACGGACAATATCTTCAAGTTTTTTTAAATAAAACGTATTTATAGTTTCTATATCTTTATTTGAATCACCGGAGTTCGGTATTGGAACTTCTGTAAATTCAACTTTCATTATGCCATTTTTTTGCCTTATTCCAAGAGCTATTATAATTGGACATTTTGCTCTAAGAGCAAAAAGAGCAGCACCTTTTGGAGTTGACGTCAACCTTCCAAAAAACGGAATAAAAACACCTTGGGGACCAGCATCTTGGTCAGCTAAAAATGCGACTATTTCATTTCTTTTTAATGCTTTCATAACATCTCTGAAAGCCATTCCATCTCTGCTTATAGTAGAAAAACCTTGATTAGTGCGGACATTATCCATCATTTTGTCCACAAGAACATTAGACTGATTTGCAACGACTACAGACATAGGGTATATTTTTGAATAAGCCAAAGCAGTCAATTCCCAATTGCCTAAATGAGCTGACATAAAAATTGTTCCTCTACCTTTAGAGTATGCATTTTCTACCAAGTGTTCATTTGTACAGACAAGAAGTTTTTTTATTTCTTCGTCCGACATAGTCGGGAAAAATATAATTTCAACAACTGTCCTCGCAAAATTTTTATAGGTGTTTCTTGCTATAATCCTTATCTCTTTTTGAGATTTTTCAGGAAACGATTGTGTAAGCATATCTATAACATGTGAACGTCTAAAATTGACGATATAGTAAGAAACAATACCTATAGCTTCACCAACCTTTACCGCAAACTTAAAAGGAAATAATCTTATAAAAAAGATGACCGTTTTAAGTGCGATATATTCAGCATAATTTTGAAATTTAGTTCTTTTAGCCATCCTATTAATTATCCTTAATAAAAATTTTTGCAAGAAAGCTTTTCCTAAAGCCTATAGCTTTTTTTGGACACATCTCGTGGCAACAAAAACAACTTATGCACTTCTTAGTGTTTATGTAAGGATAATCGTTTCCCCTACTTTGTATTGCGCCTACAGGGCATGCTTTTGTACAAAGCAAACATTTAACACAAATATTTCTATTTATGCTAGCTTTTACCCACAAAAGCCTGCCAAGCATTTGTACAATAGGTTTTGGAAAAATATCCAATTTTCGCAAATTTGGAAACTTAAACTTTTGAAAGTTAAAATCTTTGGGGGATTTCCCCAAAACTTCCACTTTGTTTATGGTATCAGCAGTCATGTTTAAATTTTTCAACAAATCGCTGCTTGATATATCGTAATTTAATTCTTTCATCAAATATGCATCTAAAACCGCTGTGTCTTGAGAAATTGCAAGTAAATCAGTTTTTCTTACTTCTCCTGCACTTGGACCATTGCCTTCCATTGACAAAATTGCATCTATAAGAGTAAATCTTACTTTGTCTTTAAAAAACAAATAAATATTTGTAAGCAAATTAGCAAAATCTTTATTTTTTGAAGCATATTTGTGATATTCAACTTTTATAAGACCCGGAACAGTTCCGTAAAAGTTTTTTATGCCCGCTGAAAAACCCATCAGCATGTGAGTTTTAAGCTTCGGGATATTTATTATGCCATCACAATCCAAAACAGCGTTTGAGAAGTTAACTTTCTTTATGTTCTTATCGCCGATGTCAAAATCTTTGGAACCGACAGCTTCAAAATTTATTAGCTCTATATTCTCTTCCCTACAGACTTTCTCCATACCTGTAACTTCCCAGACATTTTTTATATTTCGGATTGCTCCTCCAGGACTGTCGCCGACTATATGAATAGCTCCTGCTTCTTTCACAAGTTTTATTATAACTCTTACAATTTCTGGATGAGTGGTTACAGCTTTTAAAGGATCTTTGGGACTTAACAGATTTGGTTTAATAAGAATACGCTCAGAAGGCTTTATAAAAGCAGATATGCCGCCAAGAAGAGCAACTGCTTCTCTAACGGCATTATTCGCTTTATTGTAATCGTCGCATTTTACAAGACCTATTTTTGTCATTAAATCATGTTTCCAATTATTATGCTTCTTGAATTTTAGAGTCAACTTCGTCTTGCTTGTTCATCTTTACTGAGATTATTTTTGAAATACCGTGCTCTTCCATTGTCACACCGTAAAGAACGTCCGCCATTTCCATTGTGCGCTTGTTATGCGTTACAACCAAAAACTGCGTCTTTGACGCAAATTCTTTAATCATAGAGTTATACCTACCCACATTTGCATCATCTAAAGGAGCATCTACCTCATCTAAAATACAAAATGGAGACGGCTTAACCATAAAAAATGCAAATAACAGAGCTACAGCCGTTAAAGCTTTTTCTCCTCCCGAGCAAAGAGAAATATTCTGCAATTTTTTCCCCGGAGGCTGAGCATAAATATCCACGCCACTTTCAAGCAAATTGTTTTCGTCAGTAAGCATTAAATCCGCTTCGCCGCCACCAAATAATTTTCTGTAAAGGTTTTTAAAATTATCTCTTACAATATCAAAAGTCTTTTTAAAATTCTCTATCGTTGATTGATTTATTTTCTTTATAACTTCAAGCAAATCGTCTTTTGCTTTTAACAAATCTTGCTGTTGAGCCAAAAGGAAGTTATACCTCTGTTCCAAAGCATCGTATTCTTCCTGAGCGGCAAGATTAACAGATCCTAGAGATTCCATCTTTCTCTTTATTTTTGTAATTTCTTCATTATTTACTTCTATGCCGTCAAAATCGTTTTTGATTTCTTCATAGGTCTTGCTATATGTCTCAGCAAGCCTCTTCTCCAAGTCATTTTTTTGATATTCAAAATTTTTTAAATCTATTTGCATCGCATTGACTTCATTATTTAACTCATCAACCTTACCGCGCAAAGCGTGCCATTCATTAGTCTTTGAATCTAATACATCTTGCAGACTCTGTCTGTCGGTTAAAGAACTCTGTATTTCAACCTCTTTTTGAGCTTGACTTTCATATAATTGCTGAATTTTAACTGTCTCAGTTTCTTGAGAAGTAAGAAGTTCAGAAAGTTTCTCGTCACTTTCAACAATCTTGTTTTCAGCGTATTCTATCTGTTTTTTTATATTTGCAATATTGTCCAACAAATATTGCTGTCCTTGACGCTTATTTTCAAATTCCGCAACTTTTTTATCCCAAACACTTCTTGCTTCCATCATCAACGGAGCTAAGGTCTCCTCTTCTTTTTTAGCTGCAAACGTATCGTTTTCTATAATTTTCAATTCTTCGTAAAGCCTATTTTCTTCGTCTTCATGTTCAGCAAGTTTTATTTCAAAAACAGATATTTTTTCGTTAAAGGAGTTCAATTCCGTTGCTTTTGAGCTTATTTCTTCTTTGTGCTTATTTATTTCTTCAGTGATACTTTTTATATCGTTTTTCTTTTCTTCTATTTGGCTACGTTTACCTTCTATTTGAGTTTTTACTTTAATAGCGTCAAAACCTAGTCTTTCTTTTTCTAGTCGCAAATTGATTTGATTTTCATATATCCGTTCAATTTCAGATTGCGCAGTAGAAATATTCAGCTTTAATTCTTCCGATTTATTTTGAAGATTTTTTATTTGTTCCTCAATTAATACAGGTTTTTCAAAAGATATTTTTCCTCCGCCTGAAACAACAACGTTTCCATAAATCTTATTTCCAGAAACTAAAGCACCAGAGCAAACATAGCGAATTATCTTTTCATCAGAAGAATTATATTTTAAAAATTTTATAAGCTCAGTATAGCCTTGAGGCAAACCTATTGCAGAATTTTGGACTGAATCTGAAATTTTATCGGCAACAATAAATGAAAGACGGCTTAAACCATTTTCTTCCAAAAATTTAATAGCCTGATCTGCTTTTTCAGCTGTATCGCAAACCAAATAATTTAACCTTTCGCCAAGAGCAGAAGCCACCAATTCCTGCTTATCTTCATCAGCGTCAATAATGCTGCTTACAGGTCCTCTTGCTAAATTGCCCAAACTTAGAACAGCTCTTATTGAAGACCTAACGGGATCTTGCTGGTCAAATTCCTTAAGCGTAGATACGCGAGAGTCGTTTGATGCCAAAGATTCTTTGTGCTTCAGAAGAATATTTTCTAACGATTTACGTTTCTCTTCATTTTCTGAAATAATTTTATTTATCTCTTCTTTTTTTGTTTCAAAAGAACCAATTGACGTGTTTGCCGATTCAAGCTCAGCTTCTATGTTAACTATTTCTTGACGAGTAGGCTCAACGTCATTTTCAAGCCTTGAAATTATTCTTCGTAAAGAATCTAGTTCTGCGTCAAGATGTATTCTACTTTCAGAAAGTTCGGCTTTTAAATTATGCTGCTGCTCTTTTTCAGACTCAAACTGCGAGAGTTTTTCTCTTATTTCATTTTCTCTCGCCTCTAATTCAGATAATCTGCTTTTTACTAAATTATACTGCCGCTCTTTTTCTCTGTAGTCAGCTTCATATTTAACTAAATCGTCAGCCAAAGTTCCGTCGTCTGAATTTAAAGTTTTGAGCTGTTCTTCCATCTGTATAACCTTTTCTCTATTTACAACTAACTCTTGCTCAAGACTCTCTTTTTCAGACTTTATTTCGCCTTCTCTTTGCATGGCATGTTGAATTATTTGATCTGCCACACCTATCTGCATTTTTATTTCACTTAAATCCTTATTTACACTTACATACGACTCATTCTTTTCATCTAAAGACAAACGAATTTCCTGTATTTCAGTGTCAAGCTGAGCCATTAAAGTATTTGTAGATTCAAATTCTTTTATTTTAGGATCAAGCTCTGTTTTTATTCTTACTATTTCATTATTGCCGTAAGATATATGATGGACTAAAGAAGCCACTTCATAATTTGCAAGCTCTTCTTGATACTTCTTATACTGCTTTGCTTTTTTAGCAGCTATATCTAATGCGGTTATCTGCTGTTTGTGTATAGCCAAAGCATCTGACAAGCGTGACATATCCGCATCTATTTTCTCAAGCCTTCTTAGCGTTTCTTCTCTTCTTACTTTATATTTGGAAACTCCTGCTGCTTCTTCAAACAATTCTCTTCTATCTTCAGGTTTTGCCGTAGTTAAAAAGTCCACCTTACCCTGCTCAATTATAGAATATCCGTCGGAACCTATACCTGTGTCCAAAAACATGTCCCTTATATCTTTAAGCCTGCACTGAGTCTTATTGATAAAATATTCGCTCTCGCCGCTTCTAAATAATCTTCTCGTAACAGTAACTTCAGAATAATCAATAGGCAAAATATTTTGCGAATTGTCAAAAGTAAGAGAAACTTCCGCCATTCCTGTAGTCGCCCTAGTCTGAGTTCCTCCAAATATAACTTCCTGCATGTTGGAGCTTCTCATAGATTTGGCTCTCTGCTCTCCGAGACACCAACGAATAGAATCCGATATATTAGACTTGCCGCATCCATTAGGTCCTATAATTCCAGAAATGCCTTGTTCAAAATTCAATACTGTTTTATCGGCAAATGACTTGAAACCACAAACTTCTACTTTCTTTAAATACATTAAAATTCCCTGTGAGTTTTAATTTTTGTGCTTCCGCTTTCACAATAATCTTCAGGGGAGAGTCCTTCATAAGATTTTCTTAATCTTTTTACGTAATTCTTTGAAGTCTTATCGTCGTTTTGCAAAAAAGTTCTTGCAAGAACAAATGCTGAGCATAATACTGCAGAAAACAAACATGCTTTTCCTAAACTTTCAAAAAAAATATTTCTTTCCTTTAGCATACTTTACATTTCCTCTTTTTAGACTCTGCTATAATCTTTCCGTGATGGTTTACAAGTCTTGCTGACAGGGAATGGTGTCCCTGTGCGAAATCCGTCCAATCAAACCACCAATATCCGCTACCGAATCTGCATGGAAGCCATTCGCCGTCATTAAACGAAATTTCAACATATCCGTCATTAGATGCTCCTATACGCAATGCATAGTGCAACCCATTAATTATTTCCGCTTCGTTTGGGTAATCTATAATTATGTATGAACTTGAGGGGACTTCATCTACAGAATCTTTTTTAGACACAGAGTTAACAATTTTTTTCTTAACGCTTTTCTTTTCAGCTGCTTTTTTTCTTATAACCATTTACAGTTCCTCCGACTTTACAAAATTTCAAACCTTATTGCGAAAATCTTGTCTTATCTTCGGAAAAAAGCAAAACTAAACTGCTAACTGCCATACACAGCATACTTCTTATAAATTCTGCCGCTCATCATTTCTGCTGTGCGCTGCGTCATTATGTTGTCGTCAAGAACCCACGAAAGTTCGCAATGTTTGTACCCTATTCTCAATGCGTTTTTTAAACCTCTTTCATACATAATTGCTTCTATGCCTTTGTGCCTGTACTCTTTTACAACTCCCATAACCATAAGCCTCAAGGCATCAATTTTTTTTCTATAATGTAAAAATTTAAAAATTCCAAAAGGAAAAAGCTTCCCGTTAAGCTTCTTCAATACTTGATTATAATCGGGCAAAGAAATAAGCATTCCGACAGGTTCTTCCCCTATGGTTGCAATTACTATCATGTCAGGATCTATAATCATTTTCAACTTTGAAGCTATAGAAACAAATTCTTCATCGCTCCAAGGAACAAATCCCCAATTCTTTTCCCAAGCCCTGTTATATATTGAGATAGCAGCTTTTAAATCTTCTTCGTAAGAATTTTTCCGAACTGTCCTAATTTTTAAACCTGTAAGCTTTTTCTTAGCCATCTCAACAACACGTTCAAGCCTTTTAACTCTTGAATCCGCAGAAACGTCCATATTGTAAGCGTACAATTCTTTTACTTTTTTAAGACCAGACTGCTCGGCAAGGTTCAAGTAATACTTAGGGCTATAAGGCATCATAAAGCTTGGAGGAATATCAAAACCTTCTAACAAAAAACCACATTCGTCATTTGTAGAAGGGTTCATAGGACCGATCATTTTTTTGATACCCTGTTCATTTAGCCATTCTTGAGCCGAACAAAAAAGAGCTTTGGCAATCTGGGCATCGTTAATACATTCAAAAAAACCGAAAAAACCACATTTATCATCTTGGAAAGATATATAATTATAATCTATTATCGCCGCAATTCTACCTACAACATTATTGTTGCCGTCATAAGCCAAAAATAATTGCCTTCTCGCATGTAGCCAAAAAGGATTTTTATTTTCAGAAATAATCCTTTTCACATCGCAAATTAATGGAGGAACCCACTTACTACTTTTTGAATAAATTTTCCAAGGAAATTTAACAAACTGATTCATTTGATCTTTGTTGCCGGCTTTCACTATTATCATTTATATATTTCCTAAAAAAACTATGCTATTACGCCAAGGTGTTTACCAACTTTTTTAAATTTATCTAATATAAAATCCAAGTGGCTATCAGTATGCGTTGACATATAGCTTGTCCTTATTATTGATTGCCCTTCGGGAACCGCAGGAGTTACAACGGGAGAAGCAAATATACCTTCGTCAAAGAGCATTCGCCACATTTTGAAAGCAACCAAGTCGTTCCCAACGGTTAAAGGTATAATTGGCGATTGAGAATTATTAATATTATAACCCATAGCCTTAAATTCTTCTTTCATTTTAATTGCTATCTGCATCAATTTCGCTCTTCTCTCAGGCTCGGCAACAATCAAATCCAACGCTGTATCAATAGCTCCCACACACGCAGGTGGAAGGCTTGTAGTAAAAATCATGCTTCTTGCATTATGTTTAATATAATTTATAACTTTTGAATTGCTTGCTATGAATCCGCCGATTGAAGCCAAAGATTTGGAAGCTGTCGCCATAACAACGTCAACGTCGTCCTGCATGTTGAAATATTCTCCAGTTCCAGTGCCTTTTTCGCCCAAAACTCCTAAAGAGTGGGCTTCATCAACAAAAAGTCTAGCTCCGTATTTTTTTGCAAGTTTAGAAATTTCAGGCAAGTTTGTAATATCACCTTCCATACTAAAAACGCCGTCAACAACAATCAATATGCCTTTGCCTTTATGTCTAGCAAGTTGTCTTTCTAAGTCTTCCATATCATTGTGTCTAAATCTTACCATTTCTCCAAAAGACAAACGGCAACCGTCTATGATAGAAGCGTGGTCTAATCTGTCCGTAACTACAACTTCGCTTTTGCCTACAAGGCATGAAATTGCGCCTAGATTTGAATGATGTCCTGTAGTAAAAAGAATAGCATCTTCTTTACCAATGAATTTGGCGAATTTTCTTTCAACCTTCTCATGCAGATCATTTGTTCCATTGAGAAATCTTGATCCAGTGCAAGATGTTCCGTATTTCTTTGCAGCAAGAATTGAAGATTCTATAACTTTAGGATGATTTGCAAGTCCAAGATAATTATTTGAGCAAACGACTATTTTTTTACTGCCGTCAACTATAATTTCGGGTCCTTGCTCGGACTCAACTCTATGAAAATAAGGATAAAAACCAGTTTGTTTCAAGTCATCAGCAGCATGGAATCCAAAACATTTCTCAAAAACATCTGTGCTCATCACGGAACTCCTTACTTATATTTTTATGTTTAAAACCAATTATTTTCCAAATACCAATTATACGTAATTTGAGATGCAACTTCAAGGTTGATAAATTTGATGTTTAAGTCGGTTTCAGCGGGAAAAGTATCGGCAATCCAAGAATCTTGAAGCATCTCTGTAATTTTCTGTTTGTTTAACACTGCTGGCTTTCCTGTTAATCTTGAAATAACTTCCATAATAAATCCCGCAGCTTTAAAAGCGAAGTCGGGAGTCAATAAGGGCAAAGACTTAACGCCAACTGAATATGAAATAATTTTTCCGATCTCTGCCCAAGTATAAGCGGAAGAATTTGCAAGATAATAAGTATTATTGTCACTTTTTCTATTTTCAAGACATAACAATACGGACTTTGCAACATCTTTAACATAAACTAACTGTAAAAGTCTTTTCTTAGTAGTTATAGGTCTTAAATGTTTATGTACTAGATTAAAAAATATAAATATATCTTTGTCTCTAGGACCATAAACACTTGCAGGACGAAAAATAGTGTATGGAACTTTTCTATAAAGAACTTCTCTCACGGCTTTCTCTGCTTCTATTTTGCTTAAACCATAGTCAGAAACAGGTTCTGGAACATCTGTAACTTTCCTGATAATTCCAACAGGTGATGCTCCCATTGCGGCTTGCGAAGAAATAAAAACGAACTTTTTTAAATTAGAATTATTTCTTAAAATCGCTTCGCAAAGACTTTTTGTATTTTCTACATTCTCTTTAAAATAATCTTCTTTAGTCATAGCGCGGACAACTCCTGCGCAATGTATAACAACATCTACACCTTTTACAACTTCTTGTAAGAATTTTTTATTGCCTAAATCGCCATATTTGTATTCAAGCGAGAGATCTTTAATCCACTTTAAATTTGACGTTTGCCTTATAGTACATGTAACTTTATGATTAGCTTCTATTAATGCTTCTGCAATATGGCTTCCAACAAATCCATTCGCACCTGTAAGCAAAATTTTAGACATATGTTCACCTTTTATTTTATTAACTATACAATATCCTGACTTTTTGCTATTTGGGAAAACTCAGAATTTACAGAAAAAAAGCCACGCAGCTTTCTGCGTGGCTTTATAAAATAGAGATTACTTTTTTTCTATGTCTTTGCTTTGATCGTACAATGTCTTTATAGCTTTTTGAACTATTCTAGGAGCACAAATAGTGGCGTTTCCGCCAATGCAACCGCCTTCGCAGCCCATTACTTCCACTAAATTACCTTCAAGACATTTTTTATCTTTAACCATCTTCTTTAAATGTTTTATTGTTTCTTTATTTAAACCATTAATAACGTAAGGCTTTGCAAAATCTTTTTTATCTTCTAAAAGTTTTGCCACCGCTCCTGCAACTCCACCTGTAACTCCGAAATTTCGTCCCTGTTTTGAACTTTCAATCTCAAATTTCTCTTCAACGCAATCTTGAACCTTAATATCTTTAGCTGAAAACAAAGCTGCAAGTTCTTCATAATTTATAACGTAATTAACATTTTCATCATCGCAGGCTTCGTTTTTCTTTGCAACGCAAGGACTTATAAAAACAGTAACGTATTCTGGATGTTCAGTTTTAACTTTTTGAGCTATATAATACATAGGCGTTTTTGTAGTTGACACAAACTCTTTTACTTCAGGTAGATGCTTTTTTATAAACTGATTATAACCAGCACAGCATGAGGTAGTCATAAAAAATTCGCCAGATTCCATGCGTTCCACAAATTCAAGAGCTTCATTTCTAGTAGTAATATCGGCTCCTTCAGCAACTTCATATGCATCGTAAAAGCCTGCCTTTTTCAAAGCCGATTTTAACTGATATACTGAACCTTGAAACTGCCCTACAATGGACGGCGCAACCATAGCGACCACTTTCCTGCCAATCTTAATATTTTTCAAAACATCAACTATTTGACTTTTCTCGTTGATAGCTCCAAAAGGACATGCCATCATACATTTACCGCATGATATACAAACATTGTAATCTATTTTAGCTGTGCCATTTTCGTTCTTTTTGATAGCATCCACGGGACAAGCGTCCTCGCAAGGAACTGCTATTTTCACTATAGCGTTATAGGGACACGCTGGTATGCACATTTTACAGTTTTTACATTTAGCTGGATCTATCTTAGACCTGCCGTTTACAATGCTTACAGCGCCAAATTTGCATGCAGCTTCACATGACCTTGCCACGCAGCCTTGGCATACGTCCGTAACATAAATTCTGTTGGGAACACAGCCTTGGCACGCCGTTTCAATAAGAGTAAGCGGTTTGTCGTCAATATGTTCGCGTTCAAGTGCTTTTTTTGCATATTTAGACAAATCAATTGCTTCGTCGTCATCTTCAATAGAGAATCCAAGTCCTGCTATAACTCTATCTCTTAAAATTGCTCTTTCTTTATAAATACAACACCTGTAGAGAACCTCGTATCCCTTCGGACGCATGTTCAAAGGGATACGACGAGTAGCCTCTTCAAAATTATCTGAGAAGAATGCTTTTATTATTTTTTCTAATACTTCTTTTTTAAAACCTATTTCCTGATTTTTGTTGTTCATGCTTTCCTGCTTTAATTATTATATTTCACCGTTATAAGCCTTTATGAAAACTTCTCTGATATCATCCATCAAAGGATACACGGGGTTTGCTCCAGTACACTGGTCGTCAAATGCCTGTTCAACTAGTGTTTCAAGCTTGGCGTTGAAATCTTTTTCAGAAATACCCATTTCTTTTATTGAAAGAGGTATCTGAATATCTTTTTTAAGCTGCGTTATGGCTTTAATCAACAACTCTACTTTTTCGTCGTCATTCTTTCCACCAAGATCTAAATTATCAGCAATCTGCCCATACTTTGCTTTTGCATTTGGGAATTTATATTGAGGGAATATTGCCTGTTTTCTTGGCTTATCAGTAGCATTGTATCTTATAACCTGATTGATAACCAATGCGTTTGCAATTCCGTGAGGAATGTTAAAAGCTGCGCCTAATTTATGAGCTAACGAGTGAGACAATCCCAAAAATGCGTTTGCAAAAGCCATACCAGCCAACGTAGAAGCATAGTGCATTTTTTCTCTTGCTATTGGATCAGCACTCCCTCTTGAATAAGAACGAGGCAAATACCTAAACACAAGTTTAACGGCTTCCAATGCAGGCGAATTTGTAAAGTTTGTTGCAAGTACGGAAACATACGCTTCCACAGCATGAGTTAAAGCATCTATTCCAGATGCGGCACAAAGCCCCTTAGGCATTGAGTCCACAAAGTTCGGATCAATAATAGCCATATTAGGTGTTAAAGCATAATCAGCTATGGGATATTTAATATGAGTTGAATCTTCTGTAATCACAGCAAATGGAGTAACCTCAGATCCTGTTCCTGAAGTAGTA
Source organism: Candidatus Endomicrobiellum devescovinae (assembly GCA_031267795.1). Classification (GTDB taxonomy): domain Bacteria; phylum Elusimicrobiota; class Endomicrobiia; order Endomicrobiales; family Endomicrobiaceae; genus Endomicrobiellum; species Endomicrobiellum devescovinae. Next base: position 68,298 of record JAIRYK010000010.1, on the reverse strand, counting down.
GGTATAGCTATTAACTGCGCTTTCGTTCCAAGTTCTGGAATCTTGCAAATTCTCTTTCTTATGTCCATAAAACGCATAGCTACGTCTTTAAAATCCGTATCAGGATTTTCATACATCAACCACATAATCTTAGCTGCATCTATAGGAGAGCCGCCGCCAAAAGCTATAATAATGTCAGGCTCGTAAGTTCTAAGCATAGCCAATGCTTCATTTATCGTTGATACAGTAGGATCGGGCTTGACGTCAAAGAATATTTGATAGTCAATGTTTATCTCTTCTAAAACCTTAGTTATATTGTAAATAGCACCTGAGTTGAAAAGAAATCTGTCCGTAACTATAAATGCACGTTTTTTGCCTTCAAGCTCGTGCAACGCCAAATCAGTAGCGCCTCTTTTAAAATAAATTTTTGGAGGAACTCTAAACCACAACATATTCTCACGTCTCTCAGCCACAGTCTTATAGTTCAACAAGTGCTTTACACCAACGTTTTCGCTCACAGCATTTCCTCCCCATGAACCGCAACCAAGCGTTAATGACGGTTCAAGTTTAAAGTTAAACAAATCGCCTATTCCGCCTTGAGATGACGGAGTGTTAATCAAAATACGTCCAGTATGAAGTTTTTTAGCAAAATAAGTTATTCTTTCTTGTTTTCTTTCGTCTGTATATAGAACCGATGTATGTCCTGCGCCACCAAGCTCTACAAGCTGATAAGCCTTTTCCACCGCATCTTCAAAATTATCAGCTTTATATATAGCAATTACAGGTGATAACTTTTCGTGAGCAAATTCTTCTTCCAAAGAGATTTCGCTGACTTCGCCTGCAATAACTTTAGTATCTTTTGGAACTTTCACACCTGCCATTTCGGCTATTTTATAAGCTGGCTGTCCCACAATAGCTGCGTTAAGCTTTCCGTCAATAATTATGGTTTTTGCAACTTTATCTCTTTCTTGTTTTTTCAGTATGTAAGCTCCGCGGAGCGTCAATTCTTTTATAACCGCATCGTAAATTTCTTTAACGATTATTATTGACTGTTCTGAAGCACAAATCATGCCGTTGTCAAAAGTTTTTGACATAAGGATTGAAGATACTGCCATCTGAACATTTGCAGTTTCGTCAATAATTGCAGGCGTGTTTCCAGCGCCTACACCTAAAGCAGGCTTACCAGAAGAATAAGCAGCTTTGACCATTCCTGGACCACCTGTAGCAAGTATTGTAGCTATATCTTTGTGAGTCATGAGCAAATTTGTAAGTTCCAATGACGGAACGTCTATCCAGCCTATTATGTGCTCAGGTGCACCTGCTTTAACAGCAGCTTCAAGAACAATTTTAGCCGCAGCTATAGTAGCCTTTTTCGCTCTAGGATGAGGAGAAAAAATAATTCCATTTCTAGTCTTCAAAGCTATTAAAGATTTAAATATTGCAGTAGAAGTAGGATTTGTAGTCGGCACCACGCCTGCGATAATTCCGATAGGGTCGGCAACTATTTTAATTCCGTTAGCTTTGTCTTCGCTTATAAGTCCGCAAGTGCGGGCATCTTTGTGTTTGTTGTAAATATATTCAGAAGCAAAATGATTTTTTATAACTTTATCTTCAACTATTCCCATGCCAGTTTCTTCAACTGCCATTTTTGCCAGAGGAATTCTTGCTTGATTAGCTGCAATAGCTGCGGCTTTGAAAATTTCGTCAACCTGATCTTGAGTAAAATTTGAATAAATTTCCTGCGCCTTTTTCACACGCTCCAAAAGAGTATTAAGAGCTTTAGGAGTATCTACTACTAATGTCTTGTTTTTATCGTGCTCCAGTTTAACGTCCATTGCTTTTTTCGGCATTTTACATCTCCTATTGGTTTATCCACAAAAACTATCTTTACTTTTAAAACAACTCCAGATTATACCTCGCACAAACCGAAACATGAAAACAAAAAATATATGTTCAGTTGAGTTAATAAATACTCAGTTGCACCTTATAGACTTTATCTCTTTTATTATGTTAGGAATTATTTCATACAAATCACCTTCCAGAGCGTAAGTCGCAGTCTGCATCATAGGACACGATGCATCTTTGTTTATCGCTATTATAATATCCGAAGAATTCATACCGACAGTGTGCTGTATTTGACCAGATATTCCACACGCTATGTAAACCTTCGGAGCAACAGTCTTGCCTGTTTGACCTATTTGGTGCGAATACGGTATCCACTCAGAATCTACAGCTGCTCTTGAAGCACCTACTGCTCCACCAAGAAGTTCAGCCAAATCTTTAAGAAGTTTAAAGCCATCGGATTTACCAAGTCCTCTTCCTCCAGCTACAATAATGTCAGCATCGCCGATATTAACATTAGAGCTTTCGTCTTTTATAAATCCTAAAAACTTTGTCCTGTTTACTAAAGTTGCAACATCAATTTTGCAATCAACAATCTCGCCTTTTCTTCCTTCTTCAACTTTTGCCTCTTTGAAAACTTTGTGCCTTACTGTACACATCTGAGGGCGATGAGCTGTCGTTAAAATAGTAGCCATAATGTTTCCACCAAAGGCAGGTCTCGTCTGTTGAAGATTTCTTGTTTCTAGATCAATTTCCAAAGACGTACAGTCTGCAGTAAGACCAGTATGTATTCTTGCCGCAACTCTTGAAGCAAAAGAACGTCCTATATTTGTAGCACCCATCAAAATAATTTCTGGCTTTTCTTTCTTTATAAGCTGAGTTAATATGCTGGTATAAGTATCATCTTGAAATTCAATGAAAATAGGATCGTCACAAACGTAAACTTTATCTGCTCCTCTGCTTATCAAATCCTGAGCTTTTGATTTTATGTTGTCGCCGATTAAAACAGCGCTTAGAGTCGTTCCTAACTGTTTGGAAAGTCTCTTCCCTTCATTTAAAAGTTCATACACAACGCCAGCGATTTCGCCGTGTCTTTGTTCGGCATAAACCCATACACCTTTATATTCGCTTTTATCAACGCCAGCTTGAGGGGCGTCTTTCTTAATCTCTATAGAGTTAAACTTACAAGTTTGAAAACAAGTTCCGCAATAAGTACATTTATTCAAATCTATAACAGCCAACTTAAACTTTTTTGGGTGTTCAGGTCTTTCAACCATTGAAATAGCGCCAAAAGGACATGCACCTGCGCACTGTCCGCAGCCAACACATTTATCGTTTAATACTTTTATGCTATTTGCCATTTATAACTCTCCGTTCTAAGAAAACTTTACTCTAAAAAATAAATTCTCTATTTATATAAGGCTCAGGTCAGACAACCTCTTTACCAAATCAACAGCAACTTTATTAGGTTCACCAGTAAACTTTTCTCCGCCCGTTCTTTGTGGAGGAGTAAATATCTTCATAACCTGTGTCGGAGATCCGTTAAGACCCGTCTTTTTGACATCAGCGCCGATTGCCGCAGCATCTAAAACTTTAATAACAGCTTTTTTTGCCGCCATTTTGCCTTTCAATGAGGCTACTCTTGGATTATTTATTTCTTTAACTACAGTCAAAAGAACAGGAAGAGAACTTTCTATCAAATCGTAGCCGTCTTTCATCATTCTCTCAACCTTTATGGTTTTATCGTCAACTGACTCTACTTTTTTAACGTAAGCAACGTGTGGAATATCCAACATTTCCGCAATTCCTGGTCCGACTTGAGCGGTATCACCATCTGAAGCTTGTTTACCGCAAATAACTATATCAAAATTTCCTAAAAATCTTACAGCTGTTGATAAAGCGTAAGAAGTAGCCAAAGTGTCAGCTCCACCAAAAGCTCTATCACTTAGCAAAACGCCTTCGTCTGCGCCTTTTGCTATAGCTTCTCTTAAAACAGCTTCAGCCTGAGGAGGTCCCATAGTAATAACAGTTACTTTTCCTCCGACTCTCTCCTTTATTCTTACGCCTTCTTCTATGGCATACTCGTCAAAAGGATTTATTATAGATTCCAATCCATCTCTCTTTAATCTACCTGTTTCATGATCAATTTGAACGTTCGTAGTATTAGGCACTTGCTTAATACAAACGATTATATTCATTTTTCCCCTCTTTATATTTCTTGCTTCTTAAAAACACAAAAGTGGAACTACGACAAATAAAATTACTTTGCCTTTATTCCACTTTATGATTTATTCAAAGATTTATCATTGCCTACTTAGCTTTAGCAGCAGATTCCTTTATAAGATTAAGGGCAATTTCATTTTTCTGAATCTGGCTCGTTCCTTCATAAAGTGTCGTTATTTTTGCATCTCTCATCATTTTTTCAACGGGATATTCTCTTGAATATCCATATCCGCCTAATATTTGTACAGCGTTAGTTGTAACTTTCATAGCTACTTCAGAGCAGAAAAGTTTAGCCATTGCAGATTCTTTGCTGGTACGTTTTTCTGTTCCTGCGTCTATCATTCTAGCTGAAGCATAAAGCAAAGCTCTTGCAGCTTCAACTTCCGTAGCCATATCAGCAAGCATGTGCTGTATTCCCTGAAAAGAGGCTATAGGTTGACCAAACTGAACTCTTTTCCTCGCATAATCTACAGCTTCGTCCAATGCGCCAGCAGCTATACCCAAAGCCTGAGCAGCTACACCAGGACGAGAATTATCCAATGTCGCCTGAGCTATCATCAAGCCGTGCCCTTCTTTACCTAAAAGCTGATCTTTATGTACTCTACAATTGTTAAATATAAGTTCTCTAGTAGAAGAAGCTTTTATGCCCATTTTCTTTTCTTTTTTACCAAATTCAAAACCAGTTGTTCCTTTTTCAACTATAAAGCAAGAAATTCCTCTTGCTCCTCTAGCAGGATTTGTCTTAGCAAAAATTGTATATGTTTCAGCATCCCCGCCGTTTGTTATAAAGCACTTCGTTCCGTTCAACACGTAATAATCGCCATCTTTTACAGCCGTAGTTGTCATTCCAGTCGCATCGGAACCTGCATTAGCTTCAGTCAAACCAAAAGCCGCAAGTTTTTTACCTGAAGCAATATCTGGCAAATATTTTTTCTTTTGCTCTTCATTTCCAGCTATAAGAATAGGAAGAGTTCCAAGCGCTGTAGCGGCAAGAGATAACGCTATTGCGCCATCAACTTTGCAAAGCTCTTCAACTACAAGAACCAATCCCATTATACCTTTTCCGAAACCACCATATTCTTCGGGAATATATACTCCGCATAAGTCAGCTTGGGCAAATTCTTTTACAATCTCCCACGGAAACTCTTCTTTTTCATCATAATGTTCTCTAACAGGCTTCATTTTTTCAATCGCAATAGTTCTTGCGGTCTCAACCATCATCTTTTCTTCTTCAGACAACATATAGTCCATTACCATATATAACCCCTCTATTAGTTTACTGCGAATCTATCGGCGTAAACACTGCCAGCATCTAACATTGCTTACGTTGATAGATTACTTTATATTTTTCATGGCTTGTTCAGCTGCGGATTGTTGGGCTTCCTTTTTAGAACTTCCAGTGCCCTTACCAAAAAGCCTTCTCTTTACATAAACAGCTACTTCAAATTTCTTGTTATGGTCAGGTCCGAATTCTTTTATTATCTTATATTCAGGAAGCTCTTTATAAACTGATTGAGCTAGTTCTTGAAGTCGGCTTTTATAATCGGTTATAATTATTTCTTTCTGAGCATCTAAAAATTTTAAAATAAATTTTTTTGCATGCTCAAAACCGCCGTCTAAATATACCGCTCCAACAACAGCTTCAAATACATCGCACAAAAGGCTTTCCCTATTCCTCGCTTCAGATACGTCTTCACTTTTACCTAAAAAAATATAATCGCCCAAATTTATTTCTTTTGCCCAAATACTTAAATTAGACGCAGAAACAATTTGGGCTTTTAACTGAGATAACTTTCCCTCGCTTTCGCTCGGGTATATTAAATATAAAGTTTCTACTATAACAGCCGATAAAATACTATCGCCAAGAAATTCCATACGTTCATTATAACTCTTCTTGCCGCCGTATTCGGCTGCATAAGACTTATGCGTTAGAGCAGTTCTTAAAACTTCAAGAGATTATTGAATTTGTATTCAATAATCTCTTGAAGTTTTTCATAGTCTTTACTTAGCATATTTCTTTATTATTATTGTCGCATTATGACCGCCAAATCCTAGCGAATTTGAAAGAGCACAAGTTATCTGCTGCTTTCTCATTTTGTTTGGCACATAGTCCAAATCGCAATCTGGATCTGGAGTTTCATAATTTATGGTAGGAGGTATAAAATCCTCCTGCATACCAAAAACAATCGCTGCAAGTTCAACCCCAGCAGCCCCACCTAAAAGATGTCCTGTCATAGATTTAGTAGATGAAATAGGTATTTTGTATGCCCTTTCTCCGAAAACCTTTTTTATTGCAAGAGTTTCGGTTTTGTCATTGAGTGCAGTGGAAGTTCCATGCGCATTGATATAATCAATTTCATCTTTTGATACATCAGCGTCAGCTATGGCTTTCTCCATCGCGAGAATAGCAGCTTTTCCTTCCGGGTCTGGAGCTGTAATGTGATAAGCATCATCAGAAGCACCATAACCCGCAAGTTCTGCATATATTCTAGCGCCTCTGTTTAAAGCCTGCTCAAGAGTCTCAAGAACAACTATACCTGCCCCTTCGCCCATAACAAAACCATCACGGTTTTTGTCAAAAGGTCTAGAGGCTTTTTGAGGATCTTCGTTTCTCTGAGAAAGAGCTTTTATTGAACAAAATCCAGCAAGTCCTAAAGGAACAATCGCTCCTTCAGATCCCCCAGAAACTATAACATCGGCGTCACCGCTGCGAAGGAGCCTTAAAGCATCTCCTATAGCGTGATTTGAGGAGGCGCAAGCGCTGGTAACTGCGTAATTAGGTCCGGTAAAACCATAGTTGATTGCAATCTCACCGGGAAGCATGTTCGTAATTATCATAGGTATAAGGAAAGGACTCACCCTTCTAGGACCTTTTGATAAAAGAGCCTGTTCTTCTTCCTCAATTACATCTAAACCGCCTATACCCGTACCTGTTATTACTCCGATTCTTGATAAATCTTCTTTAGAAAGATCAAGACCTGAATCTTCAACAGCCATTCTCGCAGCTGCAAAGCCAAACTGTGTAAACTTAGCCATCTTTTTTATTTTTTTCTTCTCAATAAACTGTTCAGGATCAAAGTCTTTTACAATAGCAGCAAACCGTGTGGTGTATGCGCTTGTATCAAAAGACTCTATATTATAGGCGCCAGACTTACCTTCTTTCAAAGCCTTAGTAAACTCAGCGTTACCTATTCCTATAGGTGTAACAACACCAACGCCAGTTATAACTATTCTCTTTTTCATTTTTATGCCTTGTATTATTTTGTAGCATGCGCCTTAATATATTCAACTGCGCTTCCTACAGTTTGAATCTTTTCAGCTTCTTCATCTGGAATTTCAATACCAAATTCTTCTTCAAAAGCCATAACAAGCTCCACTGTATCCAAAGAATCTGCTCCCAAATCATTAACAAAAGATGCTCCTGCCACCACTTCAGCGGGATCTACGCCCAACTGCTCAACAATAATTTCTTTTACTCTAGCTTCTAAATCTGCCATTTGTACATCCCCCTTTGTTATCTTTAAGTATTTATCTTCAACAACCATTCAATACGCAAAGCGTACTGAGTTACATATACATTCCGCCATTAACTGCCATAACGTGTCCTGTTATATAAGATGAATCATCGCTTGCGAAAAATAACGCAGACTTAGCTATGTCCTCAGCTTCTCCAAGTCTTGCCAACGGTATATTTACAGCTAACGCATCTTTTTGTTCTTTAGTTAATTTGTCAGTCATAGCTGTACGTATAAACCCGGGAGCAATAGCGTTCACTAAAATGTTTCTTGAAGCAAATTCTCTGGCACAAGTTTTCGTCATAGCTACAACCCCACCTTTTGAAGCAGAATAATTTATCTGTCCAGCGTTGCCCATCTGCCCAACAACAGAGGCTATGTTTATTATTCTTCCTTGCCTTGCTTTAAGCATAGGTTTGCTTACGGCTTTTATACAATTAAATACTCCTTTCAAATTAACTGCTATCACTGCATCCCACTCGGCTTCGCTCATTCTCAAGACGAGATTATCCTTAGTTATGCCTGCATTATTGACTAGTATATCTATTTTGGAAAATTTGTCAAGAGAAGATTTTACCAACGATTCGCAGTCTTCTAACTTGGCTACGTTTGCCGCCACAGCCGCAGTTTCAACGCTATACTTTAATTTTATTTCATCTGCAGTTTTTTGAGCCTGCTCCGCATTTATATCAGAAATTACAACTTGTGCTCCTTCAGACGCAAAAAGCTCACATATTGCCCTACCTATTCCCTGAGCAGAACCTGTAATAATCGCTGTCTTCCCCTGAAGTCTCATTTATTCAATTCCTCCAACGTTTTTTCTAAATTTGTGCAATTGTCTATATTTAACGCCTTTTTTGATTTGTCTATTCTTCTCAAAAGTCCGGATAAAACTCTTCCGGGTCCGATTTCTATAAATCTATCAAAGCCTAAAGAAATTATAGTCTTCACACTTTCGTCCCATTTTACTGAAGATTTAATTTGTTTGACGAGCTTTTCTTTTACTCTTGATACGTCAGTAGTTAAAGAGGCATCGCAATTGGTACACACACTAAATTTTGGAGGATTAAAATTGTATTTCTCTAATTCTTTTGCCATATTATCTGAAGCAGAAGACATAAGAGACGAGTGGAAAGGTCCTGAAACATTTAAAATTACTGTTTTTGTAGCACCTGCAGCAGATGCAAGCTCTACAGCTTTGTTTATTGCCGTAGTAACGCCGGCTATAACAATTTGACCGGGAGCGTTAAAATTTACAGCTTCGCACACTCCATCTATTGAGGCTTGTCTGCATATATCTTCAACAACAGATGAATCAAGCCCAATGATTGCAGCCATAGTTCCATGATGTACCTCAGAAGCTTTCTGTATGAATTCGCCTCTGGCTTTTACCATTGACAAACCATCTTTAAATTCAAAGAATCCTGCAGCGCATAAAGCCGAATATTCGCCTAAAGAATGACCAGCGGCGACAAGCTCAACGTTTTTAAAATCATAGAACTCTTTAAAAACCTCAAAAGCCGCCATACTTACAGTAAAAATCGCAGGCTGAGCATACTTTGTAAGAGTCAAAGTTTCTTGAGGTCCTTCAAAAATAATTTTTTTAAGCTCGTCGCCAGCTAAATCTATTATTTCTTTGGCTTTCGGATATTTTTCGTAAAGATCTTTTCCCATTCCCACACTTTGAGACCCTTGACCGGGAAACATTAACGCTATTTTTAACATTATATTCCTCTAAAATTCTAAAATCTTAAATTCTAATTACAGAAGCACCCCAAGTAAATCCGCCGCCAAACGCAACCATTTCAACTAAATCTCCGCTTTTGACTCTACCTGTTTTTATAGCTTCATCTAAAGCCGTTATAGTAGTAGCCGACGAAATATTTCCTGTTTTGTGTATATTTACAAAAACTCTGTCCATTGGAATATCAAGTTTTTTGGCTACAGCTTCAATTATTCTCATATTTGCCTGATGAGGAATAAAAAGATTTATATTTTCCAATTTTTTGCCTGAAAGTTCAAGAGCTTTCTGCGCAGCTAAAGCCATCTTCGGTACAGCTGCTTTAAAAACGTCTTTGCCTTGCATTTTTATTGTATGAAGCTTTTGATTAACAGTTTCTACAGTAGCAGGACTGGCAGAACCTCCTGCAGGTATAAAAAGTAAATCCGAATAAGCACCATCCGCACCTAAATATGTTGACAAAATATTATCACTTTCCTCCGAAGCCGATAATAGCATTGCACCAGCCCCGTCACCAAACAATACACAGGTATTTCTATCAGTCCAATCCGTAATTTTAGAGAGTGTTTCTGCACCAACTAATAAAACAGTCTTATATAAACCTGACTCTATAAACGCTCTTGCCGTTGCAATACCATAAATAAAACCACTACAAGCTGCAGACAAATCAAAAGCTGGAACAAAATTAAGTCCTAGTTTTTTCTGCAAGAAACACGCTGTAGATGGAAAAAACATATCGGGCGTAATTGTAGCTACAAGTATTAAATCTATTTGTTCTGGAGAAATATTTGAAGATTTTAAAGCTTCCAAAGAAGCTAAATAAGCAAGATCTGAAGTAGTTTCATTCTTTTCGGAAATTCGTCTCTCTTTAATTCCAGTTCTTGTGCTTATCCACTCATCAGAAGTATCAACCATCTTCTCTAAATCAGTGTTAGTAAGAACTTTTTTGGGGAAATATGAGCCAGTACCTAAAATCTTTACGCCAATTTTTTTGTTCATTTATTACATGACCTTTAATATCAGTCTATTTTTGATTTTGCTATAGCTTCTTTTATATCTTTGATAAGATTATGCTCGGCGGCTTTTGCTCCTGTAAAAATAGCATTTTTTACAGCTCTACAATTAGAAGCTCCGTGTCCGACTATGCAAACACCATCCACACCCAAAAGAGGCGCTCCCCCCACTTCATTGTAATCTACTTTTTTTCTTAAATCCTTTATGGCAAACCATAAAAAAGGAAGAGATGCCCAAGTTATAGGATGTCTCTTAAGCGATACTCTAATAAGTTTTAAAAGAACTTCTGCAAGACCTTCACCGAATTTTAATATAATATTTCCCACAAAACCGTCACATATTACTACATCGGCTTTTGATTTGGGAATATCTCTGCCCTCAACATTGCCAACAAAGTTAATATCGGCTTTTTTGAGAAGTTCAAATGCGGCTAAAGTAAGTTCATTACCTTTAGTATCTTCTTCGCCGATTGAAACAAGTCCTACTCTTGGTCTTTTAATACCCGTAATCTTTTCGTAAAACGAACTTGCCATTATTCCAAATTGGAGAAGGTGTTCGGGTTTGCAATCAACGTTAGCACCCATATCCGCAATTATGCAATGTCCGTCTATGGTAGGAAAAGTTGTTGAAATAGCAGGTCTCAACACGCCGTCTATTCTCTTCAAATAGAATAATGCAGCCGCCATAACCGCTCCGGAATTGCCCATAGAAATAAAAGCATCAGCTTTGCCGTCAGCAACGAGTTTTGCGCAAACAGACAAAGACGAATCCCTTTTTTGGCGGACAGCCTTAACAGGGTGATCATCCATAGAAATAATTTGTGTCGCATTGACTATTTCTATGTCAAGAGACTTAACGTTATAGCGTTTAGCATACTTTGACATTTCCTCAGTTAAAAGTTTCTCAGGACCGACAAGCAAAACTTTGTGTTTTGATTCCCTTGCCGCTAAAATTGCACCCTCAACTGTAGAAATTGGAGCAAAATCGCCACCCATCGCGTCAAGTGCAATTATCATTATTTCTCAACCTCTTGTTGAGTTTGTTCTTGTTCAGCTTTCTTTACTTTTTTAGCAACTATAAGCTTCCCATTATAAAAACCGCATTCAGGGCATACTTTATGAGGGATTTTTGCCGCTCCGCAATTTGAGCATTTACTTGCGTTCGGAGCGTCTAATTTTGAATTTGCTGATCTCCTACAATCCCTACGATGAGGGGTATGTTTTCTTTTTGGATTTGGCATCTTTTTATTTCCTCCGCTTGTTATTTAACAATTCTTTCCATCTTTCTTTTACTGATTCATCAAAACCATTACAGCAATCACAAGAATCGTTCTTTTTATTATGTTTTCCGCATACTTTGCATATTCCAAAACAATCTTCACTACACACAGGCTTCATAGGCATTTCAAGCAATAATAATTGGCGGACTTCTTCGCCAACATCAACCTGACCCTTTTCTGCCTCAATATCTGTATTTATAGGAATTTCAATCTGATGTTCATATGAGTCAAGACAACGAGAACACTCAAGCTCAACAAAACCTTTTATAGTTCCGTTTATGTATATAGATTCTTTAGAAGACTTTAACGCCCTGAAAGAAATAACAAGTTGAGTCTTTACCCCTATATCGCCCTCGTATTTGTGATTTTTAACTTCAATCGTGTCCGTTTTCAAAAAATCAGATAAACTTACTGTTAATTCTTTCATTGAAATTCCAACCATTTTAATATGTTCAGCAGCCTCTTGTCAATTAGTTACTTATTATTTTCCAAAACTTTACGCGACTCTCTTGCTATCATCAATTCTTCATTTGTAGGGATAACCAAAACTTTTACTTTAGAACTATTTGTAGATATAAATCTTTCTTCGCTTGAACGTTCTTTATTTTTTTCAACGTCTATTTCAATTCCCAAAACGCTCAAATTTTTGCAAATAGACTCTCTCACAGGAGCAGAATTTTCCCCTATTCCAGCAGTAAATATTAAAGCATCAACACCGTTTAATATACCATAATAAGCGCTTATGTATTTTTTTATACTATAAACAAGCATGTTAAAAGCAAGCTGCGCTTTTTTGTTGCCTTCCGAAACTGCTTTAAGAATATCTCTCATATCGGCTGAAAGACCTGACACTCCTGCCAATCCGCTTTTTTTATTCATTAAATCGTTCAGAGTTTTAGCGTCTTTGTAGTGAGGGTATTGTCCTATAAGGTAAGCTATTATGGCAGGGTCTATATCGCCACATCTTGTCCCCATAACAACGCCCTGTAAAGGTGTAAAACCCATTGACGTATCTATAACTTTTCCATTTTCTATTGCAGTTATGCTGCTGCCATTTCCAAGATGGGCAGTTATCAATTTTAACTCGCTCAGCGGTTTTCTAAGCAAAACTGCTGCTCTCTGGGAAACATAATTGTGAGAAGTTCCATGGAAACCGTATCTTCTTATATGATCCTTTTCATAAAACTCGTAAGGAAGAGCGTACATATACGCATAATCAGGCATGGTTTGATGGAAAGCCGTATCAAAAACCAAAACAGACGGTATTCCTGGAAGCATCTTTTCAACGGCAAGTATGCCTGCATAATGAGCAGGAGTATGTAAAGGTGCTATTGAAAAACATTCCTTCAATTCTTCTTTTACTTTATCCGTGACTAAAACAGATTTTGAGAACTTGTCTCCGCCATGGACTATTCTGTGTCCTATAACGGCTATTTCGCTGACATCTGAGATCATAGCCTTATTTTTATCTAATAACCCTTTGATTATCAATTCTACAGCTTCCGTATGATTTGCAACTTTTACAGCTTCTTTTTTCTCTTCGCTGTTTATAGTCTGCCTTTTATAAAAAGCCTCGGGAAGACCTATGCACTCAATCAACCCCCACGCCATTTTTTTCTCGTTTTCCAGCTCAAACAAAGTGTACTTAACAGACGACGAACCACAGTTGACCACTAATGCTTTCATAACGTTACAAACCTCTATTTAATAAGTTTATATGCCTAATGCTTTTATAGTATTTTTTCAAGTCATTGTCAAAAATGTAGTATCTCACAAAGCGTTGAGCTTTTGACAAAAAAGATAAAAAACAAACGACAACTGTAAATTTTTAATGGAACAGTTGGCTTTTTGATGCTTTAGAATTTTTCTATTTTCTTTCGGCACCTTTTAGCTAAAATCTAGTCTATCTTATGTTTGAGAGATTTTAAATTCTCCAAACTGCTAACACAATAGCTTACAACTGTTTAACTTCAATCATTCAATCAATAAATTTATGCAGAAAACGCTAGAAAGTCTAAATATCCTACTTTATGGTTTAAGAGGCAGAAGGAATAGTTACTTGCACAAATAATATCACTTACTATTATTACTTGGACATTATATGTTTTTCATAAAATTTTACAATTAAACTCTCCAAAATAAGTTTACTTGATTATGCTATTAATATAAAAAATAAAAGGATAAATAAAATGAAAACTTTGCTTGGAGTAGCTTTAATGTCAACATTTTTGTTTATTGCAACATCATCACATGCATGCTTAGGAGGTCATAATAGGCATAACAGACATCATGGGCATCATGGTAACCATAGACATCATTTTTTTAAAGAAGACTGTAGAAAAAATTTAGAGAATACGTGCAAAGTACTAAATGAAACTGAAAATGAAATTATAATGTCGTGCCCCAAAAACTCTATTAAAAAAGAATGGAACAAACATCCTCATCATCGTCACATGTGCCACCACATGCGTCATCGGAGAGATTTACATAGATAAATTTTTGGAAAACTGACATGGGATCATCCACATATTTTTATAAAATTTCACAACTTTAATGTTTATTACTGTTCAAAAAGATTATAATAAATAATATAAGTTATAAGTTTTCATTATATTAATGTAATAAAAGAGAGATACTTATGAAAAAAATTATTTTATCTGTTTTAATGCTTGCATTATTGATTTTCCCTATGAAAAACTCTTTTGCAGCATCAACAGTAAACAACAGTAAACAAATGCATGGCATTTATCAGAAGCCTACTCAATCTTGGTCTGAGTATTTTAAAGAAAGGGAAGGCAATATTATTCGTGGCGCACTTATTGGAACCGCTGTAATAGGTGTCGGAGTGTTTTTGTATATGTGGGGACCTTCTTTAAGTGTATTCTTTAAAGGGTTATTTCTTGGAGCCATGGAAAATATAGGAACTATAGAACCTTATGTTAGAGGTATTTACACTGAAGAATATTTTGGTAATACTATTACACCTTTGCATCAAACCAGTAACCATTTCTATTATCAAGACCGCGGAGAATCTTTCACGGCCGGTGACTGCGGACTATTTGCCGTTAGAAGACTTGTAAATCATGCAAGAATTTTTAGGTCATTCTAATCTTCCAGACTTGAGCAGTACTTCAAATCAACAGCTTAGAAACATAGCAGCAGATTATATGAATACTAATTATCGTGGTAATTATGATTATATCAGAGAGCCTTTGGAGTGGCTAACACAACGTGCTGTTTCATCTTTAATGCGAGCTTTGGGAGTTCCTGAACAATTTATTAGGTTTACAGGAATAGGAGAAGATGATGAAAATGCATATGAGACAGCAACAGCGTTTAAGTATTAATATAACTTTAATGAAATAGCCCCGCTTCATAAATGTATAATAAAATAACAAAGACTCCAAATTAAATTTTGGAGTCTTTGTTATATATTGAATTTTGCGCTAATTATCCTTAAAATCTTTTATCCAATCCATTTGTAGCCTGAAAAGTTTACAAATATTCAGACAGAAAAATTTTACAACACCTTGTTTTATTAACTTATAATTGGTCTACACTCACAATGAAAAGGTCAATTATTCTTTATTTAGTATATCTGCTAAAGCTTTTGCATCTATCATATTCTTTTCAATAAAAGAATATTCCCAAGCTCCGTACCTGCCTATTGAAAAAATCCCGCATTCTTTTAAAAACTCTTTTATAATTTGAAGTGATTTTTTTCTTTTATCGTCAAAAATCACATAAGCATAAGGCATATCTATAATATTTACAGCTGCTATCTTGTCTTTTTTTCTTATAAATCCGAGCTTTTTAAAATCATCTAACAAATTTTCAACATTTTTATAATTCTCATTTAATGAAGAAAATTCAACGTAAAAACTGTAACTTCCTTTTGGCGCATTTGCAGCGTTAACATTTGAATAAATACCAGCTCTGTAAAAAGGGAATTGAGATTCTGGGAAATATATCCAATGTTTGTCTTTAAGCTTTTTAGGAATACCTTTTTCTGATTTTACGCCTATATTAACGCACCTTACGGAATTTGATAAGAGATTTTTTGCCGCACTTTTAACATTTGAAGGCAAATTTGTTATTTGATTTAAAAGTTCAGGCAAAGCTTGAGTTGAAACAATTCTATTGTATTTGTAAACCTTCCCATAAGAACACAAAACAATTTTATTTTTTACGTCTATTTTTTGTGTTTTAGAATTTAAATTAACTTTTATATTTTTCGTAAGACCATCTATTAACGCTCTGCAGCCATTAAGTTTAGGATAGTAAAATATGCTATTGTAGCCATATATCTTTTTATTTTTTAAGTATGCAGTCTTTACTATACTTTTTGCATCAGGCTTTGGAACAAAGTCGCCTGTCCACTCCGCAGTCATTTTGTTTAAATCATAATCCCATAGTTTTTGATTATACGGCTTCATAAAATGCTTTGTTATGCCCGATCCAAACATAGCTTCCGACCAAGTCAAAAAAGGCATTGAACTTGAAATTTGGACGTCTTTTCTCCTAAGTGCACCGTCAACGCATTCTTTCTTTGTTTTATAGTCAAGATAATAAAGATTTGCTTGAAAAGGGTATGGAATAAATTTATTTTTTGCATATATTGCCGCATTTCTTTCTATTTTTAAAAGTCCTCGTGTCAACTTTTCTATCGTATTTTTTATTTCTTTATTTTTAACATGCATAAAATGCCCTGAACAATCAAAAACAAAACCGTCTTCGTAAAATGAAGCGCAAAGACCACCTGCATAAGGTTTTGCTTCCAAAATTTCATAAGGCTTTTTTAAAAAATAAGCAGTAGTTAATCCGCTTATTCCAGCGCCGATTATTATTATTTCTTTCATTTATCAACCTTTACGGAAGCAAGAGTAATGCTTAAAACCCACAAGCCGACGCTTACGGAAACGAAAAGTATTAATGAACAGCTAGATGGTAACGATGTGAATAAATAGGCACAAATAGAAAAAAATATGCTTGCAGTATAACTTATAATAAGAATTCTTTTTCTTGAAAAACCCATTTTTTCAAGACGCAAAGCATAATGATCTTTGCTTCCTAAAAACGGCAGTTTTCCATTGCGTATCCTGCACACACTAACCAAAATAGTCTCATATATAGGAATAGCAAGTATAAACAACGGAGCAAAAATACCGAAATTATTTATTGAAGAATAAGATACACCCATAGCAAGACTTGCCATTACAAAACCAATAAATAAACTGCCAGCGTCACCCATAAATATTTTTTTTGATTTGGACAAATTAAAAGGCAAAAAACCAAGAACTGCTCCTGCTAAAGCTATGGAACAAAAATTGACATAAAGCATTTTAGACGGCATGGAAATAAAGAAAAAGGCAAATGCCGCTATAACTGCAATGCCGCTTGAAAGCCCATCCATGATGTCTATTATATTAAAAGCGTTTGTTATGCCGACTATCCATATAATGCTTACAAGGCAAGACAACCAATATATTGAAATAAAATTGATTCTTATACCAAAACAAAAAACAACGATTGAAGCTGCAAGAAATTGAAATAAAAGTTTTGATTTAAAACCAAGCCCTTTTAACTTTATGTCATCAATTAAACCGAGAAGACACAGAATCAGAGAACCATATATTATTCCCCTTAAATTTCTCAAAGTTAAATTTGGAAAAGATGTTGTGATTCTTATTAAAAATAACGATATAAGCCAAGCTAAAGAAATGCCAAGTCCACCCAAATAAGGAGTACTAATTTTATGAGTTTTTATATTTGAAGAGGGATTATCCAAAACTTTTAACTTAATGGCAAAGAATCTAAAAATAGGAACTAAAAAAACTGAACTTAAGAGAGCCAAAAAAAATGCAAAAAGATAGAGGGAACTTTCGTTCATCATTTTTCCTCGTTCTCATGAATTTTTACTGACATAAAAATTAACGCAGCCAACTGAAACAAGCCTTATTTCAATATCGCACAAATTACTCAGAGTCTTTAGCAAATTTAAACAAATCGGAAAAAGTAATCTTTGTCTTTAGCACACAAAGCCCTCCTAAAGTAAATATGATTACAAGCTGTAAAAAATGACAAATCGCCGTGCATATAAAAGCCAAATCTTTATCTACAGATAGCGTTGACAATGCTAAAACGCCCATAAGCTCAAAAGCGCCAAAATATCCGGGAGCGGTAGGAATTATGCCCCCCATGCCTACTATTATAACTGTAAATATGCCGCCAAGAATTGAAATATGTATCCCACACGCATAAGCCACAATAACAACAAATAATGCTTCTGTTATCCATAAAATTCCTGAAAAAATAAAACTTTTTATCAATATAGACGGCTTTTTAAGAACAGCTAGTCCGCCTGTGAATCTGTTTAAAAAAACTGTTATCAATGATTCAACGACCGACGATATGGGCATCTTTGACAATACTTTCAAGGCTTTATTTTTATGAGTCAGCATAATGTAGAGGGTTGATAAACAAATAAAGAAAACAAAAGTTAATATGTAAAAAGATTTCTTTATAAATTCAGGAAAAGACATAACAGTAACTATTAAGAAGAAAAATAAACCAAAGATTATTACGTCAAACAAACGCTCTATCACAATCGTAGCAAGCGCACTGCTGCGGGACACGTGCAAACGTTCACCCGTTATTTTGGCTCTTATCAATTCGCCAAGTCTTAAGGGAATTATGTTATTTGCAAAAAAACCAATTATTGTATAAGGAAAATTATCCAAAACTTTAGTCTTTTTAAGAGGCAAAAGAATATAATAATACCTTACACTTCTGAGAATATAAGTAAAAACATAAACTAAAATTGCCGGAATTAAAACAAAATACTTGACACCTGCTATAAGCTCAAAAGACTTTTTAATATCTATTTGACGCAGAGTCAGCCAAATAAGAATAATACTTACACATATGCCTGCCAATATTTTAAAAAAATGCTTCTTGAACATTTATCTATCTCCTAAAGTTACATCAGTAAAATTTGGCAAGCTTCTTGATACAGAAGATTAAATGGATCTTTTTCAACAGCTAGTGCTATATTTTCCGATGCTTTTTCATCATTTTTTACGAAATGATACAACCATGCAAGCTGATAATAATATTTACCATTATTTTTAGCAAGTCTAGACGCATGCTCAGACCATTTTAGGGCTTTTTTTAAGAAAATCTTATTATTATTTACTTGGTGAACAGCAAAATAAACGTCACTAAGTCTTCCAGAATATTCTGGATTTAAATAATCATCTCCCATCGCTTTAATAAAACAAATTTTCGCTTGCGCAAAATTTTTATTTGCAAAAAATGATATGCCCTTTTTGTATTCCTGACGAGCATATAACGGAATACCTAATGAAATAATCAAAAGTAACGACAAAGCTGCCAAAATATAACCATTAACTCTTTCTTTTCTTTTTTCTACAACATACAGCGGTAGAGGAAATGAGAGAAGATAAAAAAACATCAGCATATTTGTAGAAACAAAAGCAGCTGAATTAAAAAAATTATAAACCAGAAAAACGATTACAGCAAGCAAGACAAACAAATATGTCTTTTTATCTTTTCTAGAGCTTAGCCTTTTTATTACAAAAAAGAAAAAAACAAATAAAAGAGCCAAGAAGAGAACAAATCCTATAATCCCAGTTTCAGCTAGAACCTGTAGAAATATATTATAGCAATATAAGACGTCAACATTTTCAACCGTACCGTAAGAAAGAGAAACAGACTTATAATTATTAAACCCAACACCAAGAAGAAAGTTATCTGTTATCACGGATAAAGCTGTTTTCCAAATCAGAAATTTTTCTGAGAAAAAAGAATTTTTGAGAAGAAAATAAAAAGACAATATACCGCTCAAAGCAAAAACAGCAGAAAAAATATTCTTTCTCTTATTGCCCAAAATGAGCAAAGCCGTTGAAAATATAAAACTCGCAATGCATACGGCAAACAAAGATCTCACCATAAGTATGGCAATGAAAAATATAAACGATATACATATATAAATTCTTTTTTTTCGTTCCAAAAAGCAAAGGACAATGAAAGAGCTGACAGTAAAAAGCATGTTACGCAACTTATATAGCTTGTTGTGTCCTTATTGGGAAACACTTTTGAGAATGGAATAAGAGAGGCAAAAATATAAATCGTAAGCAAAAGACCTATTAGAACAGGTATAATCAACACTTTTGTTCTCTCTTCAGGCTTTAAAAAACCAATTAATAAATACATTCCGCTTCCGGAAAAAAGCAAAAACATTTCATTTCTTACATTGTATTTGAAGTCTGAAAAATAATAAGAGATTATGCAAAACAAAACAAATAAAGAAATTGGAAGCAAATAATTTTTTAAACTGGCTTTAAAGCTGTTAAAGGAAAATATAAAGGTTATAGAAACAATAAAAAAAGATACAATATTTACGCTTAAAGAAGATGAAAAGCGAGAAAAAATTGAAAATATAAAAATTATAGAAAACAGAACTGTCAGAAAATTAAAATTTTCCAAATAGGAAGACATTTTAGGCTCCTAAAATTTTAGCTTCCCACGCAAAGAGTATATCAAGCAATTGAATTGGTTTAGGAATGAGTACAACGGCAAAAGATGCCAACGATAAAAAAGGTCCAAACGGAATATACATTTCTTTTGATTTCTTTTTAAATAAAATAAGAATAAGACCGACTATGCTTGCTAAAAGCGAAGCAATAAAAATTGATAGTAAAACCCGTTCCGCACCAACAAAAGCTCCCACACCTAGCATCAGCTTCACATCGCCTCCACCCATAACTTCTTTTTTATAAAGAAATTCGCCTAACATGCTAATTAAAAATAAAATGCCGCCTCCAGCAAGAGCACCCAAAATAGAATTAAACAACTTGAAAAAATAACTTTTGTCTAAAAAAATAGGGTTAAAAAAGCTAAACAACAATCCAATGCCAAATAAAAGAGGCGGAGCTATTGCAGGAATCAGTTTATGAAAATAATCCTCAACTGAAACTAAAATCAAAGTAACTGTAAAAAAAGAGAACATCAAAAACTGTAGCGAAAAAGAAAATTTATAGAAAAGAAAAGCTAAAGAAACAGCGCAAATAAGCCTTATGTAAAAACTTTTATAAATTGCATTTCCGATTTTAAAGCCTATATAAAAAACAAACAAAATTTTAAGAAGAGCCATTGCTATAATTTACTCCAATCACCGTGTGAACAATTTATCCAAATTTGACCCTTTGTTCTACCGTTAGAATCAGGCGTATCGTCAACTTTATACGCCCAACCACCAGAATCTGTATTTTTGTTGAGGTTATCTATTGTTATTTGATTTGATTTTTTATGATGAGGAATGTAAACATATGGAATTTTTTCTATGTATCCTTTTTCCACAAGCTCTTTAGAAATGTCGCTATCAGGATATCTTCCGTTATTATCACTGTAATATATAGCAATCGCATTTCTTAATGACGAGAGACCTTTTTTAGTGGCAATTTCCTTAGATTGCTCTAACACACTAAGACATTTGTAAACAGTAAGAAAAACAAGCAAACCTATAATTACAATTGCTACCGCTATTTCAATTTTATTAATTCGCATATTCGCCTTTATCTATTTCTAAATCGCTTCTTTAATTCTACTTCAACGCATTTAGGAACAAAAGCTTTCGCACTTCCGCCAAGCATAGCTATTTCTTTTACCATACTTGAAGAAAGAAACGTATAAGATTGGTCTGGAGTAAGAAATATGGTTTCAATCTTTTTATTTAATTTTCTGTTCATTAAAGCCATTTGGAATTCGTATTCAAAATCTGAAAGAGCTCTTAATCCTCTTATTAATACAAAAGAATTTATCTTCTTAAGATAATCAGCTAAAAGTCCTGAAAAAGACAAAATCTCAACATTTTTTAAGTGTTTAGTAGATTTTTGCAATAAGTCAATTCTTTCTTGTAATGTAAAAGTATGTCTTTTATTAACATTATCCGTTACAGCTACTATTATATTTGGAAATAAATTAGAAGCTCTTGTTATAATATCTAAATGTCCATTTGTAGGAGGGTCAAAACTACCAGGATAAACCGCTGAAAAATTTCTGTCCATGACGAATTTTATATCAATTTTAACATTAATGTGTCAATAAAGATTTAATCAGAAAAAATAGAGATTTTACTTCTTTATATCATCATATAGTACGACTTTGTCTTTGCCTTGTTTTTTTGCTTCATAAAGAGCTTTATCAGCACTTTTTATCAAAAGATCAGGATTAGATATTTCTCTTGAATCTGCGCTCACTCCAATGCTTATAGTAATACTAAATTTTTTGCCATTTTCATTAAAGACTAGCGATTTTACAGCTTCTTTTATTTTAAAGGATAAATCTTTTACTTCTTTCTTATTTACTATAGGCATTAGTATTATAAATTCTTCACCGCCGTATCTGCCGACCAAATCTCCGGGTCTTGCCGAATCTGAGACAGTTTTAGCAATGGAAGCAAGAGCTAAATCACCAACCAAATGCCCATGTTCGTCATTAACTCTTTTAAAAGAATCTAAATCTAGCATCAAAATATAAAAATTATAATCGTAACGTTTTTTTCTTTGAATCTCAAACTCCAATCTTTGCAAAAAATAACGTTTAAGCAACAATCCAGTCAAACCATCTCTCCTTGATCTGTGTAACATTACTTCAAAAAGAGTTGCTCTTCTAAGTCCCAATGAAATCTGCGGGGCAAAAATCATGCCTTCTTCAACGAATCTATCTGAATATTGTTTATCGGTCGCTATTATTAAACAACCAAGAGTATTGCTTCCAATTTTTAAAAACCAATAGACAACTTTGCAGCCGTTAATATCCAAGACAGAGCTGATACCATAACTTTTATCTTTATTCAACAAATCGGGCAAATTGGCAATATCATTGTTCTGAAATACTCCCGAACTTTTTAGAATAATCCAGCCTGATTGCGTTTTTTCAAAAAACGCCTGACCTCTAGAACCAACTTGACCGTCAAAAGAATTCAAAATAACTTCTACATACTCATCTTTGGATATGCTCATATACAAATTTTTCCACATACCATAAAATCTAATTATTTTGTCTATATTGTCTTCTTGCTTCTGCCGTTTATAAAATACTTTTCTGTATTTAGAAAGAGTAGTTTGGTATTTTAATTTGAGCTCCCTATTTTTCTTAAATAAAAATTTTTCCATATCCCTTGACTTTTTATAGAAATAATAAGGTGCTGGAAGCAAAGAAAGAAAAATTACACAGGCACTAAACGCAGAAAAAGGATACTCCCTTGTAAAAGTAAGAGCTATTGCGCAAGCTATGGGAGAAAAAATAAAAACTGCTTTTTTGTACCAATAAGCATACAAAAGACCTGCTAATGCCACAAACGACGACCAGACTATAGTACTATCTTTGCCCGGGATAGTGAAAAATAAAAATATTAAAGCTAAAAGGACATATAATAATATCAATATTTTTTTATTCATATATATATTCTTCAACTCTATTTTTCCCCAAACGTTTCGCTTTATAAAGAGCTTCATCGGCATTTTTCAGAAACTCTTCCTGAGATACTTGAGTTTTGCCATTAAGCGAAACAAAGCCCAAGCTAACCGTTATTTTTAAACGAACAGGCAGCAAACTTTCAACAGGAATAAAGAAATCTTCGCGTTCTATAAATGTTCTAATTTTCTCTAAAATTCTGTAAGCCTCTTTGGAAGATGTATGCAACATCATACAAGCAAATTCCTCTCCGCCATATCTTGCTATAAAATCAGACTCTCTAAAATTTAACCGTAAGATAGAAGCTAGACGTCTGAGAACAAAGTCGCCAGCTTGATGACTATACTTATCGTTCACTTCTTTAAATCCATCTACGTCCAATAGTCCTAAAGAAAAAGGTATCTTATTATTTAATGAACGATTCAATTCTTCACTCAATCTTTCTTTAAAATAAGTGTTTGTATAAAGCCCAGTTAAGCCGTCTGATATTGCCAAAGATTGCAATTGTTTATAGAGATAAAAATTATTTAAAGCCGTAGCTATAACGCTTGAAAACATTGACAATTGCTGCAAATTCTCCTGAGAAAAGAAATTCTCATTATAAGACGAGCCTTCCAAAATACCCCAAAATATTTCGTTAAACTTAATAGGAACGGCTATAATGGAGATTTTTCCAGACTTATGCATATTCTCAAAACGATTATCTTTTTTAATATTTGAGACTATCAAAGGACTAGACGTCTGTTTTATATAAGAAGCAATCTCATCGCTATCATCATATTTTCTTAATTTCCAAGTTCCTTTAGAAAAAAGCATAAAAGTAATATGTTCAGACTTATGTATTATTTCTTTTTCGTTTAAAGAACTATGAAAAGTTTGAAGAATATCGCCTATTTTTCTGAAATTTTCAATTTGTCCTGACAAAGTGTCACTTATTCTGTTATTTTCGGAAATTGCAAATTCTTTCTCGGCAATTTTTTTTCTTAAATTGTCGCGTTCAACTAAAAATTTATCTTCAATATAAACATACCTTCTTCTGTAAAGTTCAAGAATTAAATATACCCCAAGTATTGCCAAACACTCAAATAGCAACATATATATTTCTGTTTTCAATTCAACAAAAAATAAAGATTCTACAATACCTGTAACAATAGATATAGATGTCAGAATTCCGCTGAAAATACTTCCTGAAAAGTAATAAAGTATTATTATAGGAACGGCAATGACAGGGAAATACAAAACTGGATGCTTTAGCAAATTAACAGCCCAAACAATAAAAAAAATTCCCGAAGCAACAGGCAAGAGAGAATCATAAATAATATCTATAATATTTTTGCTTACTCTATTTTCTTGCATAATTATAATTACCAATTAACTTATAACTGAAGTATAATCTGTAATTAGCTTTTTTTCAATATTCTTTTGCAAGTCTTTGTTTATAAAAGTAAAATTCTTTATCCAAATGCCGTGCTTCAAATCTGAAGGACACGCTATCCACAAACCTTTTTTGCCATTCATAATACGACATTCAACTTCAATATCATCGTCAAAAATAATGGAAACAAACGCTTTTATAGACTTATTGTTTTTCAAACCGACATTTTATTTATTTTAAAAGATGTTATGCATTTTCCTGAAAATGTATTATTATTCAACAAGGCGTCTAACAAATAATTTTTAAAATCTCTTTTCAAAACTGTAATTTGTTTGTAAGTTTTGTTCTTATTCTTGTATTTAGGAAACTCCAAAACATTGTCTCTTAAAAATATATTTGAGATTTTAATATCGTTGTTTAAAACAACTTCATAAAATTCGGCTGTTTTTTGAATTTTAGTGATTTTTAGATCGGCAAACAACACAGAGGGGAGCGACAAGCAAATTGCAACGATAAGAATTAGGGATCCAGCTCGCAAAGAAAAAGTTAGCATTATTTTATATCTGAAATATTTATTCTACGTTTTGATATTTTTTCCAATAGCTCAACATAATGCAAAAGGTTAGGATTATATTTAACAAGGGCTTGCAAACTCTCTGTTAAGGCTTTTACATCTAGCTCTTTTAGACCTTTAGGAATGGGAAGCAATTTCGGGATTCCAAGCCTACGCGAAAGGTGCGGAGATATTTTTACAACCTTTAGAGACAATTTCGGCGCAATATATTTTAAAATAGCTTCTTCATCCTCAATATTTTGTTCTGAACGAAGCAACAAAACTAAGTCTTCAATACCAAACAAAAGAATAGGCTCATAGTTTATTTTTCGTCTTTCCTCAAAGTTCGCTAATGCAAGATCAAACTCTTTCTTCATCTTAGCTTTACATTGAGCGGCTTGCTCTTGGAAACTCAAAGGATAAACAAAGGCTATAAGTTCGTTTTCACTGTCGTGGTAGAGTATAAAACACTCAGCAAAGAACATTTCTCCACAAACAGGGCATGAAACTAGATTAATTTCGCCCGCTATCAAAGCCTCCTTTAATTCAGGGTTGTCTGAAACGCTTATAGCGGAAAGCAAACTTGCCTCAAAGAGATGTCCTTGAGGGCATTTTATTTTTTCAATATTAGAAATTGTCATACAGAAATTTTATAAATTATCCAAAAGTTAATCAATATTTATTGTTCCAGCTAGCATTTGAATATCTTTCTTCGGCTACTATCAAAGCCTTTTCAATATCGGATTTGTCTAAAGGGGTTTCAGTTAAATCTTTATTCATAACAGATGCCAAGCTTTTAGCAAACATCTCTGAAAACAAATCTGTGATATGTGTCTCTAAATGAACATGGATAGAACCTTGAACAATAAGTTTGCCACCTCTTCTTCTAAGACATGACCCTACAATTTTTTTACCTTGAAAAACTAAATCATTAGTATAAAAAGTATTTACACAAATATTATCTACGTGATCTGTTTTTTCTTTAAGCATACTCACATAAACCCCGCATTCTCCCAAAGCTTTTTTTATAGATGAATGAATAATCTCTTATAAGTCTCATTTTGGTCATAAACATCCCAATATTTTGACGAAGCAATGAAACAATATGAAACGTCATGTTGATGATTTACCGTAAGACCGCCAGTAAATCTTCTTACAAAGTCCTTTGCAGCAACATCCTTTGCTTTTTGAAAATAACCTATAGTTGTATAAGAATTATCCCAGTAATAAGTTCTTAAAACAGGAATGGTACTATATTCATTAAATAACATTTCGTCTATAGACATGTTCATAACAGCGTTTCTAGGCTTATCTTTAATCCAACGAAGCATTTTTTCCTGTTTCCTTCTCGTATTTAAGCATTGCTTGCTTTTTCTTCAAGCCGCCTGAAGCAGAATACTCTCCAAGTTTACCGTCGCTTCTTATAATCCTGTGGCAAGGAATTAGCGGAGCAAAAGGATTATTTGCCAATGCGGTTCCTACAGCTCTTGCAGCTTTGGGTGAACCTATTTTTTCCGCAATTTGCTTATATGTCAACGTTTTACCCGCAGGTATTTCAAAACAAACAGTCCAAACTTTCTTGTAAAAGTCAGGATAACTTTTCATCTTTTTAATAATATCTTTTGGTATTTTTTTCATATCTTTTTCATAAATATAAATTTACGTCCTTTTAGTCAATTTATCTGAAAAATTCTCTTTTTCTCAGATGCCTGTGATAATTTAACGCAAACCTATGAGATTCGTCCCTTACCGATTGCAAGAGTTTTAAAGCTTCGGAATGCTTGCTTAAAACTAATGCTTTGTCCTTAGTAGGAAAAAATATTTCTTCATTTTTTTTCGCCAAAGAAATTATAGGTACGTTAATCTGAAGCTCTTCCAAAGCGCTTACAGCGGCTCTAAGTTGTCCTTTTCCTCCATCAATCAAAATTAAATCAGGCAGTTTCTCATTTTTTCTAATTAACGACGAATATCTTCTAAAAACAACTTCTCGCATGGTGGCAAAATCATCTGCGCCTTCTACAGTTTTTATTTTAAAACGTCTATAGTTTTTTTTATCAGCGATACCATTGTGAAATCTAACCATTGAGGCAACAGCATTTGTGCCTTGTATGTTTGAATTATCAAAACCCTCTATAACAGCAGGAGAATTTTTCAATCCTAAAACTTTTTTCAATTCATTTATACTGTCCGCCCTTTGAACAGACTTGTTTATCTCATCTTGAGTAATTTCATTAATCATCACTCTTTCGGACATATTCTCAATAGCATAAAGCCTGTCTCTTACTTCTTTAGCTTCTTCGTAACGCATATTATTGCTTAAATTAAACATGCGTGTTTGCCACTCGTCTTCCAGCTTCTTAAATTTTCCGTTTAAAAACAACGCTACATCTTTTATTTTATTTTTGTACTCTTCCTTAGTAATCTTATCCATACACGGAGCATAACACATACCCGTGTGGTAGTATATGCAAGATTTAACCTTTTTTTCTTCAGGAAGTTCGCATTGCGTAAAATTTAATTTGCACGGACGAATTTTAAAAAATTTTATAAGCCAACGGACAAGTTTTTTAATATAGGAAAGTTGAGGATACGGTCCAAAATACAAAGAACCATCGGCAATTTTTTTTCTTGTAAATGTTAAACGTGGAAAATCTTCACTTACTGAAAACTTTATGTAAGGATAAGACTTGTCATCTTTCCACATGGAATTAAAGTATGGTTTTATCTTATTTATCAATTGTCTCTCAACAATCAACGATTCTCTTTCTGAAGTACATAAAATATAATCTATCTTGCGCATAGCTGTTATAATAGCAGCCGATTTTGAATTTATGTCTGCATTAAAATATGATGACAGTCTGTCTTTAAGACTTTTAGCCTTACCGATATAGATTATATTTCCTATTCCGTCACGCATTATGTAAACGCCCGGAAGTTTTGGAATCTGTTCAAGTCTTTTATTTTTACATACAGGCATAAATGTTTGCTCTCTTATCTGACAAAAGCATTTTTAAATGTCTTAAGCTCTTCAGATCTCAAAATATATGACGATACAACAAAGGCAGCTAAGCTCAAAACTATAGCAGCAGGCACTGAAATAAATAGGTTGTCGGATACTTTGCAAGCATTCCAAGCTACAATAGCGGTAATTATTGAAGAAATGAATGACTTGCAAGAAGAAAATATTATCAATCTCAAGCCAAATCTTCCTATACGCTTCCTCAAATATATCGCAAGTAGCATAAAATTAAAGTAAGAAGACACAGCTGTGGCAAGAGCAAGACCGCCAACACCCATAGGACGCATCAAGATCATGCATAGAACAATATGCAAAATCATAGCCCAGATAGCTGTTTTTACAGGCGTTTTAGTATCTTGAAACGAATAAAATGCGTTAGCAAAAATTTTCGCCGCAGCGTAAGCAGGAAGCCCTAAAGAATAATAAAATAAAGCATTGTTAGTCATAATAGAACCAGCATATGAAAATCTTCCATGCTCAAATAAAAACTTAATTATCGGTAATCCTACAGTCATAAGTCCTGCTGCTGCTGGAAGCAAAGCAAAGTTTATAAACCTAACTGAATAATTGAGAGAATTTTTTAGAGCAGCCATATCCTTCTGAGCATAAGCTTTTGACATAGCAGGTAAAGAAACGGCGGCAAAAGCCAAACCAAAAATAGCAAGAGGAAGCTGCATAACTCTATTAGAATAGTAGAGAGCGGATACGGCTCCAGAAGAAATTAATGTTGCGCAAATATTATCTACAAAAGCATTAATCTGATCCACAGACAACCCGACTAAAGACGGCAACATGAGAATAGCTATCTTCTTTATTCCGGGATGCTTTAAATCCAACATAAATTTTAGATGCCAGCCTAAACTTTTAAGTTTGGGGTACTGAATAAAAAAGTGCAATGCGCCGCCTAGTATAACGCTTACAGCAAGACCTTTAATCTGGCTTTCTGAAACAAGAACAGGAGCAACCGCCAACATATAAAAAATTTCAGAAAAACTTAGCATTGACGGCGCAAACGCAGGTATAAAGAAAGAATGTAAAGTATTGAGGATTGCAAGTAGAAAAGCAGCAAGGCAAATAAAAAGAATAAACGGAAACATCAATCTCGTAAGATCTATAGTAAGTTGCATTTTCTCAGGGTCATTTGTAAATCCCCAAGCTATTATCTTTGCAAGTGCTGGAGCAAAAAATACGCCCAAAATTGATACCACAAAAAGAGTTATAAACAAAGCCGTAAAAACAATATTCAAAAATTTTTGCGTTTCGCTTTTATCTTTTGTATGCAAATATTCGCTAAACACAGGCACAAAAGCCGCTGAAAATGAACCTTCACCAAATATCCGTCTAAAAAGGTTGGGTATTTTAAAAGCTGCATAAAAAGCGTCGGCAAACGCACCCGTTCCAAAAAAATAGGCGACAAGCATGTCTCTTATGTATCCGAGAATTCTTGAAAGCATTGTTCCAAAAGAAGTTTTCCCTGCATTTTTTATAAGAGTTTTATGTTCCATGCTTAAACCCTAATCTAATACAAATTCAACGTCAGGCTGAGCTTTAAACCAAGTTTTTTGGCGCTTAGCGTAATGTCTTGTGTCTTTTGCAAAAGCCGTTATCAATTCTTCTTTTGAAATTTTCTTATCAAGATATTGAATTACGTGTTTATAACCTATTCCGCTCAATGCAGGGCAATTTTTATCATAGCCCATATCTAAGATCTTGACCGTCTCTTCTATCATTCCTTTTTCTATCATCAGCTTACATCTTGAATTAATTCTATCATAAAGAATATCGTTTTCAACTATAAGACTATAATGCTTAAAATTATATCTTAGAGCTTTCGGCTTAATAAGCGCTCCCGTAGTTTTCCCTGAAAGCATGTTAATTTCCAATGCTCTAAGCAATCTTTGAGGATTTCTTTTATTTTTCTCTGCCGCTGCAGGATCTAACTTTAAAAGACTCTCATACAATTCCTCTTGAGTTTTACTTTTCAATTCTTTTCGCACAGACTCATCGGCTTTTGGCATCTCATCAAGACCGTAAAGCAAAGCTTTTATATATAACCCCGTACCGCCTACTATAACAGGGACTTTTCCATTCTTAACAATTTCAGATATTTTTAAATCTGCATCTTTAACAAATTCCATCGCATTATAATTTTCATTTGGATTTATAATGTCCGTCAAGAACTGGCATATTCTGCCAATTTTACGAATGCCGTCTTGTATAAAAATACCTTCTTTATTTGTTCCGATGTCTAAATATTTATAAACTTGCCTTGAATCGCAAGAGATTATTTCTCCGTTTATTTCTTTGCAAATTTCAACGGCTTTTTTTGTTTTTCCGCTTGCAGTAGGTCCTGAGATAACTATTATTGCGTTTCTCATATTCAATTTCCGCTTATTTACGTTTAAAGAATTTCTCTAGTTCGTTTAAAGAAATTCTATAAGCTGTAGGTCTGCCGTGGGGACAAGTAAAAGGATGGTTACATTTGAAAAGATCGCTTATCATTTTTTTAGTTTCAATAAAAGAGACACTGTCTCCTGCCTTTATACTAGACCTGCAGGCACAACGAATAATCTTATCCGTTTTTTCCTTCATTTCAGCATTCTTGTCGTCTTCTATATCTGAAACTATAGTTTTAATTATTTGCTCAATTGCCACGGTGCCAAGCAGTGCGGGATATGCGGTAATTCTAAATGAATTATGACCAAACTCTTCAATAATTATCCCTAGCTCATTAAACAAAGCAATATTTGCTTTGAGAACTGCCGCTCCGCTGGGAGATATGTCAAAAGTTTCAGGAATAAGCAACTGCTGCATTTTCAAAGATTGAGTTTTTATCTGAGAAAGATAAGCTTCGTACCTTACTCTTTCCGCTGCAGCGTGTTGATCAAAAATATACAAGTTATCTTTATTTTCAACAACAATATAAGTGCCAAAAGTTTGCCCCAAAACTTTTATATTTTCATCAAAGCTCTCAGGAGAAAACTCTTGTTGTCTGGCAAAAACATTAGCGTACTTATCTATTGAATAATTTTTAGGATTATATTTTGATATTGGCTCAGCGACAACATTGTCATCTTTTCTAAGAGAATAGTTTTCTTTATGTTGATGAGTAAAATTATTTAGAGTATATGGAGTTTTTAAAGCCACGTCTTCTTTTGGTTCAATATTTATTTTTATTTCAGGGTAGGAATGCGAAACAAGAGTATTTTTTATAATTTTATAGACAATATCGTACATACTTTGTTCATCGGCAAATTTTACTTCTTTTTTTGTCGGATGTATATTTACATCTATTTCTGAAGGATCAATTGTAATGTAAATTAGAATACCGGGGTGCATGTCATGCGGAATAGACTCTCTATACGCTTGATAAACGCAATGTGTAAGCCATTTAGGATAATTTACTGGACGAGAATTTACAAAAAGATATTGATATTTTTTATTGGCAAGAGAGTTATCTCTGCCAGTAAAATAAATGTCTAGCGCTACTTTAGGGTGTTCTACCTCTGCACGCTTTAAGTTTTTGGCAAAATCTTTACCCAATATGTCTGAAATTCTTTCAAGTTTATTGTTCGTTTTAGAAGCTGAAAAAACAGTTTTATTTTCAGAAAACATTTTAAAAGATATTTCTGGATTTGCGAGAGCAATTTCTTCAAAAGAACTTATAATTCTAGACCGCTCGGTAGAATCGCTTTTCAAAAATTTTTGTCTAGCTGGAACGTTAAAAAACAAATCCCTGACTTCGGTTATTGTTCCTTCTGAACCTGAACATGGAACAACGCTTACATTTTTACCGCCGTTACTTGAAAGCTTCCAACCCGAAGATTCTCCCTTTTTTCTTGTTTTTACATCAAAATTAGATACAGCCGCTATGGAAGACAGAGCCTCTCCTCTGAACCCCATTGTGTGTATGTGGGATAAATCCTCAAAATTTTCTATTTTGCTTGTGGCGTGCCTTAATATAGACAACTCTAAATCCTTTTTATCCATGCCACAACCGTTGTCGGAAACTCTTATAAGATTTTTACCAGCTTTTTCTATCTCTACGGTTACAGAAGACGCAAAAGCGTCTAAAGAATTTTCTACAAGCTCTTTGACGACATTTAGAGGTCGTTCTACAACTTCCCCCGCAGCTATTTTATTAATGGTTTCCTGAGAAAGAATATTTATCGGCATTTTACCTGTATTTTTCCTTCCATTGACGAAGTAAATTGAAAGCGTCAATGGGGCTTAAGTTATTTATATCAACGTTTCTTAATTCTACTAAAATCTGAGGTTCTTGAGGCTCAGCCTGACATAAAAACTCCATCTGGTTATCATTACCTTTTGACTTAGCTGCAGAGTCTGTTTCAAGTTTGTTTAAAATCTTATAGGCTCTCTCTATCACTTGATGAGGCAGCCCGGCAATTTTTGCCACATGTATTCCATAAGACTTATCAGCACTGCCTTCAATTATTTTATGTAAAAAGATAACATTTCCGTTCCATTCTTTAACATCAACGCTGAAATTTACAACGCCTTTTAGAGTTTCAGAAAGCGCCGTAAGTTCAAAGTAATGCGTTGCAAATAAAACTTTGGCGCCATCATTTGTCTTTCTTTTGGCGTCACCAAGAAATTCTATTATTGACCATGCTATAGACATTCCATCGTAGGTAGAGGTGCCTCTGCCTACTTCATCTAAGATTATAAGACTTCTCTGTGTATATTGATTTAAAATATTGGCAGCTTCCGCCATTTCTACCATAAAAGTTGACTCGCCGCCGGCAAGATTGTCTCCAGCTCCTATGCGCGTAAATATTCTGTCAACAATACCTATTTCAGCTTCAGACGCAGGAACGAAAGAGCCTATCTGAGCCATTATCACAATAAGAGCTATCTGTCTAAGATAAGTTGATTTACCAGACATATTTGGACCTGTAAGAATCATTATTCTTGATTGTTCATTAAAAAAAACGTCGTTTGCTGTAAAATCGCCAGTTTTTAATATTCTTTCAACAACTGGATGTTTTCCATCTTTTATGGAAAGCTCTTTACTGTTTGAAATTTTTGGGCAGACATAATTGTACTCTAAAGCGTTTGAAGAAAACCCACAAAACACGTCTATTTCTGAAATAATTTGCGATGTCTTTAAAATATCTGACGTATATAGGGAAAGTTCCTGTCTTAAAGAGTTAAAAATATCGCTTTCAAGTCTTAGAATTTTTTCCTGAGAAGAAAGTATCTTTTCTTCCAATGATTTTAACTCGTCCGTTATATATCTCTCGCCAGTAGCAACTGTCTGTTTGCGAACGTAATGTTTTGGAGCTAAAGCCACATTAGATTTGCTTACTTCTATATAATAGCCAAAGACAGAAGTATATCCTATTTTAAGATTATTGATTCCTGAAGACTCTCTTTCCTTTGCCTCAAGATTGGATATAAATCCCTTAGCGTCTGTTGATATTTTTCTTAATTCATCAAGTTCAGAATTAACTCCGCTCCTTATTACATTTCCATCTTTTAGAGATACAGGAGGCTCGTCAACTATATAAGAAGAAATCTTTTCTATAATCCGTATATTATCAGGAATATTAAAAGTCAACTTTTTCGTTGCTGATAGAATTTTAGAGATGTCATTTATAACTTTTAAAGAATCTTTTAAAGCGGATAAATCTTTGGGATTTGCAGTTCCAGACGATATTCTTGCAATTATTCTTTCAATATCAGAAACATATTTAAATTTCTCCGCAATATCCTTTCTTAGCTCCGATTCCTCTATAAAAAAATTCACCGCATTTTGTCTATTCTCTATCTTGGACACATCTAGCAATGGTTTAGTGAGCCATCTGCGTATAGTCCTTGCACCCATTGGTGTTTTAGTAGAATCTATTACTGACAGCAAAGAATTTTCAAATTTGCCGCTTGCCAAAGAGGTAAGCAGCTCAAGATTTTTTATAGCAACCGCATCTAAGTACATAAAATCCGAATTATTTATGTACTTTATATTTGAAAAAATTCCAGCGCTTTGCGGCTGCATTTCTTTTATGTAAGAAACCAAAGCGCCGCAAGCACGGACAATTTCTTTTTGATTTAATCCTAATTCCTTGAATGAGTCTTCGCCGAAATGTTCTATTATTATTTTCTTTGAGTTTTCAAAATCAAAGAAACAATCATTCACATATGAAATAGGAGTTTTAACACTTGCTGCAAAATCTTGAATTCTTTTATTTTTTGCAGTGCTTGAAGATATAACCAGCTCACCCGGGTTATATTTTGAAATTTCAGCGTCAAGAAATTTTAAAGAAGTCTCCGAAGCAAAAAATTCTCCTGTTGAAATATCGGCTGCTGCAAGTGCCACAGACATTGCGTATTCGTCAAAAACAATAGACATTAAGAAATTATTTTCTTTTGACTCTAAAAGAGTATCTTCTAAGATCGTTCCGGGCGTTATAACTTTTGTAACCCCTCGTTTCACTATACCTTTAGAAATGCCTGACTCTTCAAGCTGCTCACACACAGCAACCTTTAATCCTGTTGTTATAAGTTTTCTTATATAAGGAGTCACAGAATGATAGGGAACACCGCACATCGGCGTGCCAGCTCTATTGGTCAACACAACATCCAAAACAGGAGCAGCCTGTACAGCGTCTTCACCGAACATTTCATAAAAATCGCCAAGCCTGAAAAACAAAATCACATCCGGATATTTGTTTTTAATACTGTAATACTGTCTCATTAACGGCGTCAACTTCTCGGAAGATGTTTTTCTCATTGAGATTAACCTAGAGTTTTATTTGAGATATGAATTTATGAATTTTATAAATAAACATTATAGATTTTACATAGTTTTTTGTTTCGTTAAAAGGTATCTTTGCTGCATTTATAGCTAAGTCTGGAATTTCTCTACGCCATATGTCAACGTTGCCGATCCCCGCATTATACGCCGCCAAAGTCAATATTAGATTATTATTGTAATAATCTAATAGATTTCTTAGGTAATATGCTCCAAACATTATATTTATTTTGGGGTCTTTTAGCTTATCCGAAGAATAATCGGAGATGTTTAGCTGTGTAGCTATCTCTCGCGCCGTTTTAGGCATAATCTGCATTAACCCTACAGCACCTTTATTAGAAACTGCTTCTGGGTTTAAGTTAGATTCTTTCTTTATAACTGACCTAACAAGCAGGGCATCTACCCCAAACTTGTTTGAGTATTCGTTTATGTACTCATCATAGTATTTTTTATCCAGCAATCCTACTTTATATTCAACATTTACCAGAAAAAATACCGCCAGAATCAGCACAGACCAAATTATAAACTTGTTCATATAATATTGCCAAATAAAGAATTTATTTTAGCTTCTTTTATACTTACATTTAAATGTCTGCCTAAATCTTTTTCGCTGCTGCCTTTTACAAAAACCTTGCGTCCGCCTCTTGTTCTTGCTTCTATAACGCCATTTTCTATCTTCTCGGCTAAAACCTGTTGAACGCTGCCAACCATTGAAGCAACTATTTCAATAGAAATTTTATTAGATTCTTCAAGTATAAGTCTATGGCGTCTCTTTTTTTCTTCTAAAGGAACATTGTCAGGCATATTTGCGGCTTTTGTATTGGGGCGAGGCGAATATCTAAAAACATATAATCCGCCAAATCTTATTTCCTTAACGGCTTTAAAAGTTTCTTCAAAATCCTCTTTTGTTTCCCCTGGAAAACCCACTATGATATCAGTTGTTATGCTTATGTCGGGTACTGCTATTCTTAATTTTTTGACCAAGTCAATATAATGCTCGTAACTATACTTTCTGTTCATAGCTTTAAGAATCTTATTTGAAGCAGACTGCATTGGCAAATGAATATGAGAACAAACTTTAGACTCTGTTGCCATCATTTCTATAAGTTCGTCGCTTAAGTCTTTTGGATGGTTAGTCATAAATCTTATACGCTCAAGACCGTTGATAGTCGCAAGATTTTTTACCAGTGAAGTAAAATTAAAGTCTTTGTATCTATAAGAATTTACGTTCTGCCCTAAAAGCATTATTTCCTTAACGCCGTTTTTTACTAACAAAGAGCTTTCTTTTAATATATCTAAAGCATTAAGACTTGTTTCTCTGCCTCTAACAAACGGCACAACACAATAAGAGCAGTAATTATCGCAACCCCTCATAATTGTCACATATCTTACAATATTTTGAGAATCTTCAATTTTATTAAAAGAAGAGTCATACAAATTGCACAAATCTGCAATTTTTAAGGCTGCATTATCTATATCCTTACTTCCTACTATCAAATCAACACTTTTAAAACGTCGTTTAATTTTAGAACCTATTCTTTCCGCCATGCAGCCTATAACAACTATTTTAGTGTTTGGATTGTCTTGTTTAAACTCTTCCGCTCTTCCTAAAAAAGAAAACGCTTTCTGCTCGGACTGCGCTCTAACAGAACATGTGTTGAGTATTACTATATTCGCTTCCTGCAAAATATTTACTTTTGAAGCTCCGTAAGTTGAAAGCGCGAGTCCTAGTTTATCAGACTCGCACATATTCATCTGACAGCCGATTGTTTCAATAAAATAATTCAAAAATTTTTCCTAACCCTATGATTACGGTTATTATATTATACAAAATTGCATCAGATTATTTATATTTTTTTAAATCTAAGGCGTGAATAATCTAGTTTGATTTGCAAATAAGTTATTTAGTCTCAACAGCAAGAGCAAATTTTGTTGCACCAGCTTTTTTTGCTTTATCCATAAACTGCATTACGTGATCGTAATTTACTTTTACATCCCCTTTTATTACAATTGATTTAGTTGGGTCTTCTGCAAGTAATTCCCTTATAACTCTTTCTACATCTGATAAATCTATCACTTTACCATCTATAGCTACTTTTCCATCTTGCGATATTAAAGCTTCTATACTTGTTGACGTATTACCACTATCTGCTGACTCTGCTTTTGGCAAATTAACTTGTATTTCTGGCTGCATTAATGCTGGTGTTGCTATCATAAAAATAATCAAAAGAACCAAAACAACGTCAGTAAATGGAGCTATGTTTATCTCTGATTTTACCGTGCTTTTGTTTGTTTTTGCTTTCATCTATTTCTTTCCCTTGTGAAAATAATTTAAATTAAACTTATCCTCTATTGCGGACGAGCAATACTCCATACCAACTATAAATTTATCTATTTTCTTTACAAAAAAGTTGTACGCTGTTGACGCAGGTATTGCAACAAACAATCCTGTTGCTGTTGCGATCAAAGCTTCTGAAACACCTCCTATAACAACGGTAATTCCTCCTGCTCCTATAGCAGACATATCATGAAACGCTGATATAATACCCAATACTGTTCCAAACAGCCCTATATACACCGCTATATTTCCTACTGTTCCCAATATTGTTATATATTTCTCTAATTCCACAGTTTGAATCATTATTTCTCTGTCCATAAATTCACCTAAATTTTCACCTGATTTAAAAGCAATTATTCCAGCTTTTGAAACAGCTGCCATCGGCGTATTGACAGACTCACAATATTCTATAGCTTTTTCCAAGCTATCATTTTTTATCTTTTCAAAAAGAACAGGTAAAAAGTCTACCCTCTTAACTTTAGATTTTTGCCAGAATTCAACAAATTTATAACAAATTACGGTAAGAGACGATATTGATAGTCCTAGTAGAACATATAAGACCCAGCCTCCCATATTTAATATTTCAATTAAACTTTTTCCTTCAAACATTTTATATTCTCCTTTTTTTTGTCCGTTTTTACACTACAATTCTTTATACTTTACCTTTTTGAAATACAAAAATAAATCTTAATGTGTTGCTTGTGAACCTTTCAGGAAGTTTGTCAAATGGCACTGCAGCTTTAATTGTTTTTACTCCATTCTCGTCAAAACCTGCATTCCCTGAAGATTTCTTTATTCTCACACCTGAAACTGGCCCATCTCTATGTATTCTAAAGAATACTTCAACTCTTAAGTTATTCCATTTATCATGTTTCCATGCATCAGCTATTTTTTTCTGTATGCTTTTTGCATATTGAGGGAACTTAAAAATCTCAGCGTCAATTTTTAAATCTCTTCAGGCTGTATAGCATCATCATTATCATCGTTAACTTTTATATTGCTCTCTTCATCAGAAACAACCTTCTTCTTTTTTTCTGATTTCAAAATTTGCTTCTTCGGCGGTTCCGGTTTTACAGGCTCGGGCTCTGGTAAAGGAGTTGGGGAATCAAATGATACTTCTATCAACTCAGGCAACTTTTTATTTTTATTCCCTTCATATAAAACTAAAGAAAAAATTAGTATATGGATTAACACAGATACTAAGATATATGGAAACACATTTTTCTGTTTCTTAGTCATTATTTTTTATTCCTAATCATAGCACTATTACTTAAAAATTTTAGTTTCCTTATTAAGTACTTATTAACTTTTACTTAACTTCTACTCCTAAATATAACACTTGACCTTCTTCCTCTGCCTTTTCTGCCTCTGCTTTTAATTTTTCTGCATCTTTTTTGAGCTTTTCCACTTCCCTTTTGGCTTTCTCAACTTCTTCTCTTAATTTTCTAGATTTCTCTGCTTCTGCTTTCAATCTTTCTGCTTCTCTTCTTGCTCTTTCTTCCTCTTCTCTTTGTTTCTTCTTTGCGTCTTCTATTTCTTTCTTCGTTTTTTCAATCTCTATCTTTGCTTGTTCAGCTTCTGCTCTGGCTTTCTGAGCTTCTGCCTCTTTCCTTGCCCTTGCTTTTGCCGCTTCTATTTCCATCCTTGATATTTCTTCTTGCTTTCTCTTTTCTAGCGCTATTCTATCTGCTTCTGCTCTAGCTCTTGTTCTCTCAACTTCTAGTGCTGCCCTTGTAAGCTCTTTTTGCTTCCTCTTCTCCTCGGCTAATCTTTCCGCCGTTTCCCTTGTTCTCAGTCTATCAGCTTCCGAAATTTCTCTTGCTCTTGCTTTCGCAGCTTCTATTTCCGTTCTTACTATTTCCTCTTGTTTCCTCTTTTCTAGCGCTACTCTATCTGCTTCTGCTCTAGCTCTTGTTCTCTCAACTTCTAGTGCTGCCCTTGTAAGCTCTTCCTGCTTCCTCTTTTTTAGAGCTAGATTATCAACTGCCTCTTGCACCTTTAGTTTTGCCGCTCCTATTTCTATCCTTGCTATTTCTTCTTGTTTTCTCTTTTCTAACGCTGCTCTTTCTGCCTCTGCTTGTGCCTTCTGTGCCGAGCTTTCAAGTTCGTTCATAATTGCGATAAATTCTTTTATATCTTCCTTAGAAAATGAAGTAGGCACATCTTCAGCCATTATTAGAACAGGATTTGATAGTAATTTGATAGTAATAATAAGAAAAAAATTAAAACCAACACTACATTTTTCATAATAGCTCTCTTTATTTTAGTTATCATTCTTTTATACAAATTTTATATCTTTTTTTTATATTGTTTTATTTTATCAAACAAACCTTCATAAATATATTTGTTAAGTTCTTTTTTCATCTTAATTGATCTTTTAACAAAAGTAGGAGTTAGAGTTCCAATTTTATAACTTATGCCTATATTAGCTTGCATAGCTTTATACTTGTACCCTATATGATAGTTCGTATTCGCAAAACATTCTACTCTATCCATTATCTTACAACTTACTCCGCCTCCTACTCCCAACACTTGCCGCCCTTCTTCGTTTCCTACTACTTCAAATTTTTCATTACTACCGTCAAATCCTGCTTTTATTGTTGGAACTTCCTTGCTCAACAGTAATTTATACTCCCCTTTTACATTCCAACCATACCATTCTTTCTCCTGCCTTACTCCTATACCTAATCTACCCAACACTCTTGTATAACTATTTCCTTCTACTACTAAACCATACCCTGCTCCATCTTCTTTTATCTTGTCATAATTATTTACTCTTGCTTCCATTCCTATATATGGTCTAACTATTATATTCTTCTTTGTTCTTAACTTTATCGCTCCCTCTAAATTTCCCTTCTATCCTATTTACTTCCTCCACTTCCTCAAATTCTCCCCTATTATACGCTTCAAATCTTACACATCTTTTTGTATCATATATATCGTAACTTCCATCTACTATTGCCCTTATTTCTCTCTTCTTTCCTTCTACCTTTCCTATAAATCCTATTCCGCTTTTTACTAACTTTCCTTCGTTGTTTTTTCCTTGCTTTACATTATGTTCACTAATTTTTACAAATCCGCCCAACAACATAAATTTATCATCATATTTATCTTTCTTTATTACCTTATCATATCCTATAATCCCTGTTATATTCCTATCTATACAGTCCCCTTCTTTTTTTTCATCTTCTTTGTTTTCTACATAATTCCATTCTGCTTTTCCCCACACTTCTGGGTTTTTATTCTGTTCCCTTTCTTCCATCCTTTCATC
Organism: Candidatus Endomicrobiellum devescovinae; assembly: GCA_031267795.1. Lineage (GTDB taxonomy): Bacteria > Elusimicrobiota > Endomicrobiia > Endomicrobiales > Endomicrobiaceae > Endomicrobiellum > Endomicrobiellum devescovinae. Next base: position 27,878 of record JAIRYK010000010.1, on the reverse strand, counting down.
TATCAACCTCTTCCCTTCATCTCTTGTTCCATTTCTTATCATATTCGCCAAAAAATATCCACTCGTTTCTGTAAATAATTTCTTTGTGGCTTCTTGATTATATATGCTCAACAAGTCTATCTTTTCTATTATCTTATCCATCTCTCCTGTACTTGTTTTTGATATATTATCATAAGCTATTGCTAATGACTTTTGATTCCTTGTTAAATCTTTCATATTTCTAAACTTCGTTCCTATCCCTTTCCCTTCCAATGTTACAAATATTCCATTATGCTCATAATTTACACTCTTTACCTTTCCAAAACTCTCATCCATCTCTACATACTTAAACTTTCCTGAACAATCACCAGTATATTCTAGCATTTTATATGTTCTTTTATCAAATCTTCTAGAGTTCGCCACTATTTTTAATACACTGTTTTCTTCTATTTCTACATCTTTCGTTTTTATACTATCGTTATCACCCTCTCTCCATACTTCCATCTCTATTTTTCCATCATTCTTAAAACTTTCTACTTCCACCGTGTTTACTTCTCCATCTATTGTACTAAACATGCGTTTATTTTCTATACTTTTTCCTGCTAAGTTCGCTCCTTCTTTTAACTTAAATAGTGCGTCTAACTTTAAGTTTGTTCCCTTTATTATACTTGTTTTTCTTAGATTAAATTCTCCTAGACCTTTCACTTCTAATGTAGCGGCGCTAGTATCACTATTTGATATTTCATCTGAAAGTGCATCATACATTTGCACCTTTGACCCTTCTTCTATAGAAAATATTATGTTTGTTAGATCTAACATATGTATTGAATTACTTATTCCTACCGCAGTGTTTCCTTTGAAAACTGTTTCTGAACAAGCATTCATGAACTCTAGAGTAGTATTACCACCTAAATAAGCTACTCCTCCTAAATTAAAAGCAGTATTATTTTTAAATATTATCCCATCCCTCGGGACACAAATATGTAAACTTTCATTTGGGTTTATTACGAAATCTGATAATACCGCACCCCTACCTTTTGTAAAATAGTTAGATACTATTCCATCTCTACATCTAAGCCTGAATTCCATTCTGTCAAAATATCCTTCTATAGACGAATAAATCTGTTCCGGTATCTCTTCTAATAAAGAGTCGCTCATGCTCTTCTGAAAAATTATTTCTATCACATTCAGCGTAGCGACATTAAGATCGACAAATTGATCTTGGCTTCCAAACACAACTTGTGTGTTCAGAAAAGAACAGTATATAAGTATAAATAAAAAACTTATTAGTATACTTTTCATTTTAATTATTTTTTATTTCTATAAATTTACACGCCCTTCAGTATCATCTGATACATCACTATCAATAAGATAGTCATTTATTAACTTTTGTTTTAATTCGTCCACAGTTGGTGCGCCTGATTTTAAAGCTCTTCTAACTCTTGAATACAAAATTCTAAAATTTCTAATATCCTTAAGAGCTTTTACATAAACACCAGCAGCATATTGCCAATCAACTAATGCAGTAGGGGCAGACTCATCATCTTTAGCCGCTTTCATTCTGTAATCATTTTTTTTAATAAACATATCAGCTTCTAACTTCTCTATATCTAATTCTGGTTTAAGTTTATAATACTTTGCTTCTACAACATTTGAAAAAACAACTGCACTAATTAAAACTACTAATACTTTTAATTTCATTTTTTCTCCTTTTTTAATAAAAAATATTTTGTTTTTTAAACATCTAAACTAAGTTTATAGATGTTGTATTAATTATAATTATCATTTGCCAATTTTAAATTTTATTTTGTAAAATTTATGTAAAATATTATAATTATGTAGGCGCTAAGTTTAGGTGCCCCCACCCCAAGTAAAGACATATTAGTAAGGCACAGACGAAACAGTTCTTTTACCTGCAACCTCATAACACTATAACACTAAAAAAGCTCTAAACTTAACAATTTACTTTAACTTCCTTTACCAACAAGCACTCATTGCAAGAATGGTCTCTCCTGAGTTTACCAGGTACAGATAGAAAGATTTTGTGAGTGAAAAGACTCAACTTAGTAATTTTTGGCTAAAAGAGACTTTTTTATGTAACTAAATTTAAGGTTGCCATCTGTGAAGAGTTATTTTAAAAAAGTTCTTCTTTGGATTACATATTAACTAGGTATATTATTTTAGGTTTTTTTGGAAAGGTTTTTATAGGCTAAATAGAAAGAGCAAGCACAAAAAGGTTTCTTGTGCTTGCTCTCAAATTTTTCCTTTTTAAGGAATCCATTTATCCTTCGTAGAATACTTTAACAAACATTGATATAATTGCGTCAGGTTTCAGGTTGTGTCTATAAACATTCGCTAATGCCCTCTGGAAACCAGCAAATGATAGGGCTTTTCTATTGTAGTCATTCTCTTCATCTTTTAGCATTTTTAAGACGTTGAGAGTATCTGGGCTAGTATCACCCTGTAAATTGAACTGCTCTTGTTTAATTTCATCAATATTACGTATGACTTTCGGAGTTTTAATAGTCATTTTTCCAACCTCGGCATCAAGAATCACTTGCCATGCTGTTTGTTTCTCGGTGCTAATAGAACTTTGCTTAAGAACCTCAGCAATCTTTGTTACGTCAAATGCATAACCCACATTTCCGAGTAAACATAAAAGTGCAACTAAATAAAAACTTTTTTTCATTTTTAATTCTCCTTTGTAACTACAAAAATTCTTTTACTAAACGCCGTTTTTTCTTTAGTACTTATAATCTTACCAAAAGAATATACTACGCCTCCATTCAGATAAAAATCACCTCCCTTACATACTTCAATATTTCCAGATACAGAAAATCTCTCGCACACCTTATAATCTAAATATAATGAAGCTCCTGGTTTAAAGATCTCTTCGGATGCGCCTTTAGATTTAAAGATTGTTGAGAAATCGTACGTGTAAGTTATCTCTGGCGATAAAGGTGTCAAGAGTATTTCTGAGAAAATTTTAGAGCTTATGCTCAACTTTTTATAATCTTTTTGCACACCAATACCTATCCTTGCCAGTGAACGCCAATATATTCCGCTATAAACATTCATAGTTAATAAAGTTGTAGAATTTTCTTTGAACGAGGGATAAAATTGCTACTAATACTAAGCCCTGCGAAAGGCTTTAAGATAAGAGATTTTAATGGAGTATTTTTGGAAATTTCTATATCGGCATTGATTGTCGTACACGTAAAATTCGCTTTAGTAATATCTGGCACATTTTCATCAAGAATGTCTTTTCTAAATGCCTTTTCTATTGGAGATAAGTTTCTTTTTGTCTCATACTTACCAAAGCCTACCTCAACTAGACATTTAATGTTAGCTCTTACTGGTATATTCCCATACATCCCCAAAGACATGCTTTTAATTTTTGCAGATTCCCCACTTTCATCTATATTCTGCTCATCTGCTTTGACATATAATCTCGTATATAATGAATGATCATATCCTAATATTGTGCCTCTTTTTTTGTCGTTGACTGTATCATTGTTGTCGCCTTCTATATCTATATGTCTAAAAAAGGTATTTACCCAGACATTTTTTCTAAACAATACAACATCATCTACTTGAGTATATTGTAATCTCATATGGTTATCATTATAATTTCTAGAGATACTTTTCTCCAACTGACATCTATCTAGCTTACAATATACATAATCTCTGTTGCTGTTGATTACTCCGCTTCTTATAACATTAGCTAAAATTTTCCCGGAGTAACTAGACGATTGCATTAAATTCAATAAAGCTTCTTTTAGGGTATAATACTTTTCTAGCTCTTTCTTGTAAGCTATCTCTGAGTAACGCATTAGATTAAAGTATACGATACAAGGCTCGCCCATTTTATCATCCAGAGATGGTTCTATTATACCGTATACGTCTCTGTTTGTTATATATACTTCTCTAAGTTTCTTTATATGGGGTATTTTTTTTGGATTCTGTATATTTATTACTTCTCCAATCTTATAAGACGCAAAAAAATCTTTATAAGAAGCAAGTAAGGAAGATGACGAAATTAAGAGAAATATAAAAATATGTATATAAACTATAGCTAACCTTTTCATTATTTAAAAAATACTCCTTTAAAGTATCAATACTGTATAAATGCTTGTTTTAGGCTTTTCTTTCTTCTTCTTCTTTAATACTTCTTCAAGTCTTTTAAGTCTTTTTTTAGTCTCAAAATTCTTCCTCTGGTTTTGGGATGTATTTTTATAGTCAGAATCAATTTTGGAAAGATAAGCTATTACGTTCGTAATAAATTCACCTTTGCTTTCAGAATCTTCTTTTATATATTCCTTCACATCTTTTAATTGTTCTTTAACTACAGTGACTTCACTATAAGTTTGCCCTCTTAAGTTTTCAATTTGCTGCAGAAGTTCTTCCTCTAAGTGTTTATATTGAAGACACATTTTTTGGTAGTTCTCATCTACCATGTAATGGCAGACGTAGAACAAGAACAATCCCAATATAAAATTTATTGTCACTAAAATATATACAAAAACTTTAAAAATACTTAATTTATTTTTGGACATAATTATCCTTTTAAACAAAAAAATTAGAAAAAGTTAAGTACATCAAAAAATATCCCCTTTTTTGACTATCATATAAATAGATAAGTATAAGTAAAAATTATTATACTAAGGAAACAATATAATTTAATTTTGATTTGCAAAAAAAATGTGAATTTAAGCAAAGTAAGGAAGATGTTAAAGTTTTATGAGGTGTTAGAGAAGTTTAAATAAAGCTTTTTTGCTGGGGCAACCTAATCAATATGCTCGGGTATAAAATTTAGGGCAGTACATTTTTGCATAGTCAATCAAATAGTTGTAATGTTTAAGTTAAAAAACTATCAGCTTAGTTTTAGGTATAATTTTTCGTGTTGTTTGAGATTGTGGTTTATATCGTATTCTTGATCTATAGAAGCACAAGCTTTTGCACTTATGTTTTTTAAAGCTGTCTCATCATTTAGTAAATACATAATTTTTTCAGCAGTTTTTGCATAATTATTGGGTTCTATTAAAAAGCCAGTTTCACCGTTAACAACTATTTCTTTTACTCCATCCACAGCATTTGCCACAACTGGTTTAGAGCAGCACATAGCCTCAACAATAGTACATGGCAGGCCTTCCCAAAGCGATGTCAATACAAAAATATCGCTTGCTTTGAGGATTTCTGCAATATCTGTTCTCCAGCCAAGCATAAAAATTTTATTTTTTAAATTTAAACTATCTCTCAAAACTTCAAGTTCTTTTCTTTGTTCGCCATCTCCAACTATTAAAAATATAACGTTTTTAAGTCTTGAAGTTATTAAAGAAGCAGTTTTGATAAAATCTTTAATATTTTTTTGCGGTTTAAAAGGTCCTATTGTAGTAATAACTCTTAAATTATTATCTATCCCTAATGTTTTTTTAAAATTAGGCTGTAGAACAAAATTTTTATAAAGTACCGTATCTATACCTGCTCGTATAAGAATGAATTTATTTCCTTTGGCAATTTTATAATGCTGTCCCTTTTTTATATCTTCTTTAGTTACAACAATTAATTTGTCTGAAAGCAAAGCACAAAATTTTTCAAGAAAAACGTAAAATTTTTTAACAAACCATTTCTGCGTTTCATTAAAGCCGTACCCGTGGATCGTATGAACTATAACTTTTACCCCTGCCAGCTTAGCGGCTATCCTTCCTGTAATCCCAGCCTTTGACGAATGTGTGTGAACTATATTGGGTTTTTCTTTCTTCAATATGGAGTAAATTTTAAAAAGAGCTTTTAAATCTCTTAATGGAGAAACTTCTCTGACAAGATCCTTTATATGATACAATCTCGCTTCTTTTACGGCTTCATGGTCTAATATTCCGCCCTCGCCTGCAATAATAAAACTGTCAAAAATATTTTTGTCAATATTTTTTGCAACATGCAAGGCTACTTTTTGAGCTCCGCCAAGTTCAAGTTTAGTGATGATATAACAAACTTTTATCATATTATTTCTCATCATCTAATTTCCAAAGGAATGTAGGGCGATATATTAACTTTGTTAAATATTTTAAATTTGTTCCTGAGAATATTATTTAGGCTACCCTTTTTTATCTATCCGATAAATTAAAAGTATAAAGCGCAACCGTTTATTATTAGACAATATCATAACTGCCCGGCAAAAGCCAGGCAGTATAATAAATTAGATTTTTTAGATTTACTTTTTTGCGTTGACAGCGTTTCTTACGATTCCTTTTGTAAAAAAATCTACAAGAACCTCGCCTATTTCTTTGGCAATTCTAACTTGAGCTTCATCGGTGGACGCTGCAAGATGAGGCGTTACAACCACTTTATCGGTATCTATAAGAGTCCAGTCTTCTGGAGGTTCTTTGGCAAATACGTCTATAGCAGCTCCCGCTACTTTACCAGACTTAATTGCATCCGACAAATCTTTTTCGTTAACTATTGGACCTCTAGCGCAATTGATAATTCTAACGCCATCTTTCATTTTCTTTATGACGTCAGCATTTATCATGCCTCTCGTAGAATCGTTAAGTGGCGAGTGAATTGAAATATAATCGGCTTGAGCAAAAACTTCATCTATACTTTTTAATTCTATGTTGTTGTTTTTTGCTGCTTCTTGATTTGCAAATGGATCATAAGCTATAACTTTCATACCAAAAGTATTAAGTCTTTTAGCAACTTCAGAACCTATTCTTCCAAGACCTATCAAACCTAAAGTTTTACCAAAAAGCTCGGTTCCTACAAAATTTTTGCGATCCCATTTTCTATTTTTTAAAGATTTGTAGCTTTCAGGAATGTGTCTGGCAAGAGAAAACATAAGACCTATCGTATGCTCAGCTGCAGATATGGTGTTTCCTCCCGGGACATTGGCAACTATTATGCCTTTCTTTGTCGCCGCTTCTTTATCAACATTGTCAACGCCTGTCCCTGCTCTGCCGATAAATTTCAGTTTTCCTGCAACGTCTATAATATCGGAGGTAACTTTTACTTCTGAACGTATAAGAAGTCCGTTGTAGTCTTTTATAAGTTCTTTCAATTCTTCTTGAGAAGGTTTGTTATGTATATCTACTTTGAATTCTTTATTTGAAAGCAATGCGTCAAGTCCTTCGGTATTATCGTAGGTCATTAAAATATTGTACATTTTGCCTGCCCCTTTTTTTGGATTTTTTGCAGTTTCAAATATCAAAATAATAGCTCTAGGGTCTCTCTAATAACAACTCCTCTTCAGCAGCAGCTACAGCCTTGCCCTTTTCAATATTTACACCAAGTTCAGTAAGAACCATTTCAAGACATGCAAACCCTACAAGCAAATCGGCTTTTCCTATGTAACCCATGTGCGCAAATCTTATAATTTTCCCTTTTAAATCGCCCTGTCCTCCTGCTATTGACACACCGTATTTTTCTCTTAAAGTCTTAACTATCTTATCGCCAATTTCAGCAGGAACGCAAGCGCTTGTGACAACATTGCACGGAACTTCGCCGAAAAGCTTAAGACCCAAAGCTTTCATACCAGCTCTTGCCGCTTTTGCGAGAAGTTTGTAATCATTCCACATATTTTCCAAACCTTTTTCCTTAATAAGCCTTAGAGACTCTTGAAGAGCAACAATAAGAGTTACTGGAGGAGTAAAAGGCGTTTTGTTGCTTCCATATGATTTTTTATATTTTTTAATATCAAAATAAAATTTTGGAATTTTTGAAGATTCTGTCAGCTTCCAAGCTTTATCGCTTAATGTTATAAACGCAAGTCCCGGGGCAAGCATAAATCCTTTTTGAGAACCTGATACCACTACATCTACTTTCCAATCATCGGTTCTAAATTCCTGTCCTGCAAGACCAGAAACAGTGTCAACAACTAAAACCGCATTGGTTTTTGAAACTATCTCACCTATAGCTTTAATATCATTTACGACACCTGTGGAAGTTTCTGTAAATGTAGTATATACAGCTTTAATATTTGGATTTGCCTTTAAAGCTTTTTCTATCTCTGCAGGCTTAACTACTTTCCCCCATTCTACCGAAACAGATATAACTTTTGCCCCATACCCTTCTGCTATTTTTATCCATCTATCTCCAAAGTTTCCACAACTTGCTACTATAACTTCATCGCCAGAACTTAAAAGATTTGTTACAGCAATTTCCATTGCACCCGTACCTGAAGAAGCAACAGTATAAACCTCATTTTCTGTTTGAAAAACATACTTTAATCCTTCAGCAACATCCTTATAAATCGCTGCAAACTCACTTGTTCTGTGGTGGAGTATAGGCAACGCTTCTTTTAAGGCGACTTCCGGAGGAATCGGCGTAGGACCCGGAGTTAAAAGATAATGTTTTTTCATTTTTTGCCTGCTCCTTTCTTTTGTTTTTTGGAACTCTTCCCTTTATTTTTATTTTCAGGAGATTTTTCTATGGCTAAAGATATAACTTCGTCCATATGAGGAACAGGAATCATCTTAATTTTATTTCTAACTTCCTCAGGAATATCAACTAAATCTTTTTTATTGCTGTCTGGAAACAACACTGTACTTATGCCTTCGCGGTAAGCAGCAAGAACTTTTTCTTTAAGTCCGCCTATGCCAAGGACTCTTCCCCTAAGTGTTACTTCTCCAGTCATTGCTATTTGCTTCTTTACAGGCTTATCCATACACACAGAGGCGAGAGCCGTAGCTAACGCAATTCCAGCGCTTGGACCATCTTTTGGAACAGCGCCTTCTGGAACGTGCACATGGAAGTCTGTACTTGAGAATATCTTTTCGTCTATACCAAGTTTTAAAGAGGATGCTCTGACGTAAGACAAAGCTGCTTGTGCGGATTCTTTCATAACATCGCCAAGTTTGCCCGTCAAAACCAAAGACCCCTTACCTTTCATTTTGTTTACTTCTATGGTAAGAGTTTCACCGCCAACCTCGGTCCACGCAAGACCAGTAACAACGCCTATATCGTTTTCTGCGATTTTTTCTCTTTCATAATGAGCAATACCCAAATATTTATCCAAATTTTCAGGCATAATAGTTATAGACTTTAAATTATTATCAAACTCTAGTTCTTTAGCAACTTTTCTGCAAAGATTTGCAATTTCTCTTGTTAAATTGCGAACACCTGCTTCATGCGTATAATTTTTTATAACTGCTTCAAGAGCATTTTCTGCCAAGATAAGTTCTTCAGAGGTTAATCCATGATCTTTTAATTGTCTGGGTATTATAAAATCTTTAGCTATATGGAGTTTTTCTTCATCTGTATATCCAGAAAATCTTATAAGCTCCAGTCTGTCTAACAATGTGTTAGGAATAGTGCTTAGAGAATTTGCAGTGGTTATAAACATAACATTTGACAAATCAAAATCAACATCAAGGTAATGGTCGCCAAAAGCATAATTCTGCTCTGGATCCAACACTTCAAGCAAAGCAGCAGACGGATCGCCTCGCCAGTCGGAACCCATTTTGTCTATTTCGTCAAGAATAAATACAGGATTGTTTGATCCTGCTTTTTTCATTGATTGTATAATCTTTCCCGGCATAGAACCTATATACGTACGTCTATGTCCCCTTATTTCAGCTTCGTCTCTAACTCCGCCCATAGAAATTCTTACAAAGTTTCTGCCCAAGCTTCTTGCAACAGACTTTGCTATTGATGTTTTGCCTACGCCTGGAGGTCCAATAAAACAAAGTACTGGTCCTTTAATTTTTTTCACTCTGGATAAAACGGCAAGATATTCTAAAACTCTGTCTTTAACTTTTTCAAGTCCGTAATGATCTTGATCCAAAACTTCTTTTGCTCTTTTTAGATCTAAATTATCGGCTGTAGAGGTTTCCCAAGGCAAGTCCAAAATCCATTCAATGTATGTTCTTATAACTGTGGCTTCTGGAGACATAGGCATCATCTTTTCAAGTCTTGCCATTTCTTTTTCTGCAGCATCTCTAGCTGCTTGAGGCATCTTTGCCTTGTTTAACTCCTCTTTAAGCTCGTCAACATCTTTTTGAACGTCATCTTTTTGTTTAAGTTCTTTCTGAATGGCTTTCATCTGCTCAGTTAGATAATATTCTTTCTGAGTCTTTTCTATCTGATTCCTGACCCTGTTTTGAATGCGTCTTTCAATATTTAGTATTTCTATTTCAGAATTTAATATCTGTATTATTTTTTCTAAACGCTCTATAGGATTTACAAGCTCTAAAACTATTTGTTTATCGCTGTTTTTAATAGCCAAATGTGACGCTATAGTATCTGCAAGCCTTGCAGGATCAGAAATATTACTTACAGAAACTGAAATTTCCATAGGCATTCTGGGATTTAGTTTTACATACTGCTCAAAAAGAGAAACTGCACGCCTCATGATTGCTTCAGCCTCAGGCGTTTTCTCAACTTTTTCATCAAAAGTCTTTACGCCTACTTCAATATATCCTTTGTCGCTTAATTTAAAATCCGTCCATTGCGCTCTGCATATTCCCTCTACAAGAGCTTTCAACGTTCCGTCCGGCATTTTTAATATCTGAAGAACTTCGCACACAGCTCCAATAGCATATATATCATCAGGAGACGGATCTTCAACTTGAACATTTTTTTGCGTTACAATAAAAATAAGTCTGTTTGTGGACATGGACTCTTCCAATGCCCTCACAGATCTTTCCCTGCCCACGGCAAGCGGCAAAACCATTGCAGGATATAAAATAATATCTCTAACAGGAAGAAGAGTAAGCGTGTCTGGAATTTTTAGACTTTCGTTAAATCTATCTAATTCGCTGCTCATGCAGTCTCCTTTGTGTCTTTATACACAAATTTTGGACTCTCATTCTTTGCAACAGCATCAGCCGTTACTATACACTTTATAACTGAGGAATCTCCTGGAATGTCATACATAGCATTAAGCAAAATTCCTTCTATTATGGATCTTAAGCCTCTTGCTCCTGAACCTTTCTTTATAGCCTCTTGAGCTATTTTCTCCAAAGCTTCTCTTTCAAATTCTAATTCAACATTTTCAAACTGAAACATCTTTTTATATTGCTTTATCAAAGCATTTTTAGGTTCCGTTAAAATATGAACCAAGTCGGACACGGTCAAATGCTTTAGAGTTGAAACGACAGGAAGCCTACCTATAAATTCAGGTATAAGTCCAAATTTTATTAAATCTTGGCTTTCAACTTTTGAAAGAAGAGAGTCAGTATTCTTAGCCGCATCTTCAGTGTCGGACGAATTTTTTACAAAACCTAAAGTCTTCTTTGAAAGCCTTGTTTCTATTATCTTTTCAAGTCCATCAAAAGCTCCACCGCATATAAAGAGAATGTTAGTAGTGTCTATCTTTATATAATCCTGCTGCGGATGTTTTCTCCCGCCTTGAGGATGAACATTTGCAATGGTTCCTTCTAATATTTTTAAAAGCGCCTGTTGCACGCCCTCGCCAGAAACGTCTCTTGTTATAGACGGAGTATCGCTCTTTCTAGAAATTTTGTCTATTTCGTCTATATAAATAATGCCTCTTTCAGCGCGCTTAACGTCCATTTCAGCGTTCTGAATGAGCCTTAACAATATATTCTCAACATCTTCGCCGACATATCCAGCTTCCGTTAAACTTGTAGCGTCGGCAATAGCAAAAGGAACATTGAGGATCTTTGCTAAAGTCTGAGCTAAAAGAGTTTTGCCAGTTCCAGTATTGCCGATAAGTAAGACATTAGATTTTTGGAGTTCAACATCGTCTTTTGCTTTACTCACAGAAGTTTCCAATCTTTTATAGTGATTGTACACCGCAACAGACAAAGTCTTCTTTGCATGCTCTTGACCTATAACGTACGAATCAAGAATTTTCTTTATTTCATCAGGTTTTAAAAGCTTGAATTCTGAAGGCTTAGATTCTTTTTTATTAAAGTCGCTAAACAATTCTACAGCGCTCTTAGCGCAATCCTCGCAAAGATAAACTCCATTCCCGCCAACAAGCCTGTGCGGATGAGCTTTTCCGCAGAACATGCATTGCTTAATATTTGTGAAATTATTTTCCATTCTACCTCTTATACACTATTATTTTAAGCTTACTATTACTTCATCTATAAGTCCGTAATCTTTTGCTTCTTGAGCCGACATATAATAGTTTCTGTCGGTGTCTTTTAAGATCTGTTCTATAGATCTTCCCGTGTGTTTTGAAAGTATTTCAGAAAGTTTTTGTTTAGTTGAGACCAGTTCTTTGGTTTCTATGTCTATGTCGGACACAGTGCCAGATAAGCCGCCGCCATAAATCAAAGGCTGGTGTACCATGATGCGCGAATGAGTTAAAGCATAGCGCTTGCCTTTCGTGCCAGCGGCAAGAAGAACAGCTCCAAAAGACATAGCCATGCCCATACATATTGTGGTTATTGGGCTTTTTATAAACTGCATGGTGTCGTACACTGCAAGACCTGCGGTAACCATGCCTCCGGGCGAATTTATGTATAAACTTATATCTTTACCAGTATCTTCTGAATCCAAATATAAAAGCTGCGCTATTAAGACATTGGCTGAATCAGTAGCAATTGCACCATCTGATCCGCCGACAAAAATGATTCTGTCCTTAAGTAATCTTGAGTACAAATCGTATGTTACAGCCGCGCCTTGACTCCATCTTTCTATAACCGTAGGTATTAGTGACGGCATTATTCCTCCAAGCAACTCAACAAACTTTTCTTTAACAATATATCCAAATAAATTAGTCTTTCTTTACAGGCATATCCTTTTCTTCCACATCAACCTTCGCATTTTTAAGGAAAAATCCAAAAAGCTTTTCTTCTTTTAAAGACAACATTATGTTCTCTTTTTTCTCGTCAAAATATTTATCAACAGAAGCTTCTCTTCCCGGATTTGAAGACTTCATTTTATCTTTTTCAGCTTCAATATCTGCATCGGTTACAGTCAGGTTTTCTTTTGCATATACTGAGTTCAAAATATAAGAAAGTCTTACATTTTTTTCAGCTTCTTCTCTAAACTTTGACTCTCCGACTGCCAGTTGCTTTTCAATATATTCTTTAGAAGCGCCTTGATTTTGCATATAGCTCTTCATTCTTTCAACTAGAGTCTTTTTCTGCTGTTCAACCAAAGATTGTGGGACGTCAAATTTATTTCTTTCAAGCAAGTAATCAATAATTTGTTTTTCAACATCCATATTTTGTCTGCGTATTTCTTCAGCTTCTATACTTTCTTTAACTTTCGTCTTCAAATCTTCAAGATTTTCCGTGCCCATATCTTTTGCAAAATCGTCGTTAAGTTCAGGAAGCTCTTTTTCTTTTATTTCATTAATTTTTATCTTAAACATTACAGTTTTGCCAGCTAATGTTTTATTGGGATAATCTAAAGGATATTCAATTTTAGCTTCTTTTTCTTCAGCGATTTTTGATCCTTTTAAAGCACTTTTAAATCCTTTAAGAGTATTTTCAGAACCTAAGTCAAGCATATTTCCTTTAGCAGAAACTTCAGTCAAAGCCTTACCGTCACCGTCAAATGCGTCGTAATCTACCAAAACCAAACTTTCCTCTGAAACAATGCCAGTTTTAGATGGAACAAGCCTTGAATTTCTTTCTCTTAGGGCATCTAGGCTTTGTCCTAAACTTTTATCTGTAACCTTAAAAATTTCTTTTTTGACGGGAATATTTTTATAATCCTTTACTTCAACTTTAGGATGAGACTCGGCACTAAAACGATATTTTAAATTTTGTCCTACTTCATAATTTAATTCGTCAACTATTGGGAAATCAAAAGGAACAAAAAACTCTTTATCAAGAGCATCCATGACAGTTCCTCTTATGGTGTTCTCCACAGCTTTGTCTTTAGCTTCTTGGGCAAATTTCTTTTTCACCACTTCCATAGGAACTTTCCCTTGTCTAAAACCGTCTATTTTAGCCTGCTTTTGTATTTGGCAAAATGCAGACTCAATTTCTTTTGAGACAACGCTTTCAGGAACTTCCACTTCCATAGATATTGAACAAGATTTTTTATTGATAACAGACGATTTAAAATCAATTGCTTTTGTTGAATTAACCATTTACTTTTCCCCTTTGCATCAAACCAACACTGCTTATCATGACAATAGCCCGATATTTACAGCATTATGTCTTTGATTTTCAAAAATATTAAATGAATTGCGGGCGGAGGGACTTGAACCCCCACACCTTACGGTATATGGTCCTAAGCCATACGCGTCTGCCAGTTCCGCCACGCCCGCTTTGTGCGATGATTACTAAAAAAGAAGGATGCGCTGCATAGGAATTGAACCTATAACCTAACGATTAAGAGTCGTTTGCTCTACCAATTGAGCTAGCAGCGCTCTAAACACATCCTGACATGAAGAGATTTTAACAAACTAGAATATAAAAATCAATTGCCAACGACGGTATAATTGATGATTGATTGCCGATATGAACTAAAGGTTTGGATCTAAATATGTGTGGGCGGAGAGGGAATTGAACCCTCACGGCTCTTGCGAGCCTCAGGATTTTAAGTCCTGTGCGTCTGCCAGTTCCGCCATCCGCCCGTCCAAAAAAGTTATTTAAATTATCAAACAACTGAAAGGATTATACTATATTTTATGTTTTCTTTCAACTTTTCCGACGAAAATTAAATAGCCTTATTTCTTAAAACATGCTCTTTAAAAGAAGTTAAAAATTTTTCATAAAGCGTTTTTGTAGGCTCAAGAAATTCGCCTTTTGAATCTACGTATGACGCAAAGTTCAAATATACTTCTGGCTGATACATTACAAAACTGCCAAGAAAAGAAAGAATCTTTTTTAAGTCTGTCTGTGCAGCAAACGCGCCAATAGGTCCTAGGCTAGCGCCTAAAACCGCAGAAGGTTTTTTATTCCAAAGACCTGCTCCATAAGGACGGGAACACCAATCCACAGCATTCTTTAAAACTCCGGGCATTGAACGGTTATATTCAGGAGTGATAAAAATAACTCCGTCAGAAGCTGAAACTTTTTTCTTAAATTCTATAACGACATTCGGAAGGTCAGCTTCAATGTCCTGAGAATAAAAAGGTAATAAAGATATGTCGTAAGAGTCAAACTCAAAATCTTTTGGAGCTAAGGGCTTAATTAGCTCAAACAATTTTTTATTAATGGAATTTTTTGAAAGCCCTCCAATAATGACCAAGATTTTCACTTGACAACCTCCTTATGACGAAAAACACCACAGCAAGCACACAACTATGAATTAATTAGCCTTATCTGTAGGGCTATTGTCTTCTATTTTCAAATCAGGTTTTCCTAACTTTGCTGCTTCATCGGCATAATTTATTTGCAAGTTTGAAATTGTAGAAGACAACATTTCTTCTTCTTTTTTAGTCAAATTGCCTTTTGTTTTATCTCTAAGCATAATAAGCATGTCTATAGTAACTTGTGCGCCATTCAAATCATTTTCTATTTTACCGCTGACAGGATTTTGCATTTTGCCAAGTTGGCACCAAGCTGATGACGAAAACATGGTTACAAGATTAAATAAATGAGGATTGATTTCCAAAAGTTCCTGTTTAGACATTCTCCCCTCCCAAATTAAAGAATTTAGACACAGCAACGCTTATTCTTCTTACAACCTCATCCTTTCCCATAAGCTCCATCATATGGAACAAGCTGGGTCCTTGAGTTCTTCCCGAAACTGCAACTCTTATAGGATGGAAAACTTGTCCCGTTTTAATACCTTTTTCAACAGCCAAGTCTCTAGCGTATTTTTCTAAAGCGTCTGATGAAAAATCCTGTTGATTTTTAAGTCTTTCCACGCTTGTGGTTAAAACAAGTCTTGCCGTATCTTTAGATTTTTCAGACAATAAAACCTTTTTCACAGCGTCGTCATTATAAACAACATCTTTTACAAAGAAAAAATTAACAAGCAAAGGAATATCTTTCAGTAGTTTTATTTTATCATGCTCCAAAGCCATAGCTTTCTTGAGGACTTCCCTATCCCAACCTTCTATAATTTTTTCATTATTCGTATATTTCAACCACTCTATAAACAGCTCGTATATTTGCTCTACGGTCTTTGAGCGTATTTTTTCGCCGTTAAGCCATAAAAGTTTTTCAGGATCAAATATTGAAGGGCTTGATCCGCACCTCTCAGTTGAAAACTTTTGTATAAGTTCCTCTATATTAAATATCTGCTGACTGTCTTCAGTGGACCAACCGAGCAAAGCTAAATAATTTATTAACGCTTCCTGCAAATACCCCTCTTTCCTGTATTCCAAAACAGACGTATGACCGTGTCTTTTTGAAAGTCTTGCTCCATCAGCCCCTAAAATCATAGCCATATGCGCAAACTCAGGAGCTTTCCAGCCTAGAGCGTTATATATCTGTATTTGGCGAGGCGTGTTTGAAATATGATCGTCACCCCTCAATACGTGCGTAATCTCCATGAGATAATCATCTATTACGCAAGCAAAATTATAAGTAGGAACCCCACTTGCTTTCATGATTACAAAATCGTCAAGCAAAAAATTGTCAAATTCAACTTTTCCTCTTATAAGATCATTCAAAATCGTTATGCATGATTCAGGCATTTTAAACCTTATCACAGGTTTTTTCCCTTCTTTTTCCTTCTGAAGCCTTTGTTCTGGCGTTAAATTTCTACATCTGCCGTCGTACTTTGGAGGAAGTTTATTTGCCTGAGCTTTTTTTCTCATTTCGTCAACTTCTTCAGGAGTACAATAACACGGATAAGCAAGTCCTTTAGCTACAAGCTCATCTGAATATTTTTGATATATCCCAAGCTCTTTTCTTTTCATCTGGTAATATGGAGCGTATTTTGGAAGCTCTTTGCCAGGACCTTCGTCCCAATTTAATTCCAACCATTTCATAGCATCCAGAATAACCTGCGTAGATACTTGTGTGGAACGAACCTCATCGGTGTCTTCAATTCTTAAAATAAACTTTCCGCTTTTATTTTTGGCATACAGCCAATTAAACAAAGCTGTGCGAACTCCTCCGATATGTAAATCTCCCGTCGGAGATGGCGCAAATCTTACTCTTACTTCTTTCATTTTTTCCCCTATTTTTTTCTTATATAATAAAAAAGAAAATTATTGTTTTTGATGTTTTGCTAAAAATACCGGTATATAATCTTTGAAAATAGGAGTTTTTGACTGCATTGTCCGCGCAATAGCGGAATAAATATGACTATTGCTTTCGCCAAATTGTGTCCTACTAGCTAACGACGGAATTATAACATTTATAAACACTATAAGCCATACGCATAAGCTTAAAAACGCTCCGCCGACTCTGTCAAAAATATTAAGGTAGAAAAAGTTGATTATTCTTAACGTAAAGTCTCCAACCATGATAACAAACACAGCTGATATTGAAAATATCAAGTAAGCATTCATTCCTTCCTGATACGGATACTTGTCAGATGCAAAAATTGCAATAAATCCTGCAAGAACTGCAAAAAAAGTTCTTGCAAGCCCAGCAGACCAGCCAAGCCAAATAACTAAGATTATGCCAATTACAAAAAAAACATCTATAAGCAATTAAAACACCTGCCTTTCTTATTTAACACTAGCAATTACTATACCGCTGGCAAGCTTTGGATAAAAATAAGTTGATTTTTGCGGCATTGTCTCATTACTTAAGCTGATAGCTTTTAGAGATTGCACAGGAGTTGGCGGGACTATAATCACCATTCTTCCAGTTTTTCTAGCAAGCAGAACTGCTTCCTTATCGTCTTTTACATAAGTAAATTCTGATGCTTCAATATTAGGCATAAGAACATAATGTAAAGCGCTTACTGCCAAATTCCTATAAGCCTTGCTTTTTTTAGGCATGGCTTTTTTAAGAAAATCATCTTTTTTTATCGTTAAAACTCTATATTTCCCATCTTTAAAAATCATAATAGGCTGGATTTCTTTCTTTGAAAGTTTCTGAAAATCTTTAGCTAAATGGACGTCAAAATATTTCTCTATATTAGATTCTAAATTGTCAGGAGCTTCTATAACTCTATGAGTAGCCCAAATAGAAATGCCGGGATCCTCCATAGGACACAAGTACGACATAACATAGTTATAGTCTGAATACTGAGAATAATGTTTGTCTTTTTCTTTTCTCTCCTGACTGTAATTCCATGCAGTTTCATATCTGTGGTGTCCGTCGGCTATAAATATTTTTTTATTTAATAAATATTTTTCCAAAGTTTTAATTATATCCTTATCGTCAACAGTCCAAAGTTTATGAAAAACTCCGTCTTTATCTTTCGCTACAGCGGAAGGATTCCTCTTAGCTATCTTTTTACAAATGTCAACTATAATGTGGCGTTCATCGTCAAAAAGCCCGAAAATCGGACTGATGTTAGCTTTTGTAGCTTTTAAAAGACTTAATCTATCGGCTTTTGGTTTGGAAAGAGTTTTTTCGTGAGGTTTTATTGACCCTTTTTGCGAATGGGGGTTTTCAAGTTTTAATGCGGCAAAAAAACCTCTTCTAGTCATTTTTATTCCATGATCGTTAAAAACTTGCTCGTAAAAATAAAAAGCAGGAATGTCGTCGCGCACAAGAACTCCTTCGTCCTGCCATAAATGCAACAGTTCCGCAGCATTTCTGTATTTATTATTTTTGTTTGTCTGGTCAGGAAGCTCAATGTTTACTATGTTAAATTGAGATAGTTTTTGAAGTCTTTCTTTTTCCGAAGGACTTATTACATCGTAAGGAGGACAAATGAAATTAGTAATGTTCTCCTCTGAATATCTTATTGCGCGAAAAGGTTTTATATCAGCCATAAAATTCCTCCTAATCAATATCAATTTTTTCAACGTAAAACGTCTTAACTTAAAATGAGATAAAATCTTACAAAAACCTCACAATGTTGTCAAAAAACTTAAAATCAAGTATAATAGCCGCTCATGAAATATATCGCTAAAAAAAATCTAATCTTTTACGTTGTTGTAATCGTTGGCTTGTTAATGTTTGCATTAATATTCGGTAGTAAATTTTCAAGTTTAAAAAGTTCAAATATTAAAGAGACAAACGAAAAAAGTCTTGAAGAAAATAAAATTGAAAAGGTTGTAATACAAAAAGGTGACGTTTTAGCTTTAACTCTTAACGAAACAAAGCTCTCAAGTGAAGATTCTTCTAATATTTTAAGAGAGCTGAAAAAGCTAGTAAACATAGCCAAGTGCCTACCGGGAGATTTTTACGAAATAGTTTACGACGAACTTACCGGACAGTGGACAAACTTTCATTATTATCCTTCTGGAATGTTTTATTACGAAATTTCCAAATCTTCACAATCTGTAATAACTGCAGAAAAGAAACGTCTTGAAACTAGTTTAGTGAAATATGAGAAAGAAGGCACCATAGAAAGCTCATTGTGGGCAGCAATGGTTTCTTATGGCATTCCTGCAGATGTTATTAGAGCTTTTGCCGATATTTTTGCATGGCAAATAGACTTTCTTACAGACACCAGACAAGGAGATTCTTTTAAAATTGTATATGAAATTGAAAATGTTAAAAAGAGAGAAATAAAATTATCTTCCAGAGTTATAGCAGCAGAATACAAAACCTCTTCAAACTCTTATAAAGCTTTCTATTTTAAAACAAAAAACGGAACAGAAGGCTACTTTGATGAAAAAGGAAAATCCGTAAAAAGCGCATTTTTAAAAGCACCTCTTCAGTTTAGTAGGATAAGCTCGTTTTTTACAGAAAAGAGATTTCATCCTATTTTAAAAATAACAAGACCCCATCTTGGCATAGATTATGCCGCACCTTCAGGTACGCCAGTTTCATCTATTGGAGACGGAATTGTGCTGAAGGCTCATTACAGCGGCGGATTTGGAAACTTAGTCATTATAAAGCATGCCAACGGATACGAAACTTATTACGGACACTTATCAAAATATGCAAAAGGTATAAAAGCTGGAAGTAAAGTAAAGCAAGGACAAGTTATAGGATATGTAGGCATGACAGGTCTTGCTACGGGTCCGCATTTAGATTTTAGAATAAAACTTAACGGCAAATTCTTTGATTATCTTAAAATGAAGCAACCGCCGTCTATCGCTCTTTCAGGCGAAGACAAAATAAATTTTGAAAATAACATCAAGGATATTTTTTAATATTTAATGTGTAATCATTTAATACGTTTATGGATGGAAATTCCTGAACACTCCCACAACAGCACATAATTATACTATTGTTGCATTTCTTGTAAGCGCTTGACGCTTTCTATAAATTGCTAAAGCTGACAGAAACTACTACAAAATAAAAAAAATGGATTAGCTTATAGAATTAATAAAGCTAAGAAATATTTTTACAAGAGAAAAACGTTCGGCACGAAATAAGAAAGAGGATGAAAACAAATGAGAAAAATAAGTTTGGCAGTTTTGTTATGTTGCACCATTTTTGCAGGAAATGCTTACACGGTATCATGGCTTGAAAAAGGAAGTCAAGAATGTGAAGATGCTAAGAGATCTTGTGTAGATGAATATATAGCTTGTTACGGATATGGGATTCTACATCTTATACAAAAGTATGGACCACAAGAATGGTTTGACAAATGGCCAAGTTGGGCTAACATAGGTGGAGAGAACGAAGTTTTTAGTTCGTTAAAACCAGAATCAGAAAAAGCGTGTGCTAGAAAAAAGCAAGTTTGTCCTAAAGCAGAGGAAATCTGTTCTCGGAAGTAATTAATTGTAAAGTATTGCGAAGTGTAACAGACGCACCAAAGCCCTCATTAAAATGAGGGCTTTGCGTTGTTTGCGTACTTTTTTGCTTCTGCCAATATGACTACAGTTTGCGTTATTTCCTCAACATTGCTTGAACTTTAGTCGGAAGTCCCCAGAGATTTATAAAACCTTCAGCGTCCTTGTGGTTGTAAATTTCGTCCTTTTCAAAAGTCGCAAGTTTTTCAGAATACAACGAATTTTTGGCTATTCTTGAAACAGGCGTAATATTTCCTTTGTAAAGTTTCAACCTTACACTTCCAGTCACATATTTTTGAGTATTATTTATAAAAGCGTCCAGAGCTTCTCTTAGTGGCGAAAACCACAAACCATAATACGCTATTTCCGCATATTTACTAGAAAGAGACTGCTTAAAGTGTAAAGTGTCTCTGTCTATAGCGATAGATTCCAATTCTTTGTGAGCAGCATACAAAACAGCTGCCGCAGGCGATTCGTACACGCCTCTTGACTTCATGCCAACAAGTCTGTTTTCAATAATGTCTATTCTTCCAATTCCGTTAGCTCCAGCAATCTCATTTAGCTTTGTAATCAGTTCAACAGGCTTGATATTTTTGCCATTAACGCTAACCGGCATGCCCTTTTCAAAATCTATTGTAATATAAGCGGGCTTATTTGGCGACTTTTCTGGGCAAACAGTCATTCTAAACATAGATTCGTCATAACCTTTGCTCAAATCTTCCAAAATACCGCCTTCGTAAGAAACGTGCCATAAGTTTGCATCTGAGGAGTATGGTTTTGACTTTGTTACAGGCACAGGAATATTTCTCTTTTTTGCGTAGCTTATAGCGTCTTCTCTTGAACGTATTTCCCATTCTCTCCAAGGAGCAATAATTTTTACGTTAGGAATTAAAGCCTTGAAAGCAAGTTCAAAACGAACTTGGTCGTTGCCTTTCCCTGTAGCACCGTGGCAAACAGCGTCGGCTTTTTCTTTCTTTACAATATCTGCAATCTTTTTGGCAATTACAGGTCTGGCTAAAGCTGTACCTAAGTAATATCTATCTTCATATAATGCTTCTGCTTTTATTGCAGGATAAATATAATCCGTTACAAATTCTTCTTTAGCGTCAACAATATAAGATTTTGAAGCGCCTGTGCTTTTTGCTTTTTCATTGAGACCTTTTAATTCTTTTCCTTGTCCGACATCTATACAACAAGCAACAACTTCGCAATTATAATGCTCCCTAACCCATGACAAAATTACTGAAGTGTCTAGTCCACCAGAATATGCCACAACTACTTTTTTAATCTTTTCTCTTGCCATTTTAACGCTTCCTCCAAAATTTTCATAGCGCAATCAACATCTTTTTTTGTAATTATAAGCGGCGGTAACAGCCGCAAAACCGTATCATGCGTGCAATTTATTATCAACCTCTTTTCTAAACAATAATTTACTATATCTTTGCCGTTAATTGTTAAATCTATGCCTAAGATTAATCCAACTCCTCTAACTTCTTTAATAATTGAATATTTGTTTTTTAAAATTTCTAACTTTTTGCGAAGATAATCTGAAATTTTAGATGAATTATAAAGAAATTTTGTAGTCATCATTTTTGATACGGCTAAGGCTGCAGCACAAGAAACAGGATTGCCGCCAAAGGTTGACCCATGATCGCCGTATGTAAAAGCGTCAGCACATTTTTTACCTGCTACCACTGCGCCTAAAGGCAAACCGTTTGCCAAAGATTTAGCCATAGTGACAATGTCTGGCTTAACGCCAAAACTTTCAAACGCATAAAACTTCCCAGTGCGTCCAATGCCACACTGTATTTCGTCAAAAATCAAAAGAAGATTGTTCTTATCGCAAAGAATGCGCAAGTCTTTTAAGAATTTTTTCTCTGCGGGAATTATACCCCCTTCGCCCTGTACAGGTTCTATCATCACGGCAACAGTTCTATTGTTTATCAACTTTTTTATTGAGTCTATGCTGTTAAACTCTGCGAAAACAAATTTTTCCTGCAACGGCTTTAAGTAATTATGAAACTTTTTTTGCCCAGTGGCAGCCATTGTAGCCATTGTTCTTCCGTGAAATGAGTTGTTAAAACAAATTATCTCATATCTGTTTCCCAGTTTGGAAGGATTTAAATACCCCCATTTTCTAGCAAGCTTTATGGCGCATTCGTTGGCTTCAGCTCCTGAATTTGCCAAAAATACTCTTGCTTTTGGGAAAGCTCTTTTTACAAGCTCTTCTCCTAATTTAATTTGAACAGGAGCGTAATACAAGTTTGATACATGTGCAAAATTATCCAGTTGTAGTTTAACGGCTTTTAAAACCTTATCGTTGCAATGCCCAAGATTGCACACGCTGATACCTGCAAAAAAATCTAAATATTTTCTGTCTTGGTCATCCCATATAAACTGATTTTTAGCTTTTTTTACCACAAGATTGGCGCGTTTATACGTGCGCATAAAATGCTTATCTTCAATCTGTTTTATATTCATTTCTTTATTACTGTTCCTTTAATATTTTTTATTCCGCTTTCGCCATCAGCTATCCAAACTTCTTTAACGCCTTTTTTTACAGAGTTAACACATCCTTTAATTTTTGGAATCATACCGTCTGTTATAGCTTCACTTTTTATCAAAATGTCAACGTCTTTTATTTTTATCTCTTTAATTATTTTTTTGTTTTTATTAAAAACGCCAGGAACATTTGTTAAAAATATTAATTTTTCTGCTTTGAACGCCGATGCTACAGAAGATGCTAGGGTATCTGCGTTAACGTTCATAACGTTTCCTACAGCATCTTGAGCAATTGATGCTACAACTGGCAAAAATCCTGCCTTTAATAAAACTTCTATCAGCTTTTTATTTACTTTTACAGGATCTCCTACAAAACCAAGCTCTTTAACTTGTTTGCAAATTACACTTTTACCGTCTTTGCCAGAAATGCCCACTGCGTTTGCTCCATTTTTAATAAGCTCCGTTGTAAGAATTCTGTTTACTTTGCCACTTAATGCCAGCTCCACAACAGAAAGAGTATCGGCATCTGTATATCTTAAACTATTCACGAATTTGCTTGTAACAAAAAACTTCTCAAGCATAGCGTTAATTTCCGGACCGCCGCCGTGAACTAAAATAAATCTTCGTCTTCGCGAAATTTCTGCAAGCTCTTTAAGAAATTTAGCTTGAGCTTTCGGATTTTTTGTTAAACTACCGCCAAATTTTACTACTGTCAGCGACTTCATTTTTCATGCTCCCATATTTTTATACTGCCTTTAAAATATCTAAGCAACCTTAACAACAAAATCAAAACAAAGATTGCGTGCAATAGCCGACAAGTTTGCAAAAGACGGATTGCTGTCTTTTGACAAAATACGATAGACATTTGGTCTTTTCATTTTTCTCTCTTTAGCTATTTCGCTAGTCTTAGCTTCTGCTATAGCGATAATTTTTAAATTTTCCAAAAAAGCAGCTAAGTCTTTTGTTTCGTTATAGCCTTTTATAACACGAGTCTTAAAAGATTTTATTCTTTTAGGATTTTCTTTTAAAATTTTAGCGAAGTGTTCTCTAAAAATTTCGTTTTCTATATGCCAATCTTTTTTATCTATTTTTTCTTTTCTCATATTTCCCCGCTTTGATTTAAGGTAATCTCTAATTTCTATTGCCAACATAATATCTTTTTGTTGTTTTTTTTGATTGCCGCTTTTGTTACCGTCTGCCAACAAAAGAAGTATTGTATTATCATGCAAGACAGTATAATAAACTCTGTAACCTTTTTGATAATTTATTCTAATCTCACTTATGCCTTTACCAACCGACTTACAATTTGAGGTATTTCCTGATAAAACTTGTCAAACATCAATGTTACTTTTAAGTTTCAAAAATTTTAATAATTATATTTATACGGATTTAAAACGATTAAAATGCGATTTTTAATTGAAAGCAGCTATTATTGTTACCGAGCCTATTTCTGTATAGCTCTAATATCTATACTGCCTTTGATTCGCCTTGTCTATATTGCGAATGCTTACACTTAAATCTAAAATCACAAACAAAACATTTTGACAAATCAGGATCAAAATTTTCTGCAGTTATTTTTTCTGCAATATCAATTGCCGTATTTATAGCATTATTTATATCATCTTGAGTTCTTTTTGTATAAACCTTTTTATTTTCCGACAAGAAATAAACGGATATTTTATCAGGATTAAACCCAAGAATGTTCTTGCATGCATAAGCGTAAAAAGTCAACTGCAAATCTTTATCAACGCGTTCTTGTTCCCAGATTTGGACATGTGTTTTATAATCCATAACTTCGTATGTGCCGTCGGGGTGTTTGTCTATTCTATCAATGATTCCCACAAATTTATACTTTCCTATATTTGTGTCAAAGGGTTTTTCAACATATAAAACTTCAGGTTTTGCATCACAAAAAGATGTGTAATAATTCTCAAGCATTTGATTTCCGCGACGATAATATTCAAAAATCTGTTGGGGATCTTTAAACCCGTCGTTTTTCCATGCATTGTCGTAACACTCAAACAAGGCGTCGCGAGACTGGTCTCCACCGCCATGGAACTGTTCAAGCGTTTTATGAATAATATGTCCAAAAGTAATGTCTGAATTTACAGGAATATGAAAATTGTCCAAATATACAAGTTTATACTTGTACGGACAAAATAAATATGTATTTACTCTGGAATAACTTATCTTAAATTCTTGCCTGATCATATTTTTCCTAAAAGTTTACGTTTATAAAAAGAGATAACGGTGTCTCCGTACTTTTCTACTCTAAAACATTCTAAACCTGCCACTTCGCCAACAGGCTCTTTTATGTGTTTTTGAGCTATAAGAACAGAATCGTCTTTTAGAATGTCGTATTTTAAAATATTCTTCAACACAGGATTAGTGAGAGCCAAAGCTTTTTTGTCGCTGTCTTTATAAGGAGGTCCCATAAAAACTATATCGTATTTATCTTGCAACAAAGTAAAGTCTTTTATAATGTCACATTTAATAATTTTTGCTCTGTCGTTAAAACCAAGCATGTTTACATTGTGTTTAATAAGCGATAACGATACATTGCTAAGTTCTGCAAAAGTAACTTTTTTTGCTCCTCTTGAAAGAGCCTCTATGCCAACAGATCCAACGCCCGCAAATAAATCTATAAAATTTGAATTGGGGACTTTAAATTGTATTATGTCAAAAATTGATTTTTTCATTCTGCCAAGCATAGGACGTATAGACAAATCGTCTTGAGGCAGAGTTTTCAACAATCTTCCTCTAGCTGTACCTGCAATAACTTTCAAGCTCACTCTTTTCTCCAAAAACTTACGAAATTCTGTGCTGTAATTATACAATAATTTTGTTTATAAAAAGCCGTCTTACCCTCGCCCCCCTTAGTTAATTTTTACTCCTATCTTCTGTTTTTCTTTAATTATCTATCAAATTTTTTAATATTCTTTACCATTTTTATTACTGTCATCTTTTTAACATCCTGTTCTAAAGATGAGATAGCTAAAGTCAGAGATAAAGCTCTTGATAGAACTTCTTCTAGTCCGTCATCTACACCTATAGATAGTAGTGCAGCTACTTCTGCACATGAGGTTCCTGCTGTTTTCAGGGATTTGTATGGCAGGATTACTAATCTTACGAATGATGCTAATACCTTTGTTTCACAGTATTATCCTGATCTAACTCTGCAATCACCACTTGCACAGGATCTTAGACAAAGCTTTGACGCTTTGCCTTCTTTTATCAGTGAAGCTATCAATATATTATGTAATAACACTAATGACGGCTCTAATACTTTAAATTTTCAAGGAATCTCTGTCTGCCCATCTACAATTTCTAGTGTAATTTCAAAGATGGAGGAATGTATGACTGCCCTATCTACCGCTAACAGCGTATTGAGCACTTTCTGTACTGATGACCCCGTACTAATTAATATAACCCAATCCATTTATTTAAGCAATACTATTGATGAACTTGTTACTAGTCTTAATGAGACTATCTCACACCTCAGAAACCTACACTAGATTTTAGGTTTTTGAGATTATAAACAAAAAAGGAGGTGAAAAATTATGAAAATGAAAAAATTTATTACTGCAGTTCTCTGTCTTGGTTTGTTATTCTCTGCTTCTTCTAATGGATATTCTATTCTCCTTTTTCAATCCCAACAAGGGGACAATAATTGGAGTATAAATATACCTAAAATAGAGATAACTGATGGAATGAAATGGGCTGGTTTGGGTATAACTACATATGCTGGGTATAGGCTTGTTGCCACTGGATTTGGAGGATTAGGAGATCATGTAGTTGCTGGTTTAGGACATTGTGGTCTTGGAATTTTAGGCGTTGGTCATCTACTAGCGCTGCCATATGTTTTTATTCCTGGACTCATAGTAGGAGGTATTGCTGCTTTTGATTACTATGCTGACCATGTAATGCTTAACGCCATGAAATCAAGCTGGAAGAAACTATGGGGAGCTAATTAACCGTGCAAATCAATGACTAGAATAAGCTAATCTTATTCTAGTCGTTGTTACTGAGTTTATTGGGTAGAATAATATATCCAGCTAAAAAACCTTAAAATTAAATCTTTTATTATTACTTTTTCTTGTTGTCAGTTTACTTTTACCCTTACGTTATTGAGCTGTGTTTTATGAAACATTTTAAGATACTCACTTTTTCTACTAAAATCTTTTATCTCTCCCAAATACATGTTGGTTACTAGCACATGCCTTTCTTTCATCCCTGCTTCTTCTATTACATCTATTCCGTTTATATCTTTCTTTCAATTCATAATCTGCTATTAAAAGTACTTTCTCTTTATTTTCTAACGATTTTAGATATTTTAACGCTTCTTTCCCTTCCTTAAAGAACTTTATTCTTATCTCTTTTTCATGCTTCTTCAGTTTCTCTTTCCATACTTCTTGCATTAACTCTTCATCATCTACTATTACTACCTCTTCTCCCTTCTTTATCTCTATCTTGTCTGCAAACCATCTTGGTTTCTCTGCTTTAGGGAATGTTAGTATAATCTCTGTACCAACTTTTTCTTTAGACTCTATCCTCATTTGTCCTTTAATCGCTTTTAATACACTTTGCACTTGCTCCATTCCTAATCCATGACCACTCTTTTTACTTGTTCCTACTTTCTCCCATTTCATCAACTTCTCTGCCATCTCTTTGGGCATTCCTTTCCCATTATCTTTCACTCTTATTTCTACTTCTTCTCCTTTTACTTCATAACTTATTTCTATATCTGCTTTCTTTCCTTCTA
>JAIRYK010000011.1 GCA_031267795.1 Candidatus Endomicrobiellum devescovinae | reverse complement strand
TGTAGGCATAAACCCTCCTGAACTAAATCCACCGTATAATACTAATAATATACTTTTATGAATTACGAGAACTTTCTTTTAAGTAAAACTTCTTTTCTTGTTTGCTCAGCTTTTCAGTAGAGTATCTGAGCATTGTTCTAGGCATTATTGAGGCATGTTTATCTAAAAATGAAAGTAAAACTTTTTTATCTCTTTTCCCGATTTCCCTAAGCATCCAGCCCGAGGCTTTGTGCATTAAGTCGTGTTTATGATTTAAAAACACTTCAGCAAGTTTTAAAGTCTCATTAAATCTATTTTGTCTGATAAAGTAAAATGTTGCAATCATAGATATTCTTTCTTTCCATAAGCTACCGGATTTGGCAAATTCCCAGAATTTGTCCAACTCATTGTTATACCAATAATGTCCGGGTATATTAGGCGCAGATGTATCAACTAAATCCCAATTGTTAATATATTTATAATTCCTTAAATATATTTTTGCTATTTTGGATTTAAGTTTATTATCAGCTCTTTTATATTCTTTAGACAAAATAACTAATGCAATAAATCTAAGTTCGTGAATTTTGTCTTGTAGCAATTTTTCAGTTTCTTTGAAATTTATCAAGTTAGCGTATTTTTTTGCCAATGTTCGCTGTTTAGGCACGCGTACCCCAAGCAAAATGTCATCTTGAGCGTATCTGTCTTTGCAAATATTCAAAATCTTTCGGGTAAATTTGGCAAAAGCAGGCTCAGCATACTTTTTTAAATCTTTTAAAAGTAAATCTTTAATATTTTTTGAAGAATTTATCTTCATAGATTGACATACTTTTTAAGAAGAAAAGCTATAAGGAAATACATAATTGCCGAAAAAAAGAATATAGGCACAAATTTTATTTTAAGTAGTCTTGTTTTATAAATTAACAAAAATATTAACGTATAAAAAATAGAAAATATTATGGCGTTTACTATCAAATTTAAAAACATTTTATCCTCTCAATAAATTTAGACTTTGCAGCTTAACGCAGAATTAAGATAAAAACGTCAAATAAAATTAAAATTCCCGATCAAAGTGATCGCAAAAGACTACGATACGGTATGCTCCCTGATAAACAGGACAACAAAACATAAACAGAATCAATATGTGTGGCGGTTTATATGTTCTTTTAAATAATGTCCTGTAAAAGATTTTGGATTTTTCATTATCTCTTCAGGAGTTCCTTGTGCAATAATTTTTCCACCTCTTTCTCCGCCTTCAGGACCTAAATCTATTATCCAGTCTGCAGTTTTAATAACGTCAAGATTATGCTCTATAACAAGAACAGTATTGCCTGCGTAAGAAAGCCTTTGAAGCACTTCAAGAAGCTTTTCAACGTCTGCAAAATGTAAGCCTGTTGTGGGCTCGTCAAGGATATATATTGTCCTACCTGTAGCTCTTTTTGAAAGTTCTGAAGCAAGTTTTATTCTCTGAGCTTCTCCACCTGAAAGCGTAGTCGCAGGCTGACCTACTTTGATGTACCCAAGCCCCACATCTTCAAGCGTAGAAAGTATTCTTTTTAAAGTTGGAATATTCTCAAAAAACTTTACGCTTTCTTCCACTGTCATATTTAAAACTTCATCTATATTTTTACCTCTATATCTTACTTGTAAAGTTTCTTCATTAAACCTTCGTCCACCACAGACATCACATTTTACATAAACGTCTGGAAGGAACTGCATTTCTATCTTTAACGTCCCATCTCCCTGACAATTTTCACATCTGCCACCTTTTACGTTAAAAGAAAATCTTCCAGGGTGATAGCCTCTAGCTTTTGACTCAGGAACTTGAGCAAACAAATCTCTTATCATTGAAAACGCACCTGTATAAGTTGCAGGGTTTGACCTTGGAGTCTTTCCTATAGGCGATTGGTCAACAATTACAACTTTGTCTATATTCTCAAGACCTTGCATATTTTTAAATCTGCCAGGAGCTTCTTTTGCTCCGTAAAGTTGTTTGGCAAGATTTTTATATATTATTTCATGAACTAAAGTAGATTTACCGCTGCCTGATACGCCTGTTACGCAGACAAAAAGACCCAACGGGATGCGGACGTCTAAGTTTTTTAAGTTAAATTGTTGTGCTCCTTCAACCATAAGCCACTTGTCTAGGAGTTGCTTTCTCTTTTTTGGGACAGGAATTGACAATGTCCCACTTAAGTACTGTCCAGTCAAAGATTTTTTTGATTTCATTATTTCTTTGGCGCTACCTTGAGCTACTATATATCCGCCATGTACTCCTGCTCCCGGTCCCAAATCTATTATATAATCCGCAGCACGCATCGTATCTTCATCGTGTTCAACAACAATCAATGTATTTCCTAAATCTCTAAGTTTTATCAATGTTTCCAAAAGTTTATCATTATCTCTTTGATGCAAACCTATAGATGGCTCGTCAAGAACATACAATACGCCAGTAAGACCAGAGCCTATTTGCGTAGCCAAATGTATTCTTTGGGCTTCTCCACCTGAAAGCGTTCCGCTTTCCCTGTCTAAACTTAAATAACCCAAGCCTACATTGTTTAAAAACTGCAGTCTTGAGCGTATCTCTTTTAAAATAGTCTTGCTTATTTCTTTGTCCTTTTCACCAAATTTAATTTTGTTAAAGAAATCAAAAGATTTTTCTACAGACATTTTAGTTATGTCAGCAATAGATTTATTGTCTATAAGAACTGAAAGGGCTTCTTTTTTAAGTCTTTTACCTTTGCAAGATGGGCAAATCTTTTGCCCCATGTATTTGTTAAAAATTTCTTCTCTTACAAAATCTGACTCCGTCTCGCTGTAACGGCGTTGCATGTTTGTTATAACGCCCTCAAAGTCGTCTTTGCCAAAGAGAAGTATTTCCTGCTGTTTTCTTGTTAAATCTTTCCATGCGACATTTAAAGGTATTTTATTGTCCTTTGCAGCTTCGGACAAAAGCTCCCAATAATAACCGCCCCAACTGTTTTTCCATCTGTTAGTTCTTGTAGTTATAGGTTCAGACCATGCGATAATCGCTCCTTGTTTTAACGAACGGTTTTTATCTGGCACCACTAAATTCTCATCAATTTCTATTTTGTTCCCAAGTCCACCACACTCAGGACATGCACCAAAAGGAGAGTTAAAAGAAAATAATCTAGGCTCTATTTCAGAAATGCTTATACCGCAATCAACGCACGCATATTGCTCACTGTAAACATTTTCAGATACGACTTTCTCGTTTTCTACAACAGCAACCGATACTATGCCTCTTGATTCTTTAAGAGCCGTTTCTATAGATGCCGCCACTCTTGAACGCAATTCTTGGCTTAGTTTTATTCTGTCAACAATTATATCTATGGAATGTTTTTTATATCTGTCTAACTTTATTTTTTCGTCAAGCATATAAGTATTGTTGTCAACCCTTACTCGCGAGTACCCGCTTTTTGCAAGACGAGAAAAAAGTTCTTCATAAGTCCCAGCTCTTCCTTTTATAAGCGGTGCAAAAATATGAATCATAGTGTCTTTGGGAAGTTTCATAATCTCGTCTATTATCTGCTGGGCGGATTGCGGCTTTACCTCTTTACCGCATTTTGGGCAATGAGGAACGCCAACTCTTGCAAATAACAATCTTAAATAATCGTAAATTTCTGTAACCGTTCCTACGGTAGAACGAGGGTTATGTGAAGGAGCTCTTTGTTCAATTGAAATTGCCGGCGATAATCCTTCAATAATATCTGCGTCTGGTTTATCCATAAGATCAAGAAATTGTCTCGCATAAGCTGATAAAGATTCTACATATCTTCTTTGCCCTTCTGCATATATAGTGTCAAAAGCAAGGGAAGACTTGCCAGACCCAGACAAGCCTGTAACAACAACGAGCTTATTTCTTGGTATGTCAAGATCTATATTTTTAAGATTGTGCTGCCTTGCGCCGCGAATTTTAATTATGTCCATGCTATTCCTCTGCGGTAAGCCGCGTAAACGTTTCTTTTCTATTTATGTTTAGGATTGTATTATAAGCTTCAGATAACATGAATGGATAATCAACGTTAAAGTGAAGTCCTCTGCTTTCCTTTCTAAGCATAGCAGAACGCAGTATAAGCTCCGCCACACATGCTATATTCCTCAACTCAATACTGTCAACGCTTACAGGAGCGTCTGCAAAGTATTTATCTATTTCATTTTTTAAAATATCTATTCTTTTCTTGGCTTTTAAAAGTTTCTCGTTTGAGCGATATATACCTAAGTAACCCCAAGCTAACCGCCTAATTTCTTCCCATTCCTGCATGAATACAATTTGTGATGGCTTTTTAGAATTATTGATTTTATTTTCACAGTCGTTAATTCTAGAATGCTGTCTATTTAAAAGTTTTAAAGAATCTTTATAGGCTCTATCGGCATAAACTATGCCTTCAAGCAAGGAATTGGACGCAAGCCTGTTGGCTCCGTGTATCCCAGAGCAAGCTGTTTCGCCTATAGCGTAAAGATTTTCTATACTTGTTCTTCCATGTTCGTCAATATTTATGCCACCACAAAAAAAGTGAGCAGCAGGAATTACTGGGATCATATCTTTAGCCATGTCTATACCATACTCAAGGCATTTTGCGTAAATATTAGAAAATCTTCTGACAAGGAAATCTCTACTTTTTGACGTAATGTCCAAATAAACAAAATTTTCCCTTCTTGCTTTTAACTCTGTGTCTATTGCTCTTGATACTATGTCCCTGGGAGCAAGCTCTTTTTGAGAGCTATATTTATCCATAAACTGTTCGCCATTTTTAAGTCTTAAAATAGCTCCTTCGCCGCGAACAGCCTCAGATATCAAAAAAGATTTAGCTTCGCTGTTGTATAAACACGTAGGGTGAAACTGAACAAATTCCATATTTGCAATGTCAGCTCCGGCTCTGTAAGCCATAGCTATACCATCACCCGTAGCAACATCAGGATTTGAAGTGTACAAATAAGTTTTTCCCGAACCGCCGCAAGCTAAGACAACAACTTTTGCTTGAAATACTTCTAATTCATTATTTTCATTGTTTAAGACATGCGCTCCAGAACAAAAATTATTATCGTCTAATATTAAATCAACTGCGGTATGCTCTTCGTAAACAGTTATATTTTCAAATTTACAAACATTGCTTATCAAAACTTTTTCTATCTCAGCGCCTGTAACGTCTCCAGCGTGGAGAACTCTTCTCTTGCTATGTCCACCCTCTAATCCCAAATCAAATTCAAAAGAAAACTCGTCTTTCTTTGTAAATTTAACACCAATGTTCATAAGTTCTTTTATTCTGCTTGGAGCTTCCTTTACCATCTTCTCAACCATCTCTTTATTGCAAAGACCTGCACCTGAAGCGAGAGTATCGCACACATGCTCTTCAAAAGTATCCATTTTATCAGTAACGCAAGCAACTCCGCCTTGCGCTCTGCCGGTAGAAGAGTCAAACAATTCCCTTTTTGTTATTAAAGAAACTGTCCCACATTTTGCCGCCTTTAAGGCAAAACTAAGACCTGCTATACCGCTTCCTATAACTAAATAATCTGATTTTATCATTTTATATACTCTTATTTTGTCATTTTTGTATTGTCTATCAGTCTTGTTTTACCTATCCAAACTGCAACCGCAAAAACAGCTTTTTTCGTATTTTTATCAGCAGGCGATAAATCTTTTGCTGAAACAATTTCCGCATAATCAATTTTACTGTTTGGAATTTTTTTAAGCTTATTTACAGCTTTTTTCTTAACTGCGGTTAAAGACTTATTTTTAAATTCTTTAGCGACTTCTTTTAAAATTTTGGAAATATTCAAACTCAACGATTTTTCTTCATCGCTCAAATAAGAATTTCTGCTTGAAAGAGCCAATCCACTTTTTTCCCTGACTATAGGGCACGGAACTATTTTTGTCCTAAAATTTAGGTCTTTAGTCATTTTTTCTATTATTTTAAGTTGCTGGAAGTCTTTCATACCGAAATAAGCTCTATCAGCGCAAGATATATTGAATAATTTTGAAACTACTGTGGCTACGCCTCTAAAATGAATAGGTCTAAATGCGCCACACATTATGTCCTGTAATGTTTTTACTTCAACAAAAGTTTTATGAGCTTTAGGGAACATATCGTTTACCGAAGGCATAAACACGTAATCAACGTGGTTTTTTTTGCAGATTTCCAAATCTTTTTTCACAGGACGCGGATATTTTAGATAATCCTCATCTGGACCAAACTGAATGGGATTTACAAAAATTGAAACTATTGTAATGTCGTCGTTTTTTACCGATTTTTCTATTAATGAAACATGACCGTTATGAAATGCTCCCATGGTAGGAACAAGACCAATTTCGTCGCCTTCTTTTAAATGTTTAAAAGCAATTTTTTGCAGCTGTAAAGCATCTCTTATAACTTTCATTTGTAAGTATTTTCTTCCTTTGGGAACTTACCTTCTCTAACTTCCTCTATATATTCTTTCACCGCAGTTTTTATAATCTGGCTGACATTAGCGTACTTTTTAACAAATTTCGGCGTAAAATCGTCAAACATTCCAATCATATCGTCAACAACCAAAACTTGCCCATCGCAATAACGCCCAGCACCTATCCCTATTGTTGGAATATTCAAAACCTCAGTTACTTCTTTAGCAAGATGTTCTGGTATAGCTTCAAGAGTAATTGCAAATGCTCCAGCATTTTCAATAGCTTTTGCATCTGATATAAGCTTATCGTGGGCTTCCTGAGTTCTTCCCTGAACTTTGAATCCGCCAAATTTGTTTATTGCTTGAGGAGTTAATCCTAAATGACCGACTACAGGAATTTTTGCGTTTACTATAGCTTTGACCTGTTCCTCAATCTCTACTCCGCCTTCAATCTTTACTGCTTCAGCTCCACCTTCTTTAATAATCCTTCCGGCATTTTTAACAGCTTCTTCAATATTTGATTCGTACGACATAAACGGCATATCCGTAACAAGCAGAGCCCCTGCATTGCCTCTTTTTACGGATTTCGTATGATAAATCATATCGTCAATAGTTACAGGAAGAGTATTTTCATAACCAAGCTTTACGTTTCCTAAAGAATCCCCGACAAGCAACATATCTATGTCTTGATAAGAAATAAGTTTTGCCATAACATAATCGTAACATGTAAGCATTGTTATCTTTTCGGATTTACATTTTTTATCTAAGATTGTCGTAACAGTCTTTTTATTCATTTTTCACCTTTTTTGCCAGCATCGTTTAACATAAGATTTTAACCTTTTGACATCTTAGTGTCAATAATTTTTCATTCAAAATAACGCCTATTTTTTTATTTGAAATCGGGCATATAAAATTTTTAGAAATCTCGTTAAGTGGAGCCAACACAAAAAGTCTGTTTTGTATTTCTTTATGGGGAACTATCAAGTTTTTTTCAGCAATAACAATACGGTTAAAGAACAGAATATCTACGTCTATTACGCGTGGTCCCCAATGTAGAGTTTTTTCCCGTCCCATAAGTTCTTCAGTTTGTTTTATAATAGAAAGCAAATCATGAGGATTTAAAGACGTGTTTGCTTTAACTGCAATGTTATAAAATTTTCTTTGCTTTGGTCCTATTGGAGACGTTTCGTAAAAAGATGAGATTTTTTTTATGTTAACAAAGCCGCTGCTTTGCAAAACAGACAAAGCAAAAATTATATTTTCAACCCTGTTGCCAATATTTGAACCTAGTCCTAAGTATATTACGTTATTCATTTATAAACACCACAAATTTTTACATAAACTTAAGTTTACTATATCAAAATTTTAGCGTAATGAGGTACTTAAATTTATATAACCTTTTGCAAAATTTTGTATTTTAAATTAAAAAGTTCCAAATTTTCAAGTTTTACATTATAAGCAAAAGCTTGATGAAAGCATTTTTGTTATGTAGAATTGCTCTACTTAAGGATATTTAAAAATAATAAAGGTTTTATAAAACTTTCCAAGTTATCCACCGCTGATTTTGAAGATCCTTTTCTGCCTTATAAAGTAACATTGTTGATTTAAATGACATTTCAAATGAATTTAAGTCTTCAATTGAAAATAATTTTAATAAAATTGAGCTAGTTAAAAAATGTTTAAACCAAAATTATTTACTCTGATAAAAAATAGACCGCAAGAATTTACAACAACCCGAATAATCACAGATATAAATGCCGGGCTTATAGTAGCTTTTGTAGCAATTCCGCTTTCTATAGCATTCGGAATTGCTTCTGGAGTTATGCCGGGAAAAGGGCTTATAACGGCAGTAATCGCAGGTTTTCTTATTTCGTTTTTTGGAGGGAGTCGTGTACAGATAGGAGGACCTACTGGAGCTTTTGTAGTTATAGTCTATGGAATAATACAAAATTACGGGACAAGCGGACTTATAACCGCAACTGCAATGGCTGGAATATTTTTGATAATAATGGGGCTTTTAAAGTTTGGGAAAATTATACGATACATTCCCGATCCTATAACAATAGGTTTTACAAGCGGAATTGCAGTCGTTTTATTTTCAACCCAGATCAATGATTTCTTTGGACTCGGACTTGCGTCTATACCATCTAATTTTATTGACAAATGGGCGCTATACATAAAGAGCTTTAGCAAGATAAATATTCAAACTTTTGGTATGGGCATAGGCACTTTGCTTTTTATGCGCTATTATCCTAAAAAATTTAAATTTTTCCCTGCGCCTTTAGCAGCATTAGTCCTTTCAACAGTATCAGTAAAATTTTTAAACCTGAATATTGAAACTATATACTCGCATTTTGGGGATATAACCAACAGTATGGTTTTTTCGCCGCAAATGCCTGTGCTGAGCTTTGAAATAATAGGAAAATTGTTTCAGCCTGCTTTGACTATAGCAATACTTGCAGGCATAGAATCTTTGTTATCTGCTGTAGTAGCCGACGGAATGATAGGCAAAAAGCATAGATCAAATACAGAGCTTATAGCTCAAGGAATAGCAAACATAGGCTCTGCCGTATTTGGTGGAATTCCAGCTACAGGAGCAATAGCAAGAACAGCCGC
The DNA here is from genome assembly GCA_031267795.1 of Candidatus Endomicrobiellum devescovinae. Lineage (GTDB taxonomy): Bacteria > Elusimicrobiota > Endomicrobiia > Endomicrobiales > Endomicrobiaceae > Endomicrobiellum > Endomicrobiellum devescovinae. Next base: position 8,142 of record JAIRYK010000011.1, on the reverse strand, counting down.
AAATGTTAACAATGGCGGAAGAACGCCGATCGCAGGTATAGCCCACGCAATTTTTATTTTCATAATATTACTTGCGCTCATGAAGTATATTGTTCTTATACCTATGGTAACGCTTGCAGTTATACTTTTTACCGTAGCTTATAGAATGATGGATTTTGAAGCTTTCAAAGAACTCTTCAAAGCTCCACTAAGCGATTCTCTAGTTATGCTTACAACCTTTGCTTTAACAATCTTCGTAAATCTAGTTTATGCGATTGAAATAGGTATGGTGTTAGCATCTTTCTTATTTATGAAAAGAATGGCTGATATTGCAAATATTGATGATTCGTCAGACAACGCATACGAAGGGATTGACGAGAGCGAACTTGAAAGCAGAAAAAATATGAAAGGGGTAATTTTGTATGAAATTAACGGACCTTTCTTTTTCGGAGCAACAAGCACATTTGTAGAGTACATAGAAAAAGTTCAAAATTGTAAAGTTATAATACTTAGAATGAGGAAAGTACCTGCTATGGACGCAACAGGATACCACGCCCTGTATAAAATTTACAAGAAATGCGCCGCAACAAACACTTGCCTTATATTATGTCAGATACAAAAACAACCTTTAAAAGTATTAAAAAATTACGGCTTTATAGACATCTTAGGCAGATCAAATTTCGCAATGAACATAGACACTGCGTTTAGAAAAGCTGAAGAATACATAACATACCTTGAAGAATACAATAAAACATTTAATATCCATTCATCTTCTAAATAGTTCAAATATGCTTATGCAGCTCCCAAGATACTTCTTGTTTGCTGTTTTGTAGATCCAAGAGCTCTCCTCTTGGCATTGTCAATTATATTGCTAAATGATATTTTATTTATTAAATCATTAAGTACAGCTAAACTCATATAAAGTTTTTGCGAAGGATTACCATTATCTAAGGCTATATCATCAATACTCTCTCTCTCCTCAAATCTTTCAACAACTAGGTTAGCAAATGATATAATCTGTTTTTTAAGATCTGACAAACTATCTTCTGTTGATAATTCTCCAAAAACTGTATTGGCTTGTTCAAAAAGTGATCTTAAAGCAAAGCTATCTTTAAAGAATTTATTATCTCTATCTATAATAAGCAAAGCTGTCAACAAGGCGCCTAAAGCTCTTATATCATTTAAATCATTTGTGTTAAACATTTCAAATGATATTGAAAATGTTTCTAAGTATCTGCTTATAGTATATGCTTCTATTAACCCTCTAACAAATCCTATAGCTTCTAATACTTTTGTATTTGTTCCTGTTAAATTGCTATCTACGCCTTTTAGTATAATTCCAATATGTTTTTGTAGTATGGCGTTTATTCCTGCATTTTCTACAGCTTGCATAATTTCACCCGCTGAAATTGTTGATGAATCTTGCGTAATTATATTCAATAAAGCTCTTATATTTTTGGCATCCATACTAATTTTCTGTTCTAGTACTCTTCTTCCTCTTTCATACCCTAATTCTATTGCTTCCCGAGCTTGATTAGCATCAAGCTCGGCTTGGTGTGTTGCTTCATCAATTTTAGTTATAGTTAAAATATTCATTCCAACTAAATCTCCTAAGCTATCTCTCACGGACTGATTTTTTAGATGAATTGTATTCTTTTCACTTATTGAACTTTCCTTAGGCGCTCTTGTAAGTTCCTCTAGAATCTGTTGTAATAAATTAACATCCTCAATATCTTGTGCCTCTATACTTATTCCATCAAATCCAAGTGATAGTAAACTTCTGCATAGTTCTTCATTTATTTTTGAAGCATCTATTTGAATGGTTGCAGTTAGTTTAAAAGAATGAACAATAGTTATAAATCCTTTTAACGTCTCTATCATATTTTCAGACGAGAGCATAGTAAGATCTAAATCGTTAATATTAAGAATTAGCGTAGTTGCGCCTTCTTTCTTTTTTATTTTCACAGCTCTTTCAATAAAATCACTATCTGATAATTTTAAATTAGGTATATCTACTTGATAAAATTTCTCAGGTCTATCTAATTTATGTAACATACTAGCTTTTATATCTTGTTCTACTTCCGTAAGCGTATCATTAGTGATTGGCATATCAACTACAATATAAGTGCCATTTAATCCAGAAGAAAGTTCTTCTGGTTGATACAATTTTTGAGTATCCTCAATAGTGTCAGACTCAATTTGCATACCTATAAAATCTATCATTACTACACCGTTATTGTTTATTTCAAGATCCTTCTCTATTCCATACGAAGGATTATCTTTAAGTTTAGATAAAGATCCAAAAGCCTGGCGAAGTCTAGCGTTAGTATTAATATCGTTTGCAAAGAATTGAACGGCTGCAGCAAAGTTTTGAGTTGTGTCTTGCCCACTTTTTAGTTTGAGTCCTATAAAGTGCACTCCGTTTACTTGCCTAATATATACTTCATAAACCATTTCTCCAAAAGAGATATTATAAGAAGGCATTACATAGCGATCATTAAGATAACCTTCACTAGGCAGATGTTCAATAAGTGCTGCCGAATACCCGTTTTGCGTCCATGTCTGAGCATTGGTTAAGGCATCAGAATTACTTAACCCATCGGCTGAATCTACAACAACTAATCTTAGACTTTTTTTATCATCATTTATGTCAAATGAATATGGATCTCCTTCTTCTTGTATGGCAGCAAGATTTGCTATTATCGTTGCTTTTTCCAAAGTTATATTAGCTAGAATACTGATATATTTAGCATTTGATAATATAAATCTAAATATATCATTATAAGATATAAGAGATCCTTGTTGTCCATGTAATTCCTGCCAAGCGTATATATCTCCCATTGATACAAAAAATTCCTCTAAAGAGCTTATAGCATGCACTGATTTGTATAAAGGATTACTAGATTTTGCAAATTCCCTATGTTTAAGCTCATGCTTTACAAACACTTTGAATAAATCAATGTTTTTTATATTTTCACCACTTTCATCAATAAACATTGCTCTTAACAGAGCGTAATTAACACGTATAACATCGCTTTCTGGATTATACGACATTACTACCCCTGTTTCTTTGATTTCTTCATTACTAAAATGTTGCATAAATTCAGCCGCTAAATCTGACGGTAATACTTTTAAAAGTCTATTTATCAGCTCTCTTTTTTCTTCACTGCTACTATCAGAATAATTGTTAGCTTCAGCTATTTGTTCAGCTTTTTGTATTTCAGCTAACTGAAATCTTTCAAAATCAGCAAAAGAGTTCATGACTACTCTCATTGACTCAATTAGCTCTAGCGATAAACCGTTAGACGCTGTCAAAGCTGCAGAACTCATAGCTAATTCTGCTCCTATTTTCAAAGCAGCTTCCGCTGTACTTTCAGCCGATTCAGCTGATTTTTCTCTATCTTGTTCCCACACCAATGTAATTTTTAATTGTCCCTTAATATCCTCTGGAGGAATTGTAAAATATGAGTCTGTTATTGGGTACTCTTTGCTAAAATTCCCTGCTTCTACTTTAACTCCTTTTACCTTAAATCCTTTTCTCTTTGGTATTGTATAATTATTTTTTTTAAAAACTCTTGTATAAAATTTATCACGCTTTTGTTTAACTCCATCAAAAATTTCCACAGCATATTTACTGACGTCTTTAGTAGGAAACTCTTCTCCTATCACGCATCTCATCTTTTTAATTTGACCATCTTTCCCTACAACAAATGATACTGAATATCCCGGACTGTTTGCTACCCAATGTGGCGTTAATATTGATATTTCTCCTATATCAACAACTCCACTCAGCTGGTCTTCTCTCCCATCTGCTGTCCAATATAATGACCCTTCTATATACCCATCTGGCGTCTTTATTTTTAAGCTCTTCTCTAACTCTTTTAAATTTACTCTCCCTCCACTATCCCCTTTAACGACTTTGTACTTACCTTTTTTTGTTTTAATTTTTACCTTACCAGCTTGTGCATATGTTAACCAATGAGGCGTATAAACTGTATTCCCCTTTGCTATTACCATTCCACCATGCACTTCTGCCCTCTCATCTGTATTACCAATTGTCCAATATAAACTTTCAGGATCGCAGTCTTCAGGAGCAACAAGACTATCAATAAAAGGTCTTAAATCTATCAACGCCCCTTCTGGAGTTGCTTTAACTTTTGGTGCTCTCTCTTGGACTGCAGCATTGCCAGTAGCTTTTTTCCATTGACCCATTTTTTGTTCTGTTCCGGCAGCAATCTTGATTTCAGGCAAAGGCTTCCAGTGTGGAGTAAATGTGCAATGTTCATGAACTTCAATAGTTTCATCAGCTTTAAATTCTCTATCTACAAACTCAGGTGCATCACATGTCCAATATAGGCTTGCATAGTCAAAACCTTTCGGTGGTTTGAGCTTATCTGACAATTCTTTTAAACTTACTATATTATTGTCTTCTGGCAATATTTCTAAAGGATCTTTCGTTGTATGCGCCAAAACTCTTCTTCTTCCATCGCCTGTTACTATTATTATCTTTGGTTTCCAAACAAGCACTATGCGCACATCTTCATCAGTAAATTCTGGCGGAATAACAAAATCACTATCTGCTTGTTCTCTTGTAACTCTAAGTTGCGCATCGCTATCTTGCTTTTTTATTATAAAACCATCAAATTCATATCCTTCTTTAGTGGGAACATCTCCTATACTGTCTGCTATGTCAGTCATAGCTTCGTGAACATTGTTTGCCAAACCTCTTATTTCACTAATTACACGTCCTTTTTTTATTCTGTCAGCAATATTTCCAGCTTTTTCTTTAAAAAGGTTAAAAGCATACTGTTTACTATGTCTCATCGCAATATCCAACAAAGCCTTTATAATCTTACGAATAATTGGGAAATTATCTAATACTGACCATGAAATCTTTGAAATTTTATGTACCAGTTTTAGTATTTGTCCAACAGAGAAATTATTGACAAAAATATCTTGATTTGCGGCACTGACAATACCGACTATGCCGATAGTTTCTCCGAATAATCTGCCTACTTCCGTTCCATGAAGTCGTTGTTTAAGTATTTCTATAGTTTTATCTTGATTAAAAAGAATAAAAAAAAGCAATGCCGAGGGACCAAATATTGCTCCAAAAATTAACAAACCAATAAAAGCAAATGACGAGACAGTAAATATTGATATAACTCCTGCTAGAATACCTATAAAACAGCCTATTACTGCTAATTTTAATGGTATTTTAAGATTATTAAACAAATCTTTAAATATTCCTAAAACTTTGTCTGCAAAAGAAATTATTTGCTCTTTGCTATCGCTGTTATTAATGCTATCTCTAATTTTCCAAACTACAAATCCTAAAATAAATATAAACGGTATAGCTAGCAAAAAAGATGAACCTATTATTCCAAAACTTACTAATATCGCAAAAATAACTGTATATGCAGCCATACCGTAAAATACAAACTGTATGGTATCTAAAGTTGTATCTTGTACCATTGCTTGTACGACATGAGTTTGGAGAATTCCTAATACGCTCTCAATCCCTTCATTTATAGCACTTATAATCTCTTGAAACAGGTCGCCATCAAGTTCCTTCGCAACCTGTTTTAAAAGCTCATTTTTTATATTGCTAAATAAAGTCATAACTATTTTTATAACAATAAATATTATTGAAATTAACCCTGAGACAATAAATATCCAAGGCATGCTTCCTACTATCATAAGTAGCAATAGAGTTACAACAGACGCAAGACCTACAACTACTCCTATCTTTTCAGACAATTCTAAATTATTAAATGCTGTCCAAACTATAGACCAAATTATGGACGCTAACGGCAGAGTTTTAATATAATCTATAGCTTGGTCCAAAATAGTAATGTTGCGAGAACCCTTAAATTCTAAGTTTGAAACTTCAATAGTTATCGGCGACGTTACAATTTGACTTAAGGATTGATTGTCTGAACGTTTCCACCAAAGATCTTTTTTGTTATTAATACCAAGCTCTTTTTTCAATAGCTTCTTTAAATCTTTTTCAGTAAATCCTTGTTCAAGTGAGACACTATATTCTTTATGATTTTCTAAGTTTATAAATCTTATCTTAGGATAGCTTATAAATTTAATAGTTACTTCTCCCTGTATAAGATCTGCAGGAACACTCGCATCATCAAATTGCCCATCTTTATTTGCATCAACCCTAAAGACACTTACGCCATTTATAAGCACCTCATATCCGCGAACATCCCAATTATTATCTTGCAAATCTTTAGCACCTAAATTAAGTATTTGACCTGGCAGTACTAACGGCTTTCCGCGTTCTGCTAACATTAGCTCTTGAGCCGAGAGAATCTGCGGCGTTAAAGCACTACTTTCAGTTTCAAAAGTAATGGTATAATTATCTTTCTCTTCAATTTTTGTCCACTGAGCTATTAAAGATACATCACCATACGAATCTTCTAACGGAATTTCAAACCCTTTTTCAACATCAAACCTGCTTATAGTTATAACCTGACCGTGAGAATTCATGTATTTATACCCGGCAAACATATACCCATCTTTTTGAGGAAAGGCAGAAGAATTTATACCGGCTATCCGATTTGCTTGCCCATTTACTATAACATTTCCATCCAATGGCTGAGCATATGTTCCACCATTTTCTTTATAAACTAAGCTATACTCATACGGTTCAAATACATACCTTATTGTTAAATCCTCAGTTATTTTAGTTTCCCCATATATAAAGCTAACTTCTTCTCCACCTGCTTTTTCAACTATGCGTTTAACAATTCCCCTTCTGCCGTCTTTCAATTGTACAATGCCTTCTGGAATTTCTGGAGCGTTCAATACAATACCTTCGTCTGCATCCATTTCTTTAGGCATATTTTCAGGAAAAGGAATACCATCTTGTATTTCAAATTTTATTTTATGAGGTCTCACTCCTGCTCTGCGCCCAACCAATGCATTAAAAAATCTTCCTACACCAGCACCTCTTCCTAAGCCTCTTACTCTCAGAGCCTCTCCAGCTTCTACTCTTTGCTCCAATCTTATTATATTATCTCCGTCAACATACGCCACTTCATGTGTTTCAGGTTTCCATCTAAGAATGATGTTAACATCTTCGTTAATATCAGAAACCGGTATATTAAAACCTCTTTGCATCTCTTCTAAACTTATTTTTCTAATTTCGCCTGTTGATGATATTAAATATTCGCATCCCAGCAAATCATATCCTTGCCTTGTGGGCAATTTATCAGCTGGAATAGCAGGAACGTTATAACTTGTTCCTGAATTAACAGACCAAGAGGAAACGTCTGTATTTAATGTTCCACCATTTGTTATATATTTTACTGTGTAATTGTCTGGTTTAAATACATACTCTATTTCTATACTTTTTATAACAGAAGTATCTACAATAGTTTTTCCAAACTCAAATTCTTTATCTTCAGCTCCATTAATTTTTACTATTCTATCCATAACACCCCGACGTCCATCTGGCAAGACTACCCTGCCTTTAACAATGACAGGTTCTTCTATGAACATTCCATTGTTTACTCTACCGGGAAGATTGGGGATCTTTATTCCTTTAGGCAATGTCCACTTTATAGGAACAGTATTATAATTTAGTAATTGTCTAATAAATGAAAGTTGTGAAAACCATCTAAATATATCACCAAAAGAAACAAAGAATTCTTCAAGCCAAGGAAAAATCTTGTGTATAAAAAAACGGACTTTGTTTTGAGAATCTGCAAATTCTTTATGTGCTAACTCATGTTTTAGAAAAGTTACAAGCAATTTCTGATTTGTAATATTTTTACCAGATTTATCAAAAAATAACTCTCTTATTAGGGAAACATTTATGTATATTTTATTATCACCTTGGTGATAGTTCATAACAACGCCAACGTCCATACCATCCTTTAAATTAATTAAATCTTGTACTTGACTACTTAAATCTTTCGGTAAAGCCGCTAATAATTTATTCAATATAAATAGTCTTTCTTGCCCCTGAGGGATTTGAGAAGGAAGTATTTCGTTTATCTTTAATTGAGCGTTTGAGATTACACGTTGCTGCCAAAACTCAAAGAAAGCGACAATAGAACAAGGGATCATAACAGCAAGGGGAATAAACATAAACGGCAACGCCCAAGACATAAATGGAATTAAAATCAAAAATACAATTGAAATGTT
>JAIRYK010000012.1 GCA_031267795.1 Candidatus Endomicrobiellum devescovinae | reverse complement strand
TCTATTAAACACTCTTTTTATTTCTATTTCCTTTTTTTGCTCTCTTATTTGTTTAACTACTTTATCTAAACACCACTTCACAAATATATATGACTTTTCTTTTATATCTTTAACTCCTCCATACTTAATTAACAATCTATCTGTTATATTTTCTATGCTTCTTGCCACTTCCCCAAATATTTTCTTTTCTTCTTCTTTTAAACTTTTATTTAAATCTAAATATCCTTTTAATACATTCACAGGCTGCGCTAGATCGTGTGCTACATATCTTGCTACATTATATAGTTCTTCTTTCATCTTTAGCTTATTCTCTAACTCTTCTTTCTTCTTTTCTGCATATTCTCTCTTTTTCTTATCTGTTATATCTACCGCCAATCCTATTACTCCTTCTACTTTACTATTTATTACTAATGGTGACTTAATAGTCAAGTAATCATTTCCTTCAAGAGATTGTTCTTCTGTAATAATTTGCTTGCCAGTTCTCATAACTTCACAACTGATTTCCCAAGTTTTAGGATTTAACCGTTTAGCATTTGTATTTCCAACAATTCTATTTAAAGCATAATTCTTATAAATATGGCTGCCATGTTTATCTATAACAAAGAAATTTACATTTTTAGCATCCTTCTTCATAAAAGATATAATCTCTTTATCAACAGACTCCATATTAATATTACTGTTATGCGAATTTCTCTGGGACTGTTTAGAAGTTTTATAATCTACATGTTTGACATTTACATTGTACCTTTCAATGGTGTTTTCTATTGGAGCCGCAAGATTTGAAGGATATACCAAAGCAGAACCATCTAAAAAAGCACACGTATAAGCTGTCTCTTCTAGCATAAATTCTATACAACCTCTGACATCAGTATTATTTTTATAAGCCGCTACAGAAGACGCTTGCATTACTTTATCTCTAAACTCTAATACTATGCCCACACCATTTTCATCTCCTTCAAAATCTCTTCTTATCTTATCATGCCATTTCTTAAACTCTTTCGTATTTAACCCTACTGCCCAACTCTTAACTTCTTTTTCAACTTCTAGCTTTTCAATAGCTTCTTTATTTTTCAAGTACCATTCCGTAGGAACATTTGGATCTGAATATTTAGAAAATTCAGGATTGTCATGCCTATAAAGATAAGATGTGTCTGTTATAACAACTTTTTTTACTTTTCTTTTTATATTTTCACTATTTATTGTGTTTACTAACTCTTCAAACCCTTCTCCTGTTTGGCTTGCGCATCCAAAAGATATAACCAAATCTAAAACTACACTGTTATCTTCTGCCTTTTCAAAAAATTCTTGACTTTCTTTGCCCCACTTAACTAATTTGTTGATAGTCACAATATAAGTCCTCACTTAAAAATAAATTTATATGCAACAGTTATTACCAGTTTTCTAAAGGTAGAGAAGGGTTGGATTTTAGTTGAAGATTATTATAATTCAGCCCACATTTTTTCTGTTTCAAATATGCCGCACAGCCTATCATTGTGGCATTATCTGTGCAATAAATAAGCGAGGGTATAAATATTTTTATTTTGTTTTTCTTACCTTCTTGTATGAACATACTCCGTATAAGAGAATTTGCGCTTACACCTCCTCCTAATGCTATTTGTTTTAAATCAAATTTTTTTGCTCCTTCAAAAGCTTTAAAACAAAGTGTTTCTGCTATGGCTTGTCTGAAAGAAGCGCAAATATCGTTTAAATGCTGTTCGGTCTTTACTGGGTTAGCTTTCAAATAGTTCAGAAGAGCCGTTTTTATACCAGAAAAAGAAAAATCCCAACTTCCCTTTAAATAAGGTCTTGTAAAATTAATTGCAGTAGAGTTTCCTTTTTCCGCTCTTTTGTCTATTACGGGTCCACCGAGATATTCTAAGCCCAACATTTTTGCGGCTTTATCAAAAGCTTCTCCAGCGGCATCGTCTCTAGTGCCACCGAGTATTTTATATCTTCCAAAATCTTCAATTATTATAATCTCTGTATGCCCTCCTGATATTATTACGCTTAAAAAAGGAGGTTTTATTGATTTATTTTCAATAAAAGCAGAGTATAAATGCCCTTCCAAATGGTTGACTGGTATCAAAGGTTTTTTGTAAATGCTTGCCATTGCTTTTGCTGCTATTGTGCCTACAAGTAAAGCACCTGCAAGCCCTGGACCTACTGTAACAGCTATCGCATCTATTTTTTTTGAAAAATCGGAAAAAGATATTCCAGCTTTTTTTAAAGTTTCCACTATTACAGGATTGATATTTTCTATGTGGGCGCGACTTGCAAGTTCAGGAACTACGCCAAAATATTTGGCATGTATTTTTATTTGAGAAGAAATAACCATAGATTTTACTTTTGTTCCGTTTGAAACTACTGAAGCGGAAGTTTCATCGCAAGATGTTTCCAGAGCAAGTATATTCATATTTATCTGCGACCTTTTCTCAGTGCAAAAGTAATATTTGAATAAGTTCTGCTTGGAGAATAAAATTTATAAGTTACAGAGCCGTCAGGATTATCCATTCTGCTTAATCCAATTTTCATTGAGCGAGCAAGATTCCTAAATAATTTTTCAAACTCTTTAATTTTTGCAGATTTATTAAGTTCTATTGTTTTGTAAAACTCGTTCCACTTCATTGAGTTAGAGCTTCTTTCTCTTATGAATTGTTTTAAAATGTTTCCCTGCTTTATATTATGAGAGACAAGAATATCAACTATTTTTTTATCTAAAATAACGTCAGTTGATATTTTTTGTTTATTTGCAGGCTGAATTGTAAGCCAAACGGCTATGCCGCAAATAAACAGAAATATTAGGTATATTTTAATCAAAAGGCTTTCTTTTTTATTTTTACCTGACACGCAATTCCCCTGTATTACTTTTTCTTTAAGGCTTTAGAAAATTCTATTGCCTCTTTAATTTTATTTTCTTTTATAATTTCTAAGGCTTTATTTAAAGCTTTATCTTCAATTATATTTTTCTTTTCATCTTTATTTTTTGAAAAAAGTATATCGCTTTGAGCGTATAATTTGATTTCTTCTTCAATCGTTACGGGAATATCAATATCGGGAGTTATGCCATTTTTAGCATTTTTTTCATTTGAATGATTTATTGTCCGCCCCGAAGGAAGATAATATTTTGCTATAGTAAGCCTCAAAGCCGTGCCGTCTGGCAAAGGGATAACGGTTTGAACGCTACCTTTCCCAAAAGTGTTTGAACCTATTATTAGAGCTCTCCTAAAATCCTGCAAAGCTCCAGAAACTATTTCAGAAGCCGACGCAGACCCTCTATTTATAAGGACTACAAAAGGAATATCTGCAAAGTCTGCTTTGCCATTAGTATAGTATTCCCTTTTTGTTTCTTCTTTGCGTCCTTTGGTTGTAAGAATAAGCTTTGTATCTTCAATAAACAAACTTATTATATTAATTGCGGAGTCTAAAAGACCACCGGGATTATTGCGTAAATCCAAAATAAAAGCTTTCATGCCCTGATCTTTAAAAGCATACAGAGCTTTTTTCATATCTTCGTCGCTTTGAGCGTTAAACTCCGATAGCCTTATATACCCTATTGCGTTGTCAAGCATGATTGTTCGGAGAGTTTCTATCTTTATTTTTTCTCTTATAAGATTAAATTCTAATTCGTCTGCAGTATTGCTTCGGAAAATGGTGAGTTTAATTTTTCTCCCAGTTTTGCCTCTCATAAGCTCAACAGCTTCGTCTGTGCTCATCCTGTTTGTAGATTTACCGTCAATTTTTATAATTCTGTCATTTGGAAGTATGCCTGCTCTGTATGCCGGTGTCCCAGGAAGAGGAGATACTACTGTTATAAAATTATTTTTTGACATAATTCTAAGACCTACACCGCTATATGCTCCCTCTGTTTCATTTTTCATATCTTTAAATGCTTTTTCTTCCATATATTGCGAAAATGGATCCAATGAATCTACTACGCCCTTTATTGCGCTAACTGTTAAATTTTTTGGATTTGTTTCTGAAACATAATTTTTTTCTATTATTTCCATAACATCTATCATAAGCTTTAATTTTTCATAAGCTTCATCGCCAGCAGCATACGCCTGTAAATTAAAAAATACAAAGATAGAAAATAACAAAACAATTTTTTTAAATACAATCATTCAATTCCTCAAAATATGCAAATCATATCAATAAAATTACTTGCTGCGTAGCCAGAGAAGAGGGTCGTCAGGTATATTATTTTGTCTTATCTCAAGATATAAAACAGCATCTTTTTCTCTTCCAATGTCAGCGATAATCTCTTCTTTGGACACTTTTTGACCTTCTTTAACATATATTTTATTTAAAAAACCATAAACGGAAAAAGTAGCATTTTTATGGTCTATTATAACAACCTTCCCATAAGAACGAAAAGCTCCTGTAAAAACTACTTTGCCTGAATCTATACTTTTAACTTTAGCATAGTCTGAACCATTTATTTTTATTCCGTTGTTTATTATATATGTATCTAACTCAGGGTGTTTAGTTTTGCCAAAATAGGAAATTACATTACCCGCAACAGGCCAAGTCAGCAATTTTTTTCTTTTTATCTTTGGAGTCGGCGGACCTATAGTTGTTTCTCTTTTTTTAGCATTCTCAGAGTTAATTTTATTTATCAAAGCTTGTAATGCTTTTGCGCTGTCGTTTAAAGCCCTTATTTCTTTTTCTGCATGACGTCTTTTATCCGCAGTTGTTTTAAGAATTTTATTTTTTTCTTCTAATAAACTTTTATTTTGAGTTACGAACTCACTTTCTCTTTGTTTTAGGATTATAAGATTTTTCTTTGATTTTTCCCATTTTTGCAGATCATAAGCCAAATTTTCAACGGATTTTTTTTCTTTTTCAAAGTTATTATTACCATATTCCAAAGATTTTAACCTTAATTTATATTCCATAGGGTCTTTAGTGTAAGACTTTAAAAATGTCATTTTATGAAAAAGATTTAATTCTTCAAGAATAGCCTTATTCCAGTTTGATTTTCTTAAAGAAGCAGAATCATAGTCCTTTGCCGACTTATTAAGGTTTTTTAAAGTGGATTCTATATCTTTTGAAACTTTTTCTAATTTCTTTTCAGTTTCTCCTATAGTTTCATTAATGGTTTTTAACTCTTTTTGGTAGATTTTTTCCTGTAAAACAAGCTTATCTTTTTCAATCTGTTTTTCCCGTATTGATTGTTTTATATCGGAAAGTCGTTTAGTTTTTGACGTTTCAGCATAACCTATATGAACAGATATATTTAATACAAATAATGTGGTAATAAAAATCTTTAAAAAATTATATATTTTCATCTTAATATTACTCTATGTCTATTCTGTCAAACATAATCCCAAGCGCACAAGTAAACGGTATTATTAGTAGTACTGCTGTTTCTGATATTAACAAACTGTAATTAATATACTTGCATACAGTCCAAAACAATAAAAACCCTAACCCCGTTGATAAAAGGTATAAAAAGAATCTTTTTGCTTTTTTTAGCATATCTGAGCCAGCAATATAGATCAAAACAAATTTTAAAACTAAAAGTACAAAAAAGACTGAAATAATAATAAAAAATGCTTTTTCATATAACAATAATTGTTTTTGAATCTTTGCATAATGAAGGAAATCTGATGCATCAAATATTATTTCGTCAACTCCAGTAATTTCTTCAATGGTATTTCTTATTTTAATCAAAAAGTCATTGTCTGGTATAGATTTCGGTTTAACAACAGCATAAGCCTGCAGAAATTTTGAGTCGTTAGGTAAAGAAATATTGCTTAAAAGAGGATTTTTTTCAACTGTTTTGTTATAGGCTTCAGCGACATTTACATATTCTTTTACAAAAACTGAACTTTCTGAATTCAAAATTTCTAATATTTTATCCTCATCTTTTGAATTTTTATCAAAGAATACAAATATATTGAGCCCTTCAGATAGAGTATTTACATAATCTTTAATTTGATAATAATGATTTACAATAAAAACAAATAAGACACCTAAAAATGCCAATGTAGATAATTTCAACAATTCTGATATAGTTCTTGCTATTTTTTTTCTGATCTTCATAAATACTCCGTATCTTTCTAACTGTGCGTAAAAATATTTTCATTTTGTTTATTCAAAACCGTTATATTATACATTTTTTCGTACTCAACAGATGATTTATCCCATGAAAAGTTGCTTTTAAAAGCATTTTGTATTAAAACATTCCAATTTTTCTTATCTTTAAATATTTTTTCTGATTTCAATATTGTTTGTACAAAATTTTCGCCATAAGTTATATTAAACATAAAACCATTCCCATGCTTTGTGAAATGGTTGTAATAGGTTATTGTGTCGGAAAGTCCTCCTGTACGATTGACAATAGGCGCTGTTCCGTAAGCCAGTGCTATCATTTGGCTTAAACCGCAAGGCTCAAACTTTGAAGGCATCATATAAGCATCGCAACCTGCATAGATTTTATGTGCTAAAGATTCATTATAATCAAAAAAAGCAGCAACTTTCTTTGGCATTTTTTTTACAGCTTCTTGAAGCTTGCGCTTTATTTCAGAGTTCCCTGAGCCTAAAACAACAAACTGTATATCGGCGTTATTTAGCTTGTAAAAAGCGTCAATTATTATGTCAAATCCTTTTTGTTCGTCTAGTCTTGATACGCAGCCAAGCAAATAAACATCTTTTTTTATCTCAAAGCCGCATAATTTTTGTAGGTCTGCTTTGCAAATAGCTTTTCCTTGAATATTATCTTTTGAATAGTTTGCTTTTATATTTTTATCGGTTGCCGGATTCCAATAATCATAATCTATGCCATTTAGAATACCGTAAATATCGTCTTGCCTTAAGTTTAAAACGCTCTCCATTCCCATACCATTGAATTCTTTTATTTCTTTGGCATATGTAGGGCTTACAGTTGAAACTGCATCCGAGAGTTTTATCCCACATTTCATGAAGTTAACAGTGTTGTAATACTCTAGTTTATCAGATGTAAAATCTTCCCAAGAAAATCCTGCGATTTTGACGGTATCTGAGCCGAACTGCCCTTGATAAGCTATATTGTGTATAGTAAAAACTGAAGATGTGTTCCAAAAGAAACCGTCATTTTTTAGATTTGTTCTTAGATATGCAGGTATTAATCCAAGTTGCCAATCATGGCAGTGAATAATATCAGGTCTGAACATTAAAGCTTTAACCGATTCCAATATCGCTTTTTGAAAGAATATAAAACGCTCTTTGTTGTCACTGTAATCAATCCCGTCTGTACCATATACTCCAGAACGATTGAAAAAACGCATATTTTCAATAAAATAAACTCTTATATTGTCTTGCAGAAGACAATATTTTAACCTAAAGCTTTCCGTATCTTTGCCAACTTGAGTTTGCAATTTGTAAGGAAGAGTTTGAAGATTATATTTTTTGCCGTCAATAGATTGATATTTTGGCAGTATTATCCTTATATCATGCCCAGCTTTTTTTAAATATTTCGGAAGAGCTCCTACGACGTCAGCAAGACCACCTACTTTAACAAAAGGAACGCACTCCGATGCAGCCATTAGAATATTCATTGAGTATGTCTCTTAGCCAATAATTTGATTGAATATAGGGTTTTTAGAGAGACCCTATAAAATATTATACTATATAAATAAAATCGGTCTGAATGCGATACCAAGAATTAAATATATGTTATCTTTTTGATTTTTTTGACGATTTGCTTTTTAACTCTTTTATTGAAAATTCATAATAATTTTTTGCGTCGGTGCGGCTTGGATCTGCCGTATATACTGCGCTGAAATATTTTGAGGCATTTTCGTAATCTCTATCCTTATAGTATTTCATTGCTTGTTCAAAAATAGTGTTCATTTGAGCAGAAGATACTTTATTTATTTTAGCTTCTGTAAGAGCTAAATATTTTAAGGCTCCCGAATTTTCAGGGTCAATATCAATAATTTGTTTAAACTTTTCTTTCGCAAAGACAAAGTTCTTGTCGTTGTACAATTCCAGCCCTTCTCTCCACAGAGATATAATCTTATTGGCATTCTTCTGTCTGTTTTTTTGAAGTTCTATTTTTTTAAGAGTCGCTTGTATGTCTTCAAGTCCTTTTTGCGCTTTAAGATTCTCAGAGTCTATTCCAAGTACTTTAGAATAATATCTTTGAGCTTTGAAAAAATTGTTTTTTTGGAATTCATAATCCGCTTTAACTAAATATTTTTGTATAGCTATTTCCAGAGATCTGTCGTTGGCGCTTATAGCGTATGCAATTTCTTTTAAATACTCTTTAGAAGGTTCGTGATCTGGATACAAAGCTAGAATTTCTTCAAGAATTTGTCTTGCATTTATATAATCTTTTCTTTTATATGCTTCTTTGGCTTTATTAAAGTTTATTCCTAGATAATAGTCATATGCTTTGCCTGCGTTAAACACATTTCCTATCAAAAAACCCAAGGTTACTGTGTGTTTCACATCGTAACCGCAGTTCATGGAAGAGAAAGCATAATCTATATTTATAGATTCAAAATTGAGCGATAGCCCAGCAGTTACGCCTTTAAATATTCCATCATTGCAATCCCGCCAGCCAGCTCTAAAAATAGCGGGATAAAAAGGGACAATTTCAGCTGCCAAAACATGGCCCGTTTTATTTGTTTTTAAAAATTGAATTACGTCGCATATAACAGCAGGTTTTAAAGAAGAGTAAAAATTGTATCGCAAAGCAAAATCAAAGTTTTGTGGCATATCAAAAGGTTTTGATTCTGGAATTTCTACTTTCTCGCCAATATTTCTAAAAGCTGCAACAGCCCATAAATTATTGCTTATCATTCTTAGATTATAGTGTGCTCCTATGTCAAAAGCAAAAGCTATTTTAGAATTATCTTGCGTGCTAAAATTGTAATCTTTCAAAGTTATTCCAAAGCCTCCGAAATTGTCATAGACGGGAGTTTTTTTGATAAAAGGAAAAACATAATTTAGATATAGCGCATAGTTATTTGAAAGCTTTTTTTCGTCAGGCGTATAGACGTTTAAGGACGAAAATTTATTATATGCTCCCGCAATACTAAAGTTTCCGATGCGAGTCGGAAAGAGAAATGAGCATAGCCCACCGTAAACATTGTCAAACACCGATATACCAGAAAAATCCAATTTTGTCGCTAACACATCGTAATTAGAAGATGGAGAGTTAATAAATGAAAGCGAATTTTTTGAAAATGCCGCTGCAGACCCTCCAACACCCTCTGATATTGCGTCATAGTTTAATAGAAAAAGATTTGCTGCAGGAATAGTAGTGCCAGAAGCTAAAAGGTTAATATTAAAAAACATAATCGCAAAAGCAGTAAAAATTTTCTTTTTCATTTTATAAGTCTTTGTATGCTTGACATAAGCTCTGCAATATTAACAGGTTTAAAAACGCAATCATCAGCTCCTGCAGAAAAAGCTTTATCTATGTGGACAGTTGTGTCTCCTGTAACCATAATAATGGGTATTGTGGAAAACTTATCGTTTGATTTTATTTCTTTTAAAATTTCAAAGCCATCTTTTCCTGGCAGCTTTATATCCAAAAGAATCAAATCAGGCTTTTCTTTTGTTAAAACATCATAAAAAGTTTCTCCTGTAACTGCTTTTACAACGTCAAAATCTTTTGAAAGCAAAATAAGTTCCATAGAATTTAAAAATGATTTGTCATCATCAATAATAAAAATTTTTTTCTTACTCATGACTATCCTCTCTTTTTTCGGGCAGCATTATCACGGTTTTAGATTTCAAACTTTCTGACAATTCAATGGATAATTTTAAAGAATCTGCCAAATTATAGTTTTCATCTAAAATTTTAAATCCCGGGTATTTTAGTGATAATATATAAATTCCTGCAGGTAATTTTATACTAATAGGCGAAAGTTCGGAAGTTCCGACAAATTTATTTGGACCGTCAACTTGTTGCATTAAAACTTGCACTTCAGGTAAAGGTATAGTCTCTTCATTTTCCTGTTTTACGGCATTTTGCAGCAATTCAAGCTTACTAATCATATCAGGAGCAGAATTTATAAGTTCAAGTTGATTTTTTTTCAACTCTCTTATGTCAAGAGTAATACCTGAGACTTTTCCTGTGATTTCCGTAAAATCTTTTTGCTTTTCCTTTGAATAATTTGAGTATATAAGTGTTATAGCAAATGCAACTATTGATATAAATAATGCAATTACAAAAGGACTAATACGAAAATCTTTAGCTTCTTTTGGAATAGTAATTACAAAAAATTTTGCAAAGTTAGATAAAAGTTTATCTTCACACAAATATTGTTTTTTGGAATTGTCGCTAATTGTTATGGTTGTATTTGTATAGCCAGTGGGCGTTTGAGTTTGCCCATCTGTTTCTATTTTTAGAGCTATAACTGTAGTGTTGTCTTTTCCCCCTGCTTTATTCGCTGAGCTTATAAGATTATTAGTTAAAGATGCTAAATCGTTGATGTTTTTTTCAATAATTTCTTTTATTAAACTGTCGTCTATTTCGCTGTTAAGACCATCGCTGCACAGTACGTAACAGTCTCCTTCCTTAGTTTCGTAAGTTGTATAGTCAACTTTTACTGTGGGCTCTGTTCCTACGGCTCTGGTTATCATGCTCTGTATTTCTGCACTTTTCACATCTTCTTCTTTCATCTTCCCCGCATCAATGAGTTCATTTATTTTTGAATGATCTTTGGTTAGAAGCTCCAGAACCCCAGCCCTTAATCTGTAAACTCTGCTGTCTCCAGTATGGTAAGCGCGAAGGAGGTTTAACTCTGGTTCAAATTTTACTGCGACAGCAGTAGTCCCCATACCTTTAAGCTTTGGATATTTAAGTGTTAAATTGTTTAGGTATCTGTTTGCAAGCATTATTGATGCTGCAGGACGAAGGTTTTCAGAATTTAGACCTCCATTTCCTGTGATTGCTATTATATTGTCCAAAGTTAATTTGTCAAAAGATTTTAGCATTACTTCAACAGCTGTCTTGCTTGCAAATGCTCCTGCTGCGCCTCCCCCCATACCATCGCATACAATAAATAAGTTTTTCTCAGAATTTATTCCATAAGAATCTTGGTTTTCTGTTCTTACAACTCCGACGTCAGTTTTTGCATAGTACGAGATTTTCATAGAAATTTAACCTTAACCTTTTTAACGCTTTTCTTTACTGCTCTCAGTATTTTAAATGTTATAAAAAAGATAGAAATTAAGATTCCGCCGAAAAACATAATCCTGTACTTTAATTTATATTTTGACATATTTTGAGGCGATATATGAGACGGGCTTCCTAAAAACATAGGCCAAGGATCAAGATTTTTGATAACTTTTGTATTTGTGTCTATAGCTTGAAGAACGTTATTTGAATTTACAAAAAATATATTTAAGTTACCAGTACCGAATGCATCAACTAGCAAAGGTTGCGAAGTAATGGGAGCGTTGCTGGCTTTAATTTCGGAAATAATCTCAAATTCCTTCCTTCTTGTGTTATTCTTTACAACTAATATTTTCCCTTCTTCGGTAGCTATTACAAAGTCGTCGTGCCCGTCTTTATCAAAATCAAATTTAGACGGCGAAGCTATCATTCTTTTGCCATCGGGAAGCTTAAGTTTCCAAAGAAGTTCTCCAGCAGGATAAGTAGTATCACCTTTTAAGTTGTAAATTGTTCCATTTCCCGAAACGACAAAAACATTCCCATCGGAAATTAAAGGCGAAGCGTTATGTCTTAATTCTGACGGAGGCGTAGGTTCAACAAAAAAAGTCTATAATACGTTAAAGTTTGTTACATCTATAGCGGAAACATACTGCGGAATATTCGTTTGAACAACAACTTCTGGTATTCCATCACCGTTTATATCCCCCACTGCGGGTGCGCCTGCGATAAGATGAGCTTTGCCTGTTTTTTCAAAAAGGTCTACTGTTTTTTTTGCTCTTGTTTTGCCGTCTATAAAATATACTTTGCCGTTATTGTTTGCCACTACAACCATTGGAGGAATATCTTTTGCTTTATACAGAACAGGACTTGCAAGAAGAGGACCTTCAACAAGATCTATATATTTTTCATAATAGTGTTGCAGAAAATAAAAGAACGCTTATAGTTAAAACAATAGATAAAGGTCGCACTATCTTTAGCAGTAGAATATTTTGTTTCACCGGAAAAGAATAATCTTCATTTGCTGAAGTTACAAATCTGAATATTGTTCTTCCTATTGATATTTCGTCACCAGGGTTTATGTTCATAGTGTCTAACTGTCCAACTTTAGTACTGTTTACCGCTACGCCTCCAGTGCTTCCAACGTCTGTAATGACATATTGGCTGCCGTTTAGCGTTATTTTTGCATGCCCTTTTGATACGGTCATATCTCCTGAAAGAATGATGTCGTTTTCAATTCCTCTTGGTGAAAATTTTTCTCTTCCTATAAAAGTTTCAGCATTTTTGATTATATATTTTTTACCTTCAAATTTACCGTATATGCCAAGTAAATAATATTCATTTTGACGTCCTGCTGAATCGTCTATGTATAAAATGGAATAAGGTCCTATTCCTATTTGATCTCCCGGAAGAAACTCTTGTTCTGATATAGTTGTCCCATTTATCTTTGTGCCGGTTAAAGTATTTTGATCTTTTACATAATATTTGCCACTGTTAAGGACTATAGAGCAGTGAAATTCAGAGACAATTTTGTCATTTATAACTATATCGTTGCCTTTTTTGCTTCCGACAAAAATTTTGTCTTTACGTTTTAACATATACTCGCCAAGAATTTCTGCTTTTCGTTTTAATAGTAGCCTCGCCATCTTCTCAACTCCTTATAATTATTAATATATTTATCTGGATACAAATAATGCTGCTATCATGCTAAGACCAAGGCTTACTCCAGCAAGCTTACCTGTATTTTTGCTACCACTGCTTGGCGAGCCGAAATTATCATAATATTGCGTGTGAGAAGTTTCCGAAATAGTCTTCTCCATTTCGTTCAATTGTTTAGAAAGACGAATTAATTCTATATTTTTATTTTTGTCATATCGTTCTGTTTCAGGTAAAGATGAATTTAACTTATCTATTTTTTTTGAAATAGCAATATAGTCCGACTGAAGCTGAGATAGAGTTCTTTTAATTTCAGCAAGTTCTTTTTTTGAAATAGGCGTTCCCTTTGACACGGTACGTCCATCTCCGTAGTTCACTTGTTGTTGTAATTCGTTAAAAACTTTTGAATATTTTAAAGAATTATCTAAAAGCATAGGCATATTTGGCTCCAAATCAGCTATTATTCTTACAATATCTGTACCTCCTTTACTTTTTGGCGAAGCTGGAGCGCTTGCTATCCGTCCGTTTTTTTCAAGCATAGCAATTTTGTTTTTTATATCCTCAAATTCATTTCTAGTTATTGTTTGCGAATTCATTCCAGCAGGAGCGTTTGCTGCTCCTCTAGTTCTTTTATCGTATTCATACAATGCTGTAATAAGATCTGCTCTTGTAACAGAGCCATCTTGCACAAACACGCTATCTCCGTATTTATTTGTGAATTTGGGGATTTTATTGCCAAATTCGTTAATTATTTCTCTTAGGACGGGATCTTGCACATCTCTTTTTGCGGCAAAACATAAACTTAACTGGATATTTAAGCCAAGCAAAGAAATAAGTATGAAACTAAAAATTTTTTTTATCATTTTAAACCTCTAAAAAAATAAACTCAAAGAAATTTTATTTTTTTGGTCAAAAATATTGCCCATACTTAAGGCATAATCAATGCGTAGTTCGGTACCAAATACAGTCAAATCTATACCACATCCCAAAGAATATGTTATATTTCTGTTAATATCGTCTTTGACATTGTATCTATTTTCCAAAGCATAAGAATTTATTCCGCCTCTTAAATGAAGACCGTTTAAGCCAAATGAAGATCCTCTCAAAATATCAACGCAACTTATCTCACTACCGATATTTGCCGATAAAGGTTCTTTTTGAGCCTGAACAAGATCAACTGCTCCTGTAATTTTAAACTTTTCGCTGATATTAAACTTATTTGAAACGGCAAATTTTGTCGTTAATGCTGCGGTATCGCTATGTCCACTGTCCCAAGTAAGAGTCGCTCCTTTACTCAAAAACAATCCGAAATTTAAAGTTTCAAAAATGTTGTAGAGCAATCCTGCGTCTATGTCGTAACCTGCCGCATTTCCGCCGGGGATTGAACTCATTTTTTCGGAAATATATTTTAGTGATAAACCTAAGTACAAATTGTTTATATTTTCAAATAGAGGTATTCCCCAAGATAAATAAACGGCATTTTGCGTGTCAGAAAAAGTTCCTGTTTCAATACCGTCGTTTCCATCATCAACTTCTTCTGATTTCACAGTATTATCAATAGTTGAATTTATTAAACCTATTGCAAAAACAGATTCTCCCAAAAAATCCGTAATTTTTGCTGCAGGTATTGAAATAGCAGCAAAACTATGGCTTGGCACCACTTCTTTGAGTCCAGGCCACTCATTAGATGCTCCTGAGGTGCCCATAACAGATATGCTATATTTTTTTATTTGACCAATTCCTGCAGGGTTCCAATATACGGCACTGGCGTCATTTACAAGTGAAGTATATGCTCCACCCATACCAAGCGCCCTTGCTCCAACCCCTTTTTTAAAAAATGCAGATCCGCCAAAAGCGGCAAAAGAATTAACCGCAACTGTTGCAAATATCAGGATAAGAAAACCAATTTTTACTGATTTTGTCATAACTTTATTTCCTTAATATTGCAAAAGATCTGTATCGCCTGTTTTCTTTACCGTTATCTGTAATTATCTCACAAATGTAAATGCCGTTTGCAAGACTGTCTCCCGCATAACTTTTTGCGTCCCAGTCGGTATAATTTGCCCCTTCAACACTAGAAACTTTCTCTATTACTTTGCTTATAAATTTACCAGCTCTATCATAAATATTGATTGTAACAGAAGCTGCTTCAGCTAAAACATATTTTATTTTCATTGGTTGTTTGCCGCTATTTGGATTGTAAGGAGACGGATACGGTAATAATTGAGCAACTTGCTCACTATTAACTCTAAACGTTACGCATTTGGATCCTACAGTTTGATTTTTATTATCTGTAAACTCCACAGACAGAGTATATGGTCCTTTATCAACAAGACGTACTGTACCATCATAAGTATAGTCAAGAAATTTTTTACCATTTTCGTATTTGAAATGTCCTGCTCCTGAGGCTCTATATATGCTTGCGGTATTTGTAGAAGTTCCTGAAAAAAGTTTTACTGTAACGCTTGATTCGTTAAATCCGTAAGCTGAATAAAGTTCAGCCTTAATTTTTGGTTTTAGTGAAGCTATTTGCCCAGGTTGAAGAATTTTTATGTATTCGTCAGAATTGGTTACATAGATTATAAATATGCCAGTTAATAGACCTTCCGCAGCTGCGGTATTCTGTGCGTACCATTGTATATAATTTATTCCTTTCTCCAATTGATCTGTTGTTGTTGAAATTTGTATGCTTTGTCCTACTGGGACACCCGGATCCCAACTGCTGTAAACTACTGTGTAATTATTCAGATTGCTCAAATCTTGGGAGACTGCATATTTAATTTGTCTTATATCGCTACTTGCGGTTTTAAAAGTAATTCCTATATTTACTGTGTTTGTCGGAACAGTGCTTCCGCTAATGAAAGATTTATTTTCAAGCGTCATGTTCTCATATGAAATATCGTTGTTATCCAGCCAGAAAGACGTAATAACGCCTATGCTTATCATATTATCAAAGGTCATCACAGGAACTTCAGAAAAAGTTATACCGTTGTTTACCGAACTTATATGGTGATAATTTGCGCTTTGGTTTAACTGCCCGCCGTTTGAAAGAGAAATATCTCCTGTATATCCTTCGGCTACTGCAATAACAGGAAATGCTAGCCAGAAAAATAACAGAAACATTTTAGTGATATAGTCTAAAATCTTTTTATTTTTTATCATTGCAAATTTACCAAAACAAGTATTGTGCCTTTTGTTCCGCTAAAATTTTCTAAAGCTTTACCTATTACGCTTCCCGTTTTGGGATTAGAGGCTTTTTTCGCATGACCTGGAATTGATGATGTCGTAAGTAAATCTCCACGGATTATGCTTCCACCTTCGTTTGTAACTTTAACAGGAACTTTGCCTACCAAAGCCAGTTGGTAGCCCTGTTCTTTTGAACTCATTAGAAGACCTGGTTCTGTAGGAATTACGCCTGCTACTCTAATAGAATCTGGTGATTTTGATTTCTCTATGTTGTTATCTATATCTTGAGATATTACTACAACATCACCCGGTTCAAGATTTTCTTTTGAAGAATATATTTCTGCAAGGTCTTCGCCATGTGTAGCTGCCCAAGCAGCAGTTGAAGCGTAAACAGCGCTAGCAACAAAGAGTAAGTAAGGGTCAGTATCAGTTGTATTGTTTCTTATTTGAGTTCCATCTATTTGTTCAGTAACCCAAGAAGAAGAAGAAGCCCAAATAGCAGTTGAGACATTTGTAGTCCAAGCAGCAGTTGAAGCATAAGCAGCATAATTAGATGAATCTGCCCAGAATGCATAGGGACTTGCAGCTAGTTGAGTTGTTCCCAGAGAAGTATTATTGTACTCAACATCTACGCTTACACTGTTACTAAAATCTATACTTGAAGATAGCCTATCAAGTTCTATATTAACGCTGTACAGCCCTCGGTTGACATAAGTTGAAATACTTATATGAGGATCATTAGTCGTCCCATCATGAAATGTAAAGCTGAAATTTCCCATGCCTGAGACAGGTGTTCCTGTGTTATCGGTTATTCTTCCTTGGAGGGATATAATTTTTTGAGAATCTGCAAAAATAATGCTGTATAAAACAAGCGTAACAAAAAATGACGTTGTAATCAGTACAAGTTTCTTCATAAATCTCTCCGCTTCACCAAAATAGATTTAGAGTAAGACTTTCTTAAAAACTAATACTTAAGAGGTTTTCCACAATTAACGCAAAACCTTAATCTTCTGCCAGCAGGTATAGTATTTACATAACCGCAATATGGGCAGACTACTGTCTTTACTTCGTTATCGCTTCCTGAAGCCTTTGATGTAGATGCAGCAAGTGTCTTTTCTTTTTGTAAAGATTTTCCATTGTCAATACTTTTTTTATAGGGCTGTTTTTTATTAGGAGATTTTATAGGTGTTTTATTATTATTTTTTACAGGTTTGCTTTTAGATTGAGCTTCTTTCACATCAAAAGCGTCTGCGTTTTCTAGCTCGGTTATGTTTACCGAAGCAACATCAGTAGCACCCTCAGAGATCAACCTTATTTTGTTGATATTTTTCTTATTTGGTTTAGCTGTAATTTTAAATTCTTGTTCAATAAATTGTTGAGCGACAATTTTACCTTCTATAATTGAGTTTCTGTCAACATCTGTTTTCCATAGTCCTTTTGAATTTACTTTGCCTGCAATTTTATTATTTATCCAAATAAAAGCATTTCTAACAGGTATTTCTTTACCATTTGCATTTAATGAAACCACAACTATACTAAAAGGAATTTTAGAATAAACCATTTCGGCATTTACGGTATTGATTTTTGTAATATCAACGTCATTTTCTATATAAGGTTCAAAATTTTCTGCGGTAAAGACAAATTTATATTCACCTGCAGGAAGAGGTATTATTATAGGTTTACCTGTATCTATATTTTTTATTTCATTGAAGTCTTTACCTTCAATCTTTAGTTTTGCTCTAAAGGAATCAGAAGAATCTTTTGCTTTTACTCTAAAAGAAATGTTCTTTTTCATACGAATATTTAAGAGATTTAGCGAATCTGATGAAATTACTATATCTTCTGTTGCTTCAGCGTATTCTCCATTGGGATCTAATGCCCTTACTTTGTACGAACCATCTTTTAAATGAACAGATAAAGGCGTATTCCCGCGAGGCTTTTCTTCTCCAACTATATGAATGCTCATATTTTCTGGTTCTGAGACAAAAGAGAATCCTCTAAATAAATGACCTGTTATAAAAAAGGTTGTTTTATCATCGCTGGTTTTAAGCCCAGTATCCCAATAATTTTTGTCAACTTCTGTAAATATTTCATCTGTATTTGTTTTTGAAAAGTCCACATTACACTGACCTTCAACAAATTGTTTGGCTTGAGAACCCAGTTGTTCAAAGCCTGGCAATAGAAGCTCTACAGTATGAGCGCCTGCGGCAAGCTGAATCGTACATGGAGTAAATCCATATTTATTGCCGTCTATATGGACTTCTGCTTCAGAAGGGACAGAGTTTACAGTAAGTTCAAAATCAAAAATGATTTCTATTTTCTTTTGTTTAGTTTTGCTTTCTTTTGTGGCTTCGTCAATTCTTACAACTCTTTCAACGGGGTTAAATCCTTGCTTAACTGCAGTGACTATATAAGACTGAGGCTGTACTTTCCTTAAAGCTATTGGTGATGAAGAATCCGCATTTTCTAAAATAACATCGCCGTCTTTTGTTTTCATTGTTACAGCTGCTCCTGAAGGAACTGTTGTGATAATAACGTCAGGAGGATTTAAACGAGCATATATGGCTTTTCCGAAAGGTGTAATATGAAGAAAAATATCTAATCCTGAGAAAATTAACGCAGCAAGAACTAAACTTATAATAATTTTTACTACTTTATTTTTAAGTCCCTTAATTTTAGTTAAAAACCAATCGCCGACTTCTTCAAAAACAGTTTTTCCTTTTGCTTCTATTTGTTGAGACTGATCTTGAACACTATTTTGGGCAGAATCGGTTGAGGAGTTTTTAGAATTGGCTGCTGGCTCTTCATAAACATCTCCAACAATGAAATCAGATGTTTTGACTCTAACGGTTGAAGGATTATTTATTATCTTCTGCTTGTCTAAAGATTTGACACGCTCAGCGACACTCATGGACTCTTCGCGCTCTTTACTCATCACTTTTGATACAAAAGATGCTAGATCCAAAATAAGCTCTTCGTTTTCAATTCCTTTTAGAGCTCTTCTTAAATCGCGGTACATCTCAATTGAGCGTTCATATCTAGCGTTTCTGTCTCTTTGAAGAGCTTTTGTTAAAATATCGCCGAGTTCAAAAGGAAGTTCAAGACCATTTAATAAATCCTGATTAAAGTCTGTATCTAAAATTTTTGATTTAATTTCATCATTTTCTCCAGAGAAGAGTTGCTTACCTGTAAGCATTTCATATAGTACTATTCCTGAAGAGAATATGTCGGAACGATGGTCTATGTCAGGCATACCTTTTAATTGTTCCGGCGACATATAAGGAAATTTGCCAGTTACAATTTTTTGTTTTATCCCTATCTCTAATTTTATTTCATCTGCAGTTTTTGCTATTCCAAAATCACTGAGCTTTACGTTTCCATCATAAGAAATAAGGATGTTGCCTGGCGATATGTCTCTATAAACTATTCCGTAAGAATTGCCTGTTATAGGATCTTTGGCTATATGGTTAGCATAATCTATAGCTCTTAATATGTCCATACATATTAAGACGGAAAATTCCCAAGGTATTTTAATTTGATATTCGTTACATCTTTTTATTATGTCTTCAAGGTCGTTTCCATTGACAAAATCCATCAAGATGTAATAGGAGACATTGTTGCCTTTCCAGAAACGCCATACTCTTACGATGTTATCTTGTACAATATTTTTTGCAATGAGAGCTTCTTTGTAAAACATCTCTACAAATTTTGTCTCAGAAAATTCAGGAAGCAATTCTTTTATGGCAACAAAACTTTTCAGACTGAAATCATAAGCTTGCCATACAACGCCGAAACCACCTTTGCCTATCTGCTTAACTGTAATATATTGGTCGTTAATAAATAAAAGTGTCTCTAAACCATTCTGAGATTGTTCAGGCATTAGTAGTAATCCTTTTGTCCCGAATTTGTTTATGACAAACTAAAAAATTAACTTACCTCTTTACACGAAATGGAGTTTATAAAATAAAATTAAAAAATACAAATATTATTACACAATCTCGGTACTTTTTACAGTGTCGTTTTGTTCTATGTTCTTTGCATTAAAAGGAAGTTCAGGTTCAAGCAGATTATCAGTCTCTTGGATTTCTTTTGGCATGTCTTCTATGAGTGGGAGTTCGCTTAAATGGGCAAGTCCGAAATGTTTTAAGAAGTCTTGAGTAGTGCCATAAAGCAAGGGTCTGCCAAGGGCTTCTTTTCTTCCGACTATTTTTATTAGTTTTCTTTCAAGAAGAGTGTCTATTACTCCTGAAGATTCCACTCCTCGTATTTCGTCAATTTCTGCTCTTGTTATTGGTTGTTTGTAGGCTATCATGGCAAGCGTTTCCAATGCTGACGGAGACAATTTTAAAACGGTTTTTTCTTTTAGAAGTTTTTTTATCCAAGGAGAATATTCAGGCTTTGTGGCAAACGTCCAGCCATCTGCAACAAATTTAATCTCGTAAGGTTTATTTAGAGTAGCATATTCGTCTTTCAATTCTTTTAAAATATCTTCTAAATTAGAAATATCAGCAACGTCTGACTTTATTATATCCTTCAATTCTTTTAAACTCAAAGGTTTATCTGAAACAAAAAGCAAAGCTTCTAAAATTTTCTTAACTTCAGATATTTCCATCTTCTTCCCCTTGAATCATATTATCAGTTTCTGTAAGCAATTCTAATTTTGGATTAAGATTTTCTTCATTTTTTATAGAATGCTCCACTTGTTTTCCATTTTCAATAAACTCAAAAGTATTTATATCTTTATTTGTTTGCTCTAGCTCTTGTTCGTTATTATAAACTTTATAAATTCTAATTTCCGAGAATAATTCAGATTGTTTAGCGACGATTTGTTTATTTTTCACAAGTTCCAAAACAGCCATAAAACAAACGATAAGAGCTAATCTTGTGTTTTGCAACTTTAGTATTTCAGTAAAAGAAACGTATTGTTTTCCCTCTAAAATATCAAGAATTTCCCTGATTTTATTTTCAATAGGAATTTCTTGATACATTATTTCTTTTATATTGTCTGGCAGAGCCGTCAATGCGTCGCGGAAACTGCTCATCAAATCAAAAATAGTAGCGTCTAAAACAAAATCTTGTTTGCTTATAACAGGCTCAGGTCTATAATAAATCTGAGAATTTTCATTAATTTTATAAGATAAAAGTTTCCCGACTTCTTTATATTTTTGATATTCAAGCAATCTATTTTTTAGCTGATCAAAAGGATCGTCTTCTTCGCTGTCTTTTCCGTTGTCTGAAGGAAGTAGAGATTTTGATTTTATCTGCATAAGAGTAGAAGCCATAACAAGAAATTCTCCTGCTACGTCTATATTAAGTTCTTTCATCAAATCAAGGTAAGATAGATATTCAGCTGTAATATCAGCTATTTTTATCTCATTAATCTCAAGATCATTCTTCTTGATGAGATGTAAAAGAAGATCTAAAGGACCTTCAAAAGCGTCAAGATGAATGTCGTATGTCATAATAATCCTTTGGGTCTCTCTAATAACTTCAACGCATATTCTTACCGCGTCTTTGACAACACTACAGCGTTGAAAAAACTTGTCAATATATAGATATAGACCTTACCTGCATTTTCGCCTTGTATTATCGCCAAACTCATGGTAATTATAAGACATTGAGGTTATTAGAAAAATCCATTTAAAATTTTAACGCCTTTCTGATTTCCGTCATAGTTTTTTGAGCGCAGTCTTCAGCTTTTTGGCAGCCTTCCATAATTACTTTTTCCAGATAAGCTTTGTCAGAAATAAGCTTCTTTCTTTTTTCAGCCAAAGGCTTCATAAATTCAGAAAGCATTTCAGTCAACTGTTTTTTGCATAGTGAACAGCCTATTGCTCCAGCTTTGCAGTCTTTTTCTCTCTGTTCAAATTTTGGATATTTATCCGAACCTTCTGAAAATATCTTATAGAATTTTATAACCACACAGCCATCAGGATGTCCCGGATCATCTTTTTTTATCTTTAATGGATCTGTAAACATATTTTTTACTTTTTCTTTTATTACATCATTGCTTTCGCCAAGAAATATAGAATTTCCATAAGATTTTGACATCTTTCTTCCATCCGTGCCCGGTACTTTTGCGGATTCAGAAAGTTTAGCTGTAGGCTCAATAAAAACTTCGCCGTAAAAATTGTTAAATCTTCTAGCTATTTCACGGGTAAATTCCAAATGCGAAAGTTGATCTTCCCCAACAGGAACTAAGTTTGCCCTATAAAGAAGAATATCGGCAGCCATAAGTACGGGATACCCTAAAAAACCATAATTATTTAAATCTTTATTTTTTATTTCTCTTATTTGGTCTTTATATGTTGGGCACCTTTGAAGCCACCCCAAAGGAGTTATCATTGAAAGTATTAAAAATAGTTCGCTATGTTGGCAAATAGCAGACTGTTTGAAAATTACTGATTTCTGTGGGTCTAACCCTACTGTAATCCAGTCAGCTATCATTTCAAAAGTATTTTCGCTAATTTTAGATGTGTCAGCATACTCTGTAGTTAAAGCATGCCAATCCGATGCCATATAGTAACAATCACACTCCTCTTGAAGTTTAACCCAGTTGCGAAGTGTTCCAAAATAATGACCCAAATGAAGCCTTCCGGTCGTGCGCATGCCGGACAATACTCTCTTTTTCATGTGTGTTGTACTCGCTAAAAAATTAATAGGAAATTCCGCTAAAAATTGTAACAAAAAAGCTAATGGCAGGATATAGCAAGCTCCATGCCACACCTGAAGATAATAGCAAAAGTAATACTATTAAACAAATAAAAGAATTGATGTTCATATATTTTGTCGCTATGTTTCTGGGCATAAAAAAAGTTGCAACTTTTGATCCGTCTAAAGGAGGAATAGGTATAAGATTTATTATTGTAAGAATAACGTTTATAATAAGCATTATATACAAGAACGACTCTATTGCGGCTCCAAAACCTGCTTCAAAATTGGGAAATATCCTTATAAGGCGAATTCCTAATCCTGAAACTAAAGCAAGCAACAAATTTGCACTTGGTCCTGCTAAAGAAACAAGAGGTATGTCTAATTTTGGATTTTTAAAATTTCTGTAATCTATTGGCACAGGTTTTGCCCAGCCAAAAAGGATAGGAGATCTTAATGATAAAAGTATTGCGGGAAGAATAATGCTTCCAAACAAGTCTATGTGAGACAAAGGATTTAAAGTAATCCGTCCCATAAGTTTTGCAGTATCGTCGCCTCTTAGATGAGCGACATATCCATGGGAAATTTCATGAATAATAGCTGAGAAAATAAAAACTACAATATATATAAATACAGTTAGTACAGTCATAAATATCCTTAGAGAATATCAATAAAATCTGACGTAAAAATTTTATTATTTTAGTAGAATTTTGTCAATTTTTGCCGTCGATCTGATTGAAGAAAAAAGTAATTTTAAAAGTAAAAAGAGAAATCCTTCCGATAAACTCAAATAAGAGGCTTAACATTGTAAAAATATTTGAATTTACAATATAAGCATTGAATCGCCATAAGAGAAAAATTTATATCTCTCTTTTACGGCTTCACTGTAAGCTTTAAGCATGAGATCTCTTGACGAGAAAGCACTTGCCATCATGAGAGGAGTAGATTTTGGAAGGTGAAGGTTTGTAATCAGAGTGTTTACGATTTTAAATTTATAACTAGGATAAATAAATTTTGAAGTTTTTCCTGAATAAGCTTTTATTAAAGTCTTGCCGTTTTCTTCAAAATACGAAGTCTCAGCTGTTGTCTCCAAAGCTCTGACAGAAGTAGTTCCTACACCAGTAACCTTCTTGTTATTTATAATTGCTGTATTTATAATTTCGGCATTTGTTTCGTCTATTTCAAATTGTTCGGGTAACATATTATGATCAGTTAGATTTTTAGCCGTTATAGGTTTAAAAGTGCCCCACCCTACGTGCAGTGTTAAAGTTGCAATATTTACACCTTTTTTTTTGAGTTTTGAAAATATACTTTCAGTAAAATGAAGTCCTGCTGTGGGAGCAGCTATTGCACCTAGAGACTTAGCATAAACAGTTTGATACCTTTGCCTGTCAAAGTCAGATAATTCTTGAGCAAGCCCTTCTTTTCTGTTTATGTAAGGAGGGAGAGGCATAATTCCATTCTTTTGTAAAAAGTCCAAAATGTCGGGCTTGTTAAATTTAACTATTGTTTCTCCTTGAGCAGTTTTTGATAATATTTCGCATTCATATCCGTCATCAAAATATACTTTTTTACCGATTCCTGAAAAAGGTTTAATTAGAACTTTATAATTATCGTCTTTTTGGCACGGATCAAGAAATAAAAGCTCAACTTTTCCTCCACTTATTTTTTTGCCAAAAAGCCTTGATGGAACAACTTTTGTATTATTGATTATCAGGCAATCTCCAGAATTGAAATAGTCAACGATATCATAGAAATTTTTGTGATAAAACTTCCGAGCAGTTCTGTCTATAATAAAAAGTTTTGAATTTTGTCTATTTTCAACAGGCTTTTGAGCTATAAGTTCTTCTGGAATATCGTAACTATAGTTATCCAAGATATTATCTTGCAGTGTCATTAAATCGTATCCTTATTTATAGTTAACCGTTTCTATTTTCGTTCCGGGATAAAAATGGTAAAGAATCGTTGAATAAGTTTTTCCCTTTTCAGCCATGCCTTTTGCCCCGCACTGGCATAGCCCTGCCTTATGCCCCCAGCCTTTCCCATTAAAACAAATTTCATCATTTTTAATTTTTATAGAATTAAAAAAATGACTTTTTATTTTCCATGCGTCAACATAAAGCCGAAATTCATAAGCGTTTAATACACATTTTCCGTTTGAATGCGTTATTTCCAATTGTTTTGCCGCTCCTGAAGGTGTTTTCCCTTTAATTTTAATATTTTTTATTTTGCCTATTTTAAGTTTATTTCTTACAAAATTTTCGCTCAGAACCTGCGCCCACTTAGCATGAGGACTTTTGCCACAATAGCGGCATTTTACACCTTTTAAATATGAAGGCGTTTCTTTCCAACCCCAAATATATTTTGGATCTTCAGTATGACCTCCGCATGCGGCGTGAAAAACGGTTTGAGCTGGTTTTCCCTGGTATGTTAAGACTTCCCCATTTGTTTCTGAAACTGCCTGATTTGTTTTTTTAGTTTCTGCTCCCAGTCCGCCGTAAACTTGGCAATGAGTTGTTGAGCATAAGTCAAAACCTTGTGCAGAGTGTCTGTTCAAGTTAGATATAGCGTAAGTTCTGCTTATAACGGCTTGAGCTTTTAATGCCTCTGCATGCCAGTCACAGCTTACTTCTTTTGGTAAAACGCCTTTAATATAGTCTTCTATGCCTAAGACATTAATAACATTCATTTTTTTACCGGATTTTTTTAATACTAGATACCCTCTATACGGCTTAGAATTTACAAAAATTACGCCATTTGAAGGCTCTATCCTTATGGGAAGAGAAAGATCGTATTTACCTATGTGTGCGCCTCTTTGAGAACAAGAGATGTTAACTGTCCCCTTTGTAAGTTTTAATTTTTTACCTGCTGAATCATAAACAAAAAAATCTCTTGAGCTTCCTATCGTAACAGACATCTCGTCAAGAATAATTCCTATTCTTATATTTTTTTGAACATTGTCCAAAGCGTAACCATTAGAAAAGAAAAGAAAGATTGAAAAAAATAATATTTTTAATAAAGTTGTTTTCTTCATATGTTGCCAAATCTTTCCTTATAAGATTTACTGCATGCGCAATACTTTTGCATATAATAACCTTTTTGTCTCAACGAGTTTTTACCTTCATAAAAATTGGGTCTAAAATCGCAATATAAAAACTTTACTCCATATTTATATGCCAAACTGTCTGCAATCTGCTTTATCAAGTCATGCTTCTGATACGGACTTGAAAGTAATGAAGTCGTAAAAAAATCAAAACCGTTATCTTTTGCAAACTTAACTGTCTTTTCAAGTCTAAAAGTATAACAAAAACCGCATTGTTCGTAGCTTTTGTCTTTCCAATCTTTATAATTATATAGGAAATCTGGATTTTCGCAGAAAGGAATGCCTAATTCTTTAGCATATCTTACAGCCGACTCTTTTCTCTTTTTGTATTCTTCATCGTCGTAAATATTGGGATTATACCAGTAAAAAGATATGTCGTATATATTTTGCAAAATTTTCACAGCGGAAGCCGAACAAGGAGCACAGCAGATATGCAATAAAACCTTATTTTTTGAATTAAGCGAATTATCCATTTTAATCTTTTAAAATAACTCTTTTGGGAAGTTTTTTGGCGTTTCAATACCGAGATGTTTATACCCTGATTCGGTAACCACTCTGCCTCTGGATGTTCTAGCGATAAAACCGGATTGTATAAGATATGGCTCGTATAAGTCAGTTATTGTATCTGGTTCTTCCGATATTGCGACTGCAATAGTGTCAATGCCTACAGGACCGCCGCCGAACTTATTAATTAAAACAGTAAGGATAAGCCTGTCCATCTTATCAAGACCAGCACCGTCAACCTCCAAAGCGTTTAAAGCTTCTTTTGCTATGTCTAAAGTAATTTTACCGCCTTTAACTTCAGCAAAATCCCTCACTCTTTTTAATAGTCTGTTGACGATTCTTGGCGTTCCTCGCGAACGTCTTGCTATTTCTTTGCTTGCAGTGTCGTCAATTGCTATATTCAGAATAGATGCAGAACGCTCAACTATATGCGTAAGATCTTTTATCCCATAAAAATCTAAATGTTCTATAATGCCAAATCTGTCCCTCAAAGGGCTTGATAAAAGTCCCGCTCTTGTTGTAGCTCCAATTAGGGTAAAACGTGGTACGGGGAGTTTAATGGTCTTTGCGGACGGTCCTTGACCTATTATAATATTAAGCTCAAAATCTTCCATGACAGGATACAAAGACTCTTCAACAAGATGGTTTATTCTATGGATTTCGTCTATAAAAAATATGTCTCCTTCTGAAAGATTTGTAAGAATTGCCGCTAAATCGCCTACTCGTTCTAATACTGGTCCGGATGTCACTCTAAGATTGCTGCCCATCTCTTTTGCAATTATATGGGAAAGAGTAGTTTTGCCGAGCCCCGGAGGAGCATAAAATAAACAGTGGTCTAAAGCCTCTTGTCTGTTTTTTGCCGCTTCTATAAAAACTTTAAGATTGCTCTTAAGTTTTTCTTGACCTATAAAATCATCAAGGCTTTGAGGTCTTAAGGAGTTTTCTATCCTATCTTCATCAGACGTTTTAATGGGCTCAACAATTCTTTCTATTTTGTCCATTATTTAAAATTCCTGCAAAGATTTAGTTATTAAATTTTCTAAAGTTATATTCTCGTCTTGTTCGTATATTTTATTCACTGCAGTTCTTGCTTGTTGTTCTTTATACCCAAGAGCAGTGAGACCTTCTATAGCTTCCAAAATTAGTTTATTTTCAGTTAGATTTACGTTTGTCCATTTCTCCTTACCCGATACTTCTACGCCAATTATTTTATCTTTTAAAGCCGCTATAAGCTTATCTGCAGTCTTTTTTGTAAATCCAAACACTGCATGAAGCATTGATGGATTTTTTGAAATTACAGCAGTTTTGAAATCAGCAAAAGATTTGGAAATTTTATCTATGTACTCCATTGCTTTCTTGGCGCCTATTCCGGGAACTTCATCTTTTATTAAAAGGTACATATCCCTTTCTTCTTTAGTCAAAAAACCATATAGGCATATAACCCCGCCGTACATTCCCGAAACACTTTCAACAACATATATTTTTACTTGGTTTCCGATTTCTGGAAGTTTGGAAAATGTTGACACAGTAACAACAGCTTCGTAACCTATACCGCTGACACCAACCGTAATACTATCTTTTGATTTAGACTCTAAAATTCCAGAAATGTAGTCTAACATAATATCCTTGTAAAGTTTGCTGTGAACTGCAAATAAGTGTAGGTCTTTTAAAGCAAAAAACTTAAAAGACAATATTGCTTGTTATCGCCATTTTGTAGTATTAATGTGACATATTGCCATTGCCAATGCGTCTGCTGCATCGTCAGGCTTTGGAATTTCTTTAAGCTTTAAAAAAGTTTTAACCATATGTTGCATTTGGTGTTTGTCTGCAGAACCATAGCCTGTAAGGGCTATTTTAACACATCTAGGATTGTATTCAAATAAAGGAATCTTATTCATTGAAACAGTTAAAACTATTGCGCCTCTGGACTGCCCTACAGATGCTACAGTTTTAGACGCTTTTAAAAAGAATAGCTCTTCTATAGCGACGACTTCAGGTTTATATCTGTTTATAACAGATTGAAGTTCGTCATGAACTGTATGAAGCCTTTCTATAAGAGGAGCCGGAGGCATCGTTTTGATACAACCGTATTGTATGGCGTTGATTTTATCTTTTGATAAAGCTTCAACAACCCCCCAGCCTGTAAGAGAAAGACCCGGATCAATTCCAAGTACTATCATTACTCTTCTATTTTCTCCATTTCTTCTGAGGAAATGTCAAAGTTCGCATAGACATTCTTAACGTCTTCGTGTTCTTCTAAAGAATCCATAAGTTTTAGCATACATTTTGCGTCGTCGCCTGAAAGAGCTACCTGAGTTTGAGGAATCATGCTTATTTCAGAAGAGGTTACATTTATATTTTTTTCTTTCAAGGATTTCTTTACGGATTCCAAAT
Source organism: Candidatus Endomicrobiellum devescovinae (assembly GCA_031267795.1). Taxonomy (GTDB): domain Bacteria; phylum Elusimicrobiota; class Endomicrobiia; order Endomicrobiales; family Endomicrobiaceae; genus Endomicrobiellum; species Endomicrobiellum devescovinae. The sequence goes on along the minus strand of JAIRYK010000012.1, from coordinate 11,578 downwards.
CTGAAGGATTTGTTATGATTTCATATATATCGCTGTCAGCTTCGCTTTTAAAATCTTCGGCGCCCGCTTCTAAAGCTGCATTCATAACAGTTTCTTCGTCGGTTCCAGATTTATTTACTGTTATATAGCCTTTTCTGTCAAACATCCAACCTACGCATCCAGTTTCGCCAAGGTTTCCTTTGTGGCTTGAAAACATTTTTCTTATTTCTGAAGCTGTTCTGTTTTTATTATCCGTAGTTACTTCCACTATTAAAGCCACACCTGCTGGACCATATCCCTCGTAAACCATTTCTTCGTAAATCGCACCCGGTATTTCGCCGTTACCTCGTTGTATTGCTTTCTTTATGTTATCCTGAGGCATATTTGCTTCTTTAGCGTCGTCAATAGCTTTTCTTAGACGAGCATTGTTTTCAATCTGAGCCCCGCCTTCTTTTGTTGCAACTACAATTTCTCTTATAATTTTTGTAAAAACTTTGCCCTTTTTTGCGTCAGTTGCTGCTTTTTTATGTTTAATACTAGCCCATTTATTATGACCTGACATAGGTTTTACTCCTATTTATTTATGCAAATAATTATAAATTGTTTGTTGCTAAATACATCGCAAAACTGAAACTACAAAAACTTAAAATTATTCTAAACTATTTGTAACAATAAGGAACGTTAAGTACATAACCATATTACATGCCTTTACGTTTGAGACCTATCCCTGATTTTAACTCTGCAACAGATTTTTTCAATTCAGTTTCTATAACGGACATATCAACAAAATTCTTTCTCTTTTCTTTCATTTCTTTTGCAAGTTTTACAGCCTGCTCTATCTTATGTTTATTAGTTTCATCAGAACTTGCAGCAAATTCCGCTATTACGTTAATATTTTTATTTGTAATCTCTGCAAAACCACCTGTAATAGTTATCTTTTTTACGCCGTCTGAAGATTCAAGTATTATCTCGCCATGTTTTAAGTTAGTTACAAGTCCTTCATGTCCAGGCAAGACTGTTATTATACCGTTTGCTGTAGGAAAAGAAGCGGAACGTATCTCTCCTTTAAAAACAAGCCCTTGTGGCGATAAAATTTCTATTCCAAAATTATTCATATTTTCCCGCTTTCATTAATTTTGAGAAGTTTTTTTGGCTTTTTCAACAGCCTCTTCAATTGAGCCTACCATATAGAAAGCCTGCTCAGGCAAAGAATCATACTTTCCTTCAATAATTTCTTTGAAACCTCTTACAGTGTCTTCAATCTTAACATACTTACCTTCAATACCTGTAAAGGTTTCTGCAACGAACATTGGCTGAGTCAAGAATCTTTGAACTTTTCTTGCTCTTGAAACGATTATCTTATCTTCATCGGAAAGTTCGTCCATGCCGAGAATTGCTATTATGTCTTGCAAATCTTTATATTTTTGTAGAATCTTTTTAACTGACATTGCAACATTATAATGGTCGTCGCCTATTACATTGGGATCCAAAAGTCTTGAAGAAGATGTGAGCGGGTTTACAGCAGGATACAAGCCTTGCTCCATGATTGCTCTGTCCAACGTTAATGTTGCGTCTAAGTGAGCGAAAATAGCCACAGGTGCTGGATCCGTATAGTCGTCAGCAGGAACGTAAACAGCCTGAACAGAAGTAACTGAGCCTTTATTTGTTGACGTAATTCTTTCCTGCAAATCACCCATGTCTTTTGCCAAGTTAGGCTGATAGCCTACTGCAGAAGGCATTCTTCCCAAGAGTGCAGAAACTTCGCTTCCAGCTTGTGCAAATCTGAATATATTATCTATAAAAAGTAAAACATCTTCACCTTTTTGATCTCTGAAATATTCAGACATTGTAAGAGCTGTAAGAGCCACTCTCATTCTGTTTCCAGGAGGTTCGTTCATCTGACCAAAAACCAGAACTGTTTTGTCCATAACTTTAGATTCTTCCATTTCCATCCACAAATCTGTTCCTTCTCTGGTTCTTTCGCCTACTCCAGCAAAAACAGAGTGTCCATTGTGTACAGCGGCTATATTTCTTATAAGTTCTTTAACAATAACCGTTTTGCCTACTCCTGCGCCTCCGAAAATACCAATTTTTCCTCCCTTTGTGAAAGGAGAAATCAAATCTATAACTTTAATGCCTGTTTCAAGCATTTCAGGCGTAGTTTTTTGATCTACAAAAGCAGGTGCGGGTCTGTGTATAGGGTTTCTAGCTACTGAAGCGTCAATTTCCCCTAAAGCGTCAACAGGTTCTCCCAAAACGTTAAATATTCTTCCGAGAGTTTTTTCTCCTACAGGAACGCTTATTGGGGCAAAAGTTCTTGCAGCCTTCATTCCTCTTTTCATTCCATCTGTAGATCCCATAGCGATGGTTCTTACTTCAGAATTGTCCATTTCAAACATGGTTTCAAGCGTTAGTTTACTGCCGTCGGGCATTTTCATAGTCAAAGCTTCATATACATCAGGCACATGCCCCTCAAACTTAAAGTCCACAACAGCTCCTTGAACTCTTATCACAGTACCCTGATTTTCAAGTTCTTTTTCTTTCTTTTCCATTTTTACATTCCCTGTTGTCCGTTAGCAAGATCTAATAACTCGTTGGTAATTTTTTCTTGTCTGGACCTGTTATAAATATTAGTTAAAGACGTAGAAATATCTTTAGCATTGTCTTTTGCGTTTTTCATAGCAGCCATTCTCGCTGCCTGCTCCGAAGCGTAAGCATTCATAATTGCGCTGTAAAACTCAACTTCAAAATAAAAAGGAAGCAAATCTTTTAAAACCTCAAAAGGGCTTGGTTCAAATAAATAATCAGTGACAATTTCTTTAAATTCTCGGTCAGGCTTTATGGGAAAAATCTCTTCAACTACAGGTTTCTGCACAAGCATATTTTTAAATTCTGTATATATTACGCTCACTTTTGTAACTTCACCTGAAATATAGAACTTTTTTGCTATGTCTATCATGGGATAAATATCATTATAACTTGGAAATTTTGCCCCCATCTCAAAAGAAGCAAGTATGTTATACCCGTGTCTTGTAACATCGCTGGATGCCTTTTTGCCTATAACTACGATATAATCGTCATTTCGTAAATATGTACTTACAGTCTTAAGCAGATTTACAACCAAGCCCCCGGCAAGACCTTTATCGGGAGAGATTATATATACAAGACGTTTGCCGTCGCTCTCCTTCAAAAACTTTTCCATCTCTTTGGAATACAAGTCTTGATCCGTAATAATTCTCTGTACTATGCTCTTGATTTTTCTAGAGTATGGATTATGCTTCTCTACGGAATCTTGAGCTTTGCGTATTTTAGACGCAGAAATCATTTCCATGGCTTTGGCTATTTGAGCAATGCTGTTTGAAGTTTTTATTCTCTTTTTAAGCTGTTGCAGATTCTGAGCCATAGCTGTTTACACTCTTAAATTCATTAATTTCTTTTTCAAGTTCAGCTTTCAGCGCATTGTCTATCTTTGCGCTTGTTGATAGTTTTTTTACAGTCTCAGGGTACGTTTTCTTAACGTAATCTATCATTTGGTGTTCAACTGTTACAACTTTGTCAACATCTATATTATCAAGAAGTCCTGACGTTGCGGCAAAAATTGACAATATTTCAGAAATTTCATCGTAAGGTCTGTATTGAGGCTGCTTAAGAATTTCTGAAATTCTTTTCCCTCTTTCAAGCCGCTTCAATGTGTCTTCATCTAAATCACTCCCAAACTGCGTAAAAGCCTGAAGCTCTCTAAACTGAGAAAGTTCAAGTCTTACAGGACCTGCCAGCTGTTTCATTGATTTAGTCTGAGCTGCGCCGCCAACGCGGGACACAGAAAGTCCAACGTTAATAGCCGGACGCATGCCTGCGTTAAATAAATCCGCTTCTAAATATATCTGTCCATCTGTTATAGAAACAACGTTTGTAGGAATATACGCCGACAAATCATTTCCTTGAGTTTCAATAATCGGCAAAGCTGTGATTGATCCCCCACCTCTTTTATCTGACATTCTTACAGATCTTTCAAGAAGCCTTGAGTGCAAATAGAAAATATCGCCAGGGTAAGCTTCGCGTCCTGCAGGTCTTTTAATTAACAATGAAATCTGTCTATATGCCCATGCGTGTTTTGTCAAATCGTCGTAAACAATTAAAACGTCTTCCCCTTTATCCATAAAATATTCGCCGATTGCAGAAGCTGCAAGAGGAGCAATATATTGCATTGAAGCAGGATCGGAAGCAGTTGCAGCTACAATTATGGTGTAATCCATAGCTCCTTCTTCTTTTAACTTTGCAACTATTGAAGCTAAGTTAGACTGCTTTTGTCCAATTGAGCAATATATGCATATAACTCTTTTTAAGCCCATATCAAGCTTTTGTTGATTTATTATAGTGTCTACAGCTATGGCAGTTTTTCCTGTGCCTCTATCGCCAATTATAAGTTCTCTTTGACCTCTTCCTATAGGCGTCATAGCGTCTATGGCTTTAATTCCAGTCTTTAAAGGCGTATCAACTGAGCTTCTTTCAATAATTCCTGGTGCTATTTTTTCAACTGGATAATAAGATGGGTTAGCATGTTTAAGCTCGTTTCCGTCTATAGGTTCTCCAAGGGTGTTGACAACCCTTCCTATGAGTTTGTCCGAAACAGGAACATTCAAAACTTTCCCTGTTGACTTTACCTTCATTCCACGCGAAACACGACCAGTATTTTTAATTAGAACAATTGAAACAAAATCTTCATCAATGTTTAATACAAACCCTACAGAACCATCATCAAATTCTATTTCTTCATAATATCCCGCATTAGAAAGCCCTGAAGCTTTAACAATTTCGTCCCCGATACTTTCTACAACTCCAAAATTTACAAGCTCAGAATTTGTTTGAGCGGAATACAGCTCTTTTTCAATTCTTTGTATTATTTCTTCCGGTTTCATTATAATCTCTCTTTTATGGCATTTAAGATTCTTCTTGCTATCCCTGAAATGCTATAATCTAAAATGAAATCACTATATTCAAAACGCACGCCGCCGGCAACACCTGCATCGTCGCGTTTAAAAGTAATCTTTTTACCGGGAAACATCGCTTCTATTTTACTTTTATTAGCGGCGCTAAGCTCTCCGGCAAAGGTTGCGAGAACATTCTTATCTTTTATCTCATTAGACAAAAGGCGAGCAAATGCCTTAATCTCTTGCCTTGAAAAATTTGAATAAACCCAATTTAAATCTTTTTCCGACAACTCATCGTATTCAACTATTGATTTTGCAAGTTCTTTAATTTGTGATCTTTTCATCTATCCTTTCCAGAGCGCGAGACATTAATTTTTGTTTTTCTTCTTCAGTAAACAACTCTGATAAAACTTTAGATAAAATTTTGCTTGAAACATCAACAGACATTTTACCTATTTGCTTATTCATGTTTTCAAATTCAGCAGAGGCTTTATTCTTTGCTTCTTCTATAATTTGCTGCGAATGAGACTTTGCTTCAACTAATGTTTTTTCTTTTGTTTCGTCAGCAGATGCCTTAACAGACGCCATTAGCTTATCTGCGCCAACTTTAGCGTCGGCAAGAATCTTTTTGCGTTCCTCGCCTGCATTTTCCAAAGCAGCTTTTGCATTTTCAGCATCTTGCAAAGATTGTTCTATTTTACGCTTTCTCTCGTCAAGCATTCTCTTTAAAGGTTTAAATAAAAACTTTTTAAGAATAAACACTATGATGAGAAAATTTATCAGCTGAAACAAAAACAACTTAGTTTCTAAACCAAATTTTTGTATTATTTCCATTTTTGTCTCTTTGAATTAGAATGCCAAAATAAGAGAATAAATAGCTATAGATTCGGCAAAAGCCATTGCTATAAGCATATTTACCATTATTTTTCCTGAAGCTTCTGGATTACGACCTATAGCTTCTACTGCTTTTGCTCCAATCATACCGATACCCAAAGCAGGTCCTAGTCCGCCGATTGCAATAATAATTCCGCCTGTAAAAGTCATTTTCTGTCTCCTTATATTAGTGTGATTTATCTGTCATAATATGCATAAATGCCATGGTGAGCATCGCAAATACAATAGCTTGAATAAGAGCAACCATAAGCTCAAGCCCTATAAAAGGCAAAGGAAGTCCAAATGGACATAAGCTATACATTGTTGCCATAACCTTTTCCCCTGCAAAAATGTTTCCAAATAGACGGAAAGAAAATGATATAAACTTTGCCAGCTCATTTACAAACTCTAAAATGCCAACAAATAAAAATATTGGGAACATTTTGAAAGTTAAAAATCTTGTAATGTATGATTTTATGCCTGTGTGCTTAACGCTAAGGCAATGGGTGGCTAAAACTGATGTAACCGCCAGCGCCAATGTTAAGTTTAAGTCACTAGTAGCGGCTCTAAAAAGGGCAACCCCATGATGTCCTGAAGAAGATGTGTGAAATCTTATAGATTCAAATCCGGGAATTTGAGCGACTAAATTTGAAATTACTATAAACAAGAAAAAAGATAATACCCAAGGATATATAAAAGAGGCTCTTTCTCCAGCAATGCTTTCGGTCGTTTCTCTAAAATAGTCCGAAATAGTCTCAATAATATTTTGCACTTTACCAGGCTTAAGCGCAACTGATTTGCCGACTATTAGAACTAAAGTTATAAGAATTACGTCTGTAATTAATGTAGTAACTACTGTATTTGTTATAGGGAAACCCGCTATAGTAAACAGTAGATCTGGACTGATCTGCATACTATTTCCTCTTTCTCTGTATCGTTTCTTTATTTGCGTTCAGCGTTTGAAATACTCTGCTGCGTCTTTATCATTGGGATTTATATGATAAATTTCAATCCATAATTGTTTTGCTTTACCATTTTTACCTAACCCGCTGTAAAGCATGGCAAGATTCTTTTTAGCATTTATATTTTGAGAATTCAACTCCAGAGCTTTTAAATACATAGATTCCGCTTTGTCAAATTTCCTTTGAAGCACATACAAATATCCAAGTTGGTTATAGGTCTCGGAATAATCACTTTGTCGTCTAGAACTCCAATCTTCAACCCAAAAGTTATGAGGGGCTTCCCATAATCTTTTAGGGTACTCCAAATGAGCTAACAAAATTTTTTCAGATTTTTCAAAATCTCCAACTTGAGCATACAATGATGAGAGCCCGTAATATGACATAGGAAAAATTGGATCTATTTCAATGTACTGCTTATAATACTTTTCCGACATCTTAAACGCATCGCTGACGGCTTTTTCCTGATTGGCAATAATATCTCTAGGTTTACCCTCTGCAATATATTGCTTTAACAAAATTTTATTATCGTTAAACAACCTTAGATACATCATCCCTGCATACCATTTGGATTGTACAAAATTCGGAGCTAAATTCCAAAGTTCTCCGAAGGTTTTTTCTGCCAAAGTGCTGTCACCAGCTTTCCATCTGTCAATATGAACGTTAATTTTAAAATACTTTGACATTAAGTAAGAAGGATTATTTTTGTTTACTTGGTTGTATGTAAAGATTGCGTTTTCCCAATTCCTAGATCTGGAGAAAAGAATAGCTCTTGCATGCAGCAAGTCTGCACTAAAATAACCTTTTGTAAACATAATCGCCCAGACAAAAATAATAACAATTATAGATTGCAAAACAAGTTTAACAGGCTTTTTTAAATAGTTTTTGTTTGTGCTACTTCCATGTTTTATAGAATTTGCTCCTATAGATAAAGTTAAACCTATTAAAAGCCAAAACATAACACCGGAAGATACGAATTTTAAAGAAACGCATACGAATCCATGCACAAGCTGAGCGGCAAACGCTGAAATAACGCCAAGCTGTAAGTAAGCAATATGTCCGTCTCTTGTAGTTTCGTTTGCGCGTAAAAATAACATATTTTTGTATCCTAAAATTAAAACAAAAATAATAAGGACAAGGAAGATTGTAAGACCTGCTATGCCTTCGTCATACCACACTTCAAGATATTCATTTTCAGGATGATCGCTTTCTGTATTGTGTTTCCCCTCAATAAAAAATATCTGCGGTCTTCTCCAAGACGGATATGTTAAATAAAATGTGCCTATTCCAGTGCCTAAAACAGGATTTGTGTTTATCATTTCCCACGTTGAAAGCCATGTAAACACTCTGAAGGAAGCACTATCACTTCTTTCCTTAGTTTTGTGATATATGGCAAAAACTGATAAAAATGAAACAATCAGCATGCATATTGCCAATATAGTCAACAATTTGTTGTTGAGCTTATTTCTTAAAAATAGAAACGCATATAGCACAGCAAAAACAACAAGCCCTGAAGCAAAACCAAGACATGTTCCCTTTGACATTGTATGATAAGAGCATATTAAAATCAGAAACCATAAAATAGCAAGATAAAATTTCTTTCTATACATAAATAAAGCGAGACTGATAGGGCTCATGACAATCAAGAAATCGCCGAAGAAATTAGGATTGCCAAAACTTGACATTATTCTCTCGCCAAACGCTTGCCTCCAAAGAAAAGGGTCTAAGCCCGATGAGAACGTTTCTTTAGGATACATATGATAGTCAAATATCTGCAATATGCCATACGCGCACACGGCAAACGATGCAGCAATAAGCCAATTTTTTATACGGAATATTTTCTTGTTATCGTCAAATTCATCAACTAATATAAAAGCTATACCGCAATATATAAATCTTCTAAGAAGATCGTTTAAACTTGCAAGTTTGAAAGGAGAAATGGAAAGAGAAACAAGTCCGGACAACAGTAGTAAAACTACAGGTAAAATATAGATGAACTTATTTTTAAACAAAGTAAAACATCCCTCTTCTATTTTTAGAAGAAGCCAAGCCATGATTAAAAGCAATCCGCCTATATGAAAAATAGTGATTTTTATTTGAGCCGAGTCATAAGTGCCAAGATAAAAAGACACTGCTATCAAAAAATAAAAAATAGGAAGACCAAAAAGAACTATTTTTCTCAGAGATTTCTGAATCATAATAGGATTTTCCCTCACAATTGAAAGATAGCAACGATGGGTATTCTACCTAATTATTCAGAAATTGGTCAATAAATTTTTACTAATATCTGTAAAACAGCTCTTGAATTGACTTCGTATCTTTAGCAGAGTACTTTGTCAGCGCAAGCTGTAGTAAAATTTTTGCTTTTTGGGGGTTTAAAGAATCTGAAGCTATAAATTTATAGCTTCCTTCATAATTTTCATCTTTTGAAACTATGCCCCCGGGAAGTCTAGTAGCTCTTACTATGATTACACCAGATTTTATTGCATTGTTGAGAGCTTCTAATGTTTCTTTATGAATACTTCCATTACCTGTACCAGCATGGATTATCCCCTTTACACCTGACTTACAGAAAGCTTCTACCGCGACATGAGAATTTGTTCCAGCATAGCTGTACACAATATCAACTTTTGGCAATGCATTTAAATCTCTTACGTCAAATTCAGATTTAAAAGTATATTTTTTATCTAAAGCATTATAAAAATATGGCTCATTTTCTACTACATACCCTAAAACGCCAAAATCCAAACTGCCAAAAGCATTCGGAAGAATTGTATTAAGTTTTGTAACAAATCTTGCGGAGTATATGGTATCGTTAAGGCACACCAAAACTCCTCTCCCTTCTGATTTTTCACTACCTGCTATAATGCAAGCATCGTACAGATTTTTGGGACCGTCTGCGCTTATTGCAGTACTTGGGCGCATTGCTCCAACCAAAACAACTGGTTTTTTACTTTTAACAACTAAGCTCAGGAAATAAGCAGTCTCTTCTATAGTGTCAGTTCCATGTGTAATTACAATACCATTAATATTGTTTCGCTTTAAAAGTTCGTTGACTCTTTTAGCAAGCCTAAGCCAAATATCATCGGTCATATCCTTACTGTCTATTTGAGCAACTTGCTCGCATAAAACAATATTTACGTCTTTAGTTAATTCAGAAATGCTTTTTATAATATCGTCAACTGTCAGAGAAGCCGCTTTATAACCCACAACTTTCGTAGGCGATTAGCCGTACCAGCTATAGTGCCACCGACTCCTAAAATGGCAACATTCCCCTTTGCAAAAGAAAATTCGCAAGTAATAAATAGATATAAAACAAACAAAAACGCCGCCATCAAAAAATTTTTCATAATTTTCCTTTATTGTTAATTGTAAAATGCAACGATATGATATTTTCAGCGTTTACGTTATAATTATTTAATTTAATTATTTTATAGTTTTTTTACTCTGAAGTGCGTATTTAATGTGAAAAAGTGTGGAAATATATAATTTGGATACTTTAAAGAACTTTTTTATTGAGTATTGTAAAATGCCTGCAAAAACTTTGATATAATACCGATATGTTTATTGGATCTTTTCAAAATAAAAAAAAAGGAGACGTATCAATGAATGCTGTAATCAAAACTTCTATGGGAACAATTAAAATAAAACTTCTACACGAAAATGCACCACTTACAGTGGCTAATTTTGTGGAATTAGCAGAAGGAACAAAAGAATTTATTGACCCAAAAACAGGAAAAGCTATAAAAAGAAAATTCTATGATGGACTAATTTTCCACAGAGTAATACCTGAATTTATGATTCAAGGAGGGGACCCTATTGGAACTGGTACCGGCGGACCAGGGTATAAATTTAAAGATGAAATAGACCCTTCTTTGAAGTTTGATAAGCCGGGAATTTTGGCTATGGCTAACTCTGGACCTAATACAAATGGTTCTCAATTTTTTATAACTGAAGTTTCTACACCTTGGCTTAACGGAAACCATACAATCTTTGGCGAAGTTACAGAAGGTTTGGACGTAATAAAAAAGATAGCCAGAACCCAAGTTGATTTTTCCGATAATCCTGTAGAGCCTGTCATAATTGAAAGCATTAAAATTGAAAGATAAGGATTTAAGATGAAAAGAGTTGTTTTTATAACTGCTCCTGAAGTATTCAGAGACGAAGAATATTTCAAGCCTAAAGAAATCCTAGAAAAAGCAGGCGTAGAAGTAATTACAGCGAGTGTAAAAATAGGAGAGCTGATGGGGCGATTTGGTTACAAAACCGTAAGTACGGTCTTAATTTCTGATATTAAGTCTTCTGATTTTGACGCCATAGTTTACGTCGGAGGCGGTGGATCAAGTGTGTTTTTTGAAAACAAAAGCGCCTTGCAGCTTGCAAATGAATTTTTCAACCAAAATAAACCTCTTGCCGCAATATGCATTGCTGGAGTTATTTTGGCAAATTCAGGCGTTTTGAGAGGTAGGAAAGCTACTGTTTACATTGATGGAAAAGAAGCTTTGCTAAGAGGCGGTGCTGATTATACAGGCAATTCTTTGGAAGTTGACGGAAATATCATTACTGCAAACGGACCCGATGCCGCAGAAGAATTTGGCAAAGCCATCGTAAAGGTTTTGCAATAGTCTAAGCACAATGTGCGTACTTGCTTTACTGCAGCTTTGTGCTTAATGTAAGATTTAGAAAAGAGGACGGAACCTTAAGTGGTTCCGTCCTCTTTTTTAATTTTATGTATATTAAGGGGAAAGGATTAAATCAAATCTTTATTTTTTTTCAAAAATATTCTCTCTTGATTAAACAATATTGTACACCCAAACACTGAAAATAAAATAAACG
>JAIRYK010000024.1 GCA_031267795.1 Candidatus Endomicrobiellum devescovinae | reverse complement strand
CTTCTTCTTTTTCTTCAAATTCGTTCTTTGCATGGCATACTGGACATATCCCTCTTTCTCCATCCAATGCCACATATCCGCACACTTTGCATACTTGCCCTTTCATTCTTTCCCTCCTAAACCGTTACATAATTGCATTTGTATCACAAGCTTGTAAAAGAAACGTTTTTAGTTCATCGCATATTCACAAATAATAAGTTTACATTTAACAGTTTATTTATTTTTCTTTAATCTTCAATGAAATGTTTTGCCTCCTTCAAAACATTTAGTAACATCTTCTTAAGTAATATTGATTAAAATAACTTCGCTTTTTTAGTTTCCCCAAAGCAAGCTTCGTCTCTAAATTATTTTTCATCATATATACTATTGGAATAAGAAGTTCTTACCATAATCTTTTTAGTATCTGGAAAATGAGCAATTTCAACAGGGTTATTAGTGTCAAAGTCTATATATATCAATGTTTCTGTATCAGAAGCATTACGAATCATGTGTGCGCCCTTTTCTCCCGCAGGGAAAGTAATAGCATCTCCTGCTTTTACACTTATATCGCCTTTTGCCGTTTTTACTACGCCTATACCGCTAATAATGTAAAATACCTCTTCATTAAGCTCATGATAATGATAATTAAAACCAAAGTTTCCTGGCTTGATTTCCACGAAACCCACCATACACTGTTTTGCCTCTTCAGGTGGAAAAATAGGCTTATATACAAAACTATTCCCATTCTGACCCATTTTTTGTCCATCTAAATTTTTATAATTCTTTACTGTAAGTTTTTTCATTTGTGTTTCCTCCTTTGTCAATATGCAAAAGTTTATAAAAGATTACGCTCTTGCATAATAGTAATTCTATTAAGTCATTTTGTAAAGTAGGTACTGAAAAGTAATTTAGACACTTTAAGGTATTATTAATAATTTGTCTAATCAAATAATTTTTAAGACTGAAAAGAAAACAGAAGTTAGTTTTGGGTTGAAAACTAATCGCAAGTAATACATCTTGTCGTATTAGTTCTAGTTCCAGTGCATACTTTTATATGTGAATTATTGATAACTGGTTTTTTTTATTGCCAATATGTTAAAATATCGGCGTATGCAAGATAAAAATTTATGAGGTTTTTTGATGTTAACAAAGGTTGTTATAGCAGGCAGACCAAATGTAGGGAAGTCCACTCTTTTTAACAGGCTGATAGGTAGGAAAAAAGCTATTATCCACGAGACGCCGGGAACAACGAGAGATAGAAACGATTATGAAGTTTCGTGGAAAGATAAAAAATTTATTGTTACAGATACTGCAGGTTGGAGCAAAGATGTTTTTGTTTTTTCTGTAGATATGTCGCGCCAACTTGATATAGCGATTGAACAGTCTGACATAGTTTTATTTGTAGTTGATGGCAAAATGGGTATCCACCCAGCAGATTTGCAAATAGCCCAGCAAATAAGACTAAGCAAAAAGAAAACAATTCTTGTAGTAAATAAGATAGACACGCAAGCAGAGGAAATTAAAGGGTACGAATTTTACGAGCTTGGTTTTGATGATATAGTTTTTGTGTCGGCTAATCACGGTAGAAGCATACACGACTTGCTTGATAAAATTTGGGATAATATAAAGTATGATAGAAGAACAAAAAAAACTCAAGAACTCTTAAAGATTATTCTCGTCGGAAAACCTAATGTTGGCAAATCTTCATTTATAAATTCCGTTACAAAAGAAAAAAGAAGCATAGTTCACGACATTCCAGGAACAACGAGAGATTCTCTTACGGCTCATATTTGTGTAAACAATAAAGAATATATAATTATAGATACTGCAGGTTTGCATAGGGGAAGCAAAACAAAAGACGATATGGAATATCTCTCAACTTTAAGCACAAACTACGCAATTGAAGATGCAGATGTTGCTGTTTTAGTTGCCGACGCATCTCAAGGCATTGGCGAGACGGAAGTTAAAATAGCAAGACTTTTAATGGAAAAGAATAAACCTGTTATTGTAGCCGTAAACAAATGGGATTTGATTGAAGAAAAAGAAGAAGCCGCCAAATACTTTGAAGAAGAGCTTAGAGAAAGAATAAAGTTTATGAGCTGGGCAGATATAATTTTTATATCTGCTAAAACAGGGCAAAGATTAGAAAGAATTTTCCAAGAAGCCGAAATTGTTTTTAAGCAATACACAAAGCAATTAACCCAAGAAGAGCTTAACGAAGTTGTCCGCGACGCCTTAGCAAGAAAACCTTACACAAGCAAAGGAAAAACTTTGAAACTGAAAGAATATTCTCAGGTTGCAGTAAAACCACCTGTGTTTATTTTTTCAGTCAACGATATGGATCTTGTACATTTTTCCTACGAACGATTTCTTGAAAATTGTTTAAGAGACAAATTTGGGTTTCGCGGTACGCCGATAGTTTTGAAATTTAGAAAATATTACAGAAAAAAAGTGGAACAATAAAAATGTTGATAAAATTTTTGTATTTAATTTTTGCTTACTTATGCGGATCAATTCCTTTTGCATACATTGTTGCAAAAGCAGTAAAAAAAGTTGATATCCGAAAAGTCGGCTCAGGTAATCCTGGGACTACAAATGTCTTTAGGTCAATTGGGAAAGGCGCAGGAATTGTAGTCTTTGCTTTTGACACTCTTAAAGGCTTTATTCCTGTTTTTTTTGCAATATTTATAGACAATTCTTTTTCTTATTCCGTTGCAGTAGCCGCAGCGGCTATTGTCGGACATATGTTTACCATATTTTTAAACTTTAAAGGCGGGAAAGGTGTGGCTACGGGGCTTGGTGTATTTTTGGCTTTAATGCCTTTACCTTGTTTTGCGGCTTTTATAGTTTTCGGAGTAGTCTTTTTACTTTCAGGATATGTGGCTTTGGGGTCAATTGTTGCCGCAGTAACGCTTCCTTTAGCCGCTTATTTTGCGGGTTACGGGTTAGAGCCTATAATTTTCTCTTTTGCGGCTGCAATGCTTATTATTTATAAGCATAAAGCCAATATAATGAGATTGAAAAATGGTACTGAGAATAGATTTAAAATATTAAAGAGGAAATAAATGAAAATAACTGTTTTGGGCGCTGGGTCGTGGGGAGTAACTCTATCGGCTCTTTTGGTTGAAAACGGACATAGCGTAGTTATTTGGGAAATTGATGGTAAAAGAGCTAAGGATTTAAACGACAGAAAAATAAAACCTTTTGAAGCAGGAGTAGATTTACCTAAAGAAATAAATATTACAAGCAGCTTGGACAGTGTTAAGTATAGCGAAGGTGTATTGTTTGCTGTTCCATCACACTATATGAGATCTACCTGTCTACTTTTAAAAGATAAAGGCATACCTTTAAATGACAAACTTATAATGAGCGCTACTAAAGGTGTTGAAAACAAAACGCTTTTGAGAATGTCGGAAGTAATAGAAAACGTTTTTCCCGGAATTTACGATAATATAGCAGTTATCTCAGGACCTAGTCACGCTGAAGAGGTGTGTGGAAAAGTTCCGACTGTAGTTACGTCAGCTTCCAGAAATCTTGATACAGCTGAAAAATGCAGAAAACTTTTCATGAATGATTATTTCAGGGTTTATACGCAAAGCGATATTGTCGGTGTGGAAATAGGTGCTGCGTTAAAGAATGTGTTTGCTGTAGCTGCAGGCATAATAGACGGACTAAAGTACGGCGACAACACTAAAGCTGCAGTAGTTTCAAGAGGGCTTAGAGAACTTGTAAAAATAGGTGTTGTTTTAGGCGGCAAAGAGCAGACTTTTTACGGTTTGTCAGGGCTTGGCGATTTGATGGTTACCTGTTTTTCAAGGCATTCAAGAAATAGATCGGTCGGACAATCTGTCGGCGAAGGCAAGCCGCTTGAAAAAGTGCAAAAGAGTCTTGGAATGGTAGCCGAAGGTGTAAAAAATGCAGTCAGCGCTTACGAGCTTGGCAAGAAGCTCAATATAGAACTTCCTATAATCAACGAAATTTATTATGTTCTATTTGAAAATAAAAATCCTATTGATGCTGTAAATGATTTGATGAAAAGAGACGCAAAACAAGAATAAGGGAGTAAAAATGACAAAGAGCGATATAGCTATAGCGTTGTCAAAAATATTAAGTTCAAAAAAAGAAGCCAATGCAGTTGTTAATAAAGTATTTGAAGAGATAGCAAATGCCTTAAACAATTCCGAGAAAGTTATAATTACGGGGTTTGGCAGCTTTAATGCTTTTGAGACGAAGACAAAGAATGGACGGAATCCTAAAACAGGAGAAAAGCTTGTTATTGCCCCGATGAAAAAGGTAAGGTTCAAGTTATCAAAAGATTTTTTTGACTTGAAGGAAAATAAATGACTCAAATTCCGCCTATACCTGACAAAGAATATTTCTCTATCGGAGAAGTATCTCAGATAACGCTTGTTCCAAAGCATACTTTAAGATATTGGGAAAGCGAATTCAACCTTTTGCGTCCTGTTAGGAAAAGTTCTGGTCGGAGAAAGTATCGTAAGGAAGATGTTGAACTAGTTTTTAAAATTAAAGACTTGTTGTATAATCAAAAATACAGCATTGAGGGTGCCAAGAAGTATTTGATAGGCGATAAACGCAAAAAACGCAAAGATACGCAAGATACTTTGGAGCTTAATTTAGAACGTATTCCTGACAGCGAATTCTTGCAAAATATTAAAGACGAATTAAAATATATTTTAAAACTGTTAAAAAAGTAGTATAATTACACTCGTATTAAAAACCCCTTAAAAATTATCCTTTCTTTTATTAAGTTTTTTCCAAAAAGGAATTATACTTGATGTTTTAGATCGGGGCGTGGCGCAGTTGGCTAGCGCACTCCCTTGGGGTGGGAGAGGTCGCTGGTTCAAGTCCAGTCGCCCCGATTCTTTGAAAAGTGGCTTTTCTTACTTCAAACTTCTGTATATTTTAACTTTAAAATAAATCAAGCTGACGGTATCCTTCCTTTTCTTGAAATACCGTTTGAAGTTTACTAAACCTTAGCAGTTCGCTCTCAATTTTCTCTAAGAATGGCGAAGGATTTAAGTTTTTATAAGTTCCTAGCCATTTTCTTCTGATAGACCGAGTTAAGAATAGCCTTTGTTCGGCTCTTGTCATACCAACATATAATAAACGTCTTTCTTCTTCAACTTCACAAGATTTTTGAGCTCGGTAAAAAGGAATAATGCCATCTTCCAGACCGACTATAAAAACACATTTAAATTCCAATCCCTTTGAAGAATGCAATGTCAATAGCGAAATTCTATCGCCTCTTTTATCAAGCGTATCTATTTCAGATAAAAGAGAGACTTCATGAATAAATTCATTTTTCGTTTTATAAGTTTGTGCTAATCTGACAAGATATTGTAGTATATGGTCATCAATTTCTTCATTAAATTCCTTGTTAAGTTTATCAAGCTGAGATACGACTGGTTCATTATTTTTTAATTGGCTTAACAGTTTTACAATTGGTTTTTTGTTACACAGCAAATCATTAGATAACTTTACAAAAGGCATACCTGATCTTTGCAATGACTCAACTAGAGGATCCAGCTGTGATGATGTGCGATATAAAATAGCAAAGTCTGAAAACGAAAGATTAGTTTCCTCTCCACCAGATCTGTTAGTGTCAATAGAAAAAAAGCTATGACCACCAATCAAATTTTCAATGGTGCTAACCACAAATTCCGCTTCTGATTTGTCAGTAGGTGCTATATGTATAGTAATTTTTTCATGAGGCTTATCATGTTTTGCCGTTATATTGTATGAGCTAATAATTTGATTTGAAGCATTGACTATAGTTCCAGTAGAACGATAGTTATTCTTTAAGCTAATTATCTGAGATAAAGGGTAGTCTATAGAGAAACTATCAAAAAATTTTGAATCTCCACCTCTAAATCCGTAAATTGCCTGATTAGGATCTCCTATTATACATAAATTGCCATCTGAAGGAACTAATAATCTGATTAACTCATATTGCCTTGTGTCAATATCTTGATATTCATCAACTGAAGTATATTTAAATCTATCCCGATATGACTTGGCAATATCTGGATTATCATTAAGAAGTTTTACTGTAAAGATTATCAAATCGTCAAAATCCAGGATATCATCTGATTGAGGTTGGTCTGCATATAAATTCATCTCATGCTTGCTTGCTACTTTGAAATTAGGACTTAGCCCTGCTCTATCAGAATTTTCTTTTAAAATGGAAAAACATAAAGAATGGAAAGTATGAATATTGATATTTCCATAATTTTTAGGCAATAATAAATTAAGTCTGTTGAGCATTTCATGGGCTGCTCTGCGTGTAAAGGTTATGGCAAGGCAGTTTTCAGGAGGAATATTGTTTTCTAAAACCATATAAGCTATACGTTTTGTCAGTACTGTAGTCTTGCCTGATCCAGGACCTGCAATTATTAAAAGCTGATTGTGAGTATTTTTAATTGTGCTTAATTGGTATTCATCAAGACTTGAAAGTGTTCCCTTGTTTTCCACACTAAGGGTAGTTAGATCACAGCTGTGACTTTGATAATTCAATTCTGATTTTTCTTCTTTAGGTAAGGTTAGAGGTTTCTCCTCTTTTCTGACAGGTATTTCCATATCAAACATTAAGTTTGTAAAATTATGTCGCCCTAGTTCGTCTTGCTCAAAAAGCTTTATAACACCGTATTCACCGTCAAATCCTGCATGTTTTATAACCTTACCTTCTCTTAAGCGCGAGATTGCTTCTCCAAGTAGAGAGGAATGGATTTTTGATATTTCATCTATAGGGATATTTCTTAAAATATCCAATTCGGGACCTAGTTCTTGTATTAACTTTTCATATGCATTGCTTACCGACTTACTGGAACATCCAACTTGCATAATTTCAGATAGAATTTCCTGCAAAGGTACAAGACTAAATACTTTTCCGGCTGTTTTGGGAACTGTAAAGTCTTTACTTTTGCGATCAGCTAACTCATTAACCCTATGCATAACTCCTATTGTCAAAGGTTTGTTGCATACTGGACATATCCCTTTAAGTTTTATTGTTTCTTCTGGAGTTAGACAAACATTACATTTTCTGTGCCCATCTTCATGGTATTTACCTTCCTCAGGGAAAAACTCTACTGTGCCAACATATCCTTCGCCAGTTTTTAGAGCTTTTCTGATAGAGAAATAGTCGGAGTCTGTATCAAAAACTGTAGCTTCTCGGGCAAGTTTAGATGGGGAATGCGCATCAGAATTAGATATTAGTCTGTATTTGTCAAGATGAGAAACTCGCCAGTTCATTTCCGGATCAGAGGACAGTCCAGTTTCTACTGCGAAAATATAGTCTGCAAGATCTGCATAGCAATCACTTATAGAATCAAAACCTGATCTTGACCCTAATACTGAGAACCACGGCGTCCAAATGTGTGCTGGAACTATATATGAACCTTCTCCTGACTCTAAAGTCATTTCAAGGAGATCTCTTGAATCTAACCCCAGTATAGGACGACCGTCAGAAATTATGTTTCCGACAACAGAAAGTTTTTGTCTTAGGGTTTCAGCACTTTTAAAATCAGGAACGAATATAATATGATGAACTTTTCTTGTTCTTTCGTCTTTCTTATATATGGTTGATATTTCAACTGACAGCAGGAATCTTAAATGGTAGTTATTTTTAAAAATGCGTTTCTCAATATCATCTTTTAGTTTAAAAACTCCAGATTCGGCAGGAACAAGCTTTTCTTTTATTTCATTAAACCATGCAGGATGAGTAAAATCACCTGTTGATATGACGCTTAACCCTTTTTTTTGTGCCCAGACGGCAAGTTCTTCTAAGTTACAGCTCTTGCTTGTTGCTCGGGAATATTTTGAGTGTATGTGTAAGTCAGCGTAAAAAAACATTAGAAAACCTCAACTAAACTCAAGTTCTAAGTATAGTTTATAATATAATAAAAGTTAAAATCTACTATTTTACGAAAGTGTTATCTTATAGATAACACTTTAAGTTTTAATTGTTTAGTAAGTGAAATCTAAATCATATAAACTATTCGGATTCAAGTTCCAAGCCTAAATCTTTAACCATTTGTTTATCTGTAATAATGTCTCTACCTAATGTAGTAAGATAACCGCCTGTCATCATGCCGTTTGCTCCCGCTTGAAATATCCATGACTGTAAATCTCTTAAGTTGATTTCTCTTCCTCCACAAACCATAATATCTGGTGTTTGCAATATTATTCTAAAAACAGCAATAGTTTTTAGGATTTCAATAGGTTTTATTGTCGGCAAATGCTTAAGCGCAGTGCCTTTTATTGGCATAAAAAAATTCATAGGGACGCTATCTGAGTCTATTTCTTTTAAAGTAAACGCCAAATCTACTCTGTCTTTCAGGCTTTCACCTATGCCGAAAAGTCCTCCAGAGCAAATCTGAAATCCAAAATTTTTCGCCCTTTTTAATGTATCTATTCTTTCTTGATAACTATGCGTAGAACAAATATTGGGGTAGAAATTTGCGGAGGTTTCAAGATTATGATGCATTTTTTTTATGCCGGCTTCTTTAAGTTTATAGAAACTTTCGTCAGATATTCTTCCTATTGACACACCAAGATGTGACGATTTTTTATGTTGTTTAAACATTTCGCATAGTTTGTCTATTTCATTGTCGTTTAAAGCGTTTCCGCTTGAAACAATACCAAAACAACCGACATTTTCTAAAGCTTTTTCGGAAACTTCTTTTATTCTTTTTGTATCAAGAAGAGGGTAAACTTTTACGTCAGTTTTGTTAAAAGACGATTGAGCGCAAAACTTGCAGTCTTCGCTGCATTGCCCTGATTTGGCATTTATAATAGAACAAACTTTTACTTTATTGCCCTTATATTTTTTTCTTATTTTTGCCGCAGCAAAACATAAATCTTCTATTTCTAAATCAAAAAGCTTAAGAGCATCATCTTTATTTATTTGTTTGTCATTTAAAATTTCAATTATTAAATTTTCCATTTGTAAGCCTCGTTTGGGTGTTAATCTTAGTGATTATATAACATAAGAAAAACTCGGTCAATCTATTAAAATAAGGGTTGACCGAGTTGTCAGAAATGAAAACTGCTTTTATTTTTTAAGATAATAATTCTCTTAAATTTTTTATATTCCCAGACACAATTTCAGGAATAGCTTTCTTTATTTTTAATATATCTGCGTCCCACCAGCGTATATTCAATAATTCTTTAATAATATCTTCGTTAAATCTTTTTTTAATAACCTTTGCTGGAATACCTCCAACTACTTCATAAGGTTTTACATCGCGAGTAACTACTGCTCTGGAGCCTATTATAGCCCCGTCTCCGATATGTACGCCGGACATTATAAGTGCATCGTAACCTATCCAAACATCATTGCCAATCACAATGTCGCCTTTATTATTCCACGCTGTAGTTACGTCCAATCCTAAATTAAACAAATCTTCAAAAATTGCAAAGGGGAAATTTGCCAGAGAAGACGAGCTATGATTTCCAGCGTTAAACAAGAACTTCACCCCGTTGGCTATAGAGCAAAACTTACCTATTATAAGTTTGTCATTGTTTAGGTCTGGATAATGATAAATAACATTGTTTTGTTCAAAACGCGTTGGATCAACAAAATCATCGTAATAAGTAAAATCTCCAATAGAAATATTTTTGTTTTTAACAATATTCTTTAAAAGTACAGTAGTTGTACTGTTTGTTCTAGGAAAAATAATGTCCTTGTTCATTTTAAATCTCTATTTTAATTTTTACTACTTTGGATTTTACTATGGACTTTGTGGCATTAATTTGTTTTAAAGCCTTTTCCAAATTTTCTCTGCAGGTTTTATGCGTAATTATAATTATCTGGGCACAGTCGTTGTCGCTTATGTCAGATTGAGTGAGACTTGCAATTGAAACTTTAAACTTGCCGAGAATACCAGAAATTTTTGACAATACGCCGGGCTTATCTAAAATTGAAAACCTTAAATAATAAGAGGCTTTGCTTTTGCCTGAATGGAGAACTTTAATTTTTATTCTTTTATCATAGACAACGTCCGGCACAATCCCTGCAGTATTTGTAACTATAAACTTTGAAAGATTTATAATATCCGACACTACAGCGCTTGCAGCGGGTTGCTGTCCTGCGCCTTTGCCGTAGAATAAAACATCTCCAGAATCTTTTCCTGTAATCATGACGGCATTATATTCATTTTCAACCGTTGCAAACGCATGATCGTGATTTACAAGACAAGGCTGTACGGAAAGATCTATACCATCTTTTGTTTTTTCAGCGGAACCTATAAGTTTTACGTCGTAACCAAAATTTTGTGTTATTAGAAGATCTTCAATATCTAAATCTGATATGCCCTTGACGGATATATCTTTTACCTTTATCCAACCTCCCCAAGCAAGGGAAGAAAGAATTGCAAGTTTGTTTGCTGTGTCTATACCGTTAACGTCAAAAGATGGATCAGCTTCGGCAAAACCTGAATTTTGAGTGCTTTTTAAAGCAGCTTCATAATTTACACCATTTTTTGTCATTTCGCTCAAAATAAAGTTTGTTGTGCCGTTTAGAATTCCTTTTATTTCAAGAATTTCTTCCGAAGCAAGCCCTTCGCTTAAACCTTGAACTACAGGTATTACGCCACCAACGGAGGCTTCGTAATATATTGACTTTTGGCAGTCTTGAGCTGTTGTAAAAATTTGGTCCCAATACTTTGCAAGAACGGCTTTATTCGCAGTTACTACGTTTTTTCCGGCTTTAAGAGCTTCTATTATTATTGTTCTTGCAGGTTCGTATCCGCCGATAAGCTCAACAATTAAATCTATTTCTGGATCTTTTATTATGTCTTTAAAATTTTTTACGTAAAGTTCAGGTTTGTCTATAGGTCTTAAATCGCATATTGATTTTATGCGAATAGGTTTGCCTACTTTTCTTAAAGCTATTTTTTTGTTTGCTTCCAAAATTTTAACTACACCTTTTCCTACTGTTCCATAACCTACAAGCCCTACATTGATATATTTGTTCATAAACACCTCATTTATTCATTGAAGCTTTTGTAAACCTGCCTATCCTAAGAAGAGCATCGTGGAATCTCTTGTCGTGTGTTACAAGAGACATTCTTACGTATCCTTCGCCGTGCTTGCCAAATCCTACACCTGGAGAAACAACAACGCCAGTCTCTTTTACAAGTCTTTCAGCTACAGAAAGAGATCCTTCTTTAGCCAAATAATCTGGAAGTCCGACCCATATATACATAGTTCCTTTTGTTTCTTTAGCTTTCCATCCAAGCTTTTGGAGACCGTGAACCATCTTCTTCATTCTTCTTTCGTAAATGCTTGATAATTCTCTAATGCAATCTTGCTGACCGTTTAAAGCTGCTACGCCGGCAAGCTGCATAAAAGATGGAGAACCGTAATCTAAAAATGATTTAAACTTTTCTAACGGATAAAGTAGTTTTTTTGCTCCGCAAACCCAACCAAGCCTCCATCCAGCCATATTAAAAGTTTTTGAAAATGAATGAAATTCCAGCGCTACGTCTTTTGCTCCAGGGAACTCAAAAATTGAAGGAGCGCAATAATCACCGAAGGTTAATTCTGAGTATGCGTTATCTGAGATGAGAAGAATATTGTACTTTTTACAAAATTTTATAGCTTCTTTCCAAAAATTATTGTCTTCAACAACCGCTGCTGTTGGGTTGTTAGGATAATTTAAAAACATTATTTTTGCTTTTTTTGCTGTTTTCTCAGGGATTTTGGTAAAGTCGGGAAGATAATTATTTCTTTCCAATAAAGGCATAGAATAAACTTTACCTCCAGACAAAGCTACGCCGTTAAAATGTACTGGATAAGCAGGATCGCAAACCAAAACTAAATCTCCGGGATTTAAGTAGGACATACATAAATGGGCAATTCCCTCTTTAGAACCTATCAACGTTAAAACTTCATCTTCAGGATCAAGTTCCACTCCAAAACGTCTGGACATCCATTCTGTTATCGTTTTTCTGAACTTAGGCATGCCTTTAGCTTGAGGATATTTATGCGTGTTTTTGTGGTGTTTTACTGTGTCGCAAAGCCTATCTACTATGTGATGTGGCGTAGGCAAATCTGGGTTACCCATACCCAAATCTATAACATCAAGATTTTTAGCATAAGCTTCTTTCTTTATTTGATTGACTTTTGTGAACAGATAGGGCGGCAATTTTGCCAGATTTTTAGAAGGTTCTATGTTTATCATAATATTGCTCAAATTATATTATTTTCCTCAGGGTTGTAGTAGGTTTAAATGAAACTTTTTTCCCCGGTGGAATAGGTATTATCTCCCCGGTTTTGGGGTTTCTGCCTTGTCTTGCTTTTCTGGATTTAGCTCTAAAAGAACCAAGTCCCGATAAAGAAATAACGCCTCCATTTTTTAAAGTTGACTGTATAACTTTGACTAATGCTTTTATAGCTTTATTGGCGTCTCCTTGTGTTAAACCTGAAACATCAGCAACCTGCTTAATTACATCAGGTTTTTTCATCAGCTTAATACCTCCGCAAAAGTAAATACAAAAACTATATATTTCCCAAAATGCATTCATTTTATAATAAATTTTGTAAATTATGTCAATCAGAAGTAGTGAGCCGCTAGATATAGAATAGTAGATAGGCAATTGTATAATAATTTATGTACAGCATACTAAAATATTGCATTTGTCAATATGAAAAGACTACACAAAGATATTTAAAAATTTATACAATGTATCTAAGCTGTAAACGCACTTTTCCTTTTATTTATTTTTTAAAAAAGGAGGACTTTTATGGATAGAAAAGTAAGAGTTGCTCAGTATGGCTGTGGCAAGATGTCGGTTTACACTATGAGATACGTTTATGAAAAAGGAGGGGAAATATCTGTTGCATTTGATATCCGTCCCGAAATTATAGGAAAGGACATAGGCGATATTATTGGTGGCGGTAAAAAAGGCGTTATAGTCAAAAATGTCTCAGAAGCTGAGAATGTTTTTAAAGCCGATAAACCTGACATATGCATAATTAC
The DNA here is from genome assembly GCA_031267795.1 of Candidatus Endomicrobiellum devescovinae. Taxonomy (GTDB): domain Bacteria; phylum Elusimicrobiota; class Endomicrobiia; order Endomicrobiales; family Endomicrobiaceae; genus Endomicrobiellum; species Endomicrobiellum devescovinae. The sequence continues at coordinate 23,161 of JAIRYK010000024.1, read as the reverse complement.
CACCATGAGCCTTATGCAAGATTTGAAAGAAGCGTTTTTAGTATGTGCTAAAACTGGTGTCAACGCAATATCTACTTGTGAAGAAGCTTTTTATCCGCAAAACTCATCACCTCTTTTGACTTCTGAAATAGATTCTCTAGCTAAGAAAAACAGTTGCACAATTTGCGGTTCTGGGTATCAAGACATCTTCTGGGGAAATCTCATAACCGTTTTATCAGGTGCGACTCAGACAATAAAAAAAATCAAAGGCAAATCAAGCTACAACGTTGAAGATTATGGTATAGCTTTGGCAAAAGCACATGGAGCAGGACTAGATTTGGAAACTTTTGATAAAGAAATTGCTTCTATAGATAAAGTAAGCGATGAGGAAAGAAAAAAGATTATAGAGTCAGGAAAATATCTTCCGTCTTACATGTGGAATGTCAATGGCTGGCTTTGCGATAAACTTGGTCTTACGATAACAAGACAAACTCAAAAAACTGTTCCTCAAATATATAGTAAAGATTTAAAAAGTTCAACATTACAAATGACGGTAAAAGCTGGGAATGCTACTGGTATGTCTGCGGTTGTTACTACAGAAACAAAAGAAGGAATAACAATAGAATCTGAATGTATAGGAAAAGTTTATGCTCCAGAAGAGTTTGATCAAAACGATTGGATAATACAAGGAGAACCTGATACTGAAGTGTTAATCAATAGACCTGCCACAGTAGAGCTTACTTGTGCTACTATAATTGGCAGAATTCCTGATGTTATAAACGCCAATTCTGGCTATGTAACTACGGATAAAATGCCAACGCCACAATATAGAATAAGATCTCTAAATGAATATGTTAAATAGATTATAGTGTAACGCCCCAACTTTCTACATGCCGCAGAAGGTTGGGGCGTGAAGGAACTATCTATAATGAGTCAGTCCTATCAAGCTTATCATTGTTTGCTATTCCTTCTTTAGCAAGCATTGCAGCACCTATAGTTCCAAGCTCGCTTGTGTGTTGAGAAACTACAATCTTGCAAGTCTTAACTGCAGATCTAAATGCTCTACTTTTAACTTCTTTATGTACAGAAGGCATAAAATACTTACTTGATTTGCTAAATCCTCCGCAAAGAACAATTGTATCTGGGTTAACAAAATTTATAATATCCGCAAGCAAAATTCCAAGTTTTTCTCCATAATATACCCACATTTTTTTAGCAACTTCATCGCCTCTTTCAGCAGCATCAAACAATAATTTAGGAGTTATTGGCGAACTACTTTCTCCTGTGAGTTCATTTATTATCTTGGATGGATTATTTCTTAAATAGTCTTGGGCATATTTTGTGAAATAACGTTCTCCTATAAAGGCTTCTACACAACCTTTATTCCCACAATTGCATTTTGGTCCTTGCGATTCAATTGTAATATGACCTACTTCTCCTGCACTTCCGCTTGAGCCTCTATAAAGTTTTTTATTGAAAACCAGTCCACCGCCTATACCTGTTCCGAGCGTAATGCATACCAAGTTTGCAACTTTATCATCTGCGTCAAGATAAAAAGCTCCAAGAGTAGCAACATTGGCATCATTATCAATATAAACGCTTCTAGACATACTTGTCTCTAATAAATCTTTTAGATGTACGTTTTTCCATTTAAGGAGATTAGGCGAAAAGCGTACAATTCCAGTGTCAGAGTCTATATCGCCAGGCATTCCAACGCCGATACTCTTAATTTTCTGATAATGTTTAAAATTAGCTGCTTCTGTTGTTATAGATTTTACAACTTCTTCGGGGCTTGCATTGGGATCAGTCAAAACTCTTCTTTCTTCTTCTACCCTGTTCCCTTTAGATGTGAAAAGTCCAATTTTAATAGATGTCCCGCCAATGTCTATACCTAGATACAATTCTTCATCCTGAATTTTCTTGCCAGAACTATCAATATCAGCCAAGACACCGCAACAGCACAAAGATAAACAGCAAATAGTTGAAATTATTTTTTTCTTAATCTCGTTCATAAAACATCCTCCTTTTACATAACTCTTATATACTTCAATTTAATACAAAATTTACATATTAATAATTTTTAATTTTGTGAATTTTTTGTAAAAAATATTGAAGATAAGATAAATAAGATAAAAAAGAAGAGTTTTGTGAGTAAAAAGTTCCAAAAGGGGGAACTTTTTGCATTTTTTTGAAAAAATAGCTTATAAACTCATGTGAAAAGGAAAGATTTTTACTCAACCTGTAAGCTTTAGTAAGTTTGGGACAACGACTAACACAAAAAAAATCCCCAAAAAGTACGAATGACTGGTACTTTTTAGGGATTAAACTTTTAATAAGAATTCTACGAGTGTTTAAGCTCTTGATGTAAATCGGCACACTTAAATAGTTTGATTAAAGCAATAATCTTAAGCTACACTTTTTGTTTTTGTACTTTATTTATTTTTTGAGAGCTTTATCATTTTTAAATTTTTCCATAGTGTCATCTGGATTATCAACAGGAACTATTCTGCTGTTGCCCAGTTCTAAAAGTCTTTGTGCTAAAGAATAGTCATTACCACCTTTTTCAGTTCTATCGCCAGCAAAAATTATTAAATCTCTTACAAATTTGCTCCTCAAGTAGTCGGCAACCTGTTCCTTTCCGCATCCTTCAGGCGCAATGTTTATACTAATAGGACTTCCAAAGGTAAAGGTTAGTTTTGGGTATAAAGGCTTTAATTTTTTTACTATAGCGTCTCTTTCGGCATTAACTTTGTCCCACTCTGCGTACCTATCCTTCTCTTCTTTAGGAGCTTTTATTCCGATAGTTGTATAGTACACCATCCCGACCCTTAATTCTAAATAACCATCGTGGAGAGAAAAAGGATATTTTGTGTTTTTTCTAAAATTTTCCAACATTGCAAGAAGTTTTTCATCAAACTTGAAATCTTTTTTATAAACGAGATTATCATGCTCGTAATATTCATTGCCCATAGACGCAAAAATGCCTTTGAGCTTGCGGTAAATATTTGTTGGAATTTGAAGTTTAACTTTGTCTATGTCCGCTCCTGTTGCGAGATAAACGCTGTGGTCGGTGACAAACTTCTCAAACCATTTTGCAAAATCTTTCGTCATAGGCTGGTTCGTCGGTGTGAGCGTGCCGTCAATGTCAAATACATAGATTTCTTTTGCAAAAGAAAAACTTATTGTCGCAAATACTAAAATACAAATTACTGCAAAAAGATTTTTTATTTTTGTTCTCATTCTATCTCCTAGTGTAAATGTTTTTTTAAAAATCAAAATGCAGTTCATAATATATATTGATTACTACCATAGACAAAATTACATAGTAGGTTAAAAAGAGACCTTTTCTATGTAAATAAAATTAAGATTGTCATCTGAGAGATTGTTTTAAAAAAGTAATTCTTTGGAAGACATAGTGATTAGATATGTTATTTTAGTGTTTTTTGGAAAGGTAGATTAGAAAATAATTTAGTCGTAGATATTATATATTTATGATAAGTTCGGCAATTAAGTTTACAAGCATTTTAACATCGCCATTGTGTGCCATTCATATAACGCTCATAGACATCTTTATTATTTGGCGGGTTTAAGTGAAGTTCAATTCCTTTTTCAAGAGAAAGAGTTCTTATAAATTCTCTTTGGCTTCTCCCGTTGCCCTCTCTGAAAGGATGTAAATAATTTAGTGCATCTAAAATCTCTGCAAGTTTATGAGCTATCTTAATTTTATCATCTGTAAGAATTTTTCTATATTCTTCAAGCAAACTGTCAATATGAGCAAAGCATGTATCAAAACGGCTTGTCGGTAAAAATCCTTTACCATCTTTACTTATTTCAACAATTCTAACTTTTCCAGCCCACTCATATACATCTTGGAATAGAAATTTATGGATTTCAAGCAAAGTATTGGAGTTTTTGATTTTGATAGGATTTTCTTGCAATAACTCTAGCTTTTCTGAAACTTTAAGACTTTCAAAGGCGAGTAATACTTCTATATCGGTGATGTTTTCTTTATTGCGTAGAATTCCCGTTTTAGGGTCAGTGTAAATATAATCAAGATCAATATAATCGTAATTATTTTTCATTTTAATTTCTTTATTAATTCAATTAAAACTTTATCGGATATTTTTCCTGCTCTATAATCACGATATATTCTGACAAGTTCGGTTGTAGGCTCAAATCTCTCAAACATATTTGAACCTAACGCATTTGCAGCACTGCGCAAAGTTTTAATATCAGGAAAAATAACTCCCATTATAGTTAATGCTTTCTCATCAATAGATATTGCTTTATATGACATAATTTACCTCCGAGTTACTACATCTATATTATAACACAATATAATAATATAATTCCTATAAATTTAAGGTTGTCATCTAAGAGATTATTTTAAAAAAGTAATTCTTTGGAATACATAGTGATTAGATATGTCATTTTAGTGTTTTTTTTTGAAAGGCAGATTAGAAAATAATTTAGTCGTAGATATTATATCTTTATTATAAGTTATTAGAAGTATATAAATAATTTCTCTTTTGTGGTAGAAGTTAAACGATATACTTAAGTGAATTTTAAAAGGTATCCAGATTGGCTGCCCGACCTGGACTCGAACCAGGAGACTTCTGCTCCAGAGGCAGACGTGTTACCAATTACACCATCGGGCAATTAAGTGACTAATAGAGACGATATTATAGCAGAAAATTAAAAAAATATCCAGATTTTGTTCTCATAACATATTAAATTTTGTTGGCAAAGACAAGACAAAAACAATGACAAGAACAAATTTAAACGCAGCTGCTGGAAAGAAGATATATGGTAGCATTATGTTAAAGAGAAAGTTAGGAATATTTATCGCATCTTTGTCGGAAGGAACATAGAACAGACGGTGCGCATGCATTAGGCTTTAATGGTTACACATATAAGCGCTTGTTGTGTTGGAAAATTTGATTTAGATGGTCATACACCTGAACTTTCCGATAATCTTAATAATTTGCTTTACGTTTTGAAAAACATCTATAACATTAAAGATTTAGATATTATAATTCACTATGATATTTTTCAAAAATTGTATTTGGTAACGCAATAAAAAACTGAAGCGCATGTTTTTATAAACATGCGCTTCAAGTATAAACAAAATTTGAATTTTATACTCCAGCAAAGATTTCATAAGGTTGTAAAATTAACTGTTGAGCTTGTTGTGATTCGAATAATTGACCTAGAGTGGGACCTAGACAGTAAGTTATAATGCCGCCTAATGCACCACTTATAATCTTAGGTATAAGGTTACCCACAGCTAGTTGCGGGGCATTCACCCACAATATTGTAGATAAGATAGGAGCTGCAACTAAGCTTACGTACCGCAATTTGCGTAGCTGTGGTACAGGATCGTTGGAGTAAATGTTGTTTTCGTTTTGATCATTACATTCCAAATTTAACAAGTCACAGAGATCTGCTTCACACACCATTAAGCAACCTTTAATTTTATAATATAACGCCCCTCCAGCTAGTCCAATCGGACTCACGTCAATAGTTGCTCCTATAGTTTTGAAGATTTCTTTAAAGTCATTGTAAGCTTTTTTGTAAGTATAATGAGTGTCAGTGGGGCTAAGAAATACGTCTTTTACTAGTGTGCTTACTGTGACTCCATATTGCCATGCGCATATCCACGGGCGATAGAATATAGACCCCAGTCCCTTGATAATGTATCCAAATCCTTCACCTACTTTACCACAGTCGCACTTATCGGAAGTCAACTGTTCTAAAATTTGCGGCACTCCTCGTCTATATTTCCCGTCGGTAGCAATTGCAATTTGCCGCAACGAGCCAAATAGATTCGTCGCCAATGAATCTTTGCCCTCAATTATTTTTTTAACATGTTCTATTATGCCTAACCCGCCGTAAGGTTTCCACTTCTCAATTGATAAAAAGGTTAATTTTAGAGAAGAGATCCCATCATTGAACCATTTAGAATATTTGTCATACGAAGGCTTTGAAAAAATTGCCTTTGGATGCTGAAAACGCCAATGTCGCCAATTCCAAACCCTTGAAACTGTTGAATCTGTTTTTGCCTGAACTTGAGTTGAGCTACCACCGGGTTGTGCTTGTGCTTGCGAAGACATCACTACGAATGCGAGAGACAACACCAAACACAATAATTTTTTCTTAATCATGGTCATAAAATGTACCTCCTTTACATAGCTTTTACTTCCGATGAATATTCGCATATTATTTTTTAAAAGAGGTGTTATTTTTGTAAAAAAGATGTGAAGGTTTTCTAAAATCTGATACTTAAGTTTATCGGAAAGGTAAAAAATTAAGATTTAAGAAAGAAAAGATGTAAAAAAGGGTCATTTTTTAGAAAAAAGAAGGGAAAAATAGACAAAAATGTTTGTTTTTTACCACAAACAAATTAAAAAGCCGATTATTTCTAATCGGCTTGGTCTGTTTATTTTTTAGGAGAGTATTAGGAAAAAAATCTGAAAACATTTAAAAGTACAATGACAAATAAAAACACAGTGGTGGAGGTGGCAGGAGTTTTGTAGCGAACATGATAAGAAAACGATAATATATGGACAGCAGGATGTTTCCGGCGACGGCATAGCCAAAGACACGAGTATCTATGCACGCGGAAGGCAGACGGTTTCTGCCAGCGGTAAAGCTATAGGAACGACTATCAGACCACAGGGACGGCAGTGGGTTAGAGATAATGGCAGAGCAGAAGGAACGATAATATATGGACAGCAGGATGTTTCCGGCAACGGCAGAGCTATAGGAACGACTATCAAACCACAGTGAGAGCAGCATGTTAGAGGTAATAGCAGAGCCGAAGACACGACTATCGAAGCAAACGGACTTCAGAGGGTTAGCAGGGGCAGAGCCGAAAGAACGACTGTCAATGGATTGCAGTGGGTTTTCGGCGGCAGAGTTATACAAACTATTATTGCCGCAGGCGGAAAGCAAGACATTTACGGCGGCGGCGCCAAAGACACGCTTATCCTAGCAGGCAGACGGCAGAGAGTTTTCAGAGACGGCAAAGCCAAAAGAACGACTATTCGCTTAGGTGGAAAAATGACGGCTGATTCCGGCAGTACAATTAGTGGAATAGATAATTCTGGGTTAGTTAAAGTAAGAGCAACAGATCCTGTAATGAATACAATTAAAAACTATACAGGACATTCAGGCAGCGTGTTGAAAGTGGATACTCTAGATACTGCACATTACCCTGACCATCCTACAGCGAACTACCCAGCTGCTACACTAGAAGGAAGAACTGTTTTAGAAGCCGGTGCAGAAGTAAAATTGTCAGGTCTTACTGGCACATTAACTATGAGGAATGAAGTTTGTTCTCGTGGTGGAGTAATTAAAATAAATGTTGCCTCAAATTTATTGAGTGGAGGGTTGGTTATTATTGATGGTATGGTTGAAGGACTAGTTAAGATAGCTATAACACTATCCGGAGCAGTAATGGATATAGATGAACCTACTACTGTTGATGATTTCTTACGCCCTATTTACCCTCTTTACCCTATGATAATAGGAGTTAGATCTGGCAGCGGTTTCGGTATGGGAAGACGTGTAGGTGAGGACGAACAACAAGATACAGATGTGGTTAGACGCCGCCCGATAGTCAGGTTTAAGCCAGGAGATACAGAAAGAGCATTCTTTGAGTTCAATAATCTACCAGATAATTACTTTATTGAGGAAGAAGCCAATTGTTATTATTTATGTTTCAGAAATCTAAAGAAATAACAAGGCTGCAAGCTTTTGTTCGCGTAGCTAAAAACTTTATGGACTGTTTTCCTAGATGTTGTGGATGTTTCTTTAAGGATGAGGAAAAGATAGTAATCATAAAACCAACAAAGTTATAGAATATTTATAGAAAAATATTCTACTTCCCAAATTTTACGATGATATTTAAAAAAACAAGGTGGAGGTGGCGGGAATTGAACCCGCGTCCGAAAATGTTTTAGTAAGACCGCTACAGGCTTAGTCCGAAAATTTATCTCGTTTATAACGCCGTAATCGGACGGTACTACGTTATAAACCAGTGCCGTTTTATTTTCATTTTAAACTGACGGCACAAGCCGCTTAAAACTAACATGCTCTTGTCGTTTTATCCCTATAGCATGTGTCTAAGGTAAAACGAAGCTGCGTTAAGCAGCAATTGAAAATACAGTCATAGGGCTAAAGCCAAAAGTCTTTAGCGTTGGCTGTACATTAACAACAGTTTTGTTGTTTATTTTTCAGTCGATTTTTGCGGAGCCATCGACCAACTCCGGCCTGCTGTCATTACCTCTGCCACTCCCGTCGAACCCTGTTCACCCCCATTAGTTTTTACGTCTTTCCTTAAAGAAATTCTTAATTATATCTGTACACTCTTTGTTTAAGTGTTTTTCTTTGCCGCCGTCAAATTCTATTTTGTGATTTAGTTTTTTACTTTTAGCTATTTTAAAAACGCTTTTACACGCTCCAGATTTCACATCGTACGCACCAAAAATAATCTTTTTTATCCTCGCATTTACAAGAGCGCCCGCACACATTGCACAAGGCTCAATTGTAACATATATTGAGCAATCGTTCAAACGATAATTATTCAATTTTTTAGCAGCTTTGCGCAAAGCTACAATTTCCGCGTGCGCCGTAGGATCAGACAATATAATGCATCTATTAAATCCCCTTGCAATTATTTTGTCGTCACAGGTTATAACTGTGCCTATGGGCACTTCGCCGACTTTTTTGGCTTTACGGGCTTCTTTTAGGGCTTGAGACATGAAGTAAGCGTCATTTTTGATGTTTTTATTTTTCAAGATTTTTTTCCAGCGTCTCTCTTATGTCTTTTGGGAAACGTACAGGCTTTAAATCTTTATTGACGAAAGGATGTTTTGTTTTGCCTATAACTAAAAGTTTCCCTTTACATTTAACTTCATAATAGCACGTTATGCTCGCAGCTGTTATTTCTGATATTTTTGTTTCTATTTCTATGATGTCATCGTATTTTGCAGGAGCTAAGTATTTGCACTCGGCATGAATAACAGGAAAATAAAAACCGCGATCTTCTATTGCTTTATATTCAAGACCTATTTCTCTGAGAAGCTCTGTACGTCCCCGCTCAAAAAAAGTTAAATAATTTGCATAATAAACCATTCCCATTTGGTCTGTATCAGCGTAAGCAATTCTCACTTTTAATGAATTCATAATATTCTCCGTTAATCTTCTTAACGAATTATAGTACATTGACTCTAAGAAAATCAAAATAAAATATTGTTTTATGCACAAAAATTTGACTATCGGACGCTGTTTTAATATACTTCTTAATTATTTAGTTCATTGGTGCGGTACCCAAGTGGTAAGGGAGCAGTCTGCAAAACTGTTATTCGCCGGTTCAATTCCGGCCCGCACCTTGTTCATATAAAATCATATGCTGCCCGGTTAGCTCAGTTGGTTAGAGTACTTCCTTGACATGGAAGGGGTCAGAAGTTCGAGTCTTCTACCGGGCACTCTAAGGGTAGGCAGCATAATGAAAAAAGTAAAAAACTCGAATTTTGGAAAACAGTCTAAGGCTCCATTATTTGATACACTTCTGGGGCACGCAAAAAGAGACGTTATATCTCTACATTGTCCGGGACATAAAAACGGAAGAAGTATAGATAAAGAATTAAAAAATTATGTCGGCGAAGAGGTTTTTAAATTTGATGTTACGGTTTTTGACGAAGTAGATTCTTTACACGACCCTGTCGGACCAATAAAAAAAGCTCAAGAACTTATGGCAGAAGCATATGGTGTTGAGCATTCTTTATTTTTGGTAAACGGTACGTCCGTCGGTAACATGGCTATGCTCCTTTCGGCATGTAATCCGGGTGACTCAATAATAGTTTCAAGAAGTTCTCATAAGTCTATAATGGCAGGAATTATTATGTCTGGTGTTTGGCCTATTTGGGTTCAACCTAAAATAGATCAAAATCTAGACTTGATTTTTAGCATGACTTACGATCAGGTTAAAGAAGCTTTGGATAAATACCCTGAAGCAAAAGCTGTGTTTATAACGAGCCCTACTTATAATGGCATTGTTACTGAGTTGAGCAAAATTGCGGATTTGTGCCATAGAAGAGGCAAGATTCTCCTTGTTGATGAAGCTCACGGAGCGCACTTGCATTTTAACGATATATTGCCTGAATCTGCTGTTGAAGCTGGCGCTGATTTATGCGTTCAGTCAACGCACAAAATTTTGTCAGCAATGTCTCAAGGGTCTGTTTTACATTTTAAATCTAAATTTATTGATTTTAACAGAGTAAAAAAAATAGTTTCAATGCTTCAAACCACAAGTCCTAATTATTTAATTCTTGCAACTATTGACTTAGCTAGAAGACAGGTTGTTTCGCAGGGAAAAGAGGACTTTGACAAAGTTATAGACGCAGCTGAGTGGGGGCGTTCTTATATAAATAAAAACATTGGCAATATGAAATGTTTTACCAGACAAGAAATAAATAAATTGGGTTTTGATTTAGATATAACAAAGCTTACCGTAAACGTTACAAAAACAGGGCTTTCAGGATATGAGATTGAAAACATTTTGGCTAAAGAATATAATATTCAACTTGATTATGCTGATTTGTTTAATTTGGTAGCAATTCCCGGTGAAGGCACAATTAAATCTGATATAGAGGCTTTTGTAAAAGCACTTGAAAGTATAAGTAAAAAATATCACGGTAAACAAAAAAATTGGATACTTAAGATTCCATCTTTGGCTACCGAAATGGTTATGAAGCCTAGAGATGTGCTCCTTTCAAACAGCATAACAAAGGTGAGCTTGAAAAAGTCTGTCGGACATATAGCTGCTCAAACTTTGACGCCTTACCCTCCGGGAATACCTGTAGTAATACCTGGAGAAAGAATAACTCAAGAAATATGCGATTATCTTATGGATACGGCATCTAAGGGCATAAGAGTAAGTGGTCAAGAAAACGATAAATTAAGAATGGTTAAAGTTTTTACAAACTTCTAAACGGAGAGTACAATGAATAAAAAAGATTTAGCAGAAATAAAAAAGCTCTTGATAGAAAAGAAAGCCGAACTTTTAAATAAAACTAATAATGCTCAAAGAGATATAAATTCCGACGATATAAACGTCGGAGACGAAATAGATACCGCAAGACAAAACAGTGATAAAGAAATGTTTTTTGAACTTGTCGCTGGTGATAAGATAACATTGAATGCTGTAAATGACGCTCTTGCTAAAATAGAGAAGAATACTTATGGCACATGCGAGTGTTGTGGTGAAGAAATTCCTGCAGAGAGATTAAAAGCTATTCCTTGGACTAGATATTGCATAAAGTGTCAGGAAGAAGCTGAAAATCCTAAAAGATAACAATGTTATTGCAAGTTTGGAGCAGAATATTAGAAAAAAGTTTTTTGTGGATTGAGAGCGTGTCTCTATTTGCTCTTATATTCATAATAGGTTTTTTGTTTAAGAGGTATGTAGCAAGGTTTGTGCAAAATATTCTTGCAAAAATAGGGCTGGTTCTTCACGATAAGATTGTAGTAATAACAATCAGTTACATTTCTTTTTGGTTTTTTCTCATAGCTCTCTATGTTGGAATTTTAAAAGCTCCTATAAATACTAAAAGTGCTGTTATTGATAAAATTTTTTACGGAGTATTTGCTTTTTCAATAGTTGTTTTGATTGCGTCTATACTTTCTAAACTTTTCCGCAGGGCAATTCAAGAAAAAATTGGTTCAAATATATTAAAGTTTTCAATAACGTTTATAGGATTGGTTTTAATATTAAATCAAGCCGGCGTGAAGTTGACGCCGATCTTAACTGCTTTGGGCATAGGCTCTCTTGCAGTTGCGTTGGCTCTCCAAGATACTCTTGCCAATTTTTTTGCCGGGATAAACATTCTTGCCAGTAAACAAATTGCAAGAGATGATTATATTAGACTTGATTCAGGACAAGAGGGAACAGTTATTGAAGTCAACTGGAGAACGACTTTAATAAAAGAAATATATAATACTACCATTGTTGTGCCTAACAGTAAAATATCTTCGTCTATAGTTAAAAGTTATCATTTTAAAAAGTCTGAAGTTACATCTTCAATAACTTGCGGTGTATCATACAGGAGTGATCTAGACCAAGTTGAGGAAATTGCAAAACTTGCGGCTAAAGAGATAATAGACAAATATGATTCCGCTTCCAAAGATTATCAGCCTATTGTTCAGTTTACAGATTTTGGAGATTCTTCTATAAACTTTATTTTATATTTTAGAGTTAAAACGGTTTATGCAAGAGCTTTTATAAAGAGCGAAGTTTTGAAGAATTTATATAAGAGATTTGGTGAGGCTAAAATAGAAATTCCTTTCCCTCAGAGAGTAGTTACTATTAACAAAAATTGATGCAAATGCTATAATATCGCCGTAATTTAGTTTGGAGGCAGTTGTGATGAAGTTTGTTTTAAGTTCAAAAATTTTTAAGGCTACGGTGACGGAAGCCAATTTGGAATATAAAGGCAGTATAACAATAGATACTTATCTTTGCGATAAGGCAGGCTTGTGGATAGGGGAAAAAGTTTTGGTAGTATCTAATAGTTCAGGAGCAAGGCTTGAAACTTATGTAATCCCTGGTAAACCATGTTCAGGTGTAATTTGCATGAACGGCGCAGCCGCTCACCTTATAAAGGCTGGCGAAGAAGTAATAATAATGGGTTTTACTCTTTCAGACAAACCTATTGACCCTAAAATTGTTTTTGTGGATAAAGATAATAAGATTGTAAAAATAAAGTAATTACTTGCAATATTTTTTCGGGGCGTGGCTCAGCTGGCTAGAGTGCTCGGTTCGGGACCGTGAGGTCGCTGGTTCAAATCCAGTCGCCCCGAATCTTTTAAAGGAGATAAAATGAATGCCAGATTTGATCCTTTAGGACTTTATTTTGAAGCAATCAGAAAAATTGAACCCATCTCTGAGAAAGAAGTTAAATCTTTGTGGATTAAATCCAAAACTGATAAATCGGCTTTTAACAGACTTGTGGAACAAAACTATAGATTAGTCATACCTATAGCGAAAAGATTTATGAAGAAAGGTATAGATTTCATGGATCTTATAGAAGAAGGAAATCTTGGTCTTATAAAAGCGGTTGAGAAGTTTGATCCAACAAGAAATATAGCCTTCTCAACATATGCGGTTTATTGGATAGAACAATATATAAGAAAAGCCGTAGAAAATAGCGTAAAAACAATAAGGATACCTTCTCATATTTGGGACGCTCTTAACAGATGGCTAAAAACAAAAGTAATTTTAAGAGAGAAACTCAAAAGAGAGCCAACAAACGACGAAATAGCAAAAAAATTGAAACTTAATAAAGACCAAGTTGATGATTTAATGAGAGCTTCTTCAGTTTTTAATGGAGGAGTTTCTTTAGAGGCAGCTGTGGGTGAAGATTCAAACCTGCAGGTTAAAGATACAATATCAGATGATGAAGATAAGTCGCCAGAATCAGTTACGGAAATTATAAGAGCCAGAGCAGATATAGGCATGGCTTTAAATGATTTGCCAGATAGAGAAAAAGAAGTTGTAAGAATGAGATTTGGTTTAGGCGGTATGGAGCCTATGTCGTTGGATTCTATTGGTAAAGTTTTAAATGTTTCCAGAGAGCGTGTTAGACAGCTGGAGCTGCATGCTTTTAAAAAGCTAAAAACTATTTTAGCTAAATACAATTTTATAGTAAAAGAAGAAGGTGAAAATCTAAAACTTGACAGCAGGAGCGGCAGAGATAGACGTATGAATGAAATTCAGCCTTCTAAGTTTAAAGATAGAAGGTCTAATATAGAAAGAAGAGCAAAGTGGATATAGAGTCAAAAATTAAGAATACAGTTAGAGATGTTGTTGATTTTCCCGTAAAAGGAGTTGTGTTTAAAGATATAACGCCTATCCTCAAGGATATAGCTCTTTTTAAAGAAATAATAGATTTGTTTTCATATAGATACAAAAATATTAAAGTTGACAAAATTGCCGGTGTTGAGTCCAGAGGATTCCTGTTTGGCATGCCTTTAGCTGTAAAAATGGGCATTCCTTTTATCCCCGTTAGAAAGAAAGGAAAGCTTCCGAGCAAGACTGTTTGGGCGTCCTACTCTTTGGAGTACGGTTCTGCAACGATAGAAATGCACGAAGATGCAGTTTCAGAAGGCGAGAATGTTTTGTTAATTGACGATTTCCTTGCCACTGGAGGTACTATTAACGCTTCAGTGGAACTTGTTGAAAAATTGAAAGGCAAGGTTATTTCTGCTGTGTTTGTTTGCGAACTTTCTTTTTTAAAAGGCAGAGAGAATATAAAAAATAAAAATATTGACGTTTTTTCTATAGCTAAATTTTAAAACATTGCATGCCCTGATAGCTCAACTGGATAGAGCAGATCCGTCCTAAGGATAAGGTTGGAGGTTCAACTCCTCTTCAGGGCGGTAAATCTTTTTTTTACACGTCGGGAAATGTTAAAAATTAAACGCTATTCTATAAATCTTCTATAACTTATATAAGCGGATTGAACTTTGGCATTGTTTTGTCAAAATAATTCGGAACTAAGTGTCCGTAATATTGTTCCGTTACTACAACCGAATGATGACCTAATATCTTACTTAAGCCATAAATGTCTTTGTATTTTTTTAGATAGTGAGCAGCAAACGTATGCCTAAGACAATGAGCGTGGTAGCCTTTAAAGCCTAGTTGTTTGTACTTTTTTCGTAAATATGAAGATGCACTTTCCGTTGTGGGTATTGACCCATCAATATAAACAATAATATTCTCAGTTTTTATTTTGTCGTTTTTGGATTGTTCTTTTTTTAGATTTGATAAATATTCTTTTAGATTTTCTGGCATTGGAATAATTCTGAACTTACGGCTTTTTGTATGAAACGTCCCGCTTGATTGTATTCTTATTTTATTGTTCTCAAAATTTACATCAGTCCATTTAATATTTAATATTTCAGACAATCGTGCGCCGATGAAAAAACCTATATAATTAACTGTCCGCCATACTCCGCTTGTCTTTTCAATTACTTTATTTATTTCTTCTTTTGTATGCCAATATTTTATCTCTTTTTCTCGATTTACTTTATTAATTTTGAGTTTTTGCAATGGATTTACTTGAGTAATATCCCACTCTACTAATTTAGTTCCAAGATTTTTTAGCGTTGTAAATTTTCTTTTGCATGTAGCGTCCGTATTATTTTTTACTTTTTTGCTTTGAGAATAGGTTAAATATTTGGTTTTTATATCCGACCAAGAGGTATGATGTTTATCAAGACCAATACGTCCTCTATCTTTATCTTCTTCATATTTTCCAAGCTCTATTTCTGCAAGTTTTTTATTTTTAGAAGACGGCGTCCATTTTACTTTGTTCTTTTGTATTATTTTTCCGTCAACATCTTTAATTGGCAACCCTTTGTTGTCCAGTTTAGAAACTTGATAACTCTCGCATATATAATAACGCTTTCCTTTCTTAGCAAGATATGCCATTGCTTGCTCCAGATTTTATTTACTTATTTATGTGCAAAAGACAAGTTTAAATTTACTCCAAGATTGTGAGAGACGGCTGCGACGTTTTTGAAAGTGGGGTTGCTACCCTTTTTGAAAAGATTGTAAACGCTAGCTCTTTCTATATTGGAATCTCTTGCAAGTTTAGAAATGTTCCCTTTTGCCTCTGCCAAAACTTTCAAAGCTGTAAGAATAATTTCAATGTCACCCGTACTGTTATATACTTCATTTATAGCCTTTTCAAATGCTTTCAATTCATTCGGGTTATTTTGAAGCTTTTTTGCAAACCCTTCAAATAATCCCATACTTGAAATTTCTGTTCTCTTTTTTATTTTCATGGAATATCTCCTCTGTTTTTATAATGATTCTTTTAATTCCAATGCCTTTTTTATATCTTTGTCTTGAGTCGTTTTATGTCCACCACACAGCAACAAAACAATATTCTGTTCTGCATTTACAAAATATACTCTATATCCTTTTTGAAAATCTATTTTTAACTCATGTATTCCTTTTCTTAAATGTTTGCTATTAGAAAAATTCCCATCTTCCAATCTTTTTATATACTTAAGCACAACAACTTGAATCGTCATATCTAGTTTATCTAACCATTTTTCAAAAACCTTTGTTGGTACAGCTTTCATTAATAATCTCCTATCCAAATCTGACATAAGTGTATAAAACATTTTACATACTGTCAAATTCATAATACACTTTATAGTCAATAACGCTTTTTAACCCCTTGAACCCTGCATATTACTCCTCCCTTTTTATTTTGCTTACTCCTCTTGATTCGTATATTTTATTGCTATTGCCTTGCGCCCACCTGCTTTTGTCACTTTAGTTAAAAAGCTTGAACTACAGACACCAACAGATGTTTTTGTTCCCTCAGAACCTACTATAATAATAGCATCTGCGCCCAATTTAAACGCCTCTCTTTTTAGTTTAAGTACGTCTTTGGAACTCCCTACGATTTCAGCTATTTCAATATATGGTCTTGCGGGAAGCGTAATGGAATACACCTCTATTTCATTTTCATCTCTTGGCGGAAACAGTTTACTTGTATATTTATACGTAGAGATACAGCCTGCAAAGCAAAAGCAAGATAGTAGCAAAAGTAAAATCATTTTTTTCATTTTCTTTCTCCTTTTTTCGTTTTTTAATCTTTCCAAAATCAAATCCAACTTCAAGTTTATCGTTTCAAATTCTTTTTTCGGAAAAAATTTTCTAATCCATATTTTTGGGATAAACTCATTATTACAAACTCTGCATTAAAAAGATTATTTATATCTTGGTTATGGTATAACTCAATAAGGCATTCCCATCTTGGCTTGTAGGTTCTATAAGTATGTCCTCCGTAAACCGTAGTATACGAATGATTGCCATAATAATTTGTATACGCATTAACTGGAGTCCTATATGAAGACTTCTTAATATCTGAATTTTCATTAAGAATGGAAAAATAATTATACCCATTTTCTTGTGTCAATTCTGCACACCTTAACCAACAAAAGTTTCTGGCTCTTTCATTTGATGTATAACCATTCCCTGAAAATTTAACCCTAAACTTATTTTCATCCAGTTGAGTTTCTGAAAATCCCCCGGTTATCCCTTCAGGTTGATAAATTGTAGCACACCCTTGAAATGATAGAAAACTAACAATATAAAGAATAACCAGTTTTTTCATACAAATCCCCTTTTAAATTTTTTATTTATGCTTTTTCTCATTTTTTAGAAGTTCTATTTCTAATTCTAATACTTTGATTTTTTCTTGCATAAGAGTTATATCGGACGAATTATAAACCATTTGCTTTAATGTTCCCGTATTTTTACCTACGTAGTTATTAATTGCTTTATTTTTTACTTCAAATATATTTTTAAGTTTTAATATGTAATCCAATCCTACAGCTCGGTCACCTGAAAACCATTTTGCAACTACTCCTTGCTTAACATTTAGTTCTCTTGCAAGCTTGGCTTGAGACCCTCTTAACTTACCATATTTACCAATTAATAGTTTTTCTTTTGCATTCATTTAATACCCCTTATTTTTTTATTTTACGACTGTAAAAATAAAACTTGACAAATTAACCTATAATTCCAATAGTGACTAAAAAAGCAGAACACAAAAGGGTTCAAAAAATGTCCAGCGCAATAAAACAAAAACTAATAATAGACAAAATAAAGCAGAAGCAGGTGTCTCGCTGGACTACCTGTTTTTTGCGCATGAAAAGCGGACAATGGAAAAAGACCTCGTGGTAGGGGCATTTTAAAGTTGTCCGTTTTTCTAATTTAAAATTTTATCAAAAAAAAGAGACGCAAAAGAAAAATTTATGAAAAAGAATCTGTTGAGGATTTTAAATCAAAAAATACTAAATGGGTATGGGGTGGTTTCCTCAACAGATTCTTTCCTCATGCCCACAAAAAAAGAAGGCATTAATCGTAAAGGTTGATGTCTTCTTTTTTTTATAGAGGGAAAAAAATGAACGAAAGAATTGAATTAACTAGGGAAGAGATAGAACAGATAATAAATTCTGCGGTAGAAAAAGCGGTATTGAATATGAAAAAGGGTAATGTTATAGAAGAAAAAAAAGAGAAAAAGAAATACTTAAAAACAAAAGAGTTTGCAGAAATATTTAATGTTTCACGTGTAGCAGTTCACGATTGGATAATTCAAAAGAAAATAGACGCACAACGTTTATATGGAACGAAAATCTGGCGGATACCAATAGAAGAAGTGGAAAAATTTAAGAACAGAAGCAGGACTATGACAAATAAGGATATATTTAACAGGAAATTTTGAAGGAAGGAAGCAATCTTAGATTAAAAAAACTTCGCAAAACGAAAGACGAGGTGATTATGAATCTAAAAAGAGTAAGGTTAAAAAAGAGTTTGAGGATTGTGTTAAACATGTTTATTATTTTAACAACATTAAATGTACAGAACGCACAGAGTTCGTGGTTTAGCGACTTTTTCGGAGGAGTTTTTACTGTCCTAACTGCTCCTATTGCTATTTTTTGTCCAAATAATCCCACTTTTAGAAAGAATACTCCGTGGGTTAAAAAAGAGTGGGAAGAGGAACACGTTGAGTCTTTCGAAGAGAAAAAAGCCAAGCAGCGAAAACATCAATATAAAATATATAAAGAAGAACACGTAAAAAATAAGTGGACTGGAAATAAGGTTTTTAATGATAAAAATAAGGAAGAAAATACAGAGGAAGAATCACAGATAAAAAGAATTTTACTCCTTCTGAATTCTTTAATAACAAGAATTAACAACCTTGAAAAAGAATCTATTAACCCTCCGAAAACCTCTACTTATAATTTTAAGAATATTCCTCAAGTTTACGAAGATACAGAAAAGTTAAATACCTATCTTGCTAGCCAAGTAGAAATTAATAATATTGTTTCATCTGAATTTTTCCTTACGCTAGTTAAATTCGCCGCTGAGAAAATTGCCACTGGCTCAATACCTTATTTAAAACTTGTATTGACTGCCGTTGGCTGTATTTATGTTAAGGTCAGGATGTCGCCCAAAATTTCAAAAGAAGCCGCTGACTATTTCCTAGATCGTCCTATTGAAATTATATGGAATATTTCTTCTTCTCTTTTTAACAGATGTAAAGAGTTCTTCCATAATTTATTCGTTGAAGTTGAAAATAAATCTGATTCCAAGACCCAAAAATTTTCTATGTTTCAAAGGAGGATAGCATGAGGACTAGGTCATTAGACGAAAAGCAAAAAGTAAACTTGTGTTTTTTAAGTCAAAGAGACTTTATTAATAAAGGCTGGAATGGAAAAAGGAAGCATTGGGGAGTGCTTTGCATATTGGTGTTTTTGTTAGGGATTATACTAGGACATTTTATTAAAGTATAGGAGGGGGATAAATGTTTTATTTAGAACTTTTTAATTCAAAGAAACTAGAGCTTTTCCCAAATCAAATTATGGCTTATGTAATTAATCCAGATAACTCGTTTGTATTTTATATTTATCTATCAAATAGGGCAGAAAGCGTCCCTATTTTAATAAAAAATGCATACAGAGATATATCTTTTAGAAGATACTTTCATAGAAAAATGCCAGCAACTACGCATTTTAAAGAAAGGAAAGTAAACTTAGCGGAGGAACGATGGTGAAACAATTAGATTCTCAAAGCTATAAAAAATCAAGAGGTTATAATTTAAAAGGAGAATTAAAATGAGAAAAGAAATTGTAAAGAAACTAGTAATGGTAGGGCTATGCGTTAGTATGTGTCTGAGTTGTGGGCTGACAGTTAGAGAAAGTAACGCTCAAGATTGTTTATTTTTAGCAGTAGCAGGCGCAATAACAGCATCAGGAGTAGTGTGTTTTTTGCTAGGAGAAACATATTCTGAGGAGAGAACTAGGAAAGTCGAGGAGGAGAGACTTGTACTAGAAACTAGGAAGAAGAATATTATGCTTATAGATATTAGAGATCTAAAGAATGAAAGGATAGAACTTATAGCAGAAGTGGAAAAATATAAGAACAAAAATTTAGCATGTTTACAAAAAGTAGAGGCAATAAAAAAAGATATTTCTGAAATACAAGAGAAATATTTCTAAGGAGAAAAATATGGAAGAATCTAAGATGGCTAAAGAAATAACGCAGCAGCTTTTAGGATTTGAAAAAGTGGAAAACGAGGCGGTGAGAGAAGCATTTAAGAAATTTCTTGAAAAAATAAAAAAAGATTATAAAGTCGTAGAGGATAAAAAATGAACGAATGCATAAGTTTTCACGGACCGGGAGCATGCGGGGTTTTTAATAAAATGAAGGACTGTGGCGAGTGCAGCTATTATTGTCCAAAAGAGTGGGCGGAAATAGATGGGGATGCTTTTGACGGGGACAAGATTGGGAACGAGATTGGGGACGTGATTGAGGAAGAAGAGGAACTAGAGAAACAAGCGGAACAAAAGCGTCTTGTCTCATTTGATATTCCCTTTAGAAGTAAAATCAGAAAAGAAAAACTTAAAGAAAGGAAATTAGAAATTCTAAAAGGAACATTAAAAGTCTAATGGATAGATCTACTTGGTTAAAAGAAAGGCAAAAAGGGATAGGGGGATCAGAGGCGGCAGCCATACTAGGACTAAACCCCTATATGACTAACGTGGAGCTGTGGGAGTATAAGACAGGCAGGAAAGTTAAGGAAGACAAAGACTCCCCATTTATGAAATACGGGAGAGACTCTGAGCCTCATTTAATTGAGCTTTTTAAACTAGATTACCCTAAATACAATGTTATTGTTCCTCAGCCTTACTCTATACAGCGTAATGCTCAATATAATTGGATGCTAGTTACTGTTGATGCCGAGCTTAACATGCTTCGCTCGGCACAAGAACCATCTGGGTCACTATCTCTCCCAGATGGTTTCTTGGAAATCGAGACTTCTAATATATTCGCTAGTAGGCAAAATGAGAAGTGGGATGAGCGTGTCCCAGACAATTACTATATACAGATACTTCACTATTTTTTAGTTAATGACAAATACCAGTATTGTTATTTAAAAGCACAACTAAAAAGTTCTTTTAATAAAGAAGTAAGACTTATAACTAAACATTACTACTGGGAACGCAAAGATGTGGAAGAAGACCTAAAATACTTAAAAGAGAAAGAAATAGAGTTTTGGGAAAGGAACGTGAAGAAAGACGTAAGACCGAATTTAGTGTTGCCGCCAATATAAGAAACCTAACTTCAAGCTAAGCTTGCGAGCAAAGGTTCAAAGGAAGGGAAAGGATGAAAAAGATAGAACTGTGTGAAGAAGAAGAAAAGAATTTAATAGACCTGTGTATCAGTAGACTTACGCTTTTAGAAATTCTTCTCGAAAGATTGAAAATAAAAGACGGTCAGGTGTGGCATGAATTGACCGCAGCCGTAGAACATCTTAATAAAGTCAGTGATAGCAAGGAGAATAAGAATGGACGAAAACAAGAATAAACTAGACATCAGGGTATTAACGAGAGAATACAGTAGCGAGCTAGAGCGAGCTATATCGGGAAGAGAGTATTTAAGGAAAGAGCGCGGAGAGGAGGAGCGAGAGGAGGAGACTACCGTGGCGAACATGTTTTAATGTAGCGGAGTTTAATCTAGAATTTAAAAAAGGGATAAAAGAGTGGGAAATAGGAATTCGTTAGTAAAAAAGGTTAAGGAACTAAGTCCCAAAGAAAAGAGGGATTTGATAGAGCTAGCGCATCACCGTCTTGAAAGGCTAGGGACGGTTTTAGAAAAGCTGAAATTTGAAGACAGCGAAGCGTGGCACGAATTGAGCAGAGCGGAAAATCATCTGGCGACGGTATTGGGAATGGAGAAAGAAGTTAAATAAGGATAAAGGGGGATATTATGGCGTTAAAGAATTCGTTAACGGAGAAATTGCAAAGACAGACGTTTAGCACATTTATAACAGGGAATGCGGTAAAAGCGAAGATTAATCAGATGTTAGCGGGGAAAGAGGGAGGAAGGTTTATAACGGCGATAGTGTCGGCAGTGTCAAACAATCCAGCGTTAGCGGAGTGTGACCACGCAACGATATTGTCAGCAGGGTTGATAGGAGAGAGCTTAAAGCTGTCGCCGTCAGCGCAGTTAGGGCAGTATTACCTAGTGCCGTTTAACGATAACAAGAATGGGCGAAAGGTGGCGACATTTCAAATAGGGTATAAGGGATATATACAGCTGGCGATACGTTCTGGTCAATATAGGAAGATAAACGTAATAGCGGTAAAGGAAGGAGAGTTGGTAAAGTTCGACCCTCTAAACGAAGAGATAGAAGTAAATCTTATAGAAGACGAAGAAAAGCGAGAATCGGCAAAGACTATCGGATATTACGCAATGTTTGAATATGTGAACGGGTTTAGGAAAGCGATGTATTGGAGCAGGAAGAAGATGGAATCGCACGCTCTTAAATATTCTAAAGGATACGCCGCTCATAAAGGCTATACCTTTTGGGAGAAAGACTTTGACGGTATGGGGTATAAGACAATGCTGAGGCAATTGATAAGCAAATGGGGAGTAATGAGCGTAGAGATGGAAAGAGCGATAGAGAAAGACCAATCTGTAATTAGAGAAGATGGCTCTGTAGATTATGTGGACAATAGAGTTATAGACAACGCAGTGGAAGTAACGCCTCCCATAACAGATGACTATGGCGACACTATTTTACAAGAAGACACTAACGGTAATATTATTAAAACGGAGATTTAAATGAAAACTGAAACTTTAGAAAAAGGGAAATATCTTCAAGATAAAATAGATAAATTAAAAGACATGCTTGATATCTATAACCAAACATATACAGATTATAAGACAATTTATGTTTCGATGGACAAGTCAGATAATAGCATAGCATTGGGAAAGAACGAGAACGAATGTAGAGATACTATTGTTTCGAAGTTAAACGTATTATTAGAAAAGCTTAAGTTAGAATTTTCAAAATTATGAAGACAAAGACTAAGTTAAAACCTATACCAAAAATAAAGAAAGAACTAGACGCTATCTGGGCTAAGAAGGTCAGAGAGCGTGACAAGAAATGCCTTATGTGCGGGAAAACTGAGACGCTGCAGGCTCATCATTTCCTAAAAAGCAGGGCTAGAAGTATAAAGTATAGATGGGATATGAGAAATGGCATAACTTTATGTTATACTTGCCATTTGTACAAAATCCATACGG
>JAIRYK010000018.1 GCA_031267795.1 Candidatus Endomicrobiellum devescovinae | reverse complement strand
GTTCCTGTAACCTTCATCTTCCTCTTTCCTTTTTTCATATTCATTGTTTCATTGATAAATCTGACATACAAAAGTATTTAATTGCAATATTGATTTATCCATTTTAGGTAGTCTTTATTCAAAATATTATTCATCTCCATCTCCCGTCGTTTTTGATTTTATTTTTACTACTAGAAATCCTGCAACAAAAAAGATAATTCCACCAATAGCGATTTTTTCCAATGCTTTTGGAAGAAGGATTGCTCTTGCTCAGGCTGTTCTTGATGTATCTGAACACCATCTTTCTTCATAACACTCCATCTTTTTTGTGAGAGATTTAGTTTCTTTTTTAATATTACCATTTGAGAATAATAAAATTGCTTGAAAAAATCTAATCTATATACTAAACTGTTGACGGAAAGATTCGTTTGAGTCTTTATAATAGAGGCAGATAATGAAAAAAAAGATTATTTTAGTGCTGTTTCCCTTTATTATTTCAGGTTGTTTGCCTCTCCGCCAAGAGCGCAAAGCTTTAAAAGCAATCCCCATCAAAGAAGTGGAATTAAAAAATGTAGAACTGGAAGCCGAACAGAAACAATCTTTGCAATTCAAAGAATGTTTTGGATTCTTTCTAAAAAATAACGTTAAATTGCCTAACAATATAAATTTCTTCACTGTAAACTCTACACTTAAATTTAAAAATTTGCTTGGCATTACAAAAGCAATGTCTAATACTGTAGTCGTCCCTAATTTTAGCAAAAGTGTTTTATTAATTATTGCGGAGAAACCTTCTGTAAATTTACGAGATATTAGCGTAAACCAAATTTATATGAAAGAAGATAATATATATGTTGAATATGAGATTAAAGAACAAGAATCCGACAAAAATTATTTTGTTCAAAATTTAGGTATTTTTGAAATAGAAAAGCCTCCTGTCATATTGAACGTTTATTTTGTTAATAAAGATAATAAAGCTTTTGTTGTGCCGTTTGGAAATAGGAACGATAAATCCCCATTAAATGTTTCGGATATGTTAGAGAACTATACAGGGGTATATAAAGGAATTTTTCCTGCGGCAGATAACAATAAAATACTTACAGAAATGGATTTAAGACCAGATTGTTCTTATACTTTAAGACAAGAATATTTAACGGATAATGGAAGAGTTTTTGAATCATCTGGAAAATGGTATCCATCGGTGGATATAAGCTCTTTTGTTTTAAACAAAAATAAAGATTTAATATTTTATTTCATTAATAAAAATACTATAGAGAAACTTGACGATACTGGCGAAAGGTTAGAATCTGGTAGCTATATATTGAAAAAATAAGGAGACAAAATGAAGTTTTCATCTTATGCAAATACAGCTTTAGCGGCGGCAAAAACAGGAGCAGATGTTTTGCTTAGCCATTACAACGGAAAATTGAATATTGAATACAAAGGAGAAGTAGATCCCGTTACGCAAGCTGATAAAAATGCTCAGAAAGCTGTGATAAAGGTAATTAAAGATGTTTTTCCTGAACACGGAGTTATGGCTGAAGAAGACGGTATAAAAGAAACAGGCAAAGATTATTGTTGGATTATAGACCCTTTAGACGGAACAGTTAATTTTGTTCATGGCTTACCTATGTTTTGTGTTTCCATTGGATTAAAATACAAAGATGAAATTATTGTCGGTGTTATTTATGTGCCTGTAATGAAAGAAGTTTTCATAGCTGAAAAAGATAAAGGAGCATGGCTTAATGGCAAAAGAATAAATGTTTCAAAAAATCAAGATATTATTAGATCTTTGGCAGCTACTGGCTTTCCGTATTATTTTAGAAAAGACAGTCAAAGGGTAATGAAAAATTTTGACAATATAGTGCATGAAGTACAAGGCATCAGAAGACTTGGGTCAGCAGCTTTAGATTTAGCATATGTTGCTTGCGGTCGTTTTGAATTCTTTTGGGAAGAAGGCTTAAAACCTTGGGATACCGCTGCAGGTATTTTAATGGTTAAAGAGGCAGGCGGTACAATTTCCGATTATGATGGCGGTAAAGACCCTCTATTTAAGTCAACTTTGCTTGCTGCAAACAATTGGACTATGCATAATAAAATTTTCGGGATTATAAATGGAAAAAGATAAGAAAAAGTATGTTTTAAAAATAATAAAAAATTTAAAAGAAACTTTTGGTTATATAAAATGCCCTCTCAAGTTTTCAAATCCTTTTGAAATTCTTGTTGCTGTGATATTGTCCGCTCAATGTACTGATGAAAGAGTAAACAAAATAACAGAAAGCTTATTTAAAAAATATAAGCGTTTGCAAGATTATGCTAATGCGGACATATCTGAATTTGAAAATCGTATAAAATCAGCAGGATTTTTTAGAAACAAAGCAAAAAATATCATAAAATCTGCTCAAATGGTATTAAGATTATATGATGGTCAAGTTCCGCAAACAATGGAAGAGCTTCTTAAACTTCCGGGTGTTGCAAGAAAAACTGCTAATGTCGTTTTAGGTCATGCTTTTTGTAAAGCAGAAGGAATTGCAGTTGACACACATGTCATAAGAATAGCGAATTTACTTAAGCTTACAAAGTATGAAAATCCTGTTAAGATAGAAAAAGATTTAATGGCAATAGTTCCTAAACAGTATTGGATTAACTTCTCTCTACTTATACAGACTTTGGGAAGAAAGGTTTGCAAAGCAAGGAATCCAAACCATGCGGCTTGTCCATTAAACAAAATTTGCCCTTCTGTCAAAAAATCTGTTCCGACGGAATAAGCTGTTTTCTAAATTTGACAAAAATCGTCGTATTTTTATACTATTATCTTAAGTAAATGTAACAAAAGCCGAGCTCTCTAAATAAAATTATAACATTTCAGCTTAAAAGCCAAGAGGAGGCGTATTATGACGGTTAAAGTAGGTATCAATGGTTTTGGTCGTATTGGACGTTTGGTATTCCGCGCAGCTCAAAACAGAAGTGACATTGAAGTTGTAGCTATCAACGACTTAATCAGCGTTGACTATATGGCTTACATGTTAAAGTATGATACTGTTCACGGACAGTTTAAAGGAACCGTTGAAGTAAAAGACGGAAATTTGGTTGTAAATGGAAAAGCTATTCGTGTAACAGCAGAAAAGAATCCTGCAGATTTGAAGTGGGGAGAAATTGGAGCTGAATATGTTGTAGAGTCAACAGGTTTGTTTCTCTCAAAAGATAAAGCCCAGTCTCACATTGATGCTGGTGCAAAATACGTAGTAATGTCTGCTCCTTCAAAAGATGATACTCCGATGTTTGTTTGTGGAGTAAACTTAGACTCTTATAAGAAAGGAACTCAGTTTGTATCTAACGCTTCTTGTACAACAAATTGCTTGGCTCCAGTAGCAAAAGTTTTGAACGATAAATTTGGCATTGCAGATGGCTTAATGACTACCGTACATGCTACAACTGCTACACAAAAAACTGTAGATGGACCTTCTGCAAAAGATTGGAGAGGCGGAAGAGCAGCTTCAGGAAACATAATTCCTTCTTCAACAGGTGCAGCAAAGGCAGTAGGAAAAGTAATTCCTCAATTGAACGGCAAATTGACAGGTATGTCATTTCGCGTACCTACACTTGACGTTTCTGTAGTAGATTTGACCGTAAATTTAGCAAAGTCTGCTACATACGAAGAAATAAAATCAGCAATGAAATCTGCTTCAGAAAATGAACTTAAAGGTATCTTGGGATATACTGAAGATGAAGTAGTTTCTTCAGATTTCTTAGGTGACGCTCGTACATCAATATTTGACGCAAAAGCTGGAATAGCTTTGACAGACAAATTCGTTAAAGTTGTTGCTTGGTATGATAATGAATGGGGATATTCAAATAAAGTTTTGGAACTTATTGCCTATATGAAGAAAGTAAATGGCTAATTTGTTTCACATAAATTAACAATGCCGGTGCTATTATTATTTGCGTAACTAGTATTGCTAAACGAAGTCCATAAATAACGATAAGACCGCGCTTGCGCATTAGATTTGCGCTGCGCGGTCTTTGGTCAAAAACGGAGCCTTAAATGAAAAAGACGCTTGCTGATATTGATGTAAAAGGGAAGAAGGTTTTAGTTAGAGTAGATTATAATGTACCTCTTGACGCAAATCTTAAAATAACAAACGATAAAAGAATCATGGCGACTCTTCCTACAATAGAATATTTATTGAAAAAAAATGCAGCAATAATTCTTATGTCGCATTTAGGTAGACCAAAAGGCAAGGTTGTTCCTGAAATGAGTTTGAAGCCCGTAGCTGTTCGTTTGGGCGAAGTCTTGGGTAAGCCTGTTAAATTTGTCGGTGGAGACTGTATAAGCGCTGAGTCTAAAAAAGCGGCAAAAGATTTAAAGCCGGGACAAATTCTCTTACTTGAAAACTTAAGATTTCATTCTGAAGAAGAAGGCAAAAATGCTGCTGGCGAAAAAGACAAATCTTCTATGGATGCTTTTGCAAAAGATCTTGCTTCTATGGGTGAGGTTTTTGTTCAAGATGCGTTCGGAACAGTCCACAGATCACATGCTTCAACGGCAGGGATTGTTAAATATACTAAAGATGCAGCCGCAGGATTCCTTGTAGAAAAAGAGTTAAAGTTTTTGGGAGAAGCTCTTGAGAAGCCCGTAAGACCTTTCTTGGCGATTCTTGGTGGAGCGAAAGTGTCCGACAAGATAAACGTTATAGAAAACCTCTTAGGCAAGGTGGACTCAATTATCATTGGCGGAGCTATGGCTTATACATTCTTAAAAGCTCAAGGTGTAAGCACAGGAACGTCTTTAGTTGAAGATGACAAACTTGATTTAGCTCTGGATCTTCTTAAAAAAGCCAAAGAAAGAAAAGTTAATTTTTTGCTTCCTGTTGACCATGTTATTACAAATAAAGTTGATTTTGCAAGTAAGAGCGTGCCTTCAGATGCTGTTGTAGAAACTACTATTGACGAAGCCATACGCGATGGTTTTATGGGTGTAGATATTGGAATCAAATCAATAGAAAAATTTGCTGAAGTCGTTAAATCGGCGAAAACAATAGTTTGGAACGGACCTTTGGGAATTTTTGAAATAGATGAATTTTCAAAAGGAACTGTTGAAATTGCGAAAATGGTTGCTGACGCTACAGATGAAGGGGCTATATCTGTTGTCGGTGGCGGCGATTCTGTTTCTGCTGTGAAAAAAGCTGGAGTAGATAAGAGAATAAGCCACATTTCTACAGGAGGCGGAGCGTCTTTGGAATTCTTAGAAGGTAAAGATCTTCCTGGGATAGCTGCTCTTCCAGATAAAAAGTAAAAATAAATATAATGTTCTGTTGGCGTTCCGAATGTTTTCCTAATAGAAAGCTTACAGGAACGCCAACAATACTTAGCGTCAATTTGACACGAGTCGGTTTTTGTTATAAAATAATATCATTATGAATCTTTTATTCTTTGCTTTTAAGTTTGTTCATTATTCAGTATGCATAGGATTAATTTTTGTAGTTCTTCTACAGGCAGGAAAAAGTGGAGGAATGAGCGGTATTTTTGGTGGTGGTGGCGGTTCCGATCAAATTTTTAATGCGCCTTCTGGTATGGCTTTTATAAAGAAGTTGACGATAGTTATGGCTTGTATATTTTTGTTTACATCTTTGATGCTTACAAAACTTTCCATAAATATGAGTATGATGTCTATCGTAAATCAACTTTCAAATATCCCTGTAAGCGCTCCGGTGGAGCCTGTAGGTAAGTAGTGAACGCTGGGGTGGCGGAACTGGCATACGCGCACGTTTGAGGGGCGTGTCCTTAACCGGATGCGGGTTCAAATCCCGCCCTCAGCATTTTTTAAATTTTAACATTTCGCGGGTGTAGTTCAGTGGTAGAACGTCTCGTTGCCAACGAGAAGGTCGTGGGTTCAAGTCCCATCGCCCGCTTATTAGAATAAATTCAAATCCTCGCCGAAAGCTGCGTTTTTGTCCGATGACAAGTATATATAACTGAAAATGGACAAAAAAAGACAATAATTCTACCACCCGTTAGCAAAATAATTATAAGTTTTTTAGATGCTTAATTTTGAGTTCTGAATTTTTTCAATGTCTTTTAGAAGAGCCAATTAATCAATTAATTGGAAGAGGCATATTATTTAAAGCTTCTGTCTTTGTCTTTTGGGAGCTAAAAGGTTGCATAAAAATGAAACTTATCTGTTATATTTTGTTCAGCTCATCATAGCTTATATATCTAATAATTCTTAATCATCTAGTTAAAATTAATTATTGAAAACGCAAGCAATAAAGTAATCTATAAGAAAGCAAATCTCAGAAATCAAGCTGAAAAGAACCAAGAATACCAAAGGGGAAGGGAAAAGATATGTTAAGAGAGATAAGGAGCAAGAAGTTAGTGATGTTCTTTTTAGCATTTTTTGCATACTTTAGTTTTTATCTATGTAGGACGAACATGCCGTA
>JAIRYK010000017.1 GCA_031267795.1 Candidatus Endomicrobiellum devescovinae | reverse complement strand
GTTCCTGTAACCTTCATCTTCCTCTTTCCTTTTTTCATATTCATTGTTTCATTGATAAATCTGACATACAAAAGTATTTAATTGCAATATTGATTTATCCATTTTAGGTAGTCTTTATTTGCATTAAATATTGATACAGAAATTATTTGTGGAATTTTATACGGATGCAACAGTCTTATTTGTTCTTCAAGGATTTTAAAATTCTTTTCAAGCGTTGTCATTGTTATAAGTGTTTCAGTTTTTTTTTCTATTTTATTGTTCCACCAATAATAAGACTTTATACTTTGTGATATTTGTGCGCTTGATATAATTTTTTCTTTAAGAAGCGTTTTGAGAATTTTTTGAGTTGTTTTTTCATCAGGGCTTGTTACAAATACGAGTAGGTATTTAGAAGATTTCATTTTTTCTCCGAATAATTAAATATCAAATTTATATATGTCTATAGCAAATCTTTCAAAACAGGCATATTTTTTACTTCGTATCTTTTTATAAAAGCATCAACTTCTTTCCTTTTATATTTTTCCAGATCTAGTACCATGTCTTCAGCTGGAAATGGGCGATTGTTTGTTATTTTTATGTCTATTACCACAGGTATTTTGCTATTTTTTGCTTTATCAAACACGCTCTTTAGCTGTTCTCTTTTTGTTACTGTGTATCCTTTTGCTCCCATAGCTTCGGCAGCTTTTGCATAGTCGGCGCTGGCAAGGTCAACTCCATATTTTTCTTGCTTTGAATCTTCTTGTTCTGCATCTATAAATCCAAGAGAATTGTTTGAAAAAACTATGTTTATTATCGGAAGGTTATATTTGACTTGAGTTATAATATCTTGCATTACCATTGAGAAAGCTCCGTCACCGTTTAATGTAAACACTTGTCTTTTAGGATAACTTAATTTGGCAGCAATTCCACCTGAAACACCGTACCCCATAGTAGCAAAAAATCCCGATGTTGAAAATTTTTGTTTGCCATTCATTTTAAGCATTCTTACAGCAAAAATTGTAACGTTGCCTACATCTGTAATAAAAATTGCATCGTCATTGGCAATTCTGTTTATTTCTTTAAAAACAGGTTCTGGTCGCAAAGGAATGGCATTGCTGCATGAGAAGCTTTGTAGCCATTCTTGCCAGTTTTTGCGGTTTTTAATATTGGCGTTATACCATCTGCCTGCAGGCTTTGCCTCAGCTTCGACTTTAAGAAGTTTCATCGCTTCTTTTGCGTCTGCTAAAATTGCAACATCTGTTTTGTGCCGTTTGCCGAGCTTGGAAGAGTCTGTATCTATTTGTATGAATTTAGCATTTTTTGGAAAGAAAAACTTTGCAAATGGAAAATCGCTTCCAGTAAACAGAATTAAGTCTGACTCGGATAAAGCTTCGTTTGCTGGTTTTGACGCAACTCTTGCGGCTGTTCCCATATAATTGGCAGTATCATCGGGGATAATGCCTTTTGCCATAACGGAAGATATTATAGGCATGGAATAATGTTTTGCTAGTTTAATGGCTTCTTGAGAAGCTCCTTTTATACCTTGCCCTACATATAAAACAGGTCTTTTTGCTTTTAATATAAGGGTTACCGCTTCCGAGATATCCTTTGAGTCTGGCATTAAAATGCTTTTACGGTAGTTTATTGCAGAAGAAAAATAGTCTTCGTCAATGTCAATAAGTCCAAGATTTACAGGAATAGTTACAACGGCGACACCTTTATATTTGTAAGCTCTTCGTACGGCTTCATCTATAATGTATGGGAGGCTTTCTGGAGTCATAACCGTTCGGTTATATATGCTGACGTCGGCAAACATAGGATTTTCATTTAATTCTTGGAAGGAGTCATAATTCATGGCTGTTGAGGCAACCTGTCCTATTATTGCAAGAACAGGCGCATGGTCAAGTTGAGCGTCGTAAAGTCCGTTAAACAGATGGGTGGATCCAGGTCCAGCTGAGCCGAAACATACGCCTATCTTTCCTGTAAGTTTTGCGTCAACGGATGCTGCTATCGCACCTACTTCTTCGTGACGCACTTGAATATATTTAATTGTATTTCTTTCTTCGTACAAGGCGCTCATCAGAGAGTTAATAGAACCGCCTGGAATACCATAAATATGATCTACTCCCCAGCTCTCTAAAACCTTTAGCATTGCCAAACCGGATTTAATCATACCGATGCCTCCGCTTGAGAATTTTATGCTTGTATGAATTATACAAAACCAGTTTATGTTTTTCTATTATATAAGTGCAGAAAATATGCATGAGTGTCATTTTTGTTTTTTCTAAATAATTTTATAAAATACCGCTTATAGTGAAAAATCTAATATATTTTGTATTATAATTTTGATTTTTGATATCCGTTTATATTGGTAAGTCTCTAGGAAAATAAAGAGGAGATGATGATGAACAAAAGTTTTTTGTCACTATTATCATTTGTATTCTTAGCGGCATTATCTTTAAGTATTAGCGCTCAGGCTGCAAAAACTCGCGGTTATCATGATAAAAATAAAACTATTATGCCGTTTGCTGTGTATGTTGAAAATAATTCAAAACAAAATCATTATGCACCGTCGGGCTGGATGGGAGATTACGGCGATATAAAGATTGATTTGGTATGCAAAGAAAACCCTAAAACATGCAATTCTTGTATAAAAGTTGATTACAGCGCTAAAGCAACTCAAGGTGCGGGTTGGATGGGCATATACTGGCAGTAGCCTCCAAATAATTGGGGGGATAGAAAGAGTGGTTACGATTTAACTGGAGCTAAACAGCTCAGTTTTTGGGCTAGGGGAGAAGTTGGAGGCGAAAGAGTTTCCGAATTTAAAGTTGGAGGCATCTCAGGGGAATTTCCTGATTCAGACTCTGCATCTATAGGACCTATTGATCTTACAAAGAATTGGACAAAATATACTATAGATTTGAAAGGCAAAGACCTAAGCAATATTATCGGAGGCTTTTGTTTTGCCGCTTCTAGAGATGATAATCCAAAAGGATTTACAATATATCTTGACGATATAATATACGAATAATCCTTTTTATATAATAGCAAAAGTTTGGTTACATATTTCTTTGTTAGAAAGGTTTTCATATGCTTGATTATAAAAAGCTATTAAAAGATTTTGTTTTATATATAGTTGTTGAAAAGGGATTATCTAAGAATACGGTTTTAGCGTATAGAGCCGATATTTTGAAATTTATTGCATTTGCAGAAAAAAAACAGATTTCTCTTGAAAATTGCCAACACCAAGATATTACAGATTTTTTATGGACAGCAAAACTTGACGGTTTTAAGCCAAAATCTCTTTACAGACTTGTAGAATCTTTGAGACAGTTTTATAAATTCTTAAATTATGAAGATATAATTAAAAATAACCCAACGCTTTATTTAACCTCTCCAAAAATTCCCGAAAATTTACCCAGTATGCTTACATTTGACGAAGTTATGCTTTTGTTAAATGCTGTTACCGATGAGGATGAAGTAAATGTAAGAAACAGAGCCATGCTTGAACTTCTCTATGCTACGGGATTAAGAGTTTCTGAGCTTATAAACCTTAAGTTTTCAAATATAAATTTACAGGATAATTTTTTGAGAATTATAGGTAAAGGGTCTAAAGAAAGATTGATACCGTTTGGAGAAAAAGCTAGGAGTTTTATCAATATTTATCTTTTAAAGAGAAAGCCTTATGCGAGTCATGAAGACAATATTTTTATTTCAAGGTTAGGAAAGAAGCTTTCCAGAGTGGAATTTTGGAGACAGTTAAAGAATATAGTCAAAAAAGCCGGTATAAACAAAAATATTACGCCTCATACATTAAGACATTCTTTTGCAACTCACCTTTTAGCTGGTGGAGCCGATATTCGTTTCGTTCAGGAAATGTTGGGACACGCTTCAATAGCTACTACGCAGATTTACACTCATCTTGATAAAGATAAAATCATACAACAACATAAAATTTTTCATCCAAGAGGATAAATTTCAAATATCCAGAGTTTCATTCATACTGCCTGTGCGGTAGCCTAAAAGATCTACTGAAACATAAACATATCCTAAATCTTTTAGTTTTTTGTAAATTTTTTTTCTCTTATTTTTGTCCATGAGAATTTCAAATCCAGCTTCGTCAGTTTCAATTCTTGCTAGATTGTTATGATGTCGTACTCTAACTTGCTTTAATCCCATATTAATAAGCATTTGTTCAGCTTTGTCCACCATAGATAAAGCTTTATGGGTAATTTCCTGTCCGTATGGAAACCTTGAAGACAGGCATGCAAAAGATTGTTTATCCCAAGTAAAAAGTCCTAATTTTTTTGAAAGCATTCGTATTTCATCTTTTGTAAGGTTTGCATAGCGCAGAGGACTTTTTACGTTAAGTTCAGATACCGCAATGAATCCTGGACGATAGTCATTGTTGTCGTCAATATTGGAAGCTTCAGCTACATTATTGATTCTTTTCTTTTTTGCTATATTCCAAATCTTTGAGAAAAGTTCTTTTTTACATAAATAGCAGCGGTTGGTAGGATTGTGTGAAAATCCTTCTATATCTAACTCTTCAGAGTTGCATATTATGTGCGTTATGCCTTCTTTTTTACAAAAAGCAACAGCTTCGCTAAGTTCTCTTTGTGGAAAAGAACAAGATTTGGCTGTTACTGCTATAACTTTTTCTCCAAGTAAGTCATGCGCTGTTTTTAGCAAAAAAGTTGAATCAACGCCTCCCGAGAATGCAATGACAAGATTTTCTAAGTCTAATATATATTTTTTTAGAACTTCATATTTTTGCTTAGCGTTCATTTATTTTAACTTTATATTTTTTTTGATTTCATCAAGTGTTTTATTTTTCATACGAGCTATTTTTGCTATGTCTTCAAACTCAGGTTTTGATTTTTTTATTCCAAAACCTTCTCCTGTTTTAATACGGATATTACCGTATGGCGTTTTTTGTATAGAAGTTTTACGGTTTAAAATATAACGCTTACAAATAGTTTTTCTTACTCCAAAAGTGGAAGTATATTCTAAAATGAGTTTTGCAAAAAAGTCAGCTTTTTCTATCTCACATATGCACGTAAATAAGACTCCTGGACGATTTTTTTTCATTTGAATAGATGTATAAAAAACATCTAATGCCCCTTTTTCTAAAAGCAACTCAGAAGCAAAACTTAAAGATTCTCCTGTAATATCGTCCAAGTTACACTGTAATTGCGCTATAGAATTGCTTGTACTATCCGTATCTTTATCTGACTCTCCTAAAAATGCTCTCACGCAGTTTGGTATTTCAATTTTGCGCGTACCCATTCCATAACCTATTTTTTTTATACGCATTATAGGCATTTGACCAAAACTAGTGACGAAATGTTTTATAATAGCAGCTCCCGTAGGTGTGCATAGTTCTCCCTCATATTCATTTGTATAAATTGGAATATTGTACAAAATATTGGCTGTTGCCGGTGCTGGAACTGAAAGAATGCCATGAGCGCAATGTAAATGCCCTTTGCCTATATTTATTGGCGATGATATTATTTCGTTTGGGGAGACCTTATCTACAAGTAAGCATACGCTGACAATATCAATTATTGCGTCAATTTCTCCGACTTCGTGAAAGTGTATTTGCGTTACAGGCTTACGATGAGCTTTTGCTTCAGCTTGAGCAATTATATTATATATATTTACAGCATTGTCTTTAACTTTTTTTGAGACTTTTAACTTTGATATGATGTTTCCAATTGTTTTTAGATTTGTGCGACTGTGTTTATGCGAATGGTTATGTCCTGTATGACAAGAATTTTTTTCATGCTCTTCATGTCCATGAATTTTTACATGGATTTTGGTTCCTTTTATCAAATCCTTTTCAATAGGTTGCGCTGTTATGCTTACATTATTGAGTCCAAGAGAGTTTATTTGTTTTAAAAAAGCCTTTTTATCGTTGTTTCCTAGTAATTCATACAATGCAGCTGTCAACATATCTCCCGCGGCGCCCATAGAACATTCAAGATAAAGAGTTTTCATTCAATGCTCTCCATTTTGTTGATACGATTTGCAATAAAACCCGCTCCAAAACCATTGTCTATGTTTACTACTGAAATTCCATTTGAGCAAGAGTTAAGCATAGTAAGCAAAGCTGAAAGCCCTTCAAAATTTGAACCGTACCCTACGCTTGTAGGGACTGCTATTATAGGACAGCTTACAAGTCCTCCTACTACGCTTGCAAGAGCACCTTCCATACCTGCGACTGCCACTATAACTCTTGCTTTTGCAAGGATTTCGTATTTAGACAAAAGTCTATGTATTCCTGATACTCCAACATCGTATAGGCGAGTGACTTGGCTTCCGAGTGTTTCGGCTGTTATCGCAGCTTCTTCGCATACGGGAATATCGCTTGTTCCTCCAGAAACTATAATAACAGAACCTATGAGTTTACTAATTTTATTGCGTTTCGCCACGGCAATCTTTGCGATTAAATGATATTCTAAATCTATTTTTTGTTCTACTAAAAAATCTGCGGTCTCTTTAGATATTCTTGTAATGATAATATTATCTATATTTTTATCCAGCATATTTAAAACAATGCTTGCTATTTGCTCTTGAGTTTTTCCTTGTCCAAAAATAACTTCTCCAGACCCTTGCCTCAAGTTCCTGTGATAGTCAATGTTTGCAAAACCTAAATCTTCAAAAGGCGCAGTTTGCAAGCGCAATATAGCGTCTTCAGGGGAGATAGCTCCAGATTGAACCATTTTTAAAAGTTTAATGATTTCTTTTTTATCATTTGCTTTCTTCATAAATTAATTTTGCTAAACTTTTTACTATTTTTGTTGTAATTTTAAATAGGACATAAAGGAGTGCTAATCCAATAATCCCAGTCAAAAACGTTGATGCATAATGATTTTCTACAAAAGGGAAACAGTACCCTGAGAATGGAGACGATGTTTCTTTAGCTTTGTTTATAAATTCGTAATTTATGGCGATCGTTTCCAAAGTATCTGGAAGTTTTGAAGCAAATAAACTTGCTAAAAATACTGTAAATATAGGAATTATAAACGCTAATTTCTTTTTATTCATTAGATTCTCCATTTACACTTCTAAACACTTTAAGCAATGCAAGGGTTATTAATGTTTCAATGCAAGATACTCCAAAATGCAAGCTCATCATATTTTTAAATGCTGTTGAAAATACTATTGACCCTGATAATCCGAGCTCTATAAGGCATGCCAAAGAAGCTGCCATAACAGAGAAAAAGCACGCGGCAAAAACTCCAAAATGCTGACTTTTGTTTGAAAAAGCTTTATACACATAATAAGATAAGAAAGAGCCTATAAAAGCCATGTTAAGAATGTTTGCACCAAGTGCTAAAACTCCGCCATCTGAGAAAAATAAAGATTGTATAATGAGGACAAAAGACATTATTATAAAACCTGCAAATGGACCAGCAAGGATAGCAGCGAAAACTCCGCCAATCAAATGAGCTGATGTTGCCGATTTTACTGGTATGTTAAACATTTGAAAAGCAAATACCCAAAGAGCTACCAAAGTCAGTCTTTGGAAATATTTGCTGGTATTTTCTGAAAATCCAAATGATTGCGAACCTAAGTTTACTTCTGAAACGCTACCTGCAATTGTTCCTACGGCAACCGTTATACTTTTTAATATCTTATTTAGGCAATATCCAATCATGCCTAAAGCTCCAGCAAGTAGTCCTCCTGCCAAATTATTGTTTAAAAATCCGTCAGGTATATGCATATTTCCTCCAAAAGTAAGATGTGCGATAAAGTATAATTACTTTTTCACTTTGACCAATAAATAGACACCTATACCCAAAAATATAAAGTTTGGTAGCCATGCTGCCATAAAAGGCGATAGTATTAAATTTTTACCAAAAGAGGTTGTTACAGCCTGAGTCGCCCAATACATAAATGTTGCAGACAAGGCAGCAAGGAAATTAAATATTATGTTTATTCTTCTTCTAAATCCTAGGGCAAAAGGTATTCCTATCATCATAACTATAACGTGGGAAAAAACAGAAGCAAATCTTGTGTTCAACGTAATTCTTGCTTTTATTACAGATTGCCCAAAAATTTTTAATTGATTTATATATTTATTAAAGTCAGCTATATTCATGCTGTTGTATGGGGGATCTTTAAATGTTATGTCTTCTGGAGTAACGTTTATGTTGGAATTATACGTTTTAAAATAAACTTCGTCCAAAAAGTCGCTTTCAGAACCTCTCATAACACCGTTTTTAAGCACCCAAGATCCATTTTCCCAATCTGCTTTCTCGGCTAAAACAAGTCTTTTTAATTCAAAGTCTTTATTATATCTTTCAAATACAACGTTTTCCATTGTATTTGTTTTTATGTCAAGGTGTCCGACCGTTAATCTTACGTTATTTTTTAATGCTATTATTTGATTATAAAAATCTGCCTGTATTGATACTTTTTCTTTTTTTATTTTTTCAGTATCTATTTTTCTGTTGTAAACTGTTGTTTTAGGCACAATAAATTCTCTGCAGGCAAAATCAGCAATTCCTATAATAAATCCTATTGTAAGAAAAAGCGAGATAACATGCCACATATTTATTCCTGCAGCTTTCATTGCCGTAATTTCGTTTCTTTTTGCAAGGCTACCTAGAGAAAATAGTAAAGCCAAAAGAGTAGCTATAGGTAAAGCCTGCACAAGCCATTCTGGAGCGTTTGTAAGTATGTGAACAATTATTATGCCGAAAGTCGCCTTGTTTTCCATGTAAAAATTTATCTTGCCAAGTAGTTGTGATATTATGACTACAACAGAAAAAGCTAGCGTTGTAAATATAAAAATTTTAATAAAGTTTTTGACAATATATTTGTAAAGAATTTTTATCATTTTTTTACCATCTTTCCGAATAAATAAAGTCCTACTGCTCCTATAACCAAATTAGGCATCCATATTATTATTCCCAAAGGGACATATTCTTTTTCGCCTAAATTGATTGAAATTACAAACAATGTGTAATAAATAATTACTATACCTAGGCTTAAACCAAAGCCAAGAGCTTTACCGCCTTTGCCAGTACGAATTCCTATAGGTAAAGCAATGATAATAAAGACAATAGGGGCAACAGCAAATATCCACCTAATCCAATAATCCAGCAAATAAGGCATAAATTCAAGTTTTTGTTTCTTGTATTGTTTTATTGTTTCAATCAGTTTTGGAGAAGATAATTCCGACGGTCCTATATTGTAACTTTTAATA
Organism: Candidatus Endomicrobiellum devescovinae; assembly: GCA_031267795.1. Lineage (GTDB taxonomy): Bacteria > Elusimicrobiota > Endomicrobiia > Endomicrobiales > Endomicrobiaceae > Endomicrobiellum > Endomicrobiellum devescovinae. The sequence continues at coordinate 33,973 of JAIRYK010000017.1, read as the reverse complement.
GTGTTGCCAAGTGGTATAAAGATGGAATATGTTTTAAAAGTTGCATGAGTCATATTTTTCATATCGGAAGGAGAAACTTTTTGCCAATATCCTTTGTAAAGAGTCAGTTGTGCACCTGTGGCATAAGCTTTTACGGTAGCTGAAGAGGCTGTTATGCGCCATGCCCCTTTATCATTTTGTGGCAATACAGTTTTTTTATTACTTTCAGCATAGTCATTTTCAAATTTATATATGCTTACTCCAATCAAAGTATTTTTAGCGTTATCAACTTTATTGCTGTATATTCTGTAGTCGCCGAGCTTTGTTATAGACTTTTCGTTGAATTTAACAAGAGGCCTTTTTGTTATAACTTGTTCAAAATAAACTTTTAGATTAGAATTTAATTTTGGCGCAAAAAAATGATTAAAAAATACCAAAAAAAACGAAATGCTCAATACAAAAATTATTATCGGCATTGTAAGCGTTTTGTAGTCAAGTCCAGCGGCTTTCATAGCTGTAACTTCGTTGTCTGACGACAGCCGTCCGTAAGAAAGCAGCACTCCAAAAAGCACAGCCATAGGTATTGATAATGTTAAGACATTCGGAAGGTAAAAAGTAAACATTTTGACAACTACCCAAACAGCTACACCTTTCTCAATCAAGAGATCCATAAGTTCAAATACAAAGTTTAATATTAGAAGAAATGAAAAAACAACAACTCCGAAAATAAAAGAATGCAAAAACTCTTTAATAATGTAAAAATGTAATTTTTTTATCATGTTTTATTTGAGGAAGCTTCGTTTAAAGATTACCCGATATAAACAATTGTATAAAATTTGTGTAAAACTTGAAAGAATATTATAATCTGAAATATTAAATGTTATTAAAAGAATTAAAAATTTTAATTTTAATATTTTTAATACTTATCCATTCTGCATGTTGTGCAGAATACAATTCTTTTGCTAAAAAGTACAGCGTTCTTGGCGACAATAAGCAAGAAATCTATAGCCAGTTTGACGAATACGACAAGTTTCACGATATTGAAAGTATAGAGCCATCTGGAACTATAATTTCAGAGGAATACATTTCTTCGCAAGATGAAGAAGAGCTTCCAGAGTCCGTTCAGGAAATAGCGTAGCAAGAAATATTAAATTATTTTGCCGATGAAAAATACGGAGCAATGAAATATTCTCCAGAAAAATGGCGAAAAAAAGATAAACACCACAAAAGACCTCCAAGTGCGGATTTAACAAATCAGTCTTTGCCGCCTGCAATAACAGCTGAACTTCCTTTTGAATCAAAACTTTCTCTTTCAGGTAGAAAACTAATAGGTTTTAATCACACTTCAAGAATATACGACAAAGAAGAGCCCGGAAAAAGAAAAAATAATTCAACATTTAAGATGGAGCAAGAACTTCAGATGAGAGTTCTTGGCAGTATAGGCGAAAGATTAAACGTCAACATTGATTATGACGATACTGTAGGTAAAAAAGATATATCGCTTGTTTACAAAGGTAAACGAGGCGAATTTGTAAAAGAAGCTGCATTCGGTGATATTTCCGTTTGTATGCCCGCTACTGAATTTACTGGATACAAAAAAGAATTGTTCGGTTTAAAAGTTGACACGGAATATAAAGGTTTTGGATTAAACGCTTTTTTCAGTAAAACAAAGGGATTATCTGAGGTAAAGCGTTTTACGGGAAGCACCCAATTAGAAAGAAAAACTATTGCCGATACTTCTTATGTAAAACTTAGATATTACTCTCTATTAGCAAATGGTGAAAGGAGAACTATTAAAAATGGTTCTGTAAAAGTATATATAAATTACAATAAAACTGACCCTAAATATAACTATTCTTATCCGTCAGGTGTAACTCTAACAGACATAAATAATACTGGATTTACTTATAGCGGCAACTTTGTAACTCTTGTTCAAGGTCAAGACTTCATTGTTGACTATACAACTGGAATTCTTCGTTTTAGGAATACTTTGTCAGGCAATTATGTTGTTGCTGTAAGTTATGATTTTACAGATGGCACTTCTTTGCCTGCTCCTGTAATAATAAAAGATCCAGATAATAAACCAAACATTACTACAGAACTCAAAACTGTTTACGAATTGGGAAATTTAAAGATAGCTCGCGACAATGGAAGAGGCAATTTTTTATTAGAAATAAAAGATTTAAATGATTCTGTTCCTTCAAGCCTTGATGATGGGAGACCTGTTCCGTCTTATAGAGATGAAAGTATTAAGGTTGATTTTGAGAATGGATATTTTAGACTTAACGACAGACTACACGACTCTTTGTATAGCAAGGGCGATCATAAATATAACTTTGTAACCGAATATCAATACACAATAAAAATACTTAATTTAAGACCGGGAATTGTACCACGTTCAGAAAAGGTTATTATTGATGGGATTGTCTTAAAAAATGGAATGGATTACATTATAGATTACGATATGGGAATTTTAACCATAAAAAATGACAATGTTATAAAAGAAGATTCTGTAATGGATATATCTTACGATTATTCTTTGTTTGGTTCTGAAAACGAAACATCTCTAGTTGGAAGTAATGCTAGACTTAAATTAACAGACAGTTTTTCAATAGGAGCAAGCGTAATATACAACTTTACTGCGAAAGGAAAAGAGCTTCCTGATATAAAAAACACTCCGACAAGTCTTACAATTGGCGAATGCGATGCAAAAATTACGGATTTGGATATAGATGTTTTAAACATGAGAGTTAATGCTGATGCTGAATATGCATTGAGTTCTCAAAATAACAATATATCTGGAAAAGCGTCAATTGATTCTATGGACAACGCCATAAAAGAAGATTTGGCAGGCATGCTAGATGAGAATTGGTTTCATAGTTCAATAGGTTTTCCTACAGCACAAAGAAACTTAAGAGACTTGTCTTGGAGAAGTTATGAAATAAATCTTAAAGATATTGACCCGTTTTTGGAGCTTACTGATGGCGAAAAACAACTTGTTTTAGATGTCAATTACGACGTTAGATTTCATCCTGAGATAGCTTTTTCACAAAAACTCTGTTCAGGGTGGGATGGGATAGATTATTCAAAAAAGCTATATATTGACGTCTGGATTAATGATCCAAATCCTGAAGGACATGAAGTTGTCATACAGTATGCTTCATGTATAAACGAAGATGCCGATGGAAACGGTGAGCTTGATACTGAAGATACGGATCGTACAGGAATTTTAAGTCCATGGAAAGATACGGGGCAACCTTATCACAATGCAGATGGAACGGTATCGTTGATAGGCGCTCATAATGGAAAGCTTGACACTGAAGATATAAATGGAAATGGCTTTTTGGATACACAAGATGAAGTTGCTGGAAGTTATAGTCTTTCTTCATCAAGCGTAACCGTAATAAATAGCAATCCAAACGGTTGGCGGCAATTGAGAATTCCTATAGATATTAATGACTCTAATATAGATATTTGGAGAAATATAAGAATTTTACGTGTCAAAATACGCCAAACAAGCGGTTTGATCGGCGATCATCAAGGAAGATTGACGATAGGAAAAATATCAATAGCTGGCAATAGATGGGAAAAACAAGGTCTAAATTCAAATGATTTCAGTATTTCATCAATAGGAAGATTTGATGCAAATTATAAATCTCTTATGAACAACAAATATTATTTGGATTTATATGGCATAGAAAACAGCGTAAGAAAAGATGAGAGAGCTTTAAAAATTGAGTATATTCCGTCGGGTGCCAAAGAACAGTTTTTAGCAAAATCAGTTTATCATGGCGAAGCTCTTGATTTGTCAAAATACGAATCTTTAAGATTTATGGTTTATGCAAAACCTGAAGACGGGTTTGTGCATGCTGGAGATGTTATAATATTTAGAGCTGGCGGCAATGATGACAACTATTTTGAGTATAGGGTTACGGTAACTGATGAGCCAATTTGGCAAGACTGGAATTTGATTGCAATAAAACAAAGCGGTGTTGGACGAACAGCATCTTGGTCAACATCTGATGCTAATGCTGAAATTACCGTACATGGTAACCCTTCCTTAGATAGAATATCTCAGTTTGTTATAGGTGTGGAATCTTCCTATATAGGTAACAAATGTCAGGTTTGGTTTAACGAAATACACGTTACAGGAAGCAGGCTTACAAATGGTACTGCTTGGAAAACGGGAGGAAGTTTACAGTGGAGAGGCAACGAGATATTAGGTGTGGTAACAATTGGCGCTTCTAAAAAGACTATAGACAGAGATTTTCGCAATATTACGGCAGGAGTTTATAACAGAGATTTTAGCGAGGAAAATGCTTATTTTGACTTTGAGGGTTTGAAAACAAACAGTCATACGGTAAAATTGTTTCCATTAAAAACAGGAATTTCCAAAATAGAAACTATAACGCCGAGAGTTTCGGAAAATAAATCAAATTTAATTTCTTTAAACGATGAAGGTCGCGTTGTAAAATATTGCGGATCTGCGGAAACAGATTTAAGACCGGGAATACATTTCCCAAAGTTGGGATTAAAATACGATCGCGCAATTATAGATACATCAAAAATTGAGCGTTTAGAAGACAAGGAATCTTTATCAGGGGTATTTCTTTACGATGTTCCAGTTAAACTAATCATATTTCCTACTAGCATATCTGCAGATGTAAAAACTTCAAAGTCTTATTTTAAAGTTTATCCGAATATCCCTATAGAAGAGTCAAAACAGTTTCTAGGTATGGATAAAATAAGAGAATATCTGGATATTTCTAACTATCATACTTTAGAGCAGTCAAATATGCTTGCTTTGAAGGCTCCTTTCAAATTTACTAAAGGAATTACTTTTTCTCCGGGTTATAGCATAAATATTGTAAGAGAGAAAAATAAAGATTTTCCTGAAGAAATTGAATACGGTAAATCTTTAAATCAGGGCGTGGGCGCAAGCCTTGTTTTAGGCATTGCCGATTGGTTTAGTCCTGCATTTACCTACAGTATTAATACTAAAGAAAATTACAATGTTCGTTCCAGCACTAATACTGAATCGCTTATTATACCCGGTCAAAAGAAATATATAGAAAGAAACGGCATTGGAGAAATTTCTTGGAATTTGAACGCTTACGACGTTACTTCTTCCAGACTTTTAAAAAGTTTGTCGTTTTCGTCGTATTATAAACTCCAAGACTCAGACTCTTATGATAATGTGGATAAAGATTTTCAATCAATTGGTTGGACTAGAGAAAAACTTTGGATAAGAGATAATCCATTGATGGATATACAGCCTTTCTATTCATCAAACACATATACGGTTAAGACAGTTTTAAATAGAAACGACGTTCGTTTTACAGGCAAATATATGCCTTTTGAAGCTTTTTCTTTCAGAGGTTTTCTTAGCCCAATAAATTCTATAAGTGCCAACTGCACTTATACACAAGATAATGAGAAATCATATAAAACTGGCACTTATAATAAAATATGTACGATAATATGTCCTGATATTTTGATTGGAATGACGGGCGTTGAAAAGTTTTTTGATCTGGCGCATCTTTTTAATGATACTCAACTTAATTTAAAGTATAACAATAAAAGTGTAGTGTCTTACAGTGTTTCGTATAGTGACAGCATTATGCGAGGATTGGATTACAGATTTAAATTTTTAAAACTTTTTGATTTGTATTTGGCTTTAGAAAATACAAAATCTGAAGATTTGTGTTATAACACTTTAAAAACTTTATTTGATTCTTCGGCAAATAAATATGTATGTCAAGGAGCTGTTGGACTGGGACGTTGGCGTTTTAGTTTGAGATACGAAAACGAAGAGCGTTGGCAAAAGAATGCTTCAGGAAAGTATTCTTCAAATGTTCATAAAAATTCGTATATTGGGCAGATAAACGCTGATTTAATATTTCCTTCAGGTCTAAAAATCCCACTAATAAAAAAGGCAGTTCCTTTGAAAAACAGAATGCTGTTTGTTTCAAATATAAAATATATTGATCAGAAATCCGATGTTAACGTTGAAAAAGATAATAATATGAATTACGGAATAGCTGCTAATACCGACTATGAAATATCAAAATATTTTAGATTTATCGCTGGAGTAAGCTATGACAGGTTTGAATTTAGATACAACCGAGATTTAAATTATTATGATCTTGCCGTTATAGGCAAATTAACTATACAATTCTAGAGAGTTTATGAAAAAAATTTTTTTGAAAATTGTAAATTTATTTTATCCTATTACATGCTCGTCTTGCGGTAAAGATTTAATTTTCACATCTCAAACGAGGATATGTGGCATGTGCAAATCGTCATTTAGTTTTATAAAAGGGCATATTTGCCAAATGTGCGGCAAGCCTTTATCTTCGGGAGGAGAATTTTGTTATGAATGTAAGAAAAATTCTAAAAGGCGTACATTTGATAAAATGTGTTCTGTTTATGAGTATAAGGGATCTGTAAGGAAATTAATTTTAAAGTTTAAATATTCTAATAGAACTTTTTTAGCTAAAGATTTTGCCGCAGATATGTATGAAACAATGAAAAATAACGATTTCTATCAAGAATCTGATTTTATTATATCCGTTCCTTTAAACACTATAAGGAAAATAAGAAGAGGTTATAATCAATCTGAATTGCTTGCAGACGAGTTATCTATTAAAGCAAATATTCCCGTATTGAAAAATGTTTTATTTAGAAAGAAAATAACAAAACCTCAGTTTAAGTTGTCAAGAGTTGAACGTTTTGAAAATATAAAAAATTCGTTTTTTGTAAAAAATAAGGAACTTATAAGAGGTAAAAACATATTGTTAATAGACGATATAATCACAACTGCATCAACTCTTTCCGCATGTTCGTCCGCTTTAAAATTCTGCGGAGCGGATAAAATTTTTATATTAACATTAGCAAAAGATTGAGTAAGTGGTATTGTAATATTAAAATGGTTGATTTTATGTCTCCTCTGAGACATTTACAAGAGAAGTTTTCGTATCGGTGTATTGTATGTATATTTTTGGAATTTATTATTGTTACAAAAATAGACAAATGTGTGATATTTTTGTAAACTCCAGCCATCTGTTTATATTTAAATCAAAAGAAAAATCAGAAAAATGCTTTGCTTAAAGTTTGTCAAACAATCAAGCGGACAAGCTCTTGTTGAAGCAGCTTTAATTGTCCCGCTAATTATACTTTTTCTTTTAGCAATTTTATGGTTTGCCCGTATAATGCTTACGTGGCAGCAAATTTCTACAGCTGCTCGTTATGGAGCAGATCTTCTCTCATACACTCCTTTCAGCGTAAAGTACATAGAGAGCGACATAAAAGATTACCTTTGCTCTGCAAATACAATAGGAAGAACTATTGATCCAAGAAAACTTAATATAAAAATTGAAGAAAATGATTACAAACCTATTAAATATGATTTTGATATTACAAACTTTTCAAACTTTGCAGTTTTAAATCCTTATACTTTTCTGAACGTATTAAAGGATTTTATTTCACATCTTAATAAGAAGTCTTTTGTTGAAATAACTTACACACACGATATTCCGAAGATATTTAGGATAATTGGAAATGACAGCATAAAAATAACAGCACGTGCATCAGTCTTGTCAGGCACAGGAAGCACTGGGGCTTTGCAACGTCAAAAATAAACTTTAGGGGGGCGACATTATGAATCTTGCTTGGATTAAAAAAAACAAAGGACAGGGAATGGTTGAATATATTCTTATTGTAGCTGTTATTGTTGGGATAGTTTTTATCGCCTATAAAGCTTTTGGAAAGAAAATAAAAGGTCAGTTTGAAAAAGCTGCGAAAACTATCCAGTCGGCAGATAAAGCATAACATCATGAGAAAGTCCATAATAGTTGCTCTTATTTGCGCGGTGGTTTCCGCCGGGTTAGCCTATTTATTTTTGTCTGATTTAGAAATTAAGTACAAGACAATGGCGGAGCCTGTGAAAGTTATTGTTGCATGCCAAAGAATACCACAAGGTGTTCTAATACAGCCTGACATGATTGTTAAAAAAATGGTTCCTAAGGAATATATGCAACCAAAAGTATTTCAAGATTTAAGAGAATTGTTTACCGAAGATGGTTCTGCAGTCTATATATCTTTGAATACAATTGAAGAAAACGAGCAAATACTTTCTACTAAAGTTTCAAAAACTAATCAAGAGACAGGAATAAGCAATTTGATCCCTGACGGCAAAAAAGCGCTGTCGCTATCATTTGACTGTGAATCGTTGGGGATTCTCACTCCATGTAGCAGAATAGATATTTTTGCGATAGTTGAATACATTGACAATGGAAAAGAAATACAAAGCGCTGTGTTTTCTGTAGCGCAAAATGTTTTAGTTTTGGCTGTTGGCGGAAACTGTATAGGTAGCGGTAAAAAATCAGAGCCAGACGATGATTCAAGTAATTTAAATTTCATAACTGTTGCAGTAACTGTTGAAGAAGCTCAAAGGATTCTTATAGCTTGTGAAAAAGGAAGTTTAAAGTATGTGATAAGACCTGTCGGCGACTTAGAAACCTCTGATATAAAGCCTTTAAAACTTTCTGCTATAGTAAAAGATGTTTCAAAAATATATCCAAATTACGAAAAAGATTTGAAAATGACAAGCCAAAGAGAAGTTTTGGAAATAATAAACAGATACACTAGCATTAATAAGCAAAAATAAGAAGGTATGATGTTTGCTATAGCGTCAAGCTGCAGTTTATTCCAAAGAGATTTATTAGCTTATGGGTTATCTTGCATAGCGTCAAATAAAAAAGAATCTTGCATTGTTCTTGATTTTTCTATTCCCGATCCCGATTCTTTTTGGTCTGTATATGGTAACAGCGTTAAGTATATTGAGGACATCTTACAGGTTTTGTCAGGAATCAGCCCTAAAATTTTAAGAGACTATTTATCGCCAATAGGATTAACTTCTGTTCTCGCTTTTAGAGATACAAAATTAAAAGATGCCGATATTGACAGAATTTTATACTTAATAACAGCTCTTAAAGAAAATTTTAAATATGTTTTTGTTATTCTACCAGACGAAATAGATGAGAATCTTTTAAAAGTTGCACAAGAGTCCGACTGTGTTTTGTTTCCTTATACAAGTGACGCAATATCCGTAAAAAACACAACTTATATTTTAAAGGAGTATTCCTGCAATGTTTATCAAACAAACTTTGCAGCTTTAAAACTTAACTTTGGATATGATTTTAATTCCAATAATATTTTATGTGAGTCAAAAATCTTAAGATATAGCATTGATGCAGACTTTAATTACCGTATTCAAAAGCAGATTCTATCTCCTAGCTTTTCTTACAAAGATAGATCAAATCATTACGTTTTGTCTTTACACAAGGTATTAGAAAATTTTGATAAATTGCAACAAGTAAAAGTTACCAGCTTTTCTTTGGACAATTATTTTCAAAATGAAGATGCTTATAGACAATTACAAGACGATATTCATAAATCGCTTGTTGAAGAAATGAAAGAATATATTGATGAAAATGATAGTAATAAGCTAAAGAAATTAACAAAAAACAAAATAAGTGAAATTTTATCTAAAAGAAATATTGTTTTGCCAAGAGATATTTCAGATCGGCTTTATAAAGAACTTTGCAATGATGTTGCTGGGCTTGGAGTATTGGAAGATTTAATAGAAGATTCTTCTGTTACTGAGATAATGGTTAATGGGTATAAGAATATATATATTGAAAGAAACGGAAAGATAACTAAAACTAAAATTTCCTTTCCAGATGAAGAGCGTTTGAAAACTGTTATAGACAGAATAGTTTCTAATGTAGGCAGACATATTGACGAATCTTCACCTATAGTTGATGCAAGGCTTAAAGACGGTTCTCGTGTTAATGTTGTTATAAAACCCATATCGTTAGATGGTTCTGTAGTTACAATAAGAAAATTTTTAAAAAATAACCTTTCAATGGAATCTTTAGTTTTTGCTGGTAGTCTGAACGAAGCTATCTTTGAATTTTTAAAAACTGCAGTTTTGTTAAAAAAGAATATTATTATTTCTGGTGGGACAGGCACTGGAAAAACTACTCTTTTAAATGCCATATCGTCTTTTATACCTAAAGAAGAAAGACTTGTTACTATTGAAGATTCTGCTGAACTTCAGCTCCAACAGGAACATGTTATAAGGCTTGAAAGTAAACCAAAATCAACTGAAGGCACAGGCGAGATTAGCATAAGACAATTAGTAGTAAATGCTTTAAGAATGCGCCCTGACAGAATAATTGTTGGAGAGTGTCGTTCCGGTGAAACGCTTGATATGATTCAAGCAATGTCCACAGGGCATGAGGGCAGTCTTACGACATTGCATGCCAATTCTCCTTATGATGCTGTTTCAAGACTTACAACTATGGCGTTGATGTCGGGTATGGATTTGCCAGAGAAATCTATTGTTTCTCAAATAGCGTCAGCAATAAACGTTATAGTGCAACTATCTCGCTATGCCGACGGCTCAAGAAAAATATCTTCAATATCGGTAATAAATAAAACTAACGATGATAGACTATATGAGATTAAGCCTGTTTTTAAATTTGATTTGAAAAGTTTTGCCGACGGCGTTCAAAATGGAGAATTTAATTTTACAGGTTATATACCAGATTTTATACAAAATGCATTTCAAAAAGGGATAAAATTAAACACTGGAATATTTAAACGATGAAAATAACATTTCTTTTTTCTTTTGCTCTTTTTGTATTTTGCTTTACATATTTTTTTATAAACAAGTTAAAAGTTAAAATAAATAAGAAAAGGTATTTTGACTTAAAAAAGCTGCCGAAAAATAATAAAAGAATTTTTGTTTCTTTTATTATTTTTATTGGTTCAGTTTTACTTTTTCAAAATATTGTTTTTGCGTTAATTTTTTGCATTTTGTATTGCTATCTTGATTGGTATATGCAGGACAAAAAAATTCGCAAAAAAGAAATTTTAATAAACAAACAGGTTATTGAAGCTTTAAATATTATAAAAAGTGCAGTTAGAGCGGGACAATCATTGCAGAATGCTATTTTTACGACTAAGAACGAATTGAAATATCCTATAAAAAGTGAATTTGAAAAAATATCGGAAAGCTTAGCTTTTGGAGTGAATTTTGACAAAGTTTTAGAAGAACCTTCTAAAAATGCTATAAGCAAAGAATTTAAGCTTATGATGGATGTTATCAGAGTATCAAAAGATGCAGGTGCAAGTTTAAGCGATATTTTTGACAGAATATCCGACTCTACAGTTCAAAGAATTAACGTCCAGTCAAAAATGACAGCTCTAACTGCTCAAGGAAGAATGTCTGGTAATATAGTGAGTATTACTCCTTTTGTAGTTGTATTAATAATGTATATGATTGAGCCAGAAATGATGGAATATTTATTTGTTACTTTGATTGGGAATATTTTACTTCTCATAGTTATTGGTATGGTTATTACAGGCTCTGTTGTAATAAGAAAAATGACGGAGATTGAATTCTAATGATAGCCTTATTATGTTTTTTTTGGTTTTTTGCTGTATTTTTTGCGGTTTATTGCATAGTTTCAAATGTAAAGAAAGCAAAATTTGAACTGAAGATTAAAAATGCTATAGAAAAAAGGAAGACAGGAAGTTTTATAACAAATTACTTTTTTATAATTATTGATAAAATATCTTGTATGGCAGAAAAGATTAAATATAAAAAATTTGTTTATCTTGTTGAAAAAAATGGTGCAACTTTAAAATTGCTTGGCAAAAAATATGAAAATATAACTCCATATAGATTTTTTGCAATACAAGTATTTGCTATGTTTGTAGGTATATTATTTGCCGCATTTTTTGTAAGTTTGCAAATAATAGTTGTTATTTCTATAGGGTTATTCTTCTTCTATTTGCCTGTTTTAAAGATTAAAGAAGAACTGACAAAGAGGAAAGAGTCTATCCTCAAGCAATTGCCGGAAATGGCGGACTTGATTTCGGTTATGCTTGCCGCAGGGCTTGATTTTTATAGTGCATCCAGAAAAGTCGTTAGTATAATGTCAGGTTCTTTGATTGACGAGCTAAAAAATGCTTTGGCAAAAATTTCTTTAGGTTATGATAAAAGAGCTGCTTTTAAGGAAATGGCTGAAAGTACAGGTGTTGAGCAAGTATATTCTTTTGTCAGTGCGATAAATATGGCTTTAGAATCAGGCACAGAGATGTCTGATATTTTAAAGAGACTATCTTGCTCTTTGCGAAATGAAAATTTCTCATATGCGGAAAAAAAAGCTCAAGAAGCACCTGTAAAGATTCTTATTCCATTAGTTTTGTTAATATTTCCAACAATTTTTATAGTTATCTTTGGACCAATTGCTATAAGTTTTATTAAGAATGGATTTTAGCATGGCTTCCATTTTCATATTCGTTTTTCAAAAAGGTTGCAGCTTTTTTCAATAAGTTAATTTTCTGTTATTTTAACTATGGTCCCGACAATTTTGCTGTCTTTATTTATAGAAACTGCAGAAATTTTATAACTTCCTGATGACTCAGTAACTTTGTTTCCGGGGGTTTCGTTTGCTTTTATTACGACCTTAACTATATTAGGATCTTTTACAGCTTCAAGTATATGCTGTTTATTTTTCGTAAGATTTGTTTTAATTATTTTCCCTGTAGAGTCATGAGAATATACAACATCATTTGACGAGTTTAATAGTATAAACGCTAAATTGTCTTTAATTGAGGCGGCATGATAATGTTCAATAACGTTAATTAAGCTTTCGTTATCTTCTTCAAGTTTTTCTATTTTCTTTGAGATTTTATCTCTTTCTGTTGTAAAAATGTCTGTTATTTCATTATATTTTTCGTTTATTGCATTTCCCGATTTATTTTCAAGGCTCTTTTTTATTCTGTTGAAAGGAAAAAGTATTAGGAGTTTTGAAAGAAAGTAAAAAATGATAATAATCAGCATCGCTACGGCTGAAGCTATAAAGTAATACTTTATTTGCCAATATTTGGCAACTTCTTTGCTTTTTTGAACGGAAACTATACACAGTAGAGTATAATCGTTTGCTACTGGCTCTGATAACAGAAAAAAATTATCATCTGGCATTTCCTGAATGAGTTCTTTTCTATGCATAACGGCTTCATTATAAATATTAGTGTGTTTTTCAGTGTTCCATTCATTTATGTTATTGTGTATAATCACCTTGCTATTTTTATCAAGTATAAAACAAGATGTTATATTTGGAATGTTTGCTAGAGATTCAATGTTTGAAAGAAGGCTGATGTCATCGGAGTTTTGGATTGACTTGTTCAAATAAGGGATTGTCGTTATTAGCGCAGTTTGAGCTTTTTCCAATGTGAGATTTTGCAAATTTTTCGCTTTATCTTTTGAAAGCAAATTTACTATCGGATAAAAAATTCCGCAGATAAAGATGAGGGTAAAGAAGGATAAGAATATTATATTCTTCTTCATATATGAAATTATACAATATTTTTTGTTAGGGAGCTTGATTTTTCTTTGATGGGGAGATTAATGGAAAGATTAAGAATAGTTACTGCAGAAACTTTTTGTCAAAGATTTGTTGGCTTTATGTTTAAGAAAGACGCTGATTATGCGTTATTATTCAAAAATTGCAAATCAATACACACGTTTTTTATGCGTTTTGATTTAGATATTATTTACTTGGATAAAAAAGATAAAGTTATAAATGTTATAAAAAGAGTAAAACCTTTCAGAATAATTTTGCCTATAAAGAATACATGTTCAATCCTTGAAATCCCTTCAAATATCATAGAAAATATAGATCCATTAATAGGAAAGAAATTGATTGATTTTTAAATAAAAAGTTGAAAAAATTATTTTGACTGTATTATTAAAAAATGATACAATTCTCAAGATAAAACTATTAAAATTTAAAATAATTATGCAACAGAGGAAAGTACGACAAATGGAAAAGAAAGAACAGCAGCAGGCGGCAACCCCTATAGAGCAAATAATTCAACAAAGAAAACAAAAAGCAAAAGACTTTGCAGCAGCGGGAATAAATCCTTATCCCGCTAAATATTTTTTGGATAAAAATATTGCCGATATACAAAAAGAGTTTGCATCTCTTGGAAAAGAACAAGTCTCAGATGTAAAAGTTAAAGCTGCAGGAAGAGTAATGACTTACAGGAACATGGGTAAAGCTGCCTTTCTTGACATAAGAGACGGATATTCCAAGATTCAGATATATGTCAGAGCAGATAAAGTTGGAGCAGAAGAATATAAACTTTTCAAAAATATGGTTGATACTTCTGACTTTATCGCCGTTGAAGGTATTCCTTTTAGAACAAAAACAAATGAACTGAGCATAATGGTAGAAAAGTGGACAATGCTTACAAAGGCGTTTAGATCGCTTCCAGAGAAATGGCATGGTCTTAAAGATACAGAGACAAGATACAGACAAAGATATTTGGATTTGATAGCCAACAGTGAAGTTAAAAATGTTTTTGTGAAAAGAAGTATGGTTATTTCCGCTATAAGACATAAACTTGAAGAATTGGGTTTTATAGAAGTTGAAACTCCAATTTTGCAATCTTTAGCAGGCGGAGCTAACGCAAGACCTTTTGTAACCCACCACAATGCTTTGGATATAGATTTATTTTTAAGAATCGCACCAGAACTCTTCTTGAAGCGTTTAGTTGTTGGCGGAATGGACAGAGTTTTTGAAATAGGTAGAAACTTTAGAAACGAAGGAATTGATAAAAATCACAATCCAGAGTTTACAATGATGGAGCTTTACCAAGCATATGCCGATTACAATGATATGATGGATTTAACTGAAACACTGATTAAATCTGCAGCAGAGAAAGTAAATCCTGAACTAAAGCTAGATTTTAGAAGAGCAAAAATGTTTGATTTGATAAAAGAATATACAGGACTTGATTTATTGCCTTATGTTGAAAGCGGAAAAATGTTTGATCAGGTAAAACATCTGAATTTGGATTTACCTAAAAACGCTACAGACAAAAAGATTTTAGATCAGGTTTTTGATGAAAAAGTTATACCAAATTTAAAAAGCCCGACTTTTGTTATAGACTATCCTGCCATTTATTCTCCTCTCTCAAAGATTAAATTTGATCAACCAGAAATAGCCGAGCGTTTTGAACTTTACATAAACGGAATGGAAATAGGGAATGCGTATTCTGAGCTCAATGATCCTCAATTGCAGAGAACAAGGTTTTCTCAACAGATGGAAGCCAAAAAGAAAGGTGATGATGAGGTTATGCCTTATGATGAAGATTTTATTTTTGCTTTAGAGCAAGGGCTTCCGCCAACTGGAGGTTTGGGCATAGGCATAGACAGACTTGTTATGGTGTTGACTGGTGTGGAATCTATAAGAGAAGTTATAACTTTTCCAGCCATGAGACCAGAGTAAAGTTTTATGAGCGCAATGTCAGTTGAGTTTTTTATAGCGATAAGATATTTAAAAGCAAGAAGAAAAGCTTTTTTTTCTTTGCTTACTACTTTTATAGCTGTAGGAGGCACAGCTTTGGGAGTTGCTTCTCTTGTCATAACGCTTGCGGTTATGAGCGGGTTTCAAAGTGATATAAGAAATAAAATTTTAGGCATACAGCCACATATACTGGTAACAAGAAGTGGCGGGGAATCTTTTGAAGATTATATTTCTTTAGAAAATAAAATAAAAACTAATAAAAATGTTGCAAGTGTGTTGCCGTTTATATATAAGCAGGGCATTGTAAGAGGTATTGATTCTTCCTCTACTGCTGGCATAATAATAAAAGCTATAGATTATTCCAAAGAAGATAAAATTTTAAATCTTTCAAAACAGATTGTTATTTCAGATGTTAAATTTAACGGTGAAAATATTGGCAAGAGATCAATAATATTGGGCTGCGAGCTTGCAAAAAACATCTCTGCAGATGCAGGTGACGAAGTTATTTTGATGTTTCCTACAAGTTTAGGAAGCATTCCTACAATGTATAAATTTAACGTTTCTGCAGTAATAGAGTCGGGAATGTATGACTTTGATTCTTCTTTGGGATTTATAGATTTAAAAGAGGGACAAAGTTTATTTTCAATGCCTAATTCCATTACTGGGCTTGATATACATACGACTAATTTTGAGAAAGCGTCAACGACTGCAGCTGAGCTTCAAAAAGATTTATCTTATCCGTACAAAGCAAAAGCATGGTTTGATATGAATAAAAATCTTTTTTCGGCGTTAAAGCTTGAAAAAATAATGATGTTTCTTATTTTGGGGCTTATAATAATTGTAGCGGCGTTTAACGTTATTTCAAATCTTTTGCTCCTAAGCGTTCAGAAGTCAAAAGAAATAGGGATAATGTCTGCTATGGGATTTTCAAATTATTCTATTTCAAAAATATTTTTTTACGAAGGGCTTATTGTTGGCTCGTTAGGAACAGTATTTGGGATAATTTTTGGCGTTTCTATAAGTTTTGCACTAAAATATCTTGATATATTTAAACTTCCAAAAGGCGTTTACTATGTTGATAAACTTCCAGTTTCTATAATTCCTTTGGATATATTGACAGTGGCTTTAAGTGCTTTTATTATATCTGTATTGGCAGGTATTTATCCTGCGCGACAGGTTGCAAAACTAGATCCTCTTGAAGCTATAAGATACGGTTAGTAATTTTATCGGAATTAACTATGAATATAAAAGCTGAAAATTTAAACAAACAGTATGCTAAAAAAAACTCTGCCGATGTTAAAATATTAAAAAATATAAATTTGGAAATAAAGTCTGGGCAAAAAGTCGCTTTAATCGGTCCATCAGGAGCTGGGAAAAGCACATTGATGCATATTTTAGGATTGATGGATAGACCCACTTCGGGAAAGGTTTACATAGACGGAATTGATTGTTTTGATAGAGACGATAAATACTTGCGCGTCATAAGAAGAGATTATATAGGTTTTGTTTTCCAGTTTCATTATCTTATGTCTGACTTCACAGTTTTGGAGAATATTCTCATTCCTGTTTGGAAAGATAAAAAATCAAAATTAAAACAGGCGCAAGATATTTTAAGCAAAGCAGGACTTTTGCATAGACAAGATCATTATCCTTCAGAGCTTTCTGGCGGCGAACAACAAAGAGCAGCTATTGTAAGAGCTTTAATAAATAATCCTCGCATAATTTTTGCGGACGAACCCACTGGTAATTTGGACAGGCAGACAGGTCTTGAAATAGAAAACTTGCTGTTTGATATAGCGGCGGATATAGGTGCTGCTCTGGTTCTTGTAACACACGACGAAAGTCTTGCCAAAAGAGCTGATAGAGTAATTAAAATTGTTGATGGCTGCATATTATAAGCATAATTTGTATTTTGCATATTAAGGAGAGCATGTAGATGAAAATTTTTCTTGACGGGAAGTTAGTTGAAAAGGGAGAAGCAAAAATTTCCGTGTTTGACCACGGTTTTCTTTACGGCGATGGTATTTTTGAAGGTATAAGAGTTTATAATGGAAGAGTCTTTAGATTAAAAGAGCATTTGGAAAGACTTTGGTCTTCGGCTAAAGCTATTAATTTAGAAATTCCGATACATAAAAAAGAAATGGAAAAGGCTTTAATAAAAACCATTTTGGCAAATAAGCTTAATGACGCTTATATAAGGCTTATCGTTACAAGAGGGTGTGGCGATTTAGGTCTTGATCCCAGAAATTGCACGAAACCTCCTTCTGTAATAATAATAGCTGATCAGATTAAAATGTATCCAGAAGAATTCTATGAAAAAGGCATGGAAATTGTAACAGTTTCTACTAGAAGAATAAGGCAAGATTCTCTAAGCCCAAATATCAAATCGCTTAACTATTTGAATAATATTCTTGCGAAAATGCAGGCTGTAAGAAGCGGTGCTGCTGAGGCTATTATGTTAAATGCCGAAGGATATGTTGTGGAATGTACTGGCGACAATATATTTATAGTAAAAAACGGCATTCTTTATACTCCAGCAGGTTCTGAAGGTGCATTAATAGGCATAACAAGGGACGCAGTTATAGAGCTTGCAAAAAACAAATCGGGAGTTCCTGTAAAAGAAGTACGCTTAAGCTTGTATGAAGTTTACACTGCCGACGAGTGTTTTTTAACTGGGACGGCTGCTGAAATAGTTCCTGTTGTTGCAGTTGATTCAAGAATTATCGGCGACGGCAAACCCGGCAAAATAACAGCTAAACTTATAAAAGAGTTTAAAGCTTTAGCTCGTTCGTCAGGAACACCGATTAAATAGTTTTGTTTATAACTGGCAGAGATTTGTTTATATTAAATTATTTATCTGCCGAAAAAACTTTATAGGTTTTAAGGCGCGTATGCGAAAGATTATAATATTTTTTATCGTATTAGTTTTGCCTATTTCTGTGTACTGCGCAAGAGGGCTTCTTTTAGTTCCTTACTTGCAAAAATATGTAAGCGTCAAAACAGGGCATAACATATCTATAGGTAACTTTTCATTATCTCCGTTTAAATTATCTCTTAAAGACGTTGATGCTGACGGCATTATAAAAGTCCGAAAGATTACTTTCAAATTAAATCTATTTAAATTTCTTTTTAATTTTTTCTCTCCTCTAGGAAGTATAAGACAAATTGAAATATCTAATATTGAGATTGATTTAAAAGAAAATCAAGATGTTTCAGCTCTAAAACCGAGCGAAAAAAAAGCTGTTTTAAAACTTCCTGAAATGAGTATTGACATTTATATCAATGAAGTTTTAATTAAGCAAGGAGAAGCGTTTTTCAATATAACCGACGCTTATGTATATGTTGATACAAACACGATAAAATTAGATTCAGTTTTACATGCAGCTGGTAAATCAATTAAACTTGAAGCTTTATTGAAACAAAAAGAAGGCTATCTTTTTGATGGAACAGCTATCCTTAAATCTAAAAATAAGACTAATATGCTTATAAATTCTAAAGGAGTTATTGATTTATTGTCATTTAATTCTGACTGGAATATATCTATTGTAAAGTTAAATTACAAAGGTTTTGATTTTAGCGGAGCTTCGGGAACTTTATTAAAAAACGAAAAAGGCGTTGATATTGAATTTGCAGGTAAATTCGGAAAATTTAAGGCAAGTGGTCTGCTTAGCAATACAATAAATGCAGAAGCATTTATTGATCTTTCTCAAACAAGCAAGTCTGTATCCGGCAGACTTAGCATGAGTTTTAAAAAACAAAAAGACTTAAAAGAATTAAACCTCAAGGCTTCAAAGTTGAATGCTTTTAATTTTAATATAGGAAGTTTTGAATTGTTAAGCAGTAAAAATAATAATGGTACATACAAAGTTATTTGCGACTATGGTTTGAGAAGACGTTTGGAGGCTATTTATTTACAAGGCGGAGATTATGAGGGCGATTTAATTATAAGAGATAAAAAAGCAGGGTATGTAAAAGGAAATATCAGAAGAGGGACAATTACTGTTGATGCTAAAAATATAAATGTAACCGATATGCCTCTAATCCCTGTTGTGGTAGAGAGCGCTGATGGAAGGGTGAATATTTCTGGCAATATAAATGAAGCTTCAGGCAAGATTGATTTCTCTCTTATATCCAATATGAACACGGCTGACGCCAAAGGTACTGTAATTCGCGATAAAGACAAATATACTTTTGATTTTTATAAATGTGACGATTCAGTTTTATTAAAGCATGTTGTTTCAAGAGGCAATGTAATATCTACAGATTTTAAATTTAAAGAAATTAATATTTTGAACGTTTTACGCGTTATAGGACATTCAGAAATAGATATTTCAGGAATGGCAGGTGGTAATATAACTTATGAAAAAGATGTAGGTATAAAACTTGATCTTAAAGCTTTTGACGGAACATTTTATGGGAATAATTTTAAGGAATTTGAAGTAAAAGGAGAAGCGGATTTAAATAAGATAGAAATTGAGCGTTTTGTTATCAAAAATGCTTCAAATACCGCTATAGCCGATATAAAAGGACTGATAGGTTTTACAAATGAAAATTCTGAGTCTTCTATGTATATTGACTTAAAAGATATTATTGTAAGAGGCGTTAAAGCAAATTGTCATAGTGAATTTCACGGTTATTTAAGCGATGGGAAAGCGGTAAAAGGCGTACTAAAGAGCGTTGGAGTAAATATAGGCGGTATTTCTTTTGGAAGCATGGAAGCCGACGTAAATATTTCAACAAGAAAATTTAAATTGTCAAATTTAAAGTCTGATAACGGCTTGAATGCGACGCTATCGGCAAATTTAAAAAGAAACGAGATAGCTGGCATTATTGATTTCAAAAATACGAATATAGAAGGAGTATATCCCGGAATTGTTGGATTTTTAGATGCTTCTGTAAAATTTTCAGGCAAATTAAATAATCCTTATATTGAAATTTCATCTTTGTTAAAAAAAGGTGCTTATTTATCTCAACCCTTTTCTTTATCATCTCTAATTTCTTATAAAGACGGGATCGCAAACATAAGTAACACGAATATTATATCAGGCAAGGCGAAAGTCTCTCTCTCAGGAGCATATTCAAGCGTAGGACGTCTGCAGCTAAGCGTAAATAATTTAAACGAGAGCATTATAAATATATTGGCAGGATTTACATTGCCGTTTAAGGGTGAATTTTTCGGAAAAGGAGAAATTCGTTTTCGTGATAAAAAGCCGGAACTTAAGATATTTCTGGAGACTAAAGATGCTTATGTAAATTCTTTAAAATTAAAAGATCTTAAAACTGAAATTGAAATTGTCAATAAAAACATCGCAATAAAGTCCGCTTCTGCAAAAATTTCTAATAGTGAAATAAGGATTGATAAAGGTTTTTGTGATTTAAATAACAATAAATATTTTTTAGATTTATTTTTGCTAAATATTCATGCTGGACCGACGAATTTGTTTGGAAACGTTAAACTGTCTGGCGATATAGTAGAAGAGAATGGGATTTCTATATTTAATGGTATTGTTGATTTAAATAATTTGTGGGTAAATAAATATAAATTAAATCATTATCTTTTTAATTATTTATTTAAAGAAGGTAGATTAAAACTTTTTCAAAAACCAAGTGACGAAAATAATGATTTTGACTTATCCGGTGAAATTATTTTTGGCGACACTTTATCAGTGAAGAAATTAAATGTTGTAAGAAAATTGTCATATTTTGATATGTCAGGAAATTTTTCAAAAGATCGCATAAATCTTGAAGTTGCAGGTTTTAGTATTGATTGGAAATTTATGTCAAATCTTTTTGATTTGCCTGCAGGATTAGAAGGCGATGCTGATATACATATTAAACTCAAAGGTGATGCGAGTTCTCTTGATGGCAATATGTCAATCGCTTCAACAAATGGGACTTTGATGAGTGCCCCGTTTGATAAATTAGGCATTTATATAGATTTTTATAATAGTTGCGCTTATATAAAAGAGGCATTTGTTTCAAAAAGAAACGGTATAAAAATTGCTGTAAAGGGGAGTTTCCCTATTAGCTTAAGCGAAAAAACATCTAAAGAAATTGTAGATATTTCCTATGAGGTTGAAGATAACAAGCTTGGTATCTTAAAATATCTTTCAGATGGCTTTTTAAATCATTTAAACGGCAAATTATTATTTAAAGGTACTATAAACGGAAGTTATAAAAATTTAAAAAGCAATGGTACATTTTTAGTTTCCGACGGAATATTTCGTTCTAACGACTATCTTGGTAAAATAAAAAATGCATCGGTTGAAATATCTCTTACTGACAATTTAATTAAAATTAATAAGTTTACCTTTAATTCAGGTGCAGGCAAAGTAAATATTGCAGGGCGACTAAAACTTAAGAATTTTATTATAAAGGATTTTGATATTAGAGCTGTTACAGAAGGGAAAAAAGGAATCCCTATATCTGTACCTCAGTTGCCTGTTTCAAAATTTATGGGATCAAAGTCTCTATTGAAAGATTATTCGTCAGGGGAACCTTTGTTTGATATTAAAATTACAGGAACTCCACAAAAACCTTTGATTTCTGGTTATATTGTTTTGGAAAACACAAGGTTTACTTTCCCTGGGGGAAAAGATAATGAGGATTCCAATTTTTCACTCCCAGTAAGTACTGAATTTGACTTGGATTTGCGTACTGGCATAAATACAAAATTTGAAAATTCAATTGTTTCTTCTTTGATAAACGGAGCTTTGCACATAAGTGGAAGTCCCAATAGTTTGAAATCCGAAGGAATTATTGAATCAACAAGCGGCAGATTGGACTATTTTGGAAGGAACTTTGATATACTAAGCGCCAAATTAGAAATAATTGATGACAATCAAATTTATATAACTGTAAAAGGGGAAACTACAATCTCTTCAAAGAGAGGCGGGGGATCCGAAACAATAAATTTATTTGTCAAAAGGACTAAACTGTCTGAACTTTTAAAAAGTAATGCAATAAACTTTAGCTCAAAAGACGATCCGAATATGGATTCTCAAAAAGCCTTGGCTAAAGCTATGGATATGGACCAAGACAAAGAAATAAACTCTTCAGCAGCTGGATTGGATTCTGATTTTAGTATGATAAAGCAACAGGCAGCAAGGCTTTTTGAGCAGAACTTTTCAACTCCTATCACAAGATCGTTGTTGCATAAAGTGGGTATTGCGGATAATCTTAGGGTTTCTTATGTCAATACAAATGATACCGTTTCTGCAGACAAAAATCTAAGACTTGTTGATTTGTTATCTGGGACAAAATATACAATGGAAAAGAACATAAATAAAAATATTTTATTCGGATATAACTTAATTTTTGACGACTTTAACAGAAAACTTGACTTGAGACATGGTATGGAATTACGCTATAGATTAGCTCCGAATTTATTTTTGAAAGGTAGTTATGAGTTTGACGCTGAAGAAAGCTCTAGAGAATCTGACAAATCAATAATACTTCAACATCAATTTAAATTTGGACCCTCAAAAAAACATAAAAAGTAAATGGAGGAATCAAAATGAAATTTAATATAAAAATGAAGATAGAATCCTTCTTAAAAGATTTTGAAAATTTTGCCGTTAAGGGCAATGCTATTGATATGGCAGTCGGTATTATCATAGGAGCAGCATTCGGAAAAATAGTTGATTCTTTGGTAAGGGATGTAATAATGCCTCCGATAGGATTGCTTTTAGGTGACTTTGATTTTACCAACCTCTTCATAGTTTTAAAAGAAGGGAAAACTGTAAAAGAGCCTTATGAAACGCTTGCCGCCGTTCAATCTGCAGGAGCTGTAACTGTTAATATAGGATTGTTTTTTAATATTTTGTTCTCCTTTATAATAATAGCGTTTTGCGTATTTATAATGATAAAGTTTATAAGTAAGCTTAAACAGAAATCTAGCCCAGATCAGGTTAATACAAAAGAATGTCCTTTTTGTTGTTCCACAATACCCGTTAGAGCTGTAAAATGTCCGGATTGCACAGCAGATTTAAATGGTCAAAAATGACAATAAGAAAAAGTATTTTTGTTTTAATAATTTTATTGCTATCTACATTTTTTTTATATGCTAAAGAATATACGCGCATAGTTTCGCTTGCTCCTTCAGTTACAAAAAGTCTTTACGAGTTGGGAGCAGAATCTTATGTTAAAGGTATAACCGTTTTTTGTCCCAAAGGATCTATAAAAAAAGAAATTATAGGGACGCTTTTAGAGCCTAATATAGAAAAAATAGCTTATATAAATCCTGACTTGATTATAGCTTCTAAAGACGGAAACGACAGAGCTGTTGTTGATAAGTTGCGGCGGTTAGGATTTGAAGTATATGTAATGGAAAAGTCTGAAAGTTTTAAAGATATATGCTCTAACTATCGCACTTTGGCTGAAAAGATTAACAGAGCAAAAGAAGCTAGCAATACAATAAGTAAGGCAGAAGTTTATGTTGATAGGCTGCACAGTAAGTTAAGCAAAAGCGTCTCTTTAAGAGTATTTTGGGAAATTGGCAATAACCCTTTATACACAGCAGGCGGAAAAAGTTTTGCCAATGACTATAATGCTTATAGCAATACAATAAATGCGTACAACGACATAAATAAAAATTACTTCCAAGTTTTTAGAGAAGATGTTATGAAGCGTAACCCAGATATTATTTTATTGGTAAATTTAGGAAACATGTCCAAAGAAGAATTATCCTTCTGGCGTAAATACAAAATGTTAAACGCTGTTCAAAACAATAGAGTCTTTATAATTGATTCGGAAGATATGTTTGCTCCTACGCCTTTAACGTTTGCTGAAAACTTATCATTTTTAGCAAAAATTGTGTATGGAGATGTTCTTAATGTTAAATAGAAGAATGATCTTTATTTATGTCTTAATGCCGATACTGCTGTTTTTAGTATTCTTCTTTTCTCTAACGTATGGCTTAAGCGGCATATCTTTAATTGATGCGTTAAGCGCACTTTTTAATGTTGGAGATGAAAACATCATAACAATAATTAGATCTATACGTCTCAAAAGAATAATAATGGTTTGTGTTACGGGAGCAGTTCTTGGTGGAAGCGGTTGTGTTTTTCAGGCAATACTTAAGAATCCTTTAGCGGATCCTTTTACTTTAGGTATTTCAGGAGGAGCAGCTTTAGGTGCATCTATAGCTTTTATTTCAGGGTTTGCGTCAGTTGCAAGTTTTTTTACGCCCTTGTTTGCTTTTTTTGGAGCTGCACTTTCAGTTTTTACAGTATATATATTTGGGTTTAAAGGGAAATTTGATTCAAATATTATGATTTTGTCTGGCGTTATTGTAAGCTATACATTTTCTTCAGTTGTAATGCTTATGTTTGCATTGTCTCAATCTACAGGCGTCCAACAATCATTTATGTGGCTTACAGGCAATTTTTCAACGTTTGACGAAAGGCTTATGCCTTTCGTTGTAACTATTGGAGTGGTTGGGCTGGTTATATTATCTTTATCTGGCAATATTATTGACGTAATATCTTTAGGACGTGAAAAATCTGAGGCTTTAGGAAACAATATTGAAAAGAATATAAAAATTATATTTTTAATAACCTCTTTACTTATTGCTTCTGTTGTATCAGTTTGCGGCATAATTGGTTTTGTCGGTTTAATGATTCCTCATATTATGAGGAACTTTGTCGGGACAAGATCAATGCTTTTAATACCAGCATCGGTTTTTGGCGGAGCGCTCTTTTTGCTGTTGTGCGATACCTTAAGTAAAATCGTGTTTGCGCCTGTTGTAATACCTTCAGGAGTTATTACAAGCGTTCTTGGCGGAGTTTTTTTTGTTTTTTTATTATTAAGAGCCAAAAAGAGCAGCATATGATACAAATAAAAAATATTTATGCAGGATATTTTGGTCGTGAAGTTCTAAAAAATGTTTCTTTTGACGTGAAGCAAAAAGATTTTTTTGGGATAATAGGCAAAAACGGCGCAGGAAAAAGTACTTTGTTAAAAATTTTCAGCAATCTATTGAAATCTTATAAAGGAGACGTATTTATAGACAATAAAAATTTAGAATCTTTTAAGTCAAAAGAACTTGCAAAGAGACTATCATTTTTGCCTCAATATTCGGACATGAGTATGCCTTTTAGTGTGTTTGAGTTTGTTATGTTTGCTAGATTCCCTTATATGAATATGTTTAAATTCCCGTCAAAAAACGATTTCAAAGCTGTAGAAAAAGCTATGGACTTTTTGAACATAACTAATTTGTCAGAAAGAAAAATAACAGAATTATCTGGAGGGGAAAAACAGAAAGTTTTAATAGCCCAAGTTTTGGCTCAGGAAACGGATATAATAATTTTTGACGAGCCTACATCGCATTTAGATATAGGAAGCCAAAACAATATATTGAAATTGCTTAGTGATTTAAACGAAAAACATAATAAAACTATAGTACTTACACTCCACGACTTAAATGCTGCCGGCGAATTTTGCAATAAGCTGCTACTTTTAGAAGATGGTTTCGTATGCCGGTGTGGAACTCCTGAAGAAGTATTAAATTATAAAGACATAGAAAGAGTCTATAACACCACTGTCATAGTAAAAACAAATCCAATCTCTAACAGACCTTATGTTATTCCTGTAAGCAAAATAAATTAAAATTTAAAAGCACCCTTATAAATCCTAATCTTATAAGGGTGCTTTTTTTAGAGTTTTTTTTAAGCAGCGCCGAGTATATTCTTTACGGCTGAAACAGGTGCTTGTGCTCTATTGCCTGTTTCTTCAACAACTTTTCTAAACGATATAGTATTTATTAGATCATTTGCTATTGCTAAATATATGTAAAGTTTTTCCGTATCAGCAGTACGGATAATACTGCTAATGTCTCTTCCTGCATCCATTTGTTTATAAATAGAGTTTGCAAACGTTATCATTTGTGTCCTGAGATCTGCCAATGTTGCAGAGCTTAGATCTTGCGCTTGCTCAAAGGTAGTCTTAGCTTGTCCAATGCCTTCTTGTAGCGTAGAAGGGGAGTTAAAGAGTTGATTTTCAGAATCTATTATAAGCGCTCCGGTTAAAATAATAGCTAAAGATTGTTTATCGCTTGAGGCATTCATATTGAATATTTCAAGCGGTAAGTCAAACGCTTGCAGATATTGGCTTAGCACATAAGATTCAATAAATCCTCTCAAAAATCCTACTGCTTCCATAACAGAAACGTCATTTGCCGCTGTTGCCCGATCTGATGATGCTCTAGCGCAGAGAAGTTCAATGTGTTTTTTTACTGCTTCGTCTGCTAATCCTGCCTGCGCAACAGCTTCTCTGATTTCTAAAGGAGTAACTAATGAAGAATTTTTTAATACTAAGTTTAACAAAGCTCTAACATTTCTTGCTCCTGCGTCTATTTTTTGCTCAAGAATTCGGCGTCCTCTTAAATAGCCTCTATCCCTTGCTCTTAATTGCGCTCCTTCATCTATTTTTGCCGCATGCGTTTCTTCATCAATTGATACTATAGCTAAGACATTGTATTTAGTTAAGTCTCCAAGAGCATCTTTGATTGCTGTATTTTTTAGATGTATTGTATTTCTTTCAGTTGCTATATTGTTTTCGCCAGAGACTTGTCCCAATACTTCAAGAATTGCTTTAATGGTTTCAATGTTTTCAATTTCGCCAGCCTCCAAACTTATTCCTTCAAAACCAAGTCCCATAAGTATTCTAAAAAGATTCTCATAATTGGCTGTTTTGTTAACGTTTACTTGGATTATAGGTCTAAGCCCCAAAGAGCGAATTAGGCTAGCGAGGTCTTTGAGATTTCCTTGAACCGATGCTGAATTTATTGTTTCAAAATCAAAATCTGTTATATTTAAAATAATTGTCGTTGCTCCTTCTTTTTTCTTTATAGAAGCTGCTTCTTTAATAAATTCACTGTTGGTCAGTCTAGCAGTTTTTAGATCTAGAGAATAAAATTTCTCAGGAGTATCTAACTTAAATATCTGACGCGATCTAATATCTTGCTCTATAGTTGTAAGGTTTTCTTCACCAACTTCTAAGTTTCACGCTGTATATACGCCTACAAGCCCTTGTGACATGTCTCCTGATTCGTATAATTGCTGTGTAAGTTGTTGCTGCGATGTTTGTAAAGTAGGGGGGAAACCTACAAAATCCATCATTGCAACGCCTTCTGCGCTTATTCCTAGATTTGTCGCTCTGTTTAGCTCTTCCCTCAAAACTGTGTTTGTGTTTAGGTCATTGGCAAAATACTGCGCTGCCGCTGCAAAGTTTTGAGCTGCTGCTGTAGGATTTTGCTCTAAATCAGCTCCTCCTTTTAGCTTCAATCCTATAAAGCATTTGCCTTGAGCGTTTTGTCTTACATAAACGTCATATGCTAAACCATTAAATGATACATTTACGCTCATTCTCCTGCTGTATCCTGTTGGAACCAATACAGTTGACGGTATGTGTTCAACTACAGCAGTTGTATAATCGCTTGCTGCTCCTCCCAATTTATCCGCATAACTTGATGCAGGTGTTAAGCTTCCATCTGAAGCATTTGCTACAAATAAGCTTAAAGGTCTTAGTGTGCTTGTTTGGGCGCTTGTTGAACCGTCTGACAGCTCTCCCTGCACTGCTGGCAACAACTCTATAGTCATTTCTCTTTGTGGTAGTCCCGTATATAATTTTGATATTCTTTCTGCTTCTTCAATGCTTATTCCCGCAGCTATACTGAGTATTCGCGCATTTGTAAATATAAATTTAACAACATTCGTATATTCGGGCAATATTAATTGCGCTTGCTGCCATACATACAAGTCAGAGAACGACACTAGAAATTCTTCAAGGAAAGGAATATTATGCGCTGCTTTATACAGCGGGTTATCAGATGTTGCAAACTCCATATGAGTAAGCTCGTGCTTTACAAAAACTTTAAACAATTCAATGTTTTTTGTATTGCCATTTGGGTCTAAAAACATTGCTCTAAGCATTTTGTAATTTACATGCATTTTCCCGGGTTTGGACGGGTCTTGGGTATTAGGTTCGTACGACATTACTTCTCCTGACGTTTCAATCTCAACATCTGAAAGAAATTTTAAAAACATTGAAGCATCTTCAGGAGATAGTTCGCTATTACTTAAAAGTTGTCTTAGTATTTCTTCGTTTGCTTTTCCTTTAAAATAGTTATTTTGCGATACCAGCGTTTGAGCTTCTCCTATTTGCTCTACTTGGGATCTTTCAAGCTCTGCAAAAGAATCCATAGCACTTTTCATTAAGTTTAATGGTCCATTAGCTACAAACATGCTCCCTGCCACTTGAGTGCCTAAAAGCATCCCTATTTCCGCTGCGGCTTGCGCTGCACCCTGAGCGCTTTCTTCAGACTTCCATAACCATCCTTTTTTTTGTTCCACCTCCTGCTCCCAGAGATAAGTAATTTCTATAGGACCTTGAACGGTTATATCAAAAATAGCACGAGGATTATTAGTATCGGTTACTAGATACTCTTTTTGAGGTTCATCTCCATTTTTTACACTAATGCCTTTGAATTTAAAACCAGCTTTTGTTGGTATAGGATAATATCCAATAGTCTTGCTCCCAAATCCTTCAAAATGAAAATTTTCGCCTTCATGAAGAACTTTATTACTAAGAACTTTATCGCCTAAAGTTACATGATAATCTTCAGCCCATAAATAAGTAATTTGTATAGGACCGTTAACAGTTATATCAAAAGGATCGTTACCTAAATGTTGTTCTGGCGGTTCACTGCCATTTTGTACGCTAACCCCAAGAAATTTATATCCAGGTTTTGTTGGTGTGTAGCCATATCTACCCATCTGTGCAACAAGGACACCAGTATAAAATCCTTTAAAGTGAAAATTGTCGCCTTTATAATAAAATTGACCTTCAGGAACTTCTGGCATTTCATCAATATTTTCTTTAGTAAAAGTTATAGGAGAATGCGTCTCCCATACTGCTGTCATTGTTATAGTATCTGCTATATTTCCCTTTGGGATAGTAAAAGGCTCTGTCCCAAACTCCTTATCAAAAGTGCCAACTTGTACTCTAACCCCTTTGAATTTAAATCCAGTTTTTTTTGGTATAGGATATGTAGTTCCAAATCCCGGAAATTCAAAACTGTTACCTTCATAAGCTTTTAAATTTCCAAGAACTGCTGAGAGATCTGGATCAGAAGAAGTTACAGAATATTCTTTTTCCCATAACATTGTCATTGTTATATGACCTGTTATATATTCACTATCAATACTAATAGTTTCATTTGCCGGAAACGTCCAGCTTTTGCCGCCAATTGTTACTTTAACCCCTTTAAACCTGTAACCCTCTCTTTTTGGCTGGTTTTTCTTAAATATCGAAGTGGAAAAGCTCTTACCTTGTTCTACTTTTGTTTTAAAAAAGCTATTTAAGGCATCATTCAATCTGGCGGTAACGTCGTCAACACCACCTATCTCAACTCCTGTATTAAATTGAATAGGATATTCTGGGAAAAGCTCAAGCTTTTGCAGTTCTTCTACTCCTTCTTGACCACCAAGTAGGAGTTCCATTCCTCCACTATAATCTGGAGCATTCCTATTAAAAGCATCCCAGTGTAATGTTAATACAGATGTATGCTTTATATCTATTTTGCCTGTTAATTTAGTATCTTTGTCACTGTTTACGGTCAAATAGGGATTTTCAGTAAAACCTTCAGGGGGTTTAAGTTCGTGATCTCTGACAACAGCGGCAAGATCTATAAAACCATCTTTATCAGCAGTTAATATTATTGATTGTCCTTCTCCAATTTTCAATCTAGCTTTGTTACTTTCAGCCAAAGTTTTCCAATGAGGAGTATATACAGTGTCTGATTTCATCAGAACTTCGCCTGCTCCATTTTCTTCAATTGGATCATTGCTGTCGGCTTTTGTAAAGTATAAACTGTCAGGATCGCAATCGTCAGGCGCTTCAAGCTCATCTCTGAGCTTTCTTAAATTTACCATTGCACCTTGCCGCGTAGCTGTAACTTGAACAGTTCTTTGTCTTGTCGCATCTCCTGCGGACGCACCTTTCCATTTGCCATTACCAACGGATATTGTTGCTTCGGGCAAAGGTTTCCAATTTGGCATAAATGTGCAACGTTTATCAAGTTTGACAACCGCATTAGCTGCAAATTCTTGACCTGGGTATGCATCACATGTCCAATACAAACTTGTATAATCGTGACCTTCAGGGGGAATAAGAAGATCTTTATAATCCGCAAGATTAATTTCTCTTGAAGAGGTCTCAAGAGGTTTGTTATCTTTCTTTATATTTGTTCCTGCTCCTGTAGTAATTGTTACCTTAGGAATCCAAATATAGTTAAGTTTTACTATAGATTCGCCTACTTCATTTTGGGAAAAATATCTTCCCGGTACGATGAAGTCTCTTTTAATTTCTTCAAGTGAGAATTCCGCTGTTTCTTTAGTCGTATCATTTGTTACGCTAAATCCGCCAAATTCATATCCTTCTTTTGTTGGAATACCAGACAAATTGTCAGCAATGTTGGTCATGTTTTCATAGAAATTTCTTGCATAATTTATAGGTGCTCTGAACACTTGCCTTGTTACTCTATAGCTTCTTCTAAGAGTTTTGCCACCAGCTAGTACTATAAGTTTAAAAGATTTAATTAAAAAGTTACCTATTGCCTTTAACATGTCAAACAGAAAACCTTTTATCATAACATATATTAATCTGGCAAGTATAAACGAGGCAATACCTTGTATAATGTATAGTCCAATAGAAATAAAAAATGAGAAGCTTACTGCTATAATTCCATAGGTAAGCAAGGAAGACATTATTAATGCAGCTAATAATATTACTCCAGCAAATACAAATGTTATTTTTTGTCTGGTAGATAAGTGTCCCCAAGCACCTGTAACTACTGCCCCTACTGCTGTTAATGATTTCAATATAAATCCTTTGGACGCGGGCTGTTGTTCTCTAGTAACAGATATTTGGTTTTTTTCCCATTGGGCAACTAATACCACATCGCCGAAAACATTTTCTATAATAAAATCTTCTATTGAATCTCTACCTACTCTCTCAGGGTTAATATCTATAGTCTCGTACCTATCATCTCCAAGACTTACTCCCAATGCAGTTTGGTGCGTGCATTTAATAACTTTATAACCTTTAAAGGTGTACCCTTCCCTTGTAGGTATATGGCTTGTTCGCACTGTAGCTGAGTTAGTCTTTCTGTCATACTTTACTACAGGCTGAGAGTCTAGTGTTCCGCCGTTAGCTTCAAAATTCAAGGAATATTCTGCTTTATCAGGGGTAAATTCGTATTCAATTCTTAAGTCTCTGTCAACTGACGTCTTTCCCATTTGGAAATCTATAATTTCTTGATTGGCAGTAGTGTCAATCACTTTACATCTGACAGTGCCAATGCGTCCGTTTGGAAGCATTATATGCCCAAGTCTCATAGGAGGCATTTCTAAAGTAACGCCCTCTTCTATGCTGCTTGCAAAATCTTCAGTAAGACCAAATGTATTGTAGTTATCTGGCCAAGATAACCCTTGTGGTAGTTTTGCCCATGTTATAGTATGAGTTGGTATTCCTGTTTTGTTTCCACTAAGTCCTGTAAAAAAACGCTTAAACCAATTGGCTGTGGCATCAATAACACCCGGAGCAAAACCTTTTATTCTTGCGTCGTGCCCATCTATAACCTTTACTTGTTGCCTTCCTCTGTTCAATTCTTGCCTGTCGCCTCTATCATAAAACTCAACGTTTACCACGTGGACTATAGGTTCCCATATTAATTGTATGCTTACGTCTCCGCTTAGTTCTTCTCCAGCTATATCAAATCCATTTTCAAGCCCTTCCTTGCTTATGGTTATTATTTTTCCGCTCATTGTTACGTATCTGCAGCCTAGAAGATTATGACCACGTCTGACTGGCAAATTATTTCCCAAACCGTCAACATGGTATCCGTTTCCTACATCATGATTTCTAATCCCTGCAATAAGAGGATGAGGGGAAACAAAGCCATCTTCTATATTTCCCATATCAAATTGTATTGCGCATGTTTCAGACTCAAAATTGTAAGATATTTCTACAGCTGCTATATCATCACTAAGTTTTTGTCCAGGTTTAAAATTTTTCAAATATGCTTGCCTGCCGTTTTTGTATGTTACTCTTACAATTCTTGTTATCGTGCCTCGTCTGTTACCTGCAAATCTTTGTTTACCATACAAAACAAACGGTTCTATCAATCTTCTTTCGTCGTCTATACGAGCATCTTGTAAAGTATCAGGCAGATCAATGCCGTAAGGGGGAATCCATGTTACTGATACTCCTGCCCATTCTGTTGTAAATTTCCTTGCAGGACTAGATGTTGTTATATGAAGACTCACAAATCTCCACAATCCAGCTATAAAAGCCTGTATGCGTTCCAAAAATCCTAACCGCCTGTGTATGAACGCTTTTAATCCATTCTTAAACCCTTTAAAATCTTTCGCCTCAATATAACTGATATGATCCAACTCCCGCATGCTTTTTACTGTAAGAGATATTATTCCACTTCTTCCATTATCTAAACTTCTTTGGACATCTTGGAGGTTAAACTTTATCTTTCCATCTTCTGTTGTTCTCATTGTTCCTTGCTCTAAAGTAAAGCTTGCTTTGATGGCGTCTGTAATATCTGTAACGCTTATTTCAGTTCCAGATAATTCTTTTTTCCATTTTGTTTCATCAGAAATTGTTATTATCCTTATAAACCTTGCAGTAAGAGCGTCGTTGCCTAAAACTGCTTTTACAAAACTATGTTGCATTTCAAACGGCAACTCCTTAACTAACCTTGCAAATGCTTCCACCATTGGATCAATATCAATTTTTTCTTCCTGTATTATAGGTATAGGTTCTATTTCTGGTTCAGCTTGTTCTGTTACTGATTTTACGGATGTCTCTCTACTCTCTTCAGCTTGCTCTACTTGAGTAGTTTGAGTCTCTGACTGCGTTACTTCTGCAACCGCA
Organism: Candidatus Endomicrobiellum devescovinae; assembly: GCA_031267795.1. Classification (GTDB taxonomy): domain Bacteria; phylum Elusimicrobiota; class Endomicrobiia; order Endomicrobiales; family Endomicrobiaceae; genus Endomicrobiellum; species Endomicrobiellum devescovinae. The sequence continues at coordinate 659 of JAIRYK010000017.1, read as the reverse complement.
ACAGGCTGTTTTGTAGCAGAAGATTCTACGTAACTACTTACAATGGATTGTTCAGCTGGACGGAGTTTTTGAAAAGTAAATGTTAATGGTCTAAATACATCGCCAAAAGAAACAAGGAATTCTTCAAGCCAAGGAAAAGTCTTGTGTATAAAAAAACGGACTTTGTTTTGAGGATCTGCAAATTCTCTATGCGCTAACTCATGTTTTAGGAAAGTATGGAATAACTTCTTGTTTTTAGTATTTTGTCCATTTTCATCAAAAAATAGATGTCTTGCCAAGAAAAAATTTACAACTATTCTATCTCTACGTGAGTCATAATGCATAGCAACACCGGGGTCCATATCATAGCCAAATTCCACTATGTCGTCATTGAAATCTTCTGGCAGCATCTTACTAAGTTCTGTTTTAAAAAGCTGTTCTTCGTCAAACCCGTAAACATCCTCAGGAAGCAACTCTGCTCTAATAAGTTTTTCTTGAAGAAGTTGTAATTTTTGTACTTGCCTGATAAGCTTGTTTCTAGCATCTGATAGTTCAGTATCTTGCCAAAACTCAAAGAAAGCGACAATAGAACAAGGGATCATAACAGCAAGGGGAATAAACATAAACGGCAACGCCCAAGACATAAATGGAATTAAAATCAAAAATACAATTGAAATGTT
>JAIRYK010000006.1 GCA_031267795.1 Candidatus Endomicrobiellum devescovinae | reverse complement strand
GGATGGTTTAAGTTTTAGGAAGGGAAGAAAGAGGAAAAGAAGTAAAGAGATATAAAAAAAGGAAAGAGGGAGTTGGAGAGTATAAGGAACTTGTTCCTGTAACCTTCATCTTCCTCTTTTTTTCCTGAGTTTAACGTTTAGGTTCCCCCGAGAAAAAACATGTTATGCAAAATGCTAAAAAACATAACAGCGATGATATTAGTTGTTTTGTCTCTAAATATAACACTAAAAAAGCCCTAATCTTAACAACCTACTTTAACTTTGTTTCCTTAGTATCTTTTTTCCCAAAATTTTCCTCCGACGGCAATACTATTTTCTCTTATTCAAAACAGCGTCATTTTTAGGATATTTTTATAAGAAAAAACGAAAAAAGGTTCCCCCTTTTGAGTTTTTTCATAATACTCAAGGTATAAATATTCTTAAAAAATTTACACTTTCAAAGCAAAAATTACTAATTAATAATGATATTGCTCTTAGAATTGAAAGATTAAATGAAGAATATGATAATGTAGATAAAGAGTTAGTGTCTCTAAGAATAAAAAAGTATTTATTAAAAGAGATAAAATTGGAAAAAGATGATATAAGGTTGATTTCGTTAGTGAGAATAAAAAAATACAATTTAAAAGTTAGACATAAAGAATTGTGTAGAGATAAGGAAAAAGAAATATCAGATAGGGCTCATAGATTGTCGTTAATTGACGAAGCCTATAAAAATGTAAATAATTCAGATGAACTTTTCATATCAAGAACTGAACCAAAAAAAGGAGTATCAACATTAAATGAATTCTTTAAGACACTTTTTTCTTTGTCGTCTGATGATGTAGAGAAAACTCTTAGAGAATACTGTAGCAGTACTGGAATAAAGTATAAATTGTAGTTTATAACAAGTGAACGTTAAATTTTTTTAGTTCTTTTTTGAGTTTTATGTATGGAAGTCCTACCACAGTGTAGTAATCGCCATATATCTTATCTACAAAATTGTCGCCTGAATCTTGAACAGCGTAAGAGCCGGCTTTATCCATGTGTTTTCCAAAAAGTTGTTTAAGTTCAGGTTCGGACAATTTTTTCATTTTAACATGAGCAACGTCATAAAAGATAGATTTTTTATCTTTGTATATCAATGTAACGCCAGTATATACTTTATGTTTGCTACCATTTAATTCTCTAACAATGTCTTTGGATTCTTTTTTATCTTTAGGTTTTCCTATAATTCGTCCATTTAAGACTACAATAGTGTCTGCCGATATAATTAAACTGTTTGGATATTTATCTGCAACAAAGAGACCTTTTTGATAAGCAAGATTTTTTACTAAGTATGAAGGTTTTATGAGGTTTGTTTTTTCGTCAAAGCCGCTTGGAACAACGCCAAAAGAAAGACCCCACTCTTTAAGCAGGGTTATCCGCCTTGGAGAAGCTGACGCAAGAATAATTTCTTTATGCATAATTACTTTATGAAGTGTAGTAGAACTGCTTTTTGAGCATGTAATCTATTTTCAGCCTGCGCAAAAATAGAATTTTCATATTTTTCCATAACGTCTTCTGTTATTTCTTCGCCTCTTATTGCAGGAAGACAGTGTAATACTATACACTTTGAAGAAGCTTTTTTAAGAAGTTCAGAATTTACCTGATAAGGTGTAAAAAGTTTTTTCCTTTTCTTCTCTTCCGATTCAAAACCCATGGAAGTCCAAACGTCTGTATATATTACATCGGCATTTTCTGTAGCGTTTATATCGCTTGTAACTTTGATTTCAGCTTTACTCTTTGATATATATTCTAAAGATTTATTCAGCAATTCTTTCCCTGTTAGATATTCTTTTGGAGCTATTAAAGTTAAATTCATCCCTAAGACCGAAGCAATTGCAAGAAGAGAGTTTGAAATATTATTACCGTCGCCAATGTAAACTATTTTAATTTTTTTCAAGTCACTAGGTGTTATTATTTTGTGAAATTCCATTACAGTCATAACATCTGCCAAAATTTGACAAGGATGTTCTCTATCGGTAAGACCGTTTATTACAGGGACAGTTGAATATTTGGCAAATTCTTCAACATCAGAATGTTTAAAAGCTCTTATCATTAAAGCGTCTAAATAGCGAGACAGTACTATAGCCGTATCATGTATAGATTCGCCTCGTGAACGCTGCATTTTCTCAATGTTAAGAAAAATAGGCGTTCCGCCAAGCTGAACCATAGCTGCCGCAAAAGAAACCATTGTTCTTGTTGAGGGTTTTTCCAGCATGATACCTAAACTTTTGCCTCTGAAAACATCAAGAGGTTTCCTCTTTTTTTTCAGTTCAAATGCTTTGCTAAGTAATGTTTTGATTTCTTTTGCAGACAGGTCGTAAATTGATAATAAATCTTTTTTCTCCATAACAAAACTCCCCTGTAGAAAATAGATTTTATCAAAAATATATGCTACAAGGCAATTTCAGCTTAGAGGTTCTTGATCTTATTACATTTTAGGAGATGAGATAATAGTAAAATGGAACTTATAAATAATGCCGCTATGGTTTTAAAAGATTCAAAATTTGCAGTTGCTTTTACTGGGGCTGGTATTTCCGTTGAAAGTGGAATAGCTCCTTTTCGGGGTGAAAACGGAATATGGAATAAATACGAGGAGAAACTTTTTGAAATAAACTATTTCTCTTCGCATACTAAAGAAGCTTGGGAAATGCTCTGTGATGGTTTTTACGAAGCAACTCTTAAATCAAATCCCAATAATGCCCATATCGCTCTTGCAAAACTTGAACAAAATGGAATAATTAAAGCTGTAATAACGCAGAATATTGACAATCTTCATACAAAAGCGGGTAGTAAAAATGTATATGAACTACACGGCAATGCAAGTAAATTGACTTGCCTACATGACGGTAGCAAATATTCAGTGCAAGACTTTGACTTAAGAATTGCCCCTTGCTGCAAAAAATGCGGAACAATATTAAAACCTGATTTTGTCTTTTTCGGTGAAATGCTTCCTGAAAAAGATATGCGAATGTCTGTTGAAGCAAGTAGGAATTGCGATGTTATGCTTGTCATAGGCTCTACTGGAATCGTATATCCTGCAGCGTCTTTGCCAGTTGATGCAAAAAGGAACGGAGCAATAATCATTGAAATAAACCCAAAACCATCAGCTTTTACAAACGAAATTACAGATATATTTATTCCTATGGAAGCTGTAAAAGCTATGATGCAGATATGGGACTTGTTTAAAGAATAGGAATAGAAGTTATTTGCGATAGATAAAACATGTATTTCATATATGTTTTATAGTAAATGCTTGACATATATACAATAAAGTGATAATATAAAAGTTACGTTTTATGAGTATTTTAATTCCTAAGAGGAAGCAATGGTGGCACCATTTATAGAGATAAAAAATGTCTCTAAAAAATTTAAAAATCATAATCAAGAATTTGATGTTCTTAAGGATATAAATTTAGAGATACAGAAAGGCAATATTTTTGGAATTATAGGATTTAGCGGCGCTGGAAAATCTACCCTTATTCGCTGTATAAATCGCCTTGAAACAGTTTCTTCTGGCACAATCCATATAGGTAACCACGAAATAGACAAACTTTCCAAAAAAGAGATGAATCTTTATAGACAAAAAATCGGCATGATATTCCAACATTTTAATCTTTTTGATTCAAGAACAGTTTACGGCAATGTAGCTTTCCCTTTAGAAGTGTCTGGAAAAAGCAAAAAGGAAATAAAGAAAAGAGTAATTGAGATTTTAGAGCTTGTAAGCATATCTGATAAAAAAGATTTTTATCCAGGTCAGCTTTCAGGTGGGCAAAAGCAGCGTGTTGGCATAGCAAGAGCATTGGCTAATAATCCAGACATTTTATTAAGCGACGAGGCTACTTCTGCTTTGGATCCCGTAACTTCTCTTTCAGTATTAGATCTTCTAAAAGATATAAATAAAAAGCTCGGGCTTACTATTATTTTAATTACGCATTCTTTAGATGTTATAAAATATACATGTAATAATATGGCTGTTCTTGAAGACGGCTTAATAGCCGAAAATGGAAGCGTTAGGAAGATTTTTGCAAAACCGTCAAGTGAAACTGCCAAAGTGTTTATAAAGAATAACTCTGATTTGGCAAAGTTTGACTATTTGGGTGGAGGCGCTGTAATATGACGGAATTTTTAGCAAAAGTTTTCAGCGCCGAAGTATGGGGATATGTTTTGCCGGCAACATGGCAGACTATTTATATGACAGCCATATCAACTACTATTACAATATGTTTTGGTTTATTGTTTGGAATTTTGCTTTATATTACGGACAAAGATGGACTTCATCCTTTGCCTATTTTTAATAAAGTTTTCGGAGCAATTATAAATTCAGTTTTATCTTTGCCTTCTATGATTGTTATCCTTCTTTTTTTACCCTTGTCAAAAATGATAGTAGGTGTGTCTTATGGTCCGAAAGCGTTTATTGTATCTTTATCTATTGTCTGCATACCTATATTTTCAAGGATGGTTGAGAACAGTGTCCTTGAAGTAGCCAAAGGCAAAGTAGAAGCTGCTAAAGCTATGGGTGCGTCAAACTTAGATATTATTTTCAAAGTTATGCTCCCTGAATCTTTGCCCACTTTAATAAGAAATTTTGTAGTTCTCACAATAACGCTAATATCAATAACTGCAATTGCTGGTTCTTTTGGAGCTGGAGGTCTTGGCGAGCTTGCCGTGCGTTTTGGTTATAATAGATACCGCTCAGATATTCTTGCGGCTGTTATTATAGTTCTTTTGGTTGTTGTTGAATGTCTGCAGCTCTTTGGGGCTTTTATCTCAAAGAAAATACTTAAAAAGAGACATCTCGTATAAAGTGTTGGTTTTCCACAAGGAGTGAAACATGAAAGCGAAAAAGTTTTTTGCACTAATGTGCGTGTTATTATTTAGTGCATGTGTTGTTGCTGCGGATTCAAAGAAAACTATTTTAAAAATTGCAGCTGATGCTGTTCCTCATACAGACTTGATTGAACTTATTAAACCTGATCTAGAAAAACAGGGAATTATAATAAAACTCTACACCGTTATTGATACAACTCTTGTAAATACGCAAACTTCGGAAGGAGAGCTAGATGCTAATTATTTCCAGCACGTTATATATATGAACGCTCAGGCAAAAGACAAAAATTTAAGGTTAGCTAATGCTGGAAATATTCATGTTGAACCTATGTCTATATACTCTGACAAATATAAATCAATTTCGGATTTACCAGAAAACGCCAAAATAGCTATTTGTAACGACAGTACCAATGAATACAGAGGTCTTAAGCTTCTTGAAAAAGCAGGATTTATACAGTTAAAAAAGTCCATAACCCCTGCTACTGCAAGTATACATGATATTGAGAAATACTTAAAACCTATTAAAATTATTGAACTTGATCCGTCTTTAATTACAAGGGTAAGAGATCAGTTTGATGCTTATATTGTGTGGTCTAGTAAAGTTATGGAAGCTGGTATTGATGTAAACAAAGCAAGATTGTTTAGTGAAGGTGGAGATTCTCCATATGCCAACATAATTGCTGTAAATCCCAACAGGCTTAATGATCCAGCTATTAAAGCTTTAGTTAATGCCCTAAGATCCGATAAAGTGAAAACATTCATTTTGGAAAAATATAAAGGTACAATTATTCCTGCAAAATAGTATTTAATTTTCAGTTACAAGACTGTCTAGCTTGACGGCTAGACAGTCTTTTTATTTTAGATACTTTAATCTCTGAAAAGTGTTGACATATAGATAAAAATATAATATAACATATAAAACATATATGTTTATATGTAAAATTATAAGGAGATGTAACTATGAAGAAGTTTTTAAGCAGTTTACCGGCAAGACTTATTTTTAGCATAATAATAGGAATTGCCGTGGGCTGTATTGCGAACGTTTATTTAATGCAAGTTGTTGTTAGCATTCAGAATATTTTAGGATCTTTTATATTTTTCTGTGTGCCGTTAATCATTATAGGTTTTATTGCACCTTCAATTACAAGACTGGGACAAAATGTTTCAAAAGTTTTAGCACTTGCATTTGTTTTAGCGTATGTTTCAAGTATAGGTGCTGCATTTATGTCTTGCTTTAGCGGGTTTGAAATTATTCCTCATTTAAATATAAGCTCTACAGTAAATCAACCAAAAGAGTTGCCAAAGGCTATATTTGAGTTAGGGCTTTCTCCTATTATAAGCGTGATGAGCGCTTTGATGATTTCTGTTTTGATTGGTATTGCTGCCTGCTGGAACAAATCTACAACAATCATTAGTTTGCTTGAAGAATTTCATAAAATTATCCTTTCAATAGTAACAAGAATTCTCATTCCTATTCTTCCAGTTTTTGTAGCTCTTACATTCTGCTCTTTGGCATATGAAGGAGTTATTACAAAACAATTGCCTATTTTTGCAATAGTTGTTTTGATTGTTATTTTAGGACACTATATATGGCTTACAGTTCTTTACACAGTTGCTGCTATATACTCAAAAAAGAATCCATTTCGCGTTTTAAAATATTATGGTCCTGCATATCTTACCGCCATAGGTACAATGAGTTCTGCTGCAACGCTTCCCATAGCTTTAGAAAGTGCAAGAAAATCTGATGTTTTGCGTAAAGATATGGTAGATTTTGGAATACCTCTTTTTGCAAATATTCATGTTTGTGGTTCTGTGCTTACTGAGGTTTTCTTTGTGATGGTTGTTTCTCAAATATATTATGGGGCATTGCCTTCCGTTGAGACAATGATTTTATTCTGCTTGCTGCTTGGAGTGTTTGCCGTTGGAGCTCCTGGTGTACCAGGAGGCACAGTAATAGGATCACTTGGACTTATTATAAGCGTGTTGGGTTTTGATAATAACGCTATAGCTCTTATTCTTTTAATATTTGCTCTGCAAGACAGTTTTGGCACAGCCTGCAATGTTACTGGCGATGGAGCACTAACGCTTATTCTTACAAAATTTGTTGAAAGTCACAATAATGATGCAAAAAATCTTAAAACTGAGACTTTCGGTTAAAAAAATGCTAATATAAGTCATGTATCAGCTATGAGGTATAGTTATTTCATAGCAGAAAATGTACTCAGGGGGACTAAAGTGAGAGAGAAATTAGTAGCATTTTTATCGCTAGGAGCGTTGTTACTTTCAAACGCTGCTTTTGGTTCTGCAGACAGCGTTACGCAAAGTTTAGGAATTATGGCAGACGTCGGTGGAACAGTTATAATGCAGAGAACTCCTGAGGCAAATGATGGTAAAAATAAAGGTCTATCTGCAGCGTCATATTTATTTGACATAAAACTTACTAAAAAGTTTGAAGAAAACGGAAAAGTTGTTGCGCGTGTTAAAGGCGGAAGAGGTACTGGACTTGAACTAGATCAAACTGGTAATAACGGCGTAAATACATACGGACAAGTAAACGCAAACGAGGACCAGACTTTAGATTCTGCAGCAAATACTCTTGCAAAACTTGTAGAGTTGTATTATGAGCAGACCATTCTAAATGATAAACTCACAGTAGATTTCGGCAAGTTAAATTTCTGGACATTTTTTGCAGATAATAATTTTGCTGGAGACGATAATTGTCAGTTCTTAACAGGAGCTTTTGCTGGAGATAAGACTATAGATTCAGTTCCTCAGCGTCCAGCACTGAGACTAAACTATGCTCTTTTTGAAAAACTTGATATTTCATATGCGTACTTTACAACAGACTTAGATCACTTTGATGCAAGTGGAATAAATATTGCTCAGTTTAATTTTAAACCTTCTACAAACGGCAACTACAGATTGTACGTATGGGGAAATAATGGTATTCACTATAAGTATAAAGACAATACTTCAAAGTCGGGATCTTATGGATTTGGTGTAAGTATAGATCAAGCAATAAATGATGACTTTGGAATATTTGCAAGATGCGGATATAAAGAACATTCTTTCGGTGATCATGATAGAGATGCAAATGGTAAGGAAGTTAATAGTTTTGCTTTACCTCTTTCCGCAATGTGGAGCATAGGAGCTCAATTTAAAGGTTCTAAGTGGTCAAGAGAAAATGATGTCTTGGGCATTGCTGTTGGTCAAATATACGGTTCTTCAGATGCAAAAGGTTTTATTAAAGAGTATAATAACGGAACTTATAAAGATGGAGCAGAAACACAGTTTGAAGTTTATTATAAGTTCACAATCAACAATTATATTGCTCTCACGCCGGCTTTTCAATATTTTGCAAATCCAAGAGGCGGAAATGTTTTGACAGGCACTTCAAACGCAGATAAGAATGTTCTTGTATATGGTATAAGGACAGCGTTTAGCTTCTAGTTTTAAATTTTAAAAGAGTATTTTTATTAATCAACAAGAATGTCTCAATTTTGAGACATTCTTGTTGATTTTTTGTGCAAGCTTTAACAAATAAAATAGACCTCCCAATTATTCCAATTGGAAGGTCTATCTAAATTCATACTTTTTGCTTATTTGCTTGTTTCAGAAGCTTCAGGTGCAGCGGTTGCTGTTGTTGTATCTGTTGCAACTTCAACTACTTCAGCTACAGGAGCTTCTTCTGCTTTTTTGCTTCCGCAAGCTGCCAATGCAAAAGTAAATACTGCAAACATTGCTGCAAACAACACAAATTTCTTCATCTTTACTTCTCCTTAAAATAGTTAACTACCGTGTAACAATTCTATATCTTTTGTTTTTCTTTTGCAAGTTTTACTCATTTATGCTAAACTGTCGTCGTGACGATGATTCAACAACTTCTTGCGATAAAAGGGGTAGCTAATGGAAAACTTTAGCGCGTTTGTAGATTGGTTGAACTCGTATCTGTGGGGTCCTCCCATGTTGATTTTTCTCCTCGGTACTCACCTTTATCTTACATTCAAAACCCGCTTTATCCAAAAAAAGATTTTTTTAGGCATTAAACTTTCTGTTAAACACGACAAAGAAAGCGAAGGCGATATTTCAGCTTTTAGTTCTCTTGCTATTGCTATGGCTGCAACCGTTGGCACAGGAAACATTATTGGCGTCGGCACTGCAATTGCTCTTGGCGGACCGGGAGCTGTTCTTTGGATGTGGTTTACTGGTGTTTTTGGTATAGCTACTAAATATGCTGAATCTTTAATTGCTGTTAAATATAGAGTAAAAACAACTAAAGGCACAATGCTTGGTGGTGCTATGTATGCTTTAGAGCGAGGACTTAATTTAAAGTTCCTAGGAATACTATTTGCTTTATTTGGCAGTATAGCGGCGTTTGGCATAGGCAGCAGCGTACAGTCAAACGCTATAGCTACTGTGTTAAATGAAAACTTTAGTGTGCCAATGTGGATGTCGGCTGTAGGCATAGCAATTTTCTTGTCTTTGGTTATACTTGGCGGATTAAAATCAATTTCTGATTTTTGTGTAAAGTTAGTGCCTTTAATGGCTGCTTTATATGTAATGGGCTGTATAGTAATTTTATTTATAAACAGCCATTATATTTTGCCTGCACTTGCAGAAATTGTTAAGTGCGCCTTCTCGCCAAGGGCAGCAGGTGGTGGCTTTATAGGGGCAAGCATTATGGCAGCTGTAAGACACGGTATGGCAAGAGGTTTATTTTCAAACGAGTCAGGCATGGGTTCAGCTCCTATTGTGGCAGCAGCAGCAAAAACTAAAAATTCTGTTAGACAAGCTCTTATATCAAGCACAGGTACATTTTGGAGTACTGTTGTTATTTGCGCTATTACCGGTATAGTTTTAGTTTCAAGTATTATGGCTCAACAGGGAGCTGTGGACTTAAATAGTATAAATGGAGCAATTCTTACACATATAGCTTTTTGCCAAATAAAATATGTAGGTCCTGTTATTTTGACTTTTGGACTTATAACATTTGCTTTTACCACAACGTTGGGTTGGTCATATTATGGAGAGAGGTGTACGGAATATCTTTTTGGGATAAAATCTAATCTTCCCTATAGGATTATTTATGTAATTACTGCTTTTCTTGGAGTAGTTATGCCTTTGGGCGTGGTATGGAATATTGCAGATTCTTTCAATGCTCTTATGGCTATACCTAATTTAATAGCTGTGCTGCTGTTAAGCGGGTTAGTTACAAAAGAAACAGATTATTATCTTACAGGAGACAATCTGGATAAAGTTGACAAAACTCCTATTCCAATGCTTTCGTCATCATCTAACCTTATTGATGATGACGATGATAATGATGCTGTTGTTGATACTGTTTAAGTTGGTAATTGTATTTTAATTATAGGAAGTCGTTGTGCTAATCTACAAATTTATAGATTAAGAAATCCTATTTAATTATTTAGTTTCAATTATTTTTTCGGTAACTTTTTCGCCGGTATTTATTTTTGTTCCTGTAAGGATTATATAAGATACTTTTGGAATCAACGCATCGCTTGCTGATACATAAACTGATGAAAGGTAAGCCTTTTCGTTATTTATAAGAATTTCAGCTTTGTACTCGCCGTTTACTAAGACAATTTTCATAGGTCTGTCTTTAACAGCTTTTAAAACTAAGTTATATGAATTGTCGTCATCGTCATTGGCAGTTACAGTATAGCCATAAGCTTTTTTTTCAAAAGCTGTAATTTCTTCACGTTGTCCTTGTTTTGCATACAAAATCCAATAGGCATCCACAGGATTTTTTTTGTTTATGTTGCCATTTAAATCCAGCCTTGCGTCATACATAACAACATTAGCATTTTTATTCCTTTCTATTTTAAAGAGATTCTTGTTTTCTGCTAAAACTTCTGTAATGTATAAAAATGTATAGATCAAACTAAAACATAAAGCGACGATAATTTTCTGCATTTTTAAAATCCACCTTTTAGTTTATAAATTCTCAATTTATAAATCAGCATAATTATACAAAATTATTCTATGAACATTAATATTTTGTTGAAAATTGACATTTATTTTTTCTATGTATAGAATACTTAAACAGTTAAATATTAAGGGGTTCTTGTATGAGAGTATCTATTAAGGTTAAATATGGTTTTGCATCTATGATATGTTTAGCGCAAAAATATAATACTGGCGAATATGTTACAGTTTTGAGTTTAGCTGAAAGACTAAAGATTTCAAAGATATATTTGGAACAAGTATTTTCCCTTCTTAAACGCGCTGATCTTGTGTCGTCCATAAAAGGATCTCGCGGAGGATATCAGCTTGCAAGACCTTCCAATAGTATAACTGCATTTGACATATTATCAGCTATAGAAGTCTCATTATTTGAGAAGTCTCAGGAATCTTTTATTGAAGGCGAGAATGGTATAGAGAAGACAATTCAAAATTCTGTTTTAGAAAAATTGGACGCTTCAATTAAAGCAACGCTTTTGGCAATAAGTCTTGAAAATCTTGTTCTTGACGCTCAAAAGTATTCGTCAGAAAATGGTTATATGTTTTATCTATAATTAAAAAATATTTTAGCTTTTAAAATTTAATTTAAAGAGGAATTATAATGAAGAAATTAGTATTAATGAGTATGCTTTTTTTAGGAGCTCAATGTGACGCACATCCATGGAACGGCAGCTTGACATCCCCTAGAATTTGGGAAAATCCTAATGAAGAAGTAGGTGAGTTTATACAGCAGGAAGATAATGAGTTTAATGAATTTGGCTGGGTTTATTACTTTATTAGGTTTATTGACCGTGAAAATATACTTTTTCAAGCCTCGGGAGAACCTTTACTGCCTCTTGGTGATGACGATTTGATTTAAAAATTTTCGTTTAACCGCTTCCCATTTTGGGTTTTGCCAATAATTTTGTATAATTTAGCTTAACAATTGTGTATGAATATTCCCTTTAGAGTAATTATATAAAGGGAATTTTTTGGATTTATTATGAAAAATTTCTCAGCAGTTATACTTGCCGCAGGCGTAGGAACAAGAATGAAGTCTTCTTTGCCGAAAGTTATGCACAATCTTTCAGGCAAACCATTGATAAAGTGGGTTATAGATTCTGTTTCCTCTTTAAAGCCTGATAATATTGTTTTAGTGTTGGGTTATGAAGCGGACAAAGTTGAAGAATATTTATCAGAAATAAGCGTAAAGAATTTAAAGATTGTTTATCAAAAAGAGCAGCTTGGTTCCGCACATGCAGTTATGCAGGCGGAGAAAGTTTTAAAGAATTACAATGGAAATATTTTGGTTTTAAGCGGTGATGTTCCTCTTATCAACGCTAAAACATTGTCAGCCTTGATAAAAAATAATGACAAAACTGCTTCTTCTCTTACTGTTTTAGCTGCTGAAGTTGCAAATCCGTTTGGCTATGGCAGAATAGTAAAAAAAGATGGTTTTTTGGAAAGAATAGTTGAAGAAAAAGATGCAAATATTTCTGAAAAACGGATAAATCTGATAAATTCTGGTATATATTGTTTTGATAAGAATTTATGGAAGGCTCTTTCAAAAGTTAAGCCTAATAATTCTAAAAAAGAATACTATATAACCGATACGGTTGCAATACTTAAAAGTATGAGCAAAAGTGTGTCTCTAACTGTTACAAAAGATGAAAATGAAGTAAAGGGTATAAATAACAGATTAGAACTTTCGCAAGCAGAAGCTCTATTAAAGGATAGAAAAATAAAAAGGCTTTTTGAAAGCGGCGTAAGCATTATAGACGCAGATAAAGTATATATCTCTTACGATGCAAAAATAGGGCAGGATACTATTATATATCCGGGCGTTTTTATTGACACAAGTGTTGTTGTAGGCAAAGGCTGCGTTTTGAAAGGCTCAAGCTATATAACTGATGCTAAGATAGACGACGGGAGCATAATTTCTTATTCTTACATAAATGGAGCCGTGATTGGCAAGAATGTTAAAATCGGTCCCTTCTCGCATATAAGACCGGGATCAGTTTTAAAAGACAACGTAAAAGTAGGAAATTTCTCGGAAACGAAAAAAGTTGTAATAGCAAAGAATTCTAAAGTTAATCATCTTTCATATATAGGCGACGCCGAAGTAGGAGAAGATGTAAATATAGGCGCTGGTACGATTACATGTAATTATGACGGGATAAACAAGCATAAAACGGTTATTGGTTCAAATTCATTCGTAGGCTCTAATGTTAATTTTATTGCTCCTGTTAAAGTCGGCAATAATGCTTTAATAGCTGCAGGATCAACTGTAACCCGCGATGTCCCGGCAGGTAAACTTGCAATAGCAAGAGCAAGACAAGAATTAAAGCGTAGAATAATAAAATAAAGAATTATTTTGAAATAAACGTTGTTTTCGTTTAAAGAAGGGCTAAGAGGGGCATTATGAAACTTAAGATTATTTCAGGTAACGCTAATATAGAGCTTGCAAAGCAAATTACTCAAAAGCTTGGCGTTGAGCTGAGCGAAGCAAAAGTTGGGCATTTTAGCGATGGAGAAATTCAGGTAAAAATAGTTGACAACGTCAGAGGAGCAGATTGTTTCATAATTCAGCCTACATGCCCTTCAGTTAATGAAAACTTAATGGAACTTTTAATTATAGCGGACGCTTTAAAGAGAGCGTCTGCAAGAAGAATAACTGCTGTTGTTCCTTATTATGGTTATGCAAGACAAGATAGAAAAGCCGAACCTAGAGTACCTATTACGGCAAGACTTGTTGCAAATCTTTTAGCAACGTCTGGTGTTACAAGGCTTTTAACTATGGATTTGCACGCTGGGCAGATTCAGGGTTTTTTTGATATCCCTGTTGATCACCTTTATGCCAAGCCTATTTTGTCAAAATATTTTCAGGATAAAAATTTAAAAGACGTGGCTGTGGTTTCTCCTGACGCAGGTGGCGTAGAGAGAGCAAGGTCTTTTGCAAAGCTTATCCATGCGGACTTGGTAATAGTTGATAAGAGAAGACCTCGCCCTAATGAGGCTTCTATAATGAACATTATAGGAGAAGTAAAAGATAAAACTTGTATAATATTAGATGATTTAGTTGATACTGCAGGTACGTTGACAAAAGTTGCAGATGTCATAAAAGAAAAAGGCGCTGCAAAAATTCTTGCTGCAGCATCCCATGGAGTTCTTTCTGGAGAAGCAAAGCAGAGAGTTCAAAATTCAGCTTTGGAAGAGCTTGTAATAACTGATACTATTCCCTTGTCAAAAGAGGGACCAAATGACAAGATTGTTGTGCTGAGTGTTGCGCCAATATTGGCAGAAGCTATTAAGAGAATTTCAGATGATGAGTCAATAAGCGCATTATTCCTATAAAAATAAACTGCTGTTGTAATAACAATGGAGGATTGTAATGAATGAAGTAATTTTAGATGTTGAATTAAGAGCATCAGGTACTAAGGGAGAACTTTCTTCTTTGAAAAAAGAAGGAAAAATTCCAGCTGTATTTTATGGAAAAAATGTTAAACATGAATCTATATCTGTTAATGCTAAAGCTTTTGCTTCAGTAATAGAAGCAAATGGAGCAAATGTAATTATAGATTTAAACTTTAAAGACGGCAAGAAGCCAGCTATTGTGAAAGAAATTCAAAGAGATGTTTTGACTCAGGTTCCTATTCACATAGATTTTCGCTCCATTTCTCTTGAAGATAAAGTTGAAGTTTTAGTTCCTATACACATTGACGGCGTTGCAGACGGCGTTAAGAATTTTGGCGGAACAATGGAATTTATCGTTAGAGAAGTTAAAGTTAAAGCATTACCTAAAAATATTCCTCAAAAGATTAGCGTAGATGTAAGTGCGCTTGGCATAGGTCAGGGAATAACCATAGCTGACTTGCCTAAACTTGAAGGTATTGATTATATTCAGGATCCTTCAACATTGATTATTAATGTTATAGCTGCAAAAGTTGAGGAAGAAAAGCCTGCAGAAGCGGCAGTGGGAACAGAGCCTGCTCAGCCAGAGGTTATAAGCAAAGGCAAGAAGGATAAAGAAGGTGAGGAAGGAGCAGCAGCGGCAGTTCCTTCTCCAGCAGCAAAGAAATAATAAAATAGATTACGGAGTTGCCGGTGTCTAAACAGATTAAGCTTTTTGTCGGACTTGGCAATCCTGGTCATAAATATAAAAATACCCGTCATAATCTCGGTTTTATGGTTCTAGACTCAATAGCTTTGGCTAAAGGTCTTGAGTTTAAAAATTGGGACAATGTGGCGGATATTTCTTTTTATGAGGGTTCTTCTATAGGGAGAGTATGGCTTTTGAAGCCTACTACTTTTATGAATCTTTCCGGAGACGCCGTATCATCTTTTGCAAAATATTATAAAATCAGTACGGAAGAGATAGTTATTTGTTACGATGATTTTTCTATCCCTCTTGGCGGATATAAAATTAGAATGTCAGGTTCTGCAGGCGGACACAATGGCATAAAATCCATCATAGAACGGCTTCATACGGATAAATTTCCAAGAATAAAATTCGGCATAGGTCCTTTGCCAAAATTTATGGACATGTCTGATTTTGTTTTGTCAAAATTTGCAAAAGAAGATGAAAATAAAATAAATTTAGTAAAAAAAATTTCTGTTGAAATTTTTGATGAAATAAATGCATCTAATATTGACAAAGCGGCTTCTAAATTGGCAGATAAAAATAGAACCCTTGAATAGTTTTTTATATAAAATTTTCGCAACTATGTCTTGGGAATATTAAAATTTTAAAAGGTACCGAATGTATAGGGAAACGTACTGTAAACAAATTGATGGTTTCGCAGACTGCAAGAGGTTCTGCAGTTACAGAAATTATTAATCTTGCAAAACAAAAAGGTATTGCCGTGCATACAGTTCCTCCTGAAAAACTTGACAGGTTTTCAGAGAAATCGCAAGGCATTGCTGTAGAAGTCTCGCCAACAGAGTACATAGAGCTTGAAGATTTAATAAAACAATCAAAATCTTCGCCAAAATCGTTACTTGTAATATTAGACGGTATAGAAGATCCTCATAATTTGGGTGCAATAATAAGGAATTGCGTAGCTTTTGGAGCTGACGGTGTTGTAATACCCAAGTGGAGAGCTGCAGGTGTAAATGAAACCGTTTCAAAAGCATCTGCTGGAGCTGTAGAACATATTCCAATATCAAAAGTTGCAAATATAAATCAGGCAATAGATTTATTAAAAGAAAATAACTTTTGGATAGTCGGTGCGGAAAACGGCGAACAAAGTTTAGAAGATGCAGATTTGCCTTTTCCGTTGGCTGTAATCATAGGAAGCGAAGGTTTTGGACTTCACAGTTTAACCAAAAAATGCTGTGATTTTTTAATATCAATACCTCAAAAAAACACCATATCTTCACTTAACGCTTCATGCGCTTGTGCAGTAATTTTGTATGAAATTTACAAGAAACGGAAATGAAAAAAAACTGTAAAATATATTATTTTTATTTAAGTCCTCTTTCAAAATTGAACTCAACATCATTTTGAAGGAGATATTGTTTTTTATATGCATCCAGAATAAAATCTAAATAAATTTTATTAGGTTTAATAAAAGAAAGGTCTATTATAAATTTATTTATTTTTAGTTTTTTTAGAGTATTAAGTTTATTAAAAAGCATTACAGGAAACTGAGTGGTAATATAAATTTTGCCATTTTTGTTTATTACTTGAAATGAATCCCTTGAAGAATTTATTATAAATTGTTTGTTTTGAATTAAATCTTTATGCGGTGTCATAAGAGAAACAGCTAAAACAGGGAATCCTGAAATATAAAAAATGCTGTTTGAGTAAAGATTTTTTTTTGCAAGAATGGTAATGTTTTTCAAATCGTCTTCTAGGGAAAATGTAAAATTTTTAATGCCTTTGCTAAATAAAAAATCTACAGAAAAAGAATTTAAAGTGTATATAAAACTTCCAGCATAAAGAGAAATTTTATTATTTTTAAAAAAGTGAAAATGAGATAAATTGTTTATAAAAAATTTGTTTTTGTCGTGCATTGCTATAGTATCTACAGCTTTTTGAAATTCTTGCAAATCAAATTCTTCTATGTATGCAGGTAGTTCAAAATAATTAAAGCGTTTGAATAAATCTGTGTTTTTAATATTTTCTTTATTTAAAACAAAAACAGGATATATATTTTTATCTTTAATATATGCAAGCCAGTTGGGATCGTCAATTTTTAAAAATAATTCTTCTAAAGTTTTGTTGCTTTTAAATACAGGTAAAGCTAAACTTTTATCTTTTATTGTAAACTTTTGTTTTGAGATAGCAGTTTTAGTAAATATATATTCAATAATTTTTGCTATTTTTATGTCTGAAGTTTTAAAAACAAGCATGCCTTTTTTTACAAGACTTGAATTAATTTCTAACTCATACTTTCCTGAAACATTTTTTATGTTTAGAATTTGAGCTTTATAAGAAATATCTTTTAATGCGTCTGCAATTTTTAGTTCGTCACCGATATTTAAACTTGTATCTGTGTCTAATGTTATAGTGTTATTATTTACAGATATAATTTTACCTAAATATAAGCCTATCTGTTTTGGCATTTCTGGCGTAAAAATATCTTCAGATTTTCTTATGAAATTAAAAGTTGTTTTTGTCCTTGCTAAGTCTTGCTTGAGTAACTCTTTAGCATCTTTACATAGGTTGTCATCGCAACTATTAATCAGAGTTTTGTACGCTTTTACAGTATTATAAACATACTGTGGATTTTTCATTCGTCCTTCAATTTTTAAGGAAGTTATGCCTGACTCTTTGAGTTCTTTTATATGTCCTGATAAATCAAAATCTTTTGGAGACAGATAAAAGCCGTTTTTATTACTAATTTCCCATTTTCTTCTGCAAGGCTGTGTGCATTTGCCTCTGTTTCCACTGCAGCCGCCGATAAAGCTGGACATTAAGCAAAGACCTGATACGCTAAAGCATAAGGCTCCATGTCCGAAAATTTCAAGTTCAATATCTGTGTTTTTTGCAATAGATTTAATCTCTTGGAAAGATAGTTCTCTGGATAAAACTACTCTTTTAAAACCTGCTTTTTGAGCTTCAAAAACACCGTAGCTGTTGTGTATTGACAGTTGTGTGCTTGCATGGAGTTTTAAATTAGGAAAATATTTTTTTACAATGTTTGCTATTCCTAAATCTTGTACAATTAACGCATCAACTCCAGATTGAGATAAAAAGTTTAATTGTTTTACAGCTGCATGAATTTCATTTTCTTGTAAAAGAGTATTAAAAGCAGCATAAACTTTTACATTTTTTTTGTGAGCATAAGCTGTATAATTATAAAAATCATAACTGCTAAAGTTTTGAGCTTTACTTCTTGCGCTGAAATTTTGTAATCCGCAATATACTGCATCTGTACCGGCTTCAATTGCGGCAATAAACGCTTCTTTTGACCCTGCGGGTGATAATAACTCAATTTTATTCATAGAAGCCATTATACAAAATTGCATGTTTAAGTTTGACTTCAGGGTTAGGATTTATATAAAATAGAATCTCTTAAGATGGTATTTTGTTTGCATTATATTGTTTGATTGTGAAAATTTTTCTTCCGACTTCTGCCCTATCCAAGCAAACATTAATATTAGATGTGTTATATGTAATACAGCGCCATATAAATATGTAATTATCCAATTGTCAGGGTGTTTTATTAGTTAATTTTAATTTTTAGTCTTGATAAATGGTAAAATAAAGGAGTAGCAGGTGAACAAAATAGGTATAGTTTGTACAATGGGACCAGCAATACGTTCCCTTGAAATTTTGAAGAATCTAGCTGATAGCGGTATGGCTATAGTAAGGCTTAATTTCTCACACGGGACTTTTGCGGAGTATGAAAAAGATATTTCTTTGATAAGGACTTTGAACGAAGAGTATAAGAAAGATATAAAAATTCTTGCCGATTTGGAAGGTCACAGAATAAGAGTCGGGAAAATTGAAGGGGGGAAAGTAGAATTAAAGAAAGGTCAACAGCTTATTCTTACTAATAAAGATATAGTAGGAAACAGTAAAGAAATTTCAATAGATTATCTAAATCCTCTTACGGATATTACAAAAGGTCTTACAATTTTTATAGACGATGGGAACCTTGTATTAAAAGTTTTATCTTCAAAAGAAGATGAGCTTGTTACTGAAGTTCAGATGGACTATGTTTTAAAAACCCATAAAGGTGTAAACATTCCTGATGCAAAACTAAAATTTAAACCTTTAGAAGATAAAGATCTTAAAGGTCTGCTTTTTGCTTTGGGTCAAAAGGTTGATTACGTGGCAAATTCTTTTGTTAGAGATGCTGCTGACATGCAACCCATAATAGACATAATAAAAGAACAGAAAGCTAAATGTAATCTTGTAGCTAAAATTGAAGATATGTCTGGAATCAATAATATTGATGAAATTCTTAATGTTGTTGACGGAATAATGGTTGCTAGAGGTGACATGGGCGTGTCTTTGCCTGTTTATTCTGTGCCTGTAATGCAAAAATACATAATAAAGAAATGCAAATTACGCAATAAGTTTGTAATTACGGCTACGCAAATGTTGGAAAGTATGATTAAAAATCCTGTGCCTACAAGAGCAGAAGTCAGCGATGTGGCTAATGCGGTTTTGGACGGAACTGACTATACAATGCTTTCAGCTGAAACATCAGTAGGGCATTATCCTGAGAAAGCTGTTGCTATGATGGGTAATGTTATAAAATACACATTGGAAAATAAATCAAAGATAGCTTAACTTTTTTATACAAAGAGTGCTGCCTGCCGTTGTAATATTAGTTTTTGCTAATTTTTCGGCAGGCTCTTTCTTTTGATTAGATTGGGAGAAAAAATGGAAATTGTTTATTCCTTGATAGCTGCAAGTGCAGCGATGGTGGGAGCTTTAATAATTTTAACATTTCATAAATGGTCTGAAAGAAATTCTTTTCTTATAATAAATTTTGCAGCTGGCGTTATGCTTACTCTTGCTTTTGCTCATTTAATACCAGAGGGATTTGAGTTAAATTCCAATACGATGTTTTATGTCTTAACTGGTTTTTTGTTTATGTTTTTTTTGCAATTTATTGTTTTATTTCACCCATGCCACGATCATGAGTGCCACACTCACACGCATGTAGCTTCTGTTGTAGGTTTATCTCTACATTCAATTATTGATGGACTTATGATAGCTATTGGCTTTGAGGCTAATGCAGAATTAGGAATTCTTACAACGCTTGCTATTTTGCTTCACAAACTTCCAGATGGAATAACTATTTCTGGAATTTTGCTTCATAAAGGTAGTTCTAAAAAGAAAATTTTTCTTTTTTCTCTTCTTACTGCGTTATTTACGCCTCTTGGCACAATACTCGGTCTATGTCTGTTTAAAGGAATGCCCTTACATATGGTAGGGGCATTTTTAGGAATAACGGCAGGGTCTTTTATTTTTCTTTCAGCTTCAGATTTGATACCAGAAACACATAAGTCAAAGGATAAAATTACGTCGGTTATGTTGTTTGCAGGAGTGTTTGTTGTTCTTGCGGTAGAGCGTATAATAGGACATTGATTTATAATATTATGATAAGCGATTTCGGAGATTTTCAACGATGAATGAAATAAAGAAGTTTCCATATACTGATATTTTGGGTTGGTCTATATCAAGGTACGACAGATTTTCAAACTGTAAACGTCAATATTTCTATGATTATTATGCAAAGTATGATAAAGAAAATCCTCTTGAGAAAATTGTATTTTTAAAGAGTTTAACTTCAAAGGCTTTAGAAATAGGAAATATTGTCCATGACGTTATAAGAGACATGCTTCAAAGATTTCAAAAGAGCTCAAAACCAATAAACAAAGATAAATTTTTTAAATATGCGTTTAATATGACTCAAGAATATTGTGGTACTAAAACTTTCTTTGAACATTACTACAATGGCGATTTAATTCCCGTTCAAGAAATATACTTAAAAGTTAAAAATATACTTGAGAATTTTTTAAATAGCTCTCGTTTTTCTTGGATTGAAAAAAATGCCGTTCCCAAAAGCTCAGAGTGGGTTATAGAGCCTGCAGGTTTTGGAGAAACAAGAATAAATAATTATAAAGCGTTTTGCAAAGTAGATTTTTTATTTCCCATAGGAGATAAAATATATATTATAGATTGGAAAACCGGCAAATGTGACGATGTTAAACATTCAAAGCAATTGACTGGATACTCTCTCTGGGCGAACTACCATTTTGAAAAGAAAGCTGCAGATATAGTGCCAATGATTGTATATCTTTATCCTGAATACAAAGAAAAAAATGTAAAAATCAATGATATATCTGTATCTGAATTTGCAAATACTGTAGAATTAGAGACAAAAGATATGTATGAGTATTTGATTGATATTGAGAAAAACATACCTAAAGATAAAAAAGAGTTCCCTGTTGCCTGTAACACTTTTTTTTGCAAATATTGCAATTATAAAGAAATTTGCCGCGCAAGCAAATTTTAAAATTGATTCATTTTATCGGGCATTAAATGGATTTCCTTGGTAAAAACTATAATTACATACTTTTTATTTCTGCATGGTCATATATATTTCTTGCTTTGGCTTGCTTTATTGGGCAAAGAACAAAATTAAATAAAATTTCATATCATTGGTTTATTTTATTTGCCGTTTGCGAAGCATTTGTTAAGTTTATAGAGACCTTCTCATACGGTGATGTTATTTCAAGCACACTTCTATCAGCTATATATTGGTTTTTGGTTTATGTCTGCGATATTTTTCTGTTTCTCGGAGCAGAAGTCGCATATTTAAAAATCTCTAAACGCAGTAGTGTAATAAAGTATTCTATATTTCCGCTGATTACTATCCCTTTGATTGGATATTGTTTTTACGGTATTGTCGTATTTAAAATGCTTTTGTTTATTTGTTTCTTTGTTACGGCTTGGCTGCTTATTTTGCTTATGGAGTACAGATATTACGAAGCTGCTTCTGAACAGAAAAACAAAATCTTGGCGATAATTGTCTGTTCGGCGTTTTTTGGTATTAATGTTTGCATTTTAAAAATTTTAATATTTCTGAATGTAGATTCCACAGAAATATTTGCTATGATACGGACGATAATAGCTTGTTCGGTGTTTGCAATATCAAATTTAATTTTCAAATATTTTAAAATCTTAAAAGAGAAAAATGTAAAAATATACGATTATATTCCGTTTTATTGGAAACACATTCCTTTGGCTTCTATTTTAGTTTTGTTGTTTCTCTTGGGATTTTTCTTTTCCAATTATCTTGAAACAGATGCAAAAAAGACGATTATAGAAAATACAGATTCAGCAAGTACAGATATACTTGTAACATCTTCAATTATTTTTGAGAAAATAGATCAAATATCCAAATCTTTATCCAATTCGCCATTTTTAAAAGAATCTTTGTCTAATCCATCTTCTGATAATGCTCCTAGAATTGCCAAAATGCTAAATGCATATAAAAATAGTTTTGATGTTTCCTTAGTGGGTGTTTTGGACATGGATGGTAAAATTGTTTTCTATTCAAATTATCCGGATATGAATTTCTCACAAAAAAATAAAATCTATAATGAAAACGCAAAATTTTTTAAACATTTGAAAACATTGATTAAAAATAAAGCTCTTATTAAGGAAAATAGTTATATAAACGATAGATCTTTTTACTGTGCTTATGTAATTAATAATAGTATATATGGCAAAGATGGTATTGTTTTTGTAAAAGATTCAGTACTTGGGATTGTTAAGAAATTAAATGAGTTTGATAATGCTTTTATAATAAATGAGCGTGGTAGAATTTTAATATCTGGCGAGGAAAATGCAAGTGTTAAAAATTTATGGAACCCTGATGGTGTATTGGGAAAAAGAAAGTCTTTGCTATTGTCGGAAGTAAGAGATAAAGATATTATTTCAATAAATAACAAACAGTTTTATGTGTCAAAAAAATTCTTAAATAGAGAAAAATGGTCTGTAGTAAAGTTAACGCATTTAGGCACTATAAACCAGTCTAAATCTTTAGGGTATTTTATAACAAGCGCTTTGGTCATTATATTGCTCTTGATATCTTATTCAATAAATCAGTCCAATAAAGTTTTAGCCTTGGCATTATTGCATCAGGATATTTTGGATTCTGCAAAATCTATCATTATACTTTCAACAGATTTGCAAGGCAGAATAGTGGTTTGTGGTGGAGGAACTCGCATTTTAACTGGTTATGATATTGAAGAGCTTATTCAGACAGATTTTTCTGAAATAATATTTTTTGATAAAAATAAAAAATCCATAACATTTAACAAAGCAGTAAGTTCAGAAAGAAAAAGTGGTCTTGAATGGCTTTGCCGCAGAAAAGACGGAACATACATAGATGTTCTTATGTATATTATTCCTCAATTTTCTGTTTCTGGGAAAGTGATTGGCTATATTTTCTCGGGTCTTGATATAACAGAGGCAAAGAAAGCTGAAAAAGCTCTTGAAGAGCAGTTTCAGTTTTTGCAATCTTTATTGGATAATATTCCAGTGGCTGTTTACTATAAAGACGCACAAATGCGTTTAACAGGCTGCAATAAGGCATTTGAAGAAATAGTATCGCACTCAAAGAGCGAAATAATAGGAAATTCAACCGAATACTTATTTTCTGATCAAAAAGCTATATTATTTTCAATGAAAACTGATTTACAAATATCAAAAGATATGAAGCCAATTTCCTACGAACTACCAGTATCTTTATCAGATAAGGGAATAAAAAATTTGATTTTCTATAAGGCAGCGTTTAAAAATATTGATGGAAACTTTGGAGGAATAATAGGAGTATTGTTAGATGTA
Organism: Candidatus Endomicrobiellum devescovinae; assembly: GCA_031267795.1. Classification (GTDB taxonomy): domain Bacteria; phylum Elusimicrobiota; class Endomicrobiia; order Endomicrobiales; family Endomicrobiaceae; genus Endomicrobiellum; species Endomicrobiellum devescovinae. Next base: position 51,160 of record JAIRYK010000006.1, on the reverse strand, counting down.
ACTGAAGAGCGAAAAATGCAGATTGAAAGAGATAGCCTTCAAGCCTCATTGATACAAAAAAATAAATTAGCTGCACTTGGAGAACTTGCAGGAAGCATATCTCATGAGTTAAACAACCCTTTAAGTATTATTATAGGATTTGCTCAAGTGTTATCCAGAAATAAAAAACTTGACAGCGAAACCGAAAAAGGGCTTAAAAATATTTATGACGCCGCTTTAAGAAGCCAAAAGATTATTAAAAATATGCTTGAATTTGCAAGAATGAATTCAGCGGATATTCGCGACATAGATTTAAATAATGTTGTGGAGTCCACTTTACTTATAATTGAAAAAGGTTTTGCCAAAGCTGGAATAGAAATTATTAAAGATTTAATAAAATTTTCTATTTTTATTAAATCAAACGCTATGCAAATGCAGCAAGTAATCTTAAATATTTTACTGAATGCTAAAGACGCTATGCCTAACGGAGGAAAAATTACTATAAAAACTGAAGAGGAAAGTGGTAATTATATTTTGAGCGTATCTGATACAGGATCTGGAATTGCTCCCGAGATTCTTTCTAAAATATTTGATCCATTTTTCACGACAAAAGAAACTGGCAAAGGTACAGGTCTTGGTTTATCAATATGTTATGGCATAGTAAAAAATTTGAAAGGAGAAATATCGGTTAAGAGTGTTATAGGAAAAGGTACAACTTTCTATATAAAATTTCCGATACTAAAATGAATATGAGTGCGATTTTATATATTTTGATTGGAATTATCGCTGGAGTTTCTTTTCTTCTGCACAAGTATATGGCGGTTGTAAAAGATAATGCGGCTAAAGAACAGAAGATAAAAGATTTAGAGGAAAATATTAAAAGACAATTGGGCATAAACGATTCTTTGAAAATAGAATTTGAGAATATTGCTTCAAAAGTTTTAGAGGAAAAAAATGCGAAAATTACGGATTTGAATAAAACTTCTTTGGAAAATGTAGTCGCACCGTTTAAAGTAAAAATTGATGAGTTTAAAAACAAGGTTGAAAATCTCCAAATATATGAAGCAGAAAAAATATCTGGATTACAGAAAGAATTGGAAAAATTGATTAATCTTAATAAGCAGGTAAGCGAAGAAGCCAATAATCTCGCAGGAGCCTTAAAAGGTGAGAATAAATTACAAGGGATATGGGGAGAGCTTACTTTAGAAAGAATTTTTGAGTATGCGGGTATGATAGAAGGTGTGCATTATAATTCTCAAGAGCAGTTTAAAGAAGAAAGCGGAAGAAAGATTCCAGACTATATAGTTAACTTACCCGATAGAAAACGCATAGTTGTTGACGCAAAAACATCTCTAGGAGCTTACGAAAAATATTATAATTCTCAAAATGAAGCTGATAAAAAGATTTATTTAAAAGAGCATTCCGTAAGTATAAAAAAACACATTGATGAGCTTGCGGAAAAAGATTATGCCAATTTGCAGAGACTTAACCAACCTGAATATGTTTTAATGTTTGTGCCTATAGAAGGTGCTGTTTCTCTGGCAGTTGCAGATAAGCCAGATTTAGTAGGCTATGCATTTAAGAAAAATATTATAATAGTTGCACCTTCAACGCTTTTAGCTACTCTAAAAACCGTTGAGTATATTTGGCGTCAAGAAAACCAGAAAAAAAATGTTCTTGAAATAGCCAAAGTAGGAGGAAATCTTTACGATAAATTTGTAACTTTTGCTGAAATTTTGCTTGATGCCAATAGAAAAATAACAGAAGCAAAAGACAAGACGGAAGAAGCCTTAAAAAGGCTTTCTTCTTCTGATAAGAAAGAGGACAGTTTGGTAGCAAGGGCTCAAAAGTTAAAAGAATTGGGATCTCCTACAAACAAAGAGATTCCTAAAGATCTGCTAAACGACACCAATAGCGTCATGTAAGTTGAGGAGAAAATGAACGTACAGAAAACAACATTGTATAAAAACGAACTTAAAAATAAAGCACTAGAACTTAGAGAAGAATTTGATAAAAATGGTTTAGATCTTATTTTTGATGATAATTCTTTTAAAGATTATCTTTTAAAGATTGTTGTTAAAACAAAAAAAGGAATAACAAAAGAAAATTTGTTTATCTATTATAAACCGACAAAAGATACGTATTCTTTGAAACGGCAAATAAAAGACGTCCAAACAGATTTGCTTATAGATTCATTATGGAACAAACTCAATGGTTCAGAAATTTATACAGCTAAGAGCGGTATTTACGAGGCATTTGTTGACGGTTCCTATATTAATGGAACTACAGGTTACGGTGCCGTCATTTATCTGGGTAATGAAATAAAAGCAGAACTTTCAGGAACGGTTCCCAATACGCAGTTTAGACAATTTGGTGGAGAGTTGAAATCTGTTATTGAAACTTTAAAATGGTGCGATGAAAACAATGTTAAAAAGATAAGAATTAACTATGACTATGAGGGAATAGAAAAATTTGCGTCGGGTAAATGGAAATCTGGCAACGAGCTTTCAAAAGATTATGTAAACTTTATTCGTCAAACAAAGGTGGAAATTGAGTGGCGGCATATAAAAAGCCATACGGGAAATATAAAAAATGATAAAGCTGATTTACTAGCAAAACGTGCAACAAGCAAGCTGTAATTTGTATAATTATTTGTTAATATTTTTTTCAAGGGAGGAGAAAACATGTCAAACTTGAAAAACGCGTTTTATGCGAGTGTGGGTCTTGTGCTGAAGAGTAAGGATAAGGTTGAAGCTGCGGCAAGGAAGTTTGTTAAAGACAACAAACTTGAGGCTGCAGAAGGGAAAAAGTTTATAGACAAAACAGTTAAACACGTGGAGTCTGCGAAAAAGGACTTATCAAAAAAGATTAACGGAGCTGTAAAAAATGCGGTTGATAAAATGGGCTTTATGACCCACAAAGAAGTAAAAGCGCTAAAAGATGAATTGCATCACTTTAAAAAACAGTTGATTCAACCTAAGAGATCTAAATCAAAAGTCAAAAAAAAGAAAAAGTAAAGCTAAACTAAAAGCCTTCGGCATGTATAATTTGCACGCCGAAGGCTTTTTTATTTATGCTTTTCTTCTTCTGTTGATTGAGAAGCCATTTCTGAGGCTGTGGCAAGTAGATTCTGGTTTTCTAAGTCATCAAGAAGTAATGATGTCAAGGCTTTTGCCACTTCAGCTTCTTCAAAGGCAACTTGTGAAACGCCTGCTTGTTTAAGATTTTCTTTGTGGTCTAAAAACCTCGCTCTGGCAAGTATTCTTGTTTTAGGGTTTAACGATGAAGCAAGAGTAGCTGTCTCCAACGTTAATGGTAAAGATGGTATGGTAATAATTAAGTACTCTGCATTTTTTATTCCTGCTGCAAATAAAATTTCTTTTTGCGAAGAATCTCCATATACTACGGAAAATCCTTGAGTACTTAAACTGTTTATGGTATCTATGTTTATGTCAATAATGACAGGGTTTAGATTTTGTTCTTTTAGGACATTTACAACTTGTTTTCCTGTTGGACCATAGCCAACGACGATTGCATTCTTTTGAGCAGGAAAGTCTTTTGCAGGCAGAATGTTTTGTACAAACTGGTTACTTTTATTGTTTTTAATACCTTTCTTTTCAACTTTGAAATTTAAAAGATTCCATAATACTTTCTTTGTTCTTAAAAAGTTTTCAAGTGTCGTTATTCTTGCAAATACTGATGGATTCAAGGTTATTGAAATAATTGAACACACTACTATTGCATTGTAAACCTCGCTGCCTGCAAGATTTAAACGTCTCGCTTCCTGAGCTAGTATAAATGAAAATTCTCCAACTTGAGCAAGACCTGCCGCAACAGTAAGTGCAGTTTTTGGTGAATAACCAAGTATGGAGACAGTAATTAATGCAGTTAAAGGTTTTATCAAGAGAACTATTACAAGACATATGCATATAAGAGCAGGATATTCAATTAAAAATTTAAAATCAAAAAGCATTCCTACTGCTAAGAAAAACAGAACTGCAAAAGCGTCTCTAAGCGGTAGAATATCAGCACCGGCTTGATGGCTTAATTTGCTTTTTCCAACAACCATTCCACCTAAGAAAGCTCCTAAAGCAAACGATGCTTGAAATACAAATGCAGCTAAAACTGCTGTTGCAAACGCTATAACCAATACTGCAAGAGTAAATAACTCTTGAGATCGTGTGTTTACAATTTTTGATAAAATCCAAGGGACAAATTTTCCCCCGCCTTTCATTACAATAATCCATAAAAGCGTTATGCGTAATATAGCTATGCTCACTACTTTAAGTATATCAAAGCTTCCTTCCGTTGCGTTTGAGCTTGACAATACTGTTGAAAGGCTTGGAAGAACGACAAGTATTAGTACGGTCAAAATGTCTTCTACAACGAGCCAACCTACTGCTACATGCCCATGTATTGTGTTTGTTATATCATTATCTTCCAAGACTCTTAAAAGTACTACAGTACTGGCAACAGCAAGTCCAAAACCTAATATCAAGGCAGACTTCAAACTAAGACCCAATGCTAAACCCAAAAATGTAGTAAACACAGTAGCGATACTGCTTTGTATAATAGCTCCGGGTATAGCCACACCTTTAACCGCTATCAGATCATCAAGTTTAAAATGCAGCCCAACACCAAACATTAAAAGAATAACTCCAGCTTCGGAAAGCTGGAATGCTAGAGCGGGATCTGCAATAAAACCAGGCGAAGATGGTCCTATAAGAAACCCTGCTAATAAATATCCTACTATAGAAGAAAGCCCAAGCTTTTGTGTTATAAAGCCAAAAGTTAGTGCGAGACCAAATCCTATAGCCATGATTTCAAGCAATTTATATTCGTGCATTTATATTCCGCCCAAAGAAATTGAACAAAGATGTGATAAGTAAATTATGTATAATATACGACATTATGAAAAATTTATCAAAAATTGAAAAGATATTAAATCTAGTACAAAAGCCAGCAAGATATATAAATAGCGAACTTAATTCTCATCCAGCTGATATGTCTGCGGACTTCTCTCTAGTTTTGTGTTTTCCGGATATTTATGAAGTTGGAGCATCAAACTTAGGGCTTGAAATATTATATCACTTAGTAAACGAGAAGAACCTTGCTCGTTGCGAAAGAGCTTTTGCTCCAGATACAGATTTAGAAGATATATTAAGAAGGCAAAAACTCAAGCTATTCTCTTTAGAATCTCACAGTCAATTAAGAAGCTTTGACATTCTTGGAATATCAATACAGTGCGAGTTGGTTGCAACTAATATTGTTAATATTTTAGATTTATCTGGTATTTCAATACTTTCAAAAGACAGAAATGAAGAGGATCCACTTGTTATAGCGGGCGGTCCAGCATTAACCAACCCAGAACCTTTTTGCGATTTTTTTGATTTATTTGTTTTGGGTGATGGTGAAGAAGTATTGCAAGATATAATAATGGTATGCAAGGAAGCCAAAAAGGGTAAACTTTCAAGACTAGAGACATTAAAAAAACTTTCAAGTATAGAAGGAGTTTATGTTCCGTCTTTTTACAATGTAGAATATAACGAAGATAACACAGTAAAGTCCATAACGCCTATTTCTTCTGATATAAAGCCTATAGTAAAAAAGAGGCTTTTAAATCTTGAAAACGCATATTTCCCGGAGAAAAAAATAATCCCTTTTGTTGAAACTGTACACAATAGATTAAATATTGAAGTTGCAAGAGGTTGTCCGGGACAGTGCCGTTTTTGCCAAGCCTCAAAATACTATCGTCCTTGGAGGCAGAGACCTCTTGAGAAATTGTTAGAGCTTGTAAAAAAGGGTATAGAATCTACAGGTTTTGAAGAAGTAGCCTTTTCTTCTCTTTCCTGCAGCGACTATAAGCATTTAGACAAGCTTCTCATTGAAACAAATAATTTGTACGGCAAATCCAAATTAAATATTTCTTTGCCATCTTTAAGATGCAATGAACGTTCTTTAAAAGTTGCACAATATATAAACAGAAGTAAAAGACCTACTCTTACATTTGCTCCAGAAGCAGGCTCTGACAGGTTGAGAAACGTCATAGGAAAATACCTTTCAGAAAAACAGATAGTTGAGACTTTGCTTACTGCAAATGCTATGGGCTGGAAAGCAATAAAGCTTTATTTTATGATAGGTCTTCCTACGGAAAGTGACGAAGATTTATCGGGAATTGAGCGTCTGGTGAAACTTGTTAAAAAAGAAGCAAAAGGATTAAATTTTACCGTAACGGTTTCGCCTTTTGTTCCAAAATCTCAAACTGCGTTTCAGTGGGCATCTATGGCAGAGGTAGATACTATAAAACAAAAGATAGATTTTTTGAATAAATTGCTTCCTGCAGATGTTAAAGCTCACAATCACAGAGTAAGCGTATTAGAGGCGTTGATAGCAAAAGGAGACAGACGTCTATCAATGGTTATTTATAAAGCGTGGCAGAAAGGTGCAAGGTTTGACCAGTGGGCTGATAAGTTTGACAATAATATATGGAATGAAGCTCTTGCTGAAAGTAATATAGATTTAAATTTTTACATATACAGAAACAGAAAACCTGATGAGGTCTTCCCTTGGGATCATTTATTTTTCGGCATGTCTAAGCAAGAACTATACAAAGATTATGTTAAAGGCATAAATGAAACAGCAGATACTTTAGTTGAACAGTTTGACTTGTCAAACTGTTCGCTGCCTGCAAATTATGTTGAACCCACAATATCCGTTTTGCCTCCTGTTATGCGTTTCCGCCTCCGTTTCTCAAAGAGAGGGGCAGTCAAATTTATATCTCACTTGGAACAAATAGAAGTTTTCAGAAGAGCCTCAAGACGTTCAAATCTTCCTATAGCTTTTACTGCAGGATTTAGTCCGCAAGTAAAATCTTCTTACGGACCTCCTTTATCTATAGGGCAAGAAAGCACAAGCGAATACATGGAGTTGTATTTTACGCAAAAAGTTGATATAGAAGAAGTTAAAAAAGAATTTGCAAGAATTTTGCCAGAAGGTTTTAAATTACTCGGCGCCAAAAGAGTGCCTTTAAATTTTCCTTCAATTGATATTTTGTCAAATGTTGCAGAATATAAGATAAACGATACCGAACTAATTCAAACAGAAATTGACAAGTTTTTAATGCAAGATTCAATAATGATTGAAAAAATAAAAAAAGACAAAATTATAACTGTTAATGCTAAGCCCTTAATTAGAGAATTTAGTAGTGCAAGTGGAACTTTAAAGCTTCAGCTCCGTTTTGGTAGCGGCAAAACTGTAAAGCCTGAAGCTATTTTAAATAAATTATTGGAAAATAAAGAAAATTATGGCAGAATGTACGCTATAGAAAGAACAAATTTGTATATTGAAACGAAGAAGGGAGAGTTATTTTTGCCCTAATTCGTTGAAGTAGGAAAAAGGTGAATAAAGAAATAGTAGTAAACAGAACTTTTGAAGAGATAAAAGTTGCAGTGCTTGAAGACGGCAAGCTTTTTGACTTGTTTATTGAGAGAAGAGAGTCAGAAAAAATTTTAAACAATATATATAAAGGCTCTGTGCAAAATATCGTGCCTGCACTAGGTTCTGCTTTTATTGATATAGGTTTCGGCAAAAGTGCTTATCTAGGAGTTGACGATATAATTGCTCAGCTGAAAGAAAAAAATATAGAAAATATGATTAAAGTAGGGCAGGACGTGATGGTTCAGGTTTATAAAGAGCCTATCAGTACCAAAGGTCCTAAAGTTACAATGGACATTTCTTTACCTGGAAGATTGCTTGTGTACATGCCCTTTAGCAATAATATAGGTGTATCAAAAAATATCGGAGATGAAAAAGAACACGATAGATTAAAAAGTATTATTACTGAAATAAAAAAAGATATTCCTGGCGGTATAATTGTAAGAACAGAAGCTGAAGACGCCGATGAGTATGAAATTAGAAATGAGATAAAGTATTTGACAAGGCTTTGGGCGTCTATTGTTTCAAGGTTTAACGACGCTAAGCCAATGAGTCTTATACATAAGGATTTAGGAGTTGTTTTCCAGACCATAAGAGATTATTTTTCGGATAATGTAAGCCTTATGCATATAGACTCTACTAGGGAATTCAGAGATGTAACTGAGTTTGTAAAAATAGTTTCTCCAGAATTGCTTAACAGAATAGTTTTATATGACGGAAATGTTCCTATATTTAAGGCTTATGGTATTGAAGAAGAAATTAAAAGGCTTCGTTCAAATAAAACAAAGCTTCAATCAGGAGGATACCTGATTATACAAGAAGCGGAATCTCTTTGCGCTATAGATGTAAATAGTGGAAAGTTTACGGCAAAGACTTCTCAAGAAGACACGGCTACAGTTACAAATATTGAAGCGGCATCTGAAATAGCAAGACAGCTCAGACTCAGGAACATAGGCGGAATTATAGTTATAGATTTTATAGATATGAAAAAAGCCGCTAACCGTCAGAAAATTTTGGAAAAACTACGCGAGGCGACTAAAGGTGATAAAGCGAAAATAAAAATATGGCCTATAACAAAACTCGGGCTTATAGAAATGACAAGACAAAGAAAAAGAGAATCTTTGTTTTCTTTACTTGGCGATACATGCCCTATATGCAAAGGGTTAGGGCTTGTTTTGTCAAAAGAATCTATTTTTATAAATGTTTGTGATGAAATAGAACAATTAAAGTTTGACGAATATCGCGGCAAAATAAGAATAAATCTTCACCCTGATATTGTAGATTATTTCAAAGAAAGAAAGTCCAGACTAAAAGAGTTGTTTAATGCAGAGTTTGAAATAAAAACAAGTCAGGAAATAGATAGAGAAGAGTACCAAATAATTTTTGAATAATCTTCTAGAATCCTTCTTCTATACCCAAATCCTGCTTTTTTTGGTCGTCGGAATTATTAATTGATTGATTATAATATTGAGTAGGAGCAGTTCCTTGTCTGAACGCTTCTAAAAATGATCCAGGCGTTTTACTTAACGCCAAAAGACCCGTGCTTGGGTCAATAAGCGCCCATTCTATACCATCGGGCTGTTTAAAATCTAATACAGGCTTTCCTTCAAGTGCTTCTTTCATAAATTTAGTCCATAGGGGGCATGCGAGACCTCCTCCAGTAACTCTATCACCCAGAGGCATTGAACGATTGTCATATCCAATCCAAACGCCTGCAACAAGTTGAGGGGTATATCCAACAAACCAAGCGTCACTTCCATCGTTTGTGGTTCCGGTTTTTCCTGCGCAAGGTCTTCCTAAATTTTGGGCATACCAACCGCTTCCTTTTTCAACAACAGCTTTAAGCATATTGGTTAAAATAAAGCATACTTGAGGGGATAGAACTTCTTCTTGTTCTGGAATGTTTTCTTCCAATACTTTTCCATCTTTATCAAGTATTCGCGTTATTATGTAAGGTGTTGTTTTAATTCCTCCTGAAGCAAAAACTGCAAAAGCCGAGACCATTTGTTCAAGAATAACGTCACTTGCTCCAAGTGCAAGAGAATAGGAGTTTATAAGAGGAGTTTTTATACCAAGATTTTTTGCTGCTTCAATAACTTTTACAGGGGTTGTTTTCATTATCAACTCAACCGCACAAGTATTTATTGATAATGCCAAAGCCGTTCTTAAAGTTACTTCTCCTCTAAATTTTTTACTGTAATTTTTTGGAGCCCAAACTTTGTTTGTGTCAATTAAATCATCTTCAGAAACATTTTCGGCTATTATTTCAAGATAAGTTATATCTCTTGAAACTAAATCCCAAGAACCTCTGTTATACACAAAAACCAAAGGCTTGTCTTCAAGCGTGGACGCAGGCGTAAACCCTTGTTGGATTGCTGTGAGATATACAAACGGTTTGAAAGCCGAGCCCGCTTGTCTTTTAGCTTGAGTTGCTCTGTTAAACTGTGACTCTTTAAAACTGCGACCGCCAACCATTGCTCTAATTGCACCATTTTTTGGATCTACTGCTATAAGAGCGCCCTGAACTTTAACTGGCACTTGTTTTGTTCTCTTAAAAAAACCAGTTTTACCTTTATCAAAATCACTGAGAGATTGTTCAATTATTTTTTCAGCTGCTGTTTGCGCCTGCATATCCAGAGTAGTATAAATTGATAAACCGTCCCTAAACAAAACGTTTGTTCCATATTTTGGTTCAAGGATAAGCCTTAAAGCTTCCACAAAATAATGTCCTTTTTCTTCTTTTAGCGAAGTATCTTGTACAGGCAAAGGCGTTTCAATAGCTTCTTTCTCTTGCTCTTGTGTTATATAACCAAGCTGCCTCATTCTTGATAGAACTAGATTCCTTCTTAAAAGAGCGGCTTTTGCGTTTTTAAAGGGATTATAATAATTTGGTGATTTAGGTATTGCTGCAAGCATGGTGCATTCTGCCAGATTTAAGTCTTTTATGTCTTTATTGAAATATATTTTTGCCGCTGCCTGTACTCCGTGTGCTCCGCTGCCGAAATAAATTTGGTTTATGTAAAATTGTAAAATTTCGTTTTTTGAATAATTTTTTTCAAGTTGTATGGTAAGCAAAGCTTCTTTAATTTTTCTTACTATAGTTTTTTCGCGAGTCAAAAATATAGTTTTTGCTAATTGCTGAGTAATTGTGGACCCGCCTTCGGCAGCCCTTCCTTTTAATAACATCCTTGAGAAAGCCCTTATTATGCCTTTTGTTGAAATTCCCCAGTGTTTGAAAAAATCATTATCTTCAATTGAAATAAACGCATTTTGTAAATTTGCCGGTATATCATTTATAGCAGCGAGAGTGCGTCTTTCCGTGAAAAGCTCAGCTATTAAGTTATTATCTTTATCATAAATTTTCGTTGATAAATTAGGCGTGTAGTCTCCCAGCTGTTGTATTGATGGGAGGTTGTCTATAAAATCTGAAATAATTTTACCGCAGACGATTATAGCTAGTGCAGAAAATACCGTGATAAAGATAAACCTAGAAAAGGTGTTTTTTTTTAATTTAAGCGGATATCTCATAATGTAAAGAATTATATTTTAAAATGCAGATTGTTTCAATAGCAGCAAAAACGGTTTTCAGGCTTATTTACGTGTCCTACGATTGTAAAAGTTTCTGCTAAAATATTATAATAACCACATGAAATATAATGCCGGCGTTATTTATAACAAATCTAAAGCAAACGCTAAAAAACTTGCACTTGAAATTGCGACATGGCTTAAAAATAACAAGTGCAAAGTATTTTTAAGTGACTCTATTTCAGTAAGACCTAAAAAATTTGATTTTATATTGTCTGTCGGCGGTGATGGAACAATGCTAAAAGTTATAAGGACATTTTCGCCGTTGTCAGTTCCGATAAAAGGCATAAATCTTGGCTCTCTTGGATTTCTAACCGATACTGACGCAAATGAAGTTTTTGAGTTCTTAAAAAATTTGCTTTCTTCTGGTTTTAAGATAGAAAAGAGAATCTTATTGTCTGTTGAATTTGAATACAATGGCAAAAAAGTAAGAACAATCTCTGCAAACGACTGTGTGGTTCGTTCTTTAGCTGGTGGAAAACTTATAACTGTTGACGTAAACATAGATAAAGATTTTACGGCGGAATATAAATGCGACGGAATGATTATATCTACGCCAACAGGCTCAACGGCTTATTCGCTTGCCGCTTCTGGTCCTATAGTTTATCCCAATATTCCAGTATTTATTCTTACTCCCATTTCTCCACACACATTAACTCAAAGACCTATGATATTATCTGACAAAAGTTGCGTCTCTTTTACTGCCAAAAATAAATACGGGGCAGGAAAAATTATGATATCAATAGATGGTCAGGAGAATTACACTTTGCCTAACGGCTCTGTAGTAAAGTTTTATCTCTATAAAAAACCATTAAAGCTTATAAAAAACCGTAGTAAATCTTATTTTGAGACTTTAAAGACAAAATTGCATTGGAGTATTTAATGTTGTCCTCTCTGTCAGTTAAGAATTTTGCTTTGATTGAGGATTTAAGTATAGATTTTTCAAGCGGATTTACAGTGATCAGTGGAGAGACTGGATCTGGGAAATCTATATTAATAAAATCTATGGAGCTTCTTACTGGAGCTAGAGCAGATTTAGCTCTTATACGCGCAGGTTGTTCTGTATGCACAATTAGCGCCTCTTTTGAAACTAAAAGCGATAAGATAGCAGAGTTTTTAAATAATTTTTCAATACCTTTTGACGACAATATAATTCTAATCCGCAGAACCATAGAAAATACTGGAAAAAGCAAAGCTTTTATAAATGATTCGCAAGTTAGCATATCGGCTCTTGCTTCTATTGGAGAGCTGCTCATAGATTTTCACGGACAAAATGAAAAGCATTCTCTTCTTGATTTAGATTCTCAGCTAGAAATATTAGATAATGAAGTTGAAGACTTAAAACCTTTGCTAAAAAAATCAGCTGATTTATATGATAAAGTTAAAGATTTAGAATCAAAGATTGAGGCTGTGAATCTCTCTGATGCAGAAAGAGCAAGAAAAATTGATTTGTATTTTTTCCAAATTAAAGAGATTGACGATGCGAGACTTGAACTTGGCGAAGATGAAAAACTTGAAGCAGAACTTCCTAAATTAAAAAATGCCGAGAAAATTACTTCTTTATCTAAAGAAGTAATAGCTATATTATATTCGTCAGACAATGCGGTTTTAGACGGTATTCTAAAAGCTAAAAAGAGTATAGAGTTGATAAATTCTTACGGTGAAGACGCTTCTGAGACATTATCATTAATTGAGCAATCGTATTATCAGGCTGAAGAAGCGTATAGAGAAGTTGAAAATATACTTTCAAAGACAAGCTTAGACCCTGAAAGATTAAACGCTTCACTTGAGCGGGCGGAACTTATAAAAAAGTTAAAGAAAAAATATGGCAATACAATAGAAGAAATTATTAAATACAAAGATAAAATTGTTTATGAACTCAACTCCTTAAGTGGTTATAAAGAAAATTCCGATAGATTTAAAAAAGAGCTTGAAGAAAATACAAAACACTTGTTAGAAGTCTGCGAAGCAATAAGCTTAAAAAGACAAAAAACAGCCAAAGTTTTTTCAAAATCTGTTCAAGATAAACTTTTGGAATTGGAAGTAAAAAATGCTGTGTTTGAAGTTAAATTTGAGAAAAAAGAACCTTCGGCTAACGGATACGATGTTGCAGAGTTCATGTTTTGTGCCAATAAAGGTGAGAAAATTCTTCCTTTGAGAAGTACTGCCTCAGGCGGCGAACTTTCAAGAGTTTTGCTTGCAATAGAATTATCTACAAAAATTCACAACTATCAAACTTCAGTATTTGATGAAATTGATACAGGCACTGGCGGAAAAACAGGAGAAAAAATTGGTGAAAAACTTGCAGAGCTTGCTAAAAGAAAGCAAGTATTTTCTATAACGCATCTTGTGCAGGTTGCTTCTTTTGCCAAAACGCACATTAAAATTTATAAAGAAATAGAAAATTCAAGAACATACACAAGAGCTAAAGTTTTAAAAGAATGCGAACATATTGAAGAAATTGCCAGAATGGTATCAGGTGAAAAAATATCAAAAGCAGCTTTAGACCATGCAAGAAATTTAATAACTAATTCTCAAGTGTTTTGTAGTAAATAAGGAGTTGCAATGAGCGAAATCAATACTGAATTTTTAGAAAGATGCATAGCAACGCTTGAAAAATCTTATGAATTATTGATGAAAAGCAAAGAAGGGAGTATAGATTATGAAATGTATCGCAATGCTTTGGTGAAAGCATTTGAAATGACTTTAGAACAAAGTGGCAAACTTTTAAGGAAGAAAATAACTCCATATTTTCCTACAAAAAAATCAGCTGATACTTTGGTTTTCAAAGACTTGTTCCGTAGTGCTGCTAGATATGGATTATTATCTCAAGATGAAGTGGAAAGATGGTTAAAATATAGAGATAACAGAAACAATACAGCTCATGATTACGGACAGAAATTTGCACAAGAAACTTTGTCTTTTATTAAAGATTTCATAAAAGATGCGCAAAATCTTAAGAAAGCTATAGATAATGAATGATATTTTTATAGATAATAAATCGTTAAAAGAGTTGCGGTCAATTATAAAAAAATTGTATCCGAAAGCTATTGTCTGGGCGTATGGAAGTAGAGTCGGGTACGATGCCAACAATGTTCACAACGGCAGCGATTTGGATTTAGCAATTAAAGACTTTGGACAAGATAACCATGACATCTTTGCACTTAGAGAAGCTTTCCAAGAAAGCAATATACCTTTTTTAATAGACGTTTTGGAGTTTAATAGCTTGCCAACTAATTTTAAAAAAGAAATTGAAAAAAAATATATTGTAATCTACGATGGACAACATAAAATATAAGTAAAAATCTTGAAAATGGTTAGCAGGGGGTGGAATAAATAAAAATTAGGATTCTTAAATTAAGGTTTTTGATTGAAAAAATACTCCACCTTATAGGAGAATTCCATGAGAAAAAGAATTATAGTTTTTAAGAGTATGATTCGGTAAAATTATAGAATACTGCAAGCAATATGTTGATGATTTTAATTTTAATGTTGTTAAAAGAGTGGACTTATCTTAGAGAAAATATTCCCATTAAAAATGCGAAAAGTATTGAATAAAAATAATTGAGCTAAGGATCAAAAAAGATGATCAATGTTCTTTTTGGATTGGACGAAAAATATGCCAAATATTGCGCTACTACAATCATATCCATTTTACAAAATCATAAATTACATTCTGATGAAAATAAGATACATTTTTAGAAATTGATACAAGTGAATTTGATGGATTACCTAAACTGCCGGCAAATATTACTATTGCAGGATATAATAGACTGATGGCAACTAAAATGTTGCCGAAAGAAGTCAGCAGAATTATTTATTTAGATTGTGATATAGTACTAAATGCAGATATTAAACATATATGGGAAATAGACATAAATAATTATCTGTTAGCAGCTGTTAGAGACAAATTGTATAAAGATTACAAAGATACCTATTTTAATTCCGGGTTTATGTTTTTGAATTTAAAAGAACTGAGAGATTTTGATTTTTATAATAAATGGAAAAATTATTCAAAAACACACCCTAATATTTTTGAGCTTAAATTTGGAGATCAAGATATTCTAAATGCTATAACAGAAGACAGAATTATGCTCTTATCTGAAGATTATAATTGCTATAATAGCAAGCTATTTTCAGATAAGACGATTGTGGTTCATTTTGGCGGTAGTAAGCCATGGGAGCCGACATGCTTGCATCCACGTACGTTTAAAGAGATATATTGGAAATATACAGATCAAAATCCGTGGAGAATAAATTCTAAATCAGAAAAGGCTAAGGCTTATGTAAAATATATTATAAAATTTTTACGAAAACAGCCATTGTTTTTTTTGAAAAAAAAGTATTATAGCAGGATTTTGGATATTATCTATTGTAGAATCGCATCAAGAAATAAATAGTAAAGAGGTAGCTTATGAACACTTCTAATATAGAATTTCTAATTCCCACACAAAATGAAACACAACATTTAAATACTTTAAATAACGCATTTACGCAAATATCTGAAATGACACAATACGAAAGAGAATATTTAAATGCTTTAATTTTAAGAAATAAACCTAAGAAATTGTTAGAAATAGGTGTTAGTGCAGGAGGTTCTTCTATTGTAATACTGAACGCAATAAAAGATATGCAATCCTCAAAATTATATTCTATAGATTACCTTGATTATTGGTATAGAGAGTTTGAAAAATACCATAAAACTGGATATTTTGTGGATAACTACTCTTACCTAAAAGAAAAATGGAAATTGTATACAGGGGGACTAGCTTTAAAATTTATTCAAGAAATCGGCAATGAGATAGATTTTTGTTTAATTGATACGAGGCATGTAAATCCAGGAGAAATATTAGATTTCTTGATGGTTTTACCATATCTAAGTGAAAATTGTATTGTCGTATTCCCCGATGTAAATTTACACACTAATAGAGGGAAGAATTGTAATGATTGGAGCATAACTACCAATTTGTTAACAAGTGCTATATACGGCAAAAAATACTTACAAGGCAATTTTAGACAAGATGACTTAAATAAATTGGGGTGCGGGGGGGGGGGAGGGGTGCCAATTTCCCAATATAACGGCAATAAAAATATGTAAGGAAACAAGAGAGAGGATCTACGAAATTTTCAATTTGTTAACGATCAAATGGCAATATTTACCGACAAATATAGAAGAAGGACAGATAATTAAACATTTGGAGAACTTTTACGATGAGAACTATATAAAATATTTAAAGAGTGTATTTACCTATCAAAGAAAATACTTTTCTCAACAAGTACGGAGTTTTAGAAGTGTTTGTAAAATTGTTTTAAGAAATGTATTTGGAGATAAAACTATTACAAGTATGAGAAGGCTGTATAAGATTTCTTATCTTTCATTGAGAGATTTATTTAAGAATTGGTGAAAAAGATGATAACCCAAATAACAAAAAATAAAATCTTGAAATTAGGGAATCGTTATAAAGACATCAAAATGGAACGAAAAAATTCTTTATGAAATTGCTGTGGCTAAAATTTCTGAAGTGATTTATAATTCAAACGCTGTAGAAAACTCTAGTTTGACATTAGAAGATACCGAAAAAATATTATTGAAAAATTCAATCCCCAAAGGTGCAAATTTAAGAGAAGTTTATGAAGCGAAAATATTGCAAACATTACAGAAATTTTATTTAAAGAACCAGATAAAACATTATCACGAGACTATATTTTAGAACTTCATAAAATTCTTTTAACAAACATAAATAGTTACTGATTTAGAAAGGACGAACAGGGATTACTCTATACCTTTCCCAATGGCAGCCAAAGCGCACAAATCATTAGCATTTTCTAGAGGAGTTTATTGAATAGGTAAAAGAATAGCAATTTTCTGAGTGAACAAGCACAAAAAGATGAAATAAAAAAACTCCGGGACTAGGATTCGAACCTAGACAAAGGGATCCAAAATCCCTTGTGCTACCATTACACAATCCCGGAATTATATACTATCGGTTGAAAGTTGATGTTAAAAAGAGAGTTCTGTTGAATTGACAAACCAAAATTTCCAGCTGTATTTGTTTAGAGTTGTTCTTATAGATTCTAAGTTGACATTTGAGTCAAAAAGTCCAAAAACAGTAGCTCCTGAACCGGACATTAAACTTATGCAGCCTGTGGCTCTTAAAACGTCTCTAATTTTTGCTATTTCTGGATAATCGGTAAGAACAAAATCTTCAAGCCTATTGAAACAACAGCTAAAAGCATCGCTTGTATTAAAAGAACCATTGTCAATCTGAGCTTTGATTTTAGTAATTTCCGCTTTCTTTGTCAACGGAAATTTAACCTTTTTATAGACGCCTGCCGTATTAACGCCAAAACCCGGATTTACAAGAATTACGTTTAAATTTTTAATAGTTTTTAAAGGAGTAATAATATCTCCTATACCTTCGCACAGAGCTGTTCCTCCTGTAAGAAAGAATGAGACGTCCGCTCCTAGTTTGGTGGCTATTTTCTCTAGTTCTTTTTTATTCGTCTTAACATTGTAAAGTTTAGCCAAAGCCGCAAGGGTTGCTGCGGCATCTGAAGAGCCTCCGCCAAGTCCTGCACCCATAGGAATTGTTTTTTTTAAATATATTTTGACTCCTTTATCTATTTTAAAATAATCATGAAATGCTCTTGCCGCTTTATAAACGATGTTGGTAGAGTCTGTCGGCAATGTTTTACTATCGCATTCTAAAAATATGTTTTTGTCCGTAAGCTCAAAAGAAAGTTCGTCATACAAACTTACAGTTTGCATTATACTCTCTAATTCATGGTAACCGTCTTCTCTTTTGTTTTTAATTTCTAAGAAAAGATTAATTTTTGCCGGTGCTTTGAGGATTATTTTCATTTTGATTATCACCTATTATGGGAGAAATTTTTGTTGTTTCTAGTAATCCTTTAATTTTTATGTTTTTAAATGCAAATTTAATTTTTTTAGGAACATTTGATATAACAAATTTTTCATATTTTGAAATGGTAACTGTTAAATCTTTATCAAAAAAACTTTCTATTAACGCTGTATCAAGATTTAAAACCAGTTCCTTGTCTTCTTTAGAGTAAATGATGCGTTTGCCTTTTTGCGTTATTTTAGCATCAACAAATTGTTTATAAAAATTACCACTAAAAATGTCGCAAGTTTTAGAAATAATATTGGATATTTCTTGAGGAAGTTGGTTTTCTATAGCTTTTGGAACAAATCCATATATTCCATTTTTTATATGTACTGACATCCCTCCGGGGATAAGTATTGCAGGCAAATCTATTTTTAGTGAGTTGCTTTTATAATAAGAAAATGGAATATAAAATTTCTTACTTAAAAAATTTGAACTTATTTTTGTTTTAAATCCAGTTTTAAAAGGAAATAATTTGAGATAGTTGCTCTCGCTTCTTAAAAGCATTTGTTTGTAAAGGTCTTCAAGAGGCATTTGTTTTTGTGCAGAATCTAATTTTTTCCTTATTTTTTTATTTTCTTTAAAATCAAAAGATAGAGAGTATGCTATCCAAGCTTGTACAGGTTTATTTAATGCTGTATAAGTGTCTCCAAGATGGTCGTCGTACATAAGCGGATCTTTTGTTATTTTTACGGCTGCAAGAAGGAATCTTTCAGCAAGTTCAAAATTTTTAAGCCTGTAATAAAGCCAGCCAAGCGAATCAAGGTAAGCGCTATTTTTTGGTTCTAAAGTTACAGCTCTTATTAGAAATATTTCAGATTCTTTTAACTTAATTCCTTTATCTGCGTATGTGTAACCAAGATAATTCATAGCTTTTGCATGTTCTGGATTTATCTCTATAGCTCTCAAAAGAGCTTGTTCAGAATTTGTAAAATCTTTCTCTTTATCAAACGCCAACCCTAAATAAAAGTATGCGTCTGAGAACTTTGGTTCAATTTCTATGACTTTTTTAAAGTATTCTATAGCTTTATCGTATCTCCTCCAATCCATATAATTTAAAGCTGCCAAGTATAAAATTTCGTGGTTTTGAGGATCAATTTCTATAGCTTTTAAGAATTTTTTTTCTGCTTTTTGATAGTTTTTTAATATTGAGTAATAATATCCAAGCCTTGTAATTATTGAAATGTTTTGTTCTTCGGCTTTTTCAACATTTTCCAACTCTGCTGCTGCTTTATCAAATTGTCCATTTTTTTCGTATATTATTCCAAGCCAAAAATTTATTGTTGGATTACTTGGAAGTTTCTTTTTTGCTTTTAGTAAATAATCTTTAGCTTTTTGATAATTTTGTGCTTCATAAAAACATTTTCCTAAATACATAAGGACTAATGCATTATCTGGAAATATTGACACATAGTTTTCGTATTCTTTTATTGCCGAATCAAACTGTCCTATTTTTTCGTAGATTTTTGCTTTAGCTATATAAGCATCTCTAATTTCAGGATTTAATGTTATAACTTTATCATAAGATGCCAGAGCATCACTTGTCATATTTAATTTTTCCTGAACCATTCCAAGTTGAAAATAACCCATGGCATTGTCTGGTTGTTGCTGCAGAAATCTATTCCAATAACATTTAGATTTTTTTAATTCGTTACCAGAATAATAATATGAAGCAAGATAGGCTGTAGCTGTTTCATCTTCAGGATCAAGTTTTAATGTTTTTTCCCAGTATTGTTTTGCAATTTCAGGTTTATTTGCCACTAGATAAAATGTTGCTAAGAAAATCGTTGTTTTTGGGTTTAACCCGTCAATCTCGTCAATTTTTTGAGCTGTTTCAAAAGCTTTGTCTGTTTTTCCGGCTTGCCAATATAAATATGCTAAATTTTTATATACGCTAAAAGCTTCTTTATCCAAATTAGTAACTTTCTCGTAACTTTTTATGCAATCTTCAATATGTCCTGCTTTTAAATCAAAAGTTCCTTTGAGAAATATTTTATACGCTTCGTAGTTTGCGGCAAACAAAGTTTTACTTAAAAAAAATAATAGCAATAATATAAAAAATAATTTGTTTCTTTTCATAATATAATTTCCGTCAATTAGTCAATCTTAGAACAATAGCATCTTCGTCTATGTAATAGTTTTTTCTTAGCCCTATTTCTTTAAAGCCAAAAGCCTTATACAGATTTAATGCTGGAATATTGCTTTTTCGGGCTTCAAGAAAAATAAACTTGGATTTTTTCAGCAAAGTTTCTTTTAGTATATCTGTAAGCATAAATTTACCACAATTTTGTCTTCTAAATTTTGGACATACAGCTATAGTAATTATTTCGGTTTCATCTGCAATTGTAGAGATTATATAATATCCAACCACAATTTTGTTTTTTATGAGAATTTTGAAGATTACAGTTTTGTTTTGGGCAGAACCTAAAAACATTTCCCTATTCCAGGGGTTAGTAAATGATTCGTGTTCAATTTTTAATATATCGTTTAGAAAATCTTCTGAAAAGATTACCAAATCCATTTGCAACTCTTTAATTATTTATATAATTTTTTTATATGATTTACAGCGTATAAGATAGACTCTATCATTGGGGAAATATCAGCTTTGTTTTTGCCAGCAATATCAAAAGCTGTCCCATGTCCTGGAGATGTTCTTACAAAAGGTAGCCCTGCAGTAACATTTACTATTTTTTTTTCGTCTATACACTTTAAAGGTATCATAAGTTGGTCGTGGTACATTGCACACACTAAATCAAAAGAACCGTTTTTGGTTTTTAACCAAGCTGAGTCCGCAGGTAAAGGCTTGGTTATATTGATTCCCTGTTTAAGCAATACTTTGTAAGCTGGCATTATAATTTTTTGTTCTTCAGATCCAAAAATTGAATTATCGCCTGCGTGTGGGTTTAAAGCGCACAAAGCAACTTTTATATTTTTTTTGCCTATAAAATCTATACTTAATTTTACTGTATCAATAATATTTTTTGTTTTTATGGCTTTATGAATTTCTGATATTGGGATATGCCTTGTTACCATAACGCCGTGTATATTACCACATGCCATTAGCATTGCGACTTTTTTACTTTTTGTAAGTGCAGCCAGCAGTTCCGTATGACCGGGATATTTTACTCCAGCAAGTTTTAATGATTCTTTTGAAATAGGTGCTGTTACTAAGGCATTTGCTTTGCCTGATATGCAATAACTTACGGCTTCTTTTATTGCTGACAAAGCAATCATGCCTGCCTTTTTTGAAGGAATTCTTATCTTTATAGAATGACCTATATTAGAACACTCTACAAAATGAAACGGTATTTTACCTATAAAATATTTTGCAAGAACTTGTTTGTCACCAAAAACTACAGGGCTACAAACTCTTTTTACTGCTAAAGAATTTACAGCCCTGCATACTATTTCATAGCTTATTCCCGCAGGATCTCCTAAAGTAATCGCTACAGGGGGTTTAGACATGTATATTACCAAGTTTTGTTTATTTTAATATTAGCTTTAGACTTCAATCCATCAATATACTCATTTTGAGCTTTATTTGCGTTGATATGAGCTAAAACTTCAGCTATATCATTTTTGATGTCATCAAAGGTAACGTCTTTCTTTGCGTGCCTTTCTTCAATTTTTAAAAAGAATAGTCCAATATCTGTTTTAATAGGTTCTCTGGTATAATCGCCGACTTTCATTGAAAACGCAGTCTTATCCAAGACAGGTAAAAGATCGCCTTTTGCTATTATACCCAAGTCTCCATTTCTTGGTCTTGATACGGGATCTTCGGAATATTGCCCAGCAACATCTGCAAAAGTTTGTCTTTGAAGCTCTTTTTTGATTGTGGCAACTTTGGCTTGAGCAGCTCTTACTGCGTCATCGTTTGCACCTTTAGGTAAACTTATAAAAATTTGACGTACTCTTATCTGTTCGCTTGACATTCTCTTCAAGGCAGCCGCAAGATTTGAAACTAAAGCATCTTCTTCAGGTGGTAAGTTTGTTTCTGCACCTTTTATTTTAGCAATAATCTTGTCGTAAAGAGATCTTGCTTCAATTTCAGTCGGCATCTGAACTTTAGACTCCAGACTCTGTTTTAGGAGCTTTCTTATAGCAACCTGTTCAGAAATCTTTTTCTCAAAGTCAGACATTGTCATATTCTCTCTTCTCAGTTCAGCTGTAAATTCAGAATCGTTTGCAAATCGCTTTCTAATTTCGGCAATACCTTCTTGCACATCATTTTTTGAAGGCTTAATCTTTTGTTTCTTCACTTCTTGTTTCAAAATGATTTCAGCTATTTTTTGATTTAAAACCATTTCCCTTAATTCATTTTCTTTTTGTTTTGTTTGTTCTGAAGCAGGTACGTTTTGCCTATATTCTTCCAAAAGCGGAATAAAAGTAGCATTAAATTCAGATTCAAAAATAGGTTCTCCATTTATTACAGCCAAAGTTTTATCAGCGTCTTTAGACGCTCCTAATAAAGTGCCTACGGCAAGAAATAACACCGCAATACACATCGCAAATTTTTTCATTGTTTGTGTTCTCCTGGTATGGCAATTTATTTTTGTTGCTCGCTTTCAGAAGATGGGACTCCATAATTTACTTCAACGCCAAGATTTTCTTTTTCTTTGTTGAACCATGCGTCAAATTTATCTTTCTCTACAATTCTTTTTATGTTTTCTTTTGCTTCTTCAGGAGGTATAGGTGAGAGTTTTTGTTCAGATACTTTAAGTATTATATGGAAACCATAGCGCGTTTCTATAACTTCTGACATTTCATTATTTTTAAGTTTTAAAGCTACTGCTTCAAATTCAGGTACAAGAGCACCCTGCTTTACAGGTCCAAGCAATCCGCCATTTTGAGCTGTAGTGTCTTTAGAGACTTCTTTAGCTACTTGTTCAAATTTTGTGCCATTTTTAAGCCTTTCGTATGCGTTTTGAGCAGTCTCTTTGTCTGAGACAAGGATATGTCTCACAGTATATGCTATTGGTTTTTCAAATGTTGATTTATTTTCATTATAGTAATTTTGAATTTCATTATCTGAAGCTTTTATTTTTTCACGGATTTCTTTTAAGTAAATGTCCATAAGAAGTCCATCTTTATAGTCAGCAAGTTGTTTTTGTTGTTCATTTTTAAAATCTTCTAAGGCTTTCTTGAATTCAGCTTGCTTTTCTATGCCGGCTTTCTTTGCTGCTTCTATTACTACAGACTGTTGTACTACAAGATCAAAGAAATGTTTTCTTCCTATAGGAGTAGCTGCAAATTTTTGGAAATCAGCAGACGTGGCTGATAATTTATCATTCAAGTCATTTTCTGTAATTTTTTCATTGCCTACTTTAATAACAAACGGCTCATTTTTTTTACATGCCGGTAAAGATAGCCCCAAAGCTGCTACGGCAGTAATCGTTAATGCTAATTTTCTCACTAGAGTCTCCTTTATGGTGTCGCAAATTACTAATATAAAGCATAGTACACACGATAATACAAAATTTTACTACTTTGCTTTTTGTTAGTCAAACATCAGCTTTTTTTTCTTATTGAAACAAGAACTGAAATGCCTATAACTAAAGTTATGACGATTAAGGATAATCCTGTGGAAATAGTTACGTATCTGGAAAGAATCATTTTTAACCCTACAAATATAAGAATGACTGCGATCCCGATATGCAAAAATTTAAATTTGGAAACAAAATTTGAAAGAAGAAAATATAAGGAACGTAAGCCTATTATTGCAAAGATATTAGAAGAATAAACTATAAAAGTATCTTTGGAAATTGAAAGAACTGCTGGTATAGAATCTACTGCAAATATTAAATCGCTCATTTCTACTACAATTAAGGCTGCAAGCATAGGAGTTGCGTATATTTTTTTATTATCCTTTATAAAGAATGTGTTGTTTTCAGTATTATTTTTAAACGGAATTAGTTTTTTGATTATGTTATATGCAATATTATATTTTGGGTTTATTTCTTTGTGATTTCCATACAATATTTTAATTGCTGTGTAAACTAGCAATCCACCGAAAATATATATTATCCAATGGAAAGTATTTATAAGTTCAATCCCGATAAGTATAAATAAAAATCTTAAAATTACAGCTCCTAAAATGCCGTAAATTAAAACTTTTGATTGATTAGCCTTAGAAATTGCGAAATATGAAAATATCATAAGGAACACAAACATATTATCTATAGAAAGAGAATATTCCACAACATATCCTGCAAAATATTCCAATGCTTTTTCGCGTCCAAATGCAAAATATATACTTGCCCCAAAAAACAGCGAGAGACTTATCCAAACACAAACTATTATGGCTGCCTTTTTTGTTTTTATATTACCTTTATGTTTATTAAGTATTGAGAAATCAATAAAGAGAGCGGTTGTTACGACTGTCCAAAACAGCAACCACATTAGAAATTTTATATCCATTAAATCTCCAAATATTTGCAGCTATATCGGAAGCTTAAACATTAAACCGGAATTCTATTATATCGCCATCTTTAACTACATATTCTTTTCCTTCGCTTCTAAGAAGACCTGCATCTTTTACAGCTTTTTCGTTTCCGAGCCTAAATAAGTCGTCAAAACTCATGACTTCTGCTCTGATAAAGCCTCTTTCAAAATCCGAATGGATTGCGCCTGCTGCTTGAGGAGCAGAAGATCCTTTTTTGATTGTCCAAGCTCTTACTTCAATTTCTCCTGCTGTAAGAAATGTTTCAAGACCAAGCAAGCTATAGCCTGCTCTTATGAGGCGGTTAAGACCTGGCTCTTTAATACCTAAGTCCTTTAAGAAAGTTTCTCTATCGCTTTCAGACAATTCTGCAAGTTCGGCTTCAATTTTTGCACAAATAGGAATGGCTTGAGTATTTTCGTTTTTAGCTTTTTCTTTTACAGTTGCTGTATGTTTATTGCTCATTTCCGGCAAGTCATTTTCTGAGACATTGCAGGCATATAAAACAGGTTTTGCCGTTATCAAAAAAAATTCTTTTAATAATGTTTTCTCGTCGTTGTCAAGTTTCAGTGTTCTAGCGGGATTCCCTGCATCAAGGTGGGCTTTTACCTTTATCGCAAGCTCCATTTCGGCAAGCATTTTCTTATCGTTTAGCCTTACGGCTTTTTGAAGTCTTTCAAGCTTTTTTGAAAGAGATTCTATGTCTGCCAAAACAAGTTCAGTATCTATAATTTCTATATCGCGTAAAGGGTCAACTTCTCCCATTACGTGCGTTATATCTTTGCTCTCAAAACACCTTACAACATGAACTATTGCTGCAGTTTCTCTTATATGAGCTAAAAATTGGTTGCCCAAACCTTCTCCTTGCGATGCTCCTTTTACCAGACCAGCTATGTCAACAAATTCAACTGCTGCTGGGACTTTTTTCTTTGCGTGATACACCTTTTCAAGAAAGTCCAACCGATTATCGGGAACTTCAACTACTCCGACGTTTGGATCAATTGTACAGAAAGGGTAATTAGCGCATTCAGCTCCTGCTTTTGTTATAGCGTTAAACAGCGTAGATTTTCCAACATTTGGGAGTCCTACAATACCAAGCTTCATATAAACCTCAAAGTTAATTATTTTCTTATTGTTCCGTTGCTTCTTACTACGTATTTTGTAGTGGTAAGCTCTTTTATTCCCATAGCTCCTCTGGCGTGCAATTTCTGTGTTGAAATACCTATTTCGCAGCCAAGACCAAAAACGCTGCCGTCGTGAAGCCTTGTGGAAGTATTTACAAAAACTGCTGCTGCGTCAACCTCAGCTACAAACTTGTCTGCACTTGCTTTGTCGCTTGTTACAATTGCTTCTGAATGTTTGGATCCGTACTTATTGATATGCGCTATAGCTTCTTCCAAAGAATTGACCACTTTTATTGATACTTTAAGATCCAAATATTCGGTGCTCCAATCTTTTTCTTCAGCAGGTTTTATAGTATTTACGATATTCTTTGAAATCTCACAGCCTTTTATTTCAACATTCTCTTTGCTGTATATTTCACATAATTTCGGCAGAATTTTATCTGCAATGTCTTTATGTACAAGTAATGTTTCCATTGCATTGCATACGGAAGGTCTTTGGCATTTGGCGTTTACAGCTATATTTATAGCCATATCAATATCGGCATCTTTATGTATATATGTGTGGCACAAGCCTTTCCCATGAGATAGCACAGGAACAGTAGCATTTTTTTTGACAAAGCTAACAAATTCTTCACTTCCACGTGGTATAAGTAAATCTATGTAATTATCTAAATGCAAAAGCTCTTGCACAGCGCTTCTGTCTGCAGTGTCAATAAACTGAACGGCGCCTTCAGGCATGCCTGCTTTTATGCCAGCCTCGTAAATTATTTTTGCAAGGATTCTATTTGTGTTTAAAGCCTCAGAGCCGCCTTTCAAAATAACGGCATTTCCTGCTTTTAGACAAAGCGTTGCTGCGTCAACGGTAACATTCGGGCGAGCTTCGTAAATTATAGCTATAACTCCTAAAGGCACCCTTATCTTTTTAACGTCAATATCAAGCGAAGGCTTTGTTTCTTCAACAACAGTTCCGACAGGATCTTGTAAAAGTATTACATTTTTTATGCCTGCTATTATGTCTGCGGATCGTTTTTCATTTAGAGTCAACCTATCTATAAGTGTAGATGTTATCTTTGCGTCTTTTGCTGCTTGAACATCTATTTCATTGTGAAAAAGTATTTCTTTTATATTTTGTTGTAAAGCTTCTGCCATTGCCGCAAGAATATTATTTTTCTGTTGAGCGTCCATAGCTGAGAGCTTAACTGCTGCTTCTTTTGCCGCTCTTGCCTTAAGCTGTACTGTTTGTTTTATCTCATTATTATCCACACTTGTCTCCAAGAAAATAGACATTAAAATCAAATACAAAAATATTCTAACATATGCAAAAAATAAATTCTATACAACGAGATTGAAAATAATGAATTATACTATAATTTTTAAACGTCGTGATTAATGTAGTGACAATACAATTGGAGGAGAGTACTATACTTGGGAATATTTAATAAATTCAGTCATAAAACCTGTAAAGTCAGGCTGTGTTATCAGCCTGACTTTACAATACAAATACTTCAAAAAGAAACAATCCTAGAGCGAGAGACCAAAGTTATCATCAGGCTCTATAAGTATAGCCTGAGGCTGTCTTTGTGGTTCCTGTTGTTGCCATCCTCTTTGCACTGCCAGCAGCTGTAACTCTATCAATGCCTCTGCAACCATTTGGTTTACCTGCGGATCGTTTGCAGGGATTATACCAGCAGCATTATTTTCCTGTCCGTTAGCTTGTGTTTGTTGTTGTTCAGGTTCAGGGACGCAAGCATCACTAAGATAGCTTTTATGAACTAGATCTGCCCAGCATTGAGCTACTGCAAAAAACATAATCATTAATACTAATTTCTTCATAACAATTTATCTCCATTTTTTAATATCTTTGTCAGTTTTTATCTTTCTCTGACTACTTTTCTTTCAGAATTTATATATATTGGACTTGTGTTTTTACAGAGCTAATAAATTCTGAACCTACTCTAAATGTCACTCACTCACCCCCTCTCCACACCCTTATTAATCCAATCAAGCCCATTATTTGAATTAAACTAATTTGATTTGCAAAAAATTAGAATTATTAAGAAAAAAAGTGTGAATTCTTTGTTTGAGTTTATCTGGTAATAGAAAAAAGGTAAGTCTTAAAAGCGAAAAATGCAGAAAGGCAGTGTAAAATCCTAAACAATGTATAATTAGCAAGATTTGAAAGAGATTAAGTCTGCAGGAATGCAGTCAATTGAGAAAATCTTAATGGTCTATATGGGAAATTTATCAAAAATTTGAGGCAAAATGAGCAATATAAAAATTTGCAAAGCAACTTCTAAAGTATGCTTCAAAAATCTACCACGTATGCACGCATGTTAGAATATCCTACAAAGTTTGACTATTCGGTAAAAGTTTGGTATAATAGAAATGTATTATGATTATGCGGTAACAAATAATAAGGAGACGTTAAAAATGAAAGAGGGAATACACCCAAAATATGAAGAGAGCGTAGTTTCTTGCGCTTGTGGTTATACTTTTAAGACTCGTTCAACAAAACCTTCCATTAAATTAGAAATATGCTCAAACTGTCATCCTTTCTTTACAGGTAAGCAGAAGCTTATAGATACAGCTGGAAGAGTTGAAAAGTTCCAGAAACGTTTTGCTAAAACTGAAGGCAAAACTTTAGTAAGAAAAAAAGCCGAAAGAAAAGTTGTAAAACCAAGAAAAACTACTGGAAAAATACTTACCACTTCTCCCAAAAAGGCAAAAGCCGCTCCAAAAAAAGATAAAGAAGCTAAAGGTAAGTAGTTTTATAAAATATTTTATGGCAGAATCTTGTCTGGAAAGAGATTCTGTCATATTTTTTGCGGACGATAGATTATGTTTTTAGAAAAATTAAAAGCGTTGAATAATCAATTTAAAGAAGTTGAAAAGCAACTAGGAGACTCTTCTATTATTTCTAATCAGGAAAAATATAAAGAGTTGACTAAACAGTACTCTTATTTGCGCCCTATTGCGGAGAAATATGCTCAATATTCCAAACTTTTAAATGATATAAAAGACGCTGAAGATCTAAAAAAATCTGACGATTTCGAAATAAGAGAAATGGCTTTTGCAGAATATGATGATTTAATAAGTAAAAAAGAAAAGTTTGAATCCGAAATAAAAGTTTTGCTTATACCTCCAGATCCTAATGAAAATAAAAATATCATCGTTGAAATTCGTGCTGGAACCGGCGGAGATGAGGCTGCTTTGTTTGTAGGCGATTTATACAGAATGCACACAAGGTTTGCCGATAGAAACGGTTGGAAACATGAAGTTATAGATTCTAATCCCACAGGGCTTGGCGGTTACAAAGAAATTGTATTTGAAATAAATGGCAATAAAGTGTGGCATTACTTTAAATTTGAAAGAGGTGCTCATAGAGTTCAAAGAGTTCCTGATACAGAAGCATCTGGAAGAGTGCATACCTCAGCTGTTACTGTAGCTGTTCTTCCTGAAGCTGAAGAAGTGGACTGTGAAATAAAGATGGAAGATTTGAGAATAGATACGTACAGAGCTTCAGGTGCGGGCGGTCAGCACGTAAATAAAACTGATTCGGCTATAAGAATCACGCATTTGCCTACAGGACTTGTAGTTGCCTGCCAAGATGAAAGAAGCCAGATAAAAAACAGAGCAAAAGCGTTTAAAGTTTTAAGAGCTAAACTTTACGAACAAAAAGTTTTGGAGCAGGAAAAGCAGCTTTCAAACGAACGCAAACAGCAGGTGGGATCTGGCGACAGATCTGAAAAAATTAGAACATATAATTTCCCTCAGAATAGAATAACCGATCATAGAATTGGCTATAGTGTTTACAACATTACAGAAGTTATGGACGGAGATTTGTCGGAACTTGTAAACAAATTGATAGAAGCTGATGCGGAAGCTAAACTCAAGGAAAACAATATCTAAATGTTAGATGGCGAAAACGTTTATACATTATTAAAAACAGCCACAAAGTTTTTAAAATCCAAAGGTTTGTCTGAACCTAAATCTGACGCGGAAGTTTTATTGAGCTTTGTATTGCAAACAAAGCGTTCCCAACTGCCTTTATTAAGAAGTCAAAAACCGACCGATAAGCAAATATTGCAATATGAAAATTATGTGTTAAAACGTTCAAATCGCAAACCAGCGGCATATATAATAGGTGTTGCTGATTTTATGGGCTTTGAATTTAAAGTAGATAAAAATGTTCTTATACCAAGACCAGAAACAGAAATTTTGGTTGAAGTTGCGTTAAAGATTGCCAAAGAAAAAAATAAAAAGCCTATTTTAGATTTATGTACAGGGTCAGGTTGTATAGCTATAAGTTTGGCTAAACTTGGAATTTTTGAAGATATTGTAGCTTCAGACATAAGCGTTAATGCTTTGTCAATTGCAAAAGAAAATGCGCTAATTAACAATGCTTTCAATATCAAATTTATTGAAAGCGATATTTTTGAAAAAATACCAGATTGCAAATTTGATATGATAGTTTCCAATCCTCCATATGTTACGGAATATGAATACGCTAATTTGGAGCCTGAGCTTAAGTTTGAGCCGAAAAATGCTCTAACAGCGCAAGATGACGGTTTGTTTTTTTATAAAGAGATAGCTGCAAATACAACCAAATACTTAAACAGCAATGGGTATATTATTCTTGAATTAAATTCAAATAAAGCAGAAGATATACGACAAATATTTTTAGATAATAAATACACAGATATTGAAATAATAAACGATTATTCTGGACTTCCTAGGATATTAAAAGCTCTAAAATCTTGATATTTACAATTCTTCGCACGAAGTCGCGGAAAAGGTACTTTTTAAGGTTGGTGAGTCAATCTTTATTTTATTATAGATATTTATATATATAAAATAAATCATTGGGATTAAAATGGATAAAATAATAATACACGGCGGAAAAAAATTGAAAGGCGAAGTTATTATTTCGGGATCAAAGAATTCTACTTTGCCTATTTTGTTTGCAACTTTACTTACTGACGAGCCTTCAATAATAAAAAATGTTCCTTCTCTTGCAGATATAGACACAGCTGTGAAATTTTTAAATTTTATAGGTAAAAAAACCATAAAAAAAGGAAATACTATACGAACTTATTCATCTTGTAAGTATAAACATATAGCTCCTTACGATTTGGTCAGAAAAATGCGGGCGAGCGTTTTAATAATGGGACCATTGCTTGCAAGGCTTAACCGTGTTGACGTTTCTTTACCCGGAGGCTGTACTATAGGGGCAAGACCTATAGACATACACTTGGATGCTTTTAAAAAACTTGGAGCTGAAATTTCTGTTGAAGGTGGATATGTTAAAACTTCGGCAAAAGATGGGCTTAAAGGCGCTGCTATAGATTTAAAGTTTCCAAGCGTTGGTGCAACTGAAAATATTTTACTTAGCGCAGTTTTAGCTAAAGGCAAAACTACTATAGTTAATGTAGCTAAAGAGCCTGAAATAGAAGATTTGGTTAATGTCCTAAATAAGATGGGGGCTAAAATAAGTGGTGCGGGTACTGGGAAAATAATTATTGACGGCGTTGATAGTTTACGAGGATTTACACATGAAGTAATTCCCGATAGAATAGAGGCTGCGACATATATGATAGCTGCAGCTATCACAAAGGGTGACGTTGTTCTTAAAAATGTTGTTCCAGAACATATTGAAGCGATAAGCAATAAATTGAAAAAAAGCGGGTTATTTGTTAAAGAAAATGGAACGACCATTAGAGTTAAATGGATTAGGGGTTTACATCCTCAAAATATTAAAACGGAAGTCTATCCAGGGTTTCCGACTGATGTTCAAGCTCAGTGGATGGCTTTGATGTGTCTTTTAAAAGGACATTCAAAAGTAGAAGAAACCATATTTGAAAACAGATTTATGCATGTTGCGGAATTACAAAGATTTGGAGCAAATATAAAAATAGACTCTAGGGTGGCTAATATAACTGGAGTTGATAAATTCTCAGGAGCTCCTGTGATGGCTTCAGATTTAAGAGCTGGCGCAGCTCTTGTATTGGCGGGTCTTGCGGCAGAAGGCAAGACGATAGTATCAAGAATTTATCATCTTGACAGGGGCTATGAACTGCTTGAAAAGAAACTTAAAAAACTCGGAGCAGATATAAAAAGAGTGCATGTTTAAATAAAATGACATACAAAATTTTCTTAAATAGAAAAAACTTTGAATGAAATCAGTGCATTTTATTACTATTAACAAACGGAAACTGTCAGCTCTTGAAAACAATTATAGGTTTTGATAAAATAATATAGTCTTTAGGGTCATAACCCTAAATAATCACACAATCGGATTTGCCAAACGGTCTCAAAGGAAAGCTTTGAGGTTTTGGAGATGGAAGATTGTGGAAGCCGTGAGACGAAAATACGTCTTGAAACGGAAACCGCTACTGCGGTTAAAACCAAAGGAGAGAAGTATGGCAAACATTACAATGAAGGCTTTACTGGAAGCCGGTGTTCATTTCGGACATCAAACCAGAAGATGGAATCCAAAAATGGGAAAGTTTATTTTTGGAACTAGGAACAAAATTCACATCATAGATCTTCAAAAAACCCTTAAAGAATTGAAAAAAAACTACAAAGTAGTAAGAGATCTCGTTGCCGAGGGCAAAGAGATAATTTTTGTAGGAACAAAGAAACAAGCTCAGGTTCCAGTAAAAGAGGAAGCTCAGCGCTGCGGAGCTTTTTTTGTAGCTGAAAGATGGCTTGGTGGAACTCTTACAAATTTTGAAACTTTAAAGAAATCTATTGCAAGATACAAAGAAATAGAAAAAATGAAAGAAGATGGTGTTTTCCAAATTCTTTCAAAAAAAGAACAGTCTCAGATTGAAAGAGAGAGAATTAAGCTTGAAAAGTCTTTGGAAGGGTTAAAAAATATGACAAAACTTCCAGGTCTTATGTTTGTGGTTGATTCTAACGAAGAATCTACAGCTGTTTCAGAAGCAAGAAAACTTAACATTCCTATCGTCGCTATTTGCGATACTAACTGCGATCCTGATTTGGTTGATTATCCTATTCCGGGAAATGATGATGCTATAAGAGCAGTAAAGCTTTTCTGCTCAATTATAGCTGATGCTGTTTTAGAAGGAAAAGGCGTAACTGAAAAGAAAGAAGGCGAAGGGGCAGACGTTATTGCTGCAGAACCTGCAAAAGAAGAGGAAGAAAAGAGAGAAGAATCTTCTAAGGAAGGAGAAGAAGATAATGTCAACTGAACTTATAACAAAACTCAGAGAGATGACAGGTGCGGGAATAATGGATTGCCGCAATGCTCTGAAAGAATCAAATAATAATGTGGAAAATGCTTGCCAGTGGCTTAGAGAAAAAGGTATGGCTTCTGCTGTTAAAAAAGCAGGAAGAGCTGCAAAACAAGGCTTAGTTCATTCTTACATACACGGAAACGGAACTCTTGGGGTTTTAGTTGAAGTAAACTGTGAAACGGATTTTGTAGCAAAAACTGAAGACTTTCAGGCTTTAGTTAAAGAAATAGCTATGCAAATTGCAGCTGTTTCTCCCACATATATTTCCCGCGAGCAAGTACCTGAAAGTATTTTGAATGCAGAAAAAGAAATTTACAAAGCTCAGCTTAAGGAAGAAGGAAAGCCAGAAAAAGTTTGGGATAAAATCATTGAAGGTAAAATTGAAAAATTTTACAGCCAGATATGTTTGTACGACCAGATTTATATGAGAGACACAAGTGGTAAAGAAACTATAAAAGATTTGGTGACAAAAGCTATAGCTAAAATAGGTGAGAATATAGTAATAAAGAGATTTGCAAGATTTAAACTCGGAGAAGAATAATAATGAACTCAAAGAGAGTTCTGTTGAAACTTTCAGGAGAATCTCTTTCGGATAGTTCTTCGTCAATAAGCGAGAAAAGTCTCTCAAAAGTTACAAGAGAGATTAAGTCTGTTGTTGACAAAGGAAATGTTCAGCTAGCGATTGTTATAGGAGCGGGCAATATCTGGAGAGGTGGAGGAAAGTTTATAGAAAGAGTAACAGCTGATAAGATGGGAATGCTTGCTACTGTAATGAACTCTCTTGCTTTAAACGATTCTTTGATAAAATCTGGCGTAAAATCAACTGTTTTTTCAGCAAGCGGTGTAAGTGGTTTTGTTGAAAAATTTAACAGAGAAAAAGCTGTAAGGCGTCTTGAAAAAGGATATGTTGTTATTTTTGCTGGTGGTACGGGAAATCCTTTCTTTACCACTGACACAGCCTCAGCATTAAGAGCTGCTGAAATAAATGCTGATATTTTGTTAAAAGCTACACAGGTAGATGGTGTTTACAATGCTGATCCTAAAAAAGATAAAAATGCTCTTAAATATGGTGTTCTAACTTTCCAAGAAGCTTTGGATAAACATTTGGCAATTATGGACGCGGAAGCTTTTTCTTTGTGTATGCAGTCTGGTATATCAATTATAGTATTTGACTTTTATAAAGAAGGCAATTTACAAAAAGTTATAAGCGGCGAGAAAATAGGTACGAGAGTGGAGGAGTAAATGCAAATTCAAAGTTTTTTTTCTAAGTCGGAAGAGGCTATGAAAAAAACTATAGATAGATTAAAAAGCGAGTTGGCTTCTATTAGAACAGGCAGAGCTTCAAGTGCTGTGATAGAAGGTATAAAAGTTGAGAGTTATGGTTCTTTGATGCCGATAAATCAGCTTGCAGGTGTCAGTATTCCTGATGCCAAAACAATAGAAATAAGACCTTGGGATGCGTCTCAGCTTGGCGCTATAGAAAAAGCTATACTTAAGGCTGATATAGGAATGACACCAGTAAATGATGGCAAAATTATACGTATATCCATTCCTCCTCTCACCGAAGAAAGAAGAAAAGAAATAGCGAAATCCATAAGTAGAATGGCTGAAGATTTTAGAGTAGCAGTAAGAAATGAAAGAAGGGTTTTGGTTGAGAACATAAAGAAGCTTGAGAAAGATAAAGTTATAACCGAAGATGGCAGAAAGAAGTTTGAGAGTGACGCTCAAAAAGTGACAGACGACTATATTAAGAAGATTGATGAGAGCATTGCTTTGAAAGAAAAAGAAGTTATGCAAATATAACGCAAAAAAGAAAAAATGGAGGATAAAAAAATGGCTTATCAAATTGATAAGAATATATGTGTAGGTTGTGGAGCATGTGCGAGCAATTGTCCAGTTTCAGCTATTGAGCAGAAAGACGATAAGTATGAAATAAATGCCAGCGTATGCGTAAGCTGCGGAGCATGTGAATCTACCTGCCCTGTAAGTGCAATTTCTCAAAAGTAAGGAAGACTTTTTGATACCCGAACATATAGCGATTATAATGGACGGGAATGGCAGATGGGCTAAGAAAAGGTCATTACCCAGAGTTTTTGGTCATAGGCAAGGGGTCAAAACCGTAAAAAAGATTGTTAAGTCTGCCAACAGGCTTGGAGTCAAGGTTTTGACCCTTTATGCTTTTTCTACTGAAAATTGGAAAAGACCTAAAACCGAAGTTGACGCACTTTTTTCTTTGCTTTCGCGATTTATAAAGAAAGATTTGAAAGAGTTAAGTAATGCTGGTATAAAACTTAGAATACTTGGAGACTTGTCAAAATTCCCGCAAGATTTGAAATCCGAGATTCTTTCTGTTTGCAAAGACACAGAAAATAATACGGATTTAGAGTTGAATATAGCTTTAAATTACGGAGCAAGACAAGAAATTGTAAAAGCCTTTGAAGAAATGTTAAAACAAGGTATAAAAAATCCAAC
This sequence comes from Candidatus Endomicrobiellum devescovinae, assembly GCA_031267795.1. Lineage (GTDB taxonomy): Bacteria > Elusimicrobiota > Endomicrobiia > Endomicrobiales > Endomicrobiaceae > Endomicrobiellum > Endomicrobiellum devescovinae. Next base: position 15,963 of record JAIRYK010000006.1, on the reverse strand, counting down.
GGAAGAACTTGTGTCGTCTTTTTTGTACACTGCTGGTCAACCGGATCCAGACTTGCTTATCCGTACATCGGGAGAGTTTAGAATATCAAATTTTCTTTTGTGGCAAATAGCATACTCCGAGATTTATGTAACCAATAAACTTTGGCCTGATTTTACTCCTAAAGATTTAGAAGATGCAATTTCTGAATTTCAAAAGAGAGATAGGCGTTTTGGGGGGATTTAAGTGCTTAGTACCAGAATACTTACCGCTGTTATTGGTATGCCTTTAGTTTTTTTGTGCATATACTTTGGTGGCATTTCGTTCTACGCAATGATGTTTTTTGTTTCCGTGCTTTCAGTGTATGAGTATCTGCTGATAGTAAAAAAGTATAAACCTCACGCAGTTGCGTCTTTAATTATGGCAGCGGGATTTTTTCTTTTTCTGTGCTTTTGCGAAATATGCTGCGGTTGTGGCTGCTGCTGTATGGACAAATCTTCAATTTCAGCAATTTTAATTCTTCTTATTTTCTTTGTTGTGGAAGTTTTTAAAGGGAAGGCAGATCTCAGCATTGAGAGAATTGCTACGTCTTTTCTAGGGGCTTTTTTTATTCCTTTAGCTCTCGCCCATATGGTTTATATCCGTGATTTAAATGGTGGAATGCAATTGATATTTCTTATTTTTATTGAAGTTTGGGTTTTGGATACTGCGGCTTATACTTTTGGATATATGTTTGGTAAACATAAACTAGCCAAAAAAGTTAGCCCTAAAAAGACTATTGAAGGAGCTATAGCTGGAGTTGTTTTTGGTGTTCTTACGGCTGTTGTGTGTAGGTATTTGTTTATAAGTAATATTTTAACTTTATGCGAAGTTGTGGTATTAGGTTTAGTTATATCTGTTGTCGGGCAGTTTTCGGATCTTGCAGAATCTCTGATTAAGAGGGATGGGAATGTTAAAGATTCCGGTAAAATTATTCCTGGACATGGCGGCGTTTTTGATAGGTTTGATTCTTATATTTTTGCGGCTCCTGCCGTATATTACGTTTTAATGTTTATAAAATGAAAAGAATAGCAATTTTAGGTTCATCAGGTTCTATCGGCAAGCAAGCAATTGATTTAGCGTCAAAAATGAAAGAAGAAGTTTATGTTGAGGTGCTTGCCGTTGGTTCTAATTTAAAAGTTTTGAAAGCCCAGATTAAAAAATTTAATCCTTCAGCAGTGTCTATTGCAAATGATTTGGATGCCATAGAACTGAAAAAATGGTGCATTTCAAATAAAATAAAAACTAATGTTTACAGTGGGCAGAGTGGTCTTGAAAAACTCGCAACTATGCCTAAAGTGGACACGGTTTTAGCTGCAATTGTTGGTTCTGTTGGCTTGAAATCAATAATAGCAGCGATAAAAGCAAAAAAAAATGTTGCTCTTGCCAATAAAGAGTCTCTTGTTATGGCTGGAGATTACATAATAAAACTTGCAGAGAAAAATGGCGTTTCTGTGCTTCCTGTAGATAGTGAACATTCGGCGATATTCCAATGCTGTGTTGGAGAGAAAAAAAGTCAAATAAGAAAAATAATACTTACGGCTTCCGGAGGTCCCTTTTATAAATATGCTGGCGATTTTTCTAAGATAACTGTAGAGCAGGCTTTAGCCCATCCTACGTGGAAAATGGGGAAAAAGATAACAATAGATAGTGCTACGCTTATGAATAAAGGTCTTGAAGCCATAGAAGCTTCCATACTCTTTGGCGTGCCAATAGATAAAGTTGAAATAGTTATACATCCCCAGTCTATAGTTCATTCTATGGTAGAGTATATTGACGGTTCTATTATAGCTCAGCTCTCAACTCCTGATATGAGACTGCCAATACAATATGCGTTGACCTACCCCGAGAGATTCAAATCTAATATAAAGTTTTTGAATCTTGTGGAAGTTGGCAGGTTAGAATTTTATAAACCTGATTTTAATAAGTTTCCGTGTTTAAAGTTGGCGTATTTGGCGGCTGAAAAAGGAGGCTCGTTACCTACTGTTATGAATGCGTCTAATGAAATTGCAGTAAAGAGTTTTTTAGACAAAGAAATAAAATTTACAGATATTGCAAAAATAGTTGATAAAACAATGAAGGCTCATAAAATTTCAAAAAATATATTTTTTGAAAATTTTTTTGAATCAGACTCTTGGGCAAGAGTTTATGCACGTAATTTAATAGAAAAGGAATTCAAATTATGACAATAATCATCCAGATACTTGGAGTTGCTATAGGATTTGGTTTTTTAGTTTTTATACACGAGCTTGGGCATTTTCTTGCTGCGAGAGCATGCAAGGTTAGAATATTAACTTTTGCTTTTGGTTTTGGTCCAGACTTAATAAAATATACTTACAAAAATACTAAGTACTGTATAAAAGCTATTCCGTTCGGTGGGTTTGTTTCTATGGCAGGAGAAAATCCTGAAGAAGCAACTGGAGCAGAAGGTGAGTATTTGTCTCTAGAATGGTATAAGAAAGTATTTATATCTTTTACAGGACCATTCTCAAACTATATTTTGGCAGTTTTTTTGTTTGTCTTTGTCTTTAACATATGGGGTGTTACTACTATTTCAAAAACATCTTTAATAGGAAGTGTCATAAAAAATAAGCCTGCTGCTCAAGCTGGACTTCTAAGCGGAGACAGAATAAAATCCATTGATGGGGTAGAAGTAAATACGTGGAGCGAAATGACGGAAAATTTAAAAAATAAAGCTGATAAACGGGCTATTTTTGTAATTGAGCGAGGCACCTATACTTTTGATGCGACCTTAGCTGTAGATAAAAATCCTGCTACTGGCACAGGCGTTATTGGCATAGCTCCTTTCATAGAAAAATCAAAAGCAGGGTTTTTTGAGTCTGTTTATTTGGGCATAAAAGCTCCTCTTTCCCAAACTTTTATGACAGTTGAATACCTTTTTGTCAAACTAATCTCATTTGAAAAGCCTGACATTTCAGGACCTATAGGCATAATGCAGTTGATGGGCGACGCTACTAAGTCTGGTATGGCTGATTATTTGAAATTTCTTGCTGTTATATCGGTGGCTTTAGGCATGTTTAATTTATTTCCTATACCTATGGTTGACGGCGGTATGATAGTTTTGTTTGTTATAGAAGGCATAATTAGAAAACGGATAAGTACGAAAGTCGTGCAAGTTTATAATACTATTGGTTTGGTTTTTGTTCTTGGAATTTTTATCTTTGCAACGTATAGCGACTTTTTGAGATTAGGCATAGGCAAACTATTTGGCAAGTAATAGAGCTTGGTTTTTGAGTTTATGCTTCCTTACGTTCCAACTCGTGTACCTAACAGCGTACACTTCGTTGTAGCAAGTATCGCTTAAACTCAAAACTCTATGGTTCTTTAAATTTAAAACTTTATGTTCCTTCTGTGGTGGTACTTCGCATAAAGTTAAATAATGTGAGCTTTCTAGTTTTTTGTCTTTGTCGCTATGCCACGGAAGTCTTTATCAGGAATCCAAGTTAAAATACTTTGTTATATTTGTATGTTTAAGAAAGTAAATTTTCAAAAGGACAAGATGTCCAATATTTATAAAGATAGAAATCAAGAAGTTGACGAGTTAAAAGCGGAGATAGACAAATATCGCCCTTTTGGCAAAGAGTTAATAAAAGAGTTGCAAGAGTATTATCGCATAGGTTTTGCTTATACGAGTAATGCGCTTGAGGGCAATTCTTTAACCGAGTCTGAGACAAAAGTCATCATTGAGCACGGTCTTACTGTAGGCGGTAAATCAATAAGGGAGCATAACGAAGCTTTAGGACATAGTGATGCTTATACTTTGTTTGAGAAACTTGCAGGGAACGATACGATTACCGAGTTTAATATTCTTGAATTGCACAGGTTATTTTATTTTAGACTAGATGAAAGCAAAGCTGGCAAATATAGAACTGAACAAGTTTTTATTTCAGGTACAGATTATTTACCCTCTAAATTTAGTGATGTTCCAAAACTCATGAAGGAGTTCATAAGTTCAATGCCAGAACTAAAAGAGTCGCTTCATCCTGTTCATTATGCTGCTAAACTTCATGAGAGAATTGCGACTATCCACCCTTTTAGCGACGGTAACGGCAGAACTGCAAGGCTGGTTATGAATCTTGCTTTACTCCAAGCAGGCTATCCTATAGCCATTGTCCCGCCTATATTAAGAAGCGATTATATATCGTCTATAAGATTGGCTAATAAAGGTATAATTGAACCTTTTTACAATTTTATATCAAATGTTGAATACGAAAGTTCCAGAGATTACATCAGATTGTTAAAACATTATTTTGGTAAGTGAAATGAAATTTTATAAGAGAAATCAAACAAGAAAAGTTAATATCGGCGGTGTTATAATAGGCGGCGGTGTGCCTATTGCTGTACAGTCTATGACTAACACAAATACAAAAGACTGGAAAGCGACCGTAAAACAAATAAAGCAACTTGAAGAAGTTGGTTGCGAAATAGTAAGAGTTTCTCTACCCGACATGGAATCTGCTTATAACGTAAGCAGAATAAAAAAGAATATAAAAATTCCATTGGTAGCGGACATTCATTTTGATTACAAAATAGCTTTAGAAGCAATAAAACAAGGCGTAGATAAATTGAGAATCAATCCTGGAAATATAGGCTCAAAAGACAAAGTTGAAATTTTAGTAAAAGAAGCTAAAAAAGCTCATATTCCTATAAGAATTGGAGTCAATGCAGGGTCGCTAAAAGAAGTTCATAATTTCTTTGACAACGCTTCACGCGCTAAAGCTCTTGCCAACGCAGCAATAGAGCATGCAAAGATTTTAGAAAATCATGATTTTTTTGATATAGTTATTTCGTTAAAAGCTTCAAATGTTGATACAACGGTACAAGCGTATAAAATTTTTGCTTCAAAAAGAAATTATCCATTACATTTAGGCATAACTGAATCTGGCTCAATTTTTAGCGGTACTATAAAGTCTTCGGCGGGTCTTGGTATTATGCTTTACGATGGGATAGGCGACACGGTAAGAGTATCTTTAACTGCAGATCCTGTTGAAGAGGCAAAAGTTGCGTATTCTCTCCTACAATCTTTAGAACTTAGAAGTTCTGGAATAGAAATAATTTCGTGTCCTACTTGTTCAAGAACTCAAGTTGATTTGATAAAAATAGTTTCAGATATGGAAAATAGAGTGGCAACAATAAAAAATTTAAGAAAACTTTCCAAGCCTATAAAGGTTGCGATGATGGGTTGTGTCGTTAATGGTCCAGGAGAAGCAAAAGATGCGGATTTCGGAATAGCTGGCGGCAAAGATGGCGGAATATTGTTCAAAAATGGCGAGATTATCGGAAAAGTAAAACCTGATAACTGGGTTCCAAAGCTTGTTTCTATGATAAAAGATCGCCTGACCAACAGTTCGGAGGACTAAAAAATGGCAGAGATTTATTTGACAAGAGACGGCAGAGAAAAACTTATTAAAGAATTGGAAGAGCTACAAAAAAGAAAGCCTTTAATTCAAGACGAAATAGCAAGAGCTAGAGAACACGGCGATTTAAGGGAAAATGCGGAGTACCATGCCGCAAAAGAAGCTCTTACAAATCTTATGCGAAGAATAATGGAGTTAGACTCAAAAATTGCCAGAGCAAAAATTATAGAAGATCAAAATATAGAAGGCGATAAAGTATTTATAGGAGTTAAAGTCACCATACAAGATGAAGATGGTGATAAGTACGAATATACCGTTGTAGATTTAGAAGAGGCTGATCCTTCTACAAATAAAATATCTGTTCAGTCCCCTCTTGTGCAAGGACTGCTTGGACATAAAGCTGGAGAAACTGTTGAAGTTGAGCTACCTGCAGGCAAAACAAAGTTTAAAATATTAAAAATTTCAAGATAGCTTTATGGTTTTATGCGTCATTGCACGCTTGACCCGCAATCTTAAATGGCATAGAGATTCTTAGGTTTTTGCAGGAGTGACGATGACAAGTGTATCATAACTATTTTTAGGTATAACGAGAATAATAGACAGAGGTATTTATGTTTTTTACGAAGATGTTAATCCCGACTTTAAGAGAAGCTCCTTCAGATGCAGATATAATATCTGCAAAACTGATGATTAGAGCTGGAATGATACGCAAGCTGGCTTCGGGATTTTATGAATTTTTGCCTTTAGGTTTAAAAGTTTTAAGAAAGGTTGAAAATATAATAAGAGAAGAAATGAATGCTGCTGGCGGTCAAGAGATAAGTCTTCCTTTGATATTTCCTAAAGATTTGTGGGTTGAGACTGGACGGTGGAATATTTACGGTAAAGAGCTTTTTAGACTTAAAGATAGAAAAGAAGCTGAATTTTGTTTAGCTCCTACGGCGGAAGAAGCTGTAACAGATTTAGTAAGAAAAGAAATCAAATCTTACAAGCAGCTTCCTTTGATGTTATATCAGTTTGGTGCAAAGTTTAGAGATGAAATTCGTCCGCGGTTTGGCGTTATGCGTGCTAAAGAATTTCTGATGAAAGATGCATATTCATTTCATAGTGACGAAGCTGATTTGGAAAGATATTATAAAATTATGTTTGACGCTTATACAAATGTCTGTAGAAAGTGTGGTTTTAAGTTTCGTGCAGTTGAGGCTGCTTCAGGTGCTATAGGCGGATCTTTTTCCCACGAATTTATGATTTTGGCAGATACTGGTGAGGAAGAAATCGCATGGTGCGATTGTGGGTATGGAGCAAATAGTGAAAAAGCAGAATGCTTACCCATATCTCAGCCAAAAGAAGAGTCTTTATCTTTGGAAGAAGTTTTAACCCATAACGTCGGAGCTGTTGAAGACGTTGCAAAGTTTTTAGAGGCTTCTCCAGAAAAGTTTATTAAAACTATGATCTATAAAGCCGACGGCAACCCTGTTGTTGTTTTGGTGAGAGGAGACCATGAAATAAACGAAATAAAACTTCAGATCTTGCTTGGTGCAGATGATATTGTACTTGCCGATGAGCAGACAGTTGTTTCTATAACTAATTCTCCTTTAGGCTTTGCTGGTCCTGTGGGACTTAAAGGCGTTAAAATTATTGCAGATTTGTCTGTAGTTAAGATTTCAAATGCAGTTAGTGGAGCAAATAAAAAAGATTATCATCTTAAAAATGTAAATTATAATAGAGATTATAATGCGGATATTGTCGCTGATATAAGAAAAGTTATGCATGGAGACATCTGTCCGAAATGTAAGAAAGAAAATTTAAGATTTTCAAGAGGCATTGAAGTTGGGCATGTTTTTAAATTGGGTACAAAATACTCTAAATCTATGAATGCGACCTATTTGGACACAAATGGTAAAGAAAATCTTATAGTGATGGGTTGTTACGGTATAGGTGTTACAAGAATTCTTGCCGCTACTATAGAACAATCTCACGATGACAATGGAATAATATGGACTGACAATATGGCTCCTTTCAACGTCGTAGTAATACCTGTAAATTACGCCGATGCGAAAATCAAAGAAACAACAGATAAACTTTATAAAGAGTTAACTTCAAAAGGCATAGACGTTTTGGTTGATGACAGAGATGAAAGAGCTGGTATCAAGTTTAAAGATGCCGACTTGATAGGTATTCCATACAGAATAACTATTGGAGAAAAAAATCTTGAAAAAGGGCATGTTGAATTAAAAGCAAGAAGAGATGGCAAAGAAGGTATTAAACTTTTAAGCCCACAAGAAGCTTCGTCTGAAATAATAAGAATATTTAACAAGTAACTTAAAATATCGCCTCTGCATAAAAAGCGCTTTGGCGATATAGTCTTTTAATGTTTAATAATTTTTGTATCGTAGATTTTGTTAGTCAATAAAAGTAAGCGGGAGTAGAATAAAAAATGAAGGATTTTTTTAAACTCAAAGAAAATAATACTACGGTCTATACTGAAATAATAGCAGGTATAACGACATTCTTTACAATGGCATACATTATTTTTGTAAACCCTGCTATTTTGTCACTCAACCCGGGAATGCCGTGGTTTGGTATTTTTGCCGCTACAATCTTAGCTTCGGCTTTTGGGACGATATTTATGGCTTTGTTTGCAAATGTTCCTTTTGCTCTTGCTCCCGGAATGGGTGCCAACGCATTCTTCACATTTGTTATATGCAAACAAATGGGTTTTTCATGGCAAGAAGCTCTATTTATAGTAACAATATGCGGTTTTTTTATAATCCTAATAACTGTTACAGAACTTAGAAAAATGATCGTTAAAGCAATACCAGATTTTCTTAAAGATTCTATCAGCGGCGGTATAGGTCTGTTTATAGCATACATAGGTTTTAAAAATGCATCTTTCTTAAAATTCTTATCTGATTCAGGGAATTATAGCTTGTTAGACAATGGCAGTATTATTGCAAACAGTGCTGTGGTTCCATCTTTAGCTTCTTTTAACAATCCTCATGCATTGTTGGGTCTTATAGGTCTTATAATAATGTCCTTACTTGTTATAAAAAAAGTCAGAGGTTCAATTTTTATAGGAATAGTTGCGACTATTCTAATAGGCATTCCTATGGAAATAGTTGACCTTTCAAACGTTAAACTTTTTGATTTCTATTCTCTGAGTGCACTAAAAGACGTTGCTTTTGCGGCTTTCAGCCAAGAAGGTATTGGAAATCTTTTTTCTGATTGGAACAAGATAATTCTTACAATAACTGCAATACTTGCTTTACTGTTATCTGTAACTTTTGACGCTATAGGTACATTTATCGGAGCAGGCAGAGTAAGCGGAATTTTTGATACTGAAGAAGAAAAAAGTCTTGCAAATAAAAAAGGTATAAATTCAAAATTTGAAAAAGCTTTGTTTTCAGATGGTATTGCAGCAGCATTTAGTGGTCTTTTTGGTACTAGCAGCGTTACAACCTATGTTGAGAGCGCTGCGGGTATATCGGTTGGAGGCAGAACAGGTTTAACGTCGCTTGTAGTCGCTATATTGTTTTTGCTTTGTCTTCCGTTTGCTTCACTTTTTAGCATTGTTCCTTCTGAAGCTACGGCTCCTGCTTTGATTATAGTTGGGGTTCTTATGATGTCTTCAGTTATGAATATTAATTGGTCTAACCTTGAACAAGCTATTCCTGCATTTTTGACAATAAGTATAATGGCTTTTGCATTTAATATAAGCTATGGAATAGCGGCAGGGTTTATATTCCATTGTATTATAAAGCTATTTCAAGGCAAGATAAAAGAAGTTCACCCAATATTGTCAGGTACGGCTATTCTGTTTTTAATCAATTTCGTCATAATTGCAATTAGAGGCTAAAATGGATTCGTCAAGATATAATGTAGCTGTAATAGGCTCGGGACCAGGAGGTTTTGCCGCAGCTGTAAGAGCTGCACAATTGGGTGCGAAGACTGTTGTAATAGAAAAGTCATTTGTTGGCGGAACGTGTTTAAATTGTGGTTGTATGCCCACTAAGTTCTTATGGCAAGCGTTAAAGCTAAAACAGAAGATTCAAAAATCTTACGAATACGGGTTTAATTCAAAATTAGATCCTGTTGTTTTTTCAGATGTTATAAATAAAAGAGATAAGAATATCTCTAATATAAGAAAAGGAATGGAGTTAATTTTATCTTCTTACTCTATTGATGTTGTCAAAGGAACAGCATCATTTAAAGATAAAAACATGTTGTCTGTTTCAAATGAAGGAAGACACCTTGATATTTTAGCCGATAAAATAATTATTGCATCAGGAACAAAACCGTCTTCAATCAGAGGTTTTGATTTTGACGGAAATAAAATAATAAGCTCAACAGATGCATTAAGTCTTACTAAGATTCCTAAAACTATGCTGGTTGTCGGTGGCGGAGCGATTGGTATTGAGATGGCGACTATTTTTTCAGGTTTTGGTTGTAGCGTAACTCTTGCCGAATGCGAGGGACAACTTCTTCCAAATGAAGATGGCGAAATATCTGAAGAAATAAAAAAGAATTTATCAAGACAAGGCGTAGAAGTGCTTACGTCTTGTGTAAACTCATTAAATAATGCAGACAAATATGAAAAGATATTGATAGTAACCGGAAGATCTCCAGTTAACGATTTTGGCATAGATAAAATCGGCGTTAAAACTACGGCAAGTAAATTTGTAGAAACTAATGAATTTTGCCAAACAAATATAGAAAATATTTATGCTGTCGGCGACATTGCAGGCAAAAATTTGCTTGCCTACACTGCTCAAAATGAGGGATGCATAGCTGCAGAGAATGCTGTCAAAGGCAACTCTTTGAAAATAAATAATAAAGTTATTCTTCAAGTAGTTTTTTCAATGCCGCAAAGTGCCTCAGTAAAAGTTGTGGATTTCTCAAACTACAAAAATGTGTCTCTAGGAAAATTTCCTTTTACTGCAAGCGGTAGAGCTTTTATTGAAGGTGAGCGAGCAGGATTTGTTAAATGCGCAGTGGATAAGGTTACTCAAAAACCGTTAGCTTTTTGGCTGCTTGGCGCTCATTCGGACGAGCTTATAAATACAGCTTCGCAGATTCTTGCAAATAGTGCAAATCATATATCAAGAGAATCATTTTTTCACCCGTCTTTAAGCGAGAGTTTGCTCAACGCCTCTGAAGACGCTTTAGGAAAATGTACTGAGCTCCCCAAAAGATTATAATGGATAAAATATGACTACTTGTATAAAACATTTGTTAAATATTACATATTCTCAAGATATAAAACAAAAAATAAAAATAGCGCTTACTGTCCTTTTTTTGATGCTAGGAATGTTTGCCCTATTTCGTTTTTTACTTATAGTAAGTTACCCTTCTATGTTTTCTGAGTTGTCTTTTTGGGATAAAGCTGTTAGTTTTTTATATGGTTTGCGTTTTGATATTGCTACTCTTTGTATGTTCCAAGGACCATTTATAATACTTTTGTTTTTGCCGTTTGGGGGGGGGCAAAATAGAAATATTATTGTAATTTCTTCCATATTGTTAAGCTTGGTATCATTTTTGATGATTCTTATGTTAAGTGCAGATTTCTTTTATTATGAGCAAGTAAGTCGGCATATGACAGAAGATCTCTTTTTGGCTTGGCGAGACAAAGAATTTATAATTGGCTATGTATTTAAACATTATCTTCTAGTATTGCTTCTGATTTTAGGGTTATCTTTTTTTTCTGGAATAAAACTTATTAAATTTATAAGGAAACATTATAATCCAAAACCTGTAAGTATGGTTAAGAGTATAGGAATTTTTCTTTTAGTTATTTTTCTTGTGCTTTTAGGAAGAAGGGGCAGCTTTAATTTTTCTGGAATGCCACTAAATTTAATAGATGCATATAAAATTCAGAAAAGACCTGAGAATATTCAACTTATCTTAAATGGCATATTTACACAATATTATTTCCTTAAAGGGACAAACGATACAAAAAGTGTAATAAATTCTAGCTATCCTGTGGAACAGGCATTAAAAAACACAAGAAAAATTCTTTTAAGCAAAAATGAAATTTTTATAGATGAAAAATATCCTATAATGCGTTGTTTAAAAATAGTGGAGAAAAGTTCAAATTACAATATTGTAGTTTTTTTATTGGAAAGTTGGACACCACAATATATTGATTCTTTTAATGGGAATGTTGGATATGGGGCTACTCCTGTTTTTGACAAAATAGCAAATAATGGAATTAAATTTGTAAATGCTTATTCTACAGGACCAAGAAGCCAATTTGGGTTAATTTCATCTCTTGTTGGTATGCAAATAGTTCCGGGGACTGTTCATTATTATGGTTTTGATTTCATGAGCCATTTTACAAAGATTGCTTCTGCTTTTAAGAAAAGAGGGTACGATACTTTATATGCCCAATCTACTGAAAGAAAATCTATAATGATGTGTTCTGTAGCTGAGAATATGTTAGGTTTTGATGTAAGTTATGGGAAAGAAAATTTTCCTCGGTTGATGGATTATAAATACAATACTCCGTATGACTATGACATGCTTGACTTTGTCTCAAAAAAAGCATCCACAAGTCATAAACAAGGGAATCCCTTTTTTTTATACGCTTTTACAGGAACAACACATATTCCATTTATTCAAACTACTCAAGAATTTGAAAAATATCCTCTAACTTCAGATGAAAACAAATATTTGAATAACTTATACTATGCTGATTATTCTATAGGTCATTTCATTGAGCAGGCAAAAAAAGATGGATATTTTGATAACACAATTTTTATTTTTATGGCAGATCATATTGCAGGAAATTTTGCTGAAACTTACAGAGATACAAAAAAAAGATTTAAAATCCCTATGGTTATATATGCTCCAAAAATTTTTAGTCCAAAAGTTGTTGAATACACAGTTTCTCAGTCAGACTTAATTCCAACTTTATATCACTTGGTGGGTATAGATGAACCCTTTTCTTGTATCGGGGTTAATGCACTTGATGAGAGCGCTAATCATTTTGCGCTAATAGTTGACGGAATGAATTTAGTTTTTGTTGATGAAAAGGGTGACTACTTAGCTAGCAGCAGACTTAATGTTATTGAGTCTTCGGTTGATAAAAATAGTGACAAATATAATTCTCTTAATGAAACACTGTTATCTTTAGACAAGTCAATTACAGAATTAATTAAAATTAATAGATGGTATAAAGTGGACTGATGGGAGACCTTAAAGATGAAGAGAACGTCTTTGTACGACGAACACAAAAAACTTGAAGCAAAGTTTACGGAGTTTAGCGGTTGGGAAATGCCTGTTCAATATACGTCAATTATTGATGAACATAATGCAGTAAGGGCAAATGTAGGTATGTTTGATACTTCTCACATGGGTACTTTTATCTTCTCAGGAAATGATATTGAAAAATTTTTAAATTACGTAACTCTTGGCAATATGTCCGGACTTCCAGATAGAAAGGCAAGATATTCCATGCTTTTAAACGAAGAAGGTGGAATAAAAGACGATGTTATAGTCTATAAATTTGGCAATGAGTATATGATTGTTGTAAATGCAGGAAATCTTGATAAAGATTTTGAATGGCTGAATAAACATAAATCTGAAAGTATTAATATAAGAAATATCAGTGAAGATATTTCTCTTCTTGCAGTTCAAGGTCCAAAAGCAGCTTCAATATTGCAAAGCATCTCAAATACATACATAACTAGCATGAAATATTTTACGGTATCAGAGCTAAAATTAAAAGATATTGCAGCTGATTTTTGCAGAATCGCAAGAACAGGATATACAGGGGAGGATGGTTTTGAAATTTTTATATCAAAAGATAAAACTATAGAACTTTGGGAAAAATTGATAAATCTTTCTGTAAAACCGTGCGGATTAGGATGTCGCGATACTTTAAGACTTGAATCCTGTATGCCGTTACACGGACATGAAATTGACGAAAATATAAATCCGCTAGAAGCGGGATTTCAAAAAACAATAAACTGGGATAATGATTTTATCGGCAAAGACAAACTCATACCTTTAAAAGACAAACCTTTAAGAAAATCAGTCGCTTTTGAATGCTTATCGGGTATTGCCAGAAATTCTAACGAAGTTTTTTTGGGGGATAAAAAAATAGGATATGTTACAAGCGGTTCGTTTTCTCCAATTTTAAAAAGAGCTATAGGCATGGCATTGATTGAGTCCGACGTTCAATCTGATAACTTAGAAGTTGCAATTCACAACAACAGAAGAAAAATCAAAATAGTTCAAAAACCGTTTTATAAAAGACAAAAATAATCAACAATATAACTCTATAATTAATTTAATATAATATAATTAATAAAAAGCAATAAAGCATAATATAAATATGCAATGTAAATATAGAACTCTCTAACGTGTACAGTAGCTCTTTGAAGTTTTTTCAAGGAATAATTCAATATACTTAAAAAGCTTCATTTGGAATACTTGCCTGTTTATCAATGAGATGTATTTGTGTCTGCATACTAAAATTAAATTTTAAAAGGAGTTTAAAAATGGAAGAGTATGTAAAATATTTTATTGATTTAATTTTTGTATTTGCAATGTTTCTTAACGCTGTGCTTTTTATTCCCCAATTTATTAAACTTTACAAAACTAAAGATTCAAGCAGTCTTTCGTTAATAACTTTTGCAGGATTTAATTTTATACAGATAGCTACAGTTTTGCATGGTTATTTATATAAAGATTATATATTGATGTACGGCTATATTTTAACCCTTTTTATTGCTGGGAGCGTTACTTTATTGATTTTATTGTATAGAAAAAATAATAATTAACAAAGCTTGAGGAGTACGAGTATGAGTAATGAAATTAAGACTACAGTAGCTATGTTTAACAATTTTCTACCACAGACAGACAGACAGACAAAAGGCTCTGTTATATACTTTTGGGAATCGCATACCAAAAATCCCGAGGATAAAGAAAATATTCAAGCAACTTCAAATTTGTTGAATAGAACTAATCTATTGGAATACGAAAAGTATGAAGTTCGTACAGGGTATCTTAGCCGTTGGAATTATATGCCTAAAGATATTGATCAAATGTCTTCTGAAGAGATAGAAGAAGCAATAAAAAAGGGTTATGAGGAACAAAATATTTGGTTAAAAAGATGCAATCCTGACTTGGTTAATTTTATATCTAAAGATTGGCAAGACTGCATTTCTGAAAAAGAAAATTCTTACTATAGACAGTGTAAATACTTAATACAAAAAGAATTGAAGAAAAATAAAGATTTTTATAATGCTTTTAAAGAAAGTATTAGTTCTTATGCCCAAAGACACGGAACAAGCCTAAAAAATGGTGAGCAGTATATTTTGGAAGAAATTTCTTGGATATTTAGTTTACCTTTAGTTCATTTAAATAAATATATATTTTTAGTGCACGTAGGGAATGATAACACCGCAATAAAAGAAATGTTTAAGATTTTCCCGAATTTAAACAAGGCTGTGAAATGGTTATCTCCGCGCCTTAGGCATTTTACGTTTCAAAATGAAGCCGATCTTTTAATGTATTACAATGTAAACAGCTATGTGGGCTGTTCCTATCCTATGCTGCAGAATAAAAGTGTTATAAAAAACTTTAATTTTATTCAAGATATAGATTTAAAAGAAAATTCATTGCATTTAGGATTTGAAAATACAGAAACTGTAATGCTCCAACACATTATTGAGAAACTTCCTTCACATATATACTGGTTAAACCGTGAGAATGTATACTTGGGGTGTAATAAAGTTCAGGCAAAAGATTTTGGGTTAGAATCAGCAAAAGAAGTTGTTGGGAAAACAAATTTTGATTTTCATGAAGAAAATGTTGCAAATGAGCTTAATAAAATTAATGAACTTGTTATGTCAACAGGAAAGTCTTATAAGGGAGAAGAGCCTGCATTGATTAATGGCAAATATGAAACTTATTTATCGCAAAAAATTCCTATCTTTAACATTTACGGTAAATGTATAGGTTTGTTAGGGGTTTCTTTTGACATAACAGAAAAGAAGAAAATAGAAGAGTTAGAAAATAAGTTAAAGATGAGAGAAGAGTTGTATAAGATAGCCAAAGAAGTGTCACACGATATAGCGTCACCAGTTACATCACTAAAAATAATAGAAGAAGTATATAAAGGGAAACTAACAGAGGAAGATGAAAGAATGCTAAATACGGCAATAAGAAGCATAGAAGGAATGGCAGGGAAGATGTTGGATAATTACAGGATAAACAGGAATAGAGAAGAAGGGAGAAAAGAGGAAGGGGGGAAGAAGAAAGAGGAGGAAGAGATATTGGTGAAAGAGATGTTGGGAGATATAGTAGAAAACATGAGATATAGGAGTAAGGGAGAAGGAGTAGAAATAAAGATAGAAAGAGAAAAAGAGGAAGGGATAGTATGTATAAAAGGGGATAAGACAGACTTTAGAAGGATGATGGTGAATATAATAAAGAATGGAGTAGAAGCAATAGAAGGGAAGAAGGGGGAGATAAAGGTTTCATATAGAATAGATGGAGATTATGTAGAGATAAGGGTGAAGGACAATGGGAAAGGAATGAGTAGGTGTATGGTAGAGAAGCTAGAAA
>JAIRYK010000020.1 GCA_031267795.1 Candidatus Endomicrobiellum devescovinae | reverse complement strand
GCTGGCACGTAGTTAGCCGTGGCTTTTTCTGAGGGTACCGTCATTTTTTTCTTCCCCTCTAAAAGGAGTTTACAATCCGAAGACCTTCGTCCTCCACGCGGCGTCGCTGGATCAGGGTTTCCCCCATTGTCCAAAATTCCCCACTGCTGCCTCCCGTAGGAGTCTGGACCGTGTCTCAGTTCCAGTGTGTCCGTTCACCCTTTCAGGCCGGATACCCGTCATAGCCTTGGTAGGCTATTACCCCACCAACTAGCTGATAGTCCGCAGGACCATCTCAAAACGCATTACTGCTTTAACCCCTATTTGATGCCAAACTGTGGTCTTATGCGGTATTGACTCCGATTTCTCGGAGATATTCCCCATTTTGAGGGAGGTTTCCTACGTGTTACTCACCCGTTTGCCGCTAGACCATGCGATACTCTGCACAATCCCGCACGACTTGCATGTGTTAGGCACGCCGCCAGCGTTCACTCTGAGCCAGGATCAAACTCTCCATAAAAATTTTTATAGAGATTTGTTAATAAGCTCTTATTTACTTTTGTACTACTCTATTAAATAAAAACCTTTCGGATTTTATTGAAATTGATAAATGACCCTTAAATTACTTGATTGCCTCTTTTGCGAGGCGCTTGTCTGCGTGTTATTTAGTATTCAAAGAACTTTTTAAAGAGAAAAATATCTCCGCCTTTGCTTTTTAATTTTTTCAAATTAGCAAAGACTTCTATCTCTACTATTTAGCAAGGATACCTTTTTTAAAGGAATTAGACCTTATTATATAAGACTGATATAGTATAACACAAAAAAGATTTTTTGCAACTACTTTCTAAATTCTGTATTAATGATTGCTTAATTAAACAAAACTTTTAAATCTTTGTCAAACTTCTCAAACAAAATATTTTAAAGTTTTATATAAAGAACTTTTGTTGCTTTGCTGTAACTGTGATGTACTATATCACAATCAAAGTTTTTTGTCAAGTCTTTATTTAATTTCTTTTTATCAGCTCTTCTTCTGACGCTAATTACAAAGGTGGCATTATTATATCAGAAATAGAAAATTTGTCAAGAAATCTTTATTATTCGGCAGGAATATCTGTGTTCAGCATATCGCAAATACACTAAACCTGCTTTCATTGTCATTTGTAATTTATAATAAAAATACATTCAAATTCCTAAAAAAGAAAAAGCCGATTCTTTTAGTTAAAAAGAATCGGCTTCTATGATTTTGTGGCAAATGAAAATACTACTTGTTCTTGCCTACGATTTTAAAAACTTTTGTTGAGCAGTGTGGACATACCCCGGAAATGGCTTTCATACCATTTTTCATAACTACATCCTGAGCATCTTTTACTTCAACTTGTTTTTTACATTTCATGCATCTTGCTTCTGCCATAATAAACACCTCCTATTTTCCCACACTTAAACACATATCAATAAGTAAGCATTGTCAACTTTCAAGCGCTCTTAACAGGAAAGCATTTAAGCCCAATAAAGATATGGATAGCGGGCGATGGGAATCGAACCCACATCTCCGGCTTGGGAAGCCGGGGTTTTACCACTAGACTACGCCCGCAAAAATCGCCCGTTTGAATAGCTCGTCAGATTCTATACTTTTTTTTAATATGTGTCAATTTGGACAAAATCAGCTTTAAAGCGTCATTCTTACTTAACACTTTTCCATCAAACTGCGCTTCATTTACAAAGTTTAGAAGCTCGCCGACCCATGGACCAGGCTTCAGCCTAAATTCCCTCATTATTATATTGCCGTCTATCACTTTAGGCAGAGGCTTGGTATTTTTTAATTCATAATATTTCTTTATAAGCTCTCTTGCCGATTTTTCTTGAAGCTTTAATTCTTTTGGAGAAAAAACTTTCAACCTTTTATAAGAATGCCAATCAGCCATTGAAAGAACAATTAAATCAGGACTATTGTCACCTATATCTCTAAAAAATTTCAGTGCAGCTTTCTTTGTAACAATATTATTTCTTGTCAATATGGAAGGGCGCATATGATGTCTTACTAAAAATGTTGCGGTTTCAATATCTCTTTTGCCAAACTTTAAAGAATGCATTATTTCTCTTAATTTATTTGCGCCAAAATCTTCATGTTCAAAAAAACGCATTTTCCCGTTTGCAAACTTTGCGGTTTCAGGTTTGGCATTATCGTGAAACAAAGCCGTAAACTTTAACAAAGACACTCTTGTAACATTTTCCGATAAAGATTCTCCACTATAAAAATGCTCTTGCAGTTCAATAAAGCTTTCTGGGAAATATTTTTTTAGATTGATTAAAATATTTTCTGCGGATTCTAGCGTTTCAAAAGAATGCTCAAACAAGCCTCCTGGATGATAATAATACTTCTTTTTTGCTTTCTTCATTTTTTCAATTTCAGGAAAAATCCCAGAAAGCAATCCGCAGTCATCCATAGTTTTAAGCAATTCTGAAGAATTTTGTGCAGAAAGGATTCTAAAAAACTCATTCTTTATTCTTTCAGGCGCAGCAGATTTTATAAGTTTTGCATTTTGTTTAATCTTCAATAATGTCTTATTTGAAAGCTTAAACCCAGTAAATTCTGAAATAAATCTAAAAGCTCTAAGCATTCTTAAAGGGTCTGCCTTAAAAGTCTTTTCGGACATAACATTGAATGTTTTAGACTTTAAATCTACAAGAGTATTTTTATTAGAAAAAATGATATGTTTTCTGAAATTCTCAAAATATTTAAGTTTGAAAGCTATGGCGTTAATTGTAAAATCCCTGTTTTGCAAGTCTTCTTCTATTGTCTTGCCATTAAAGAGCGCTATATCAATATTTGATATTTTACAATCTTTAAGTATTATCCTGTAAGTTTCAGTATCTTCATCTAGCGTTATAAGCTTAGCTTTTAAAGCTGCAGCTACTTTTTTTGCATACTTTAGAGCGTCATTATTAACAGCTAAATCAATATCTTTATGTTTAAGCTTTAGAAGCAAGTCTCTTGCAAAACCGCCAACAGCATACACATCATAATCTTTAGAAATGCTGTTAATTTTTTTAATTAGTTCGTTCATAATAATTTATTCTTCAGGATTAATAATTACAGAAACAGATTTTCCTCTAAATATTTTATTTGCAACCTCTAAAATATCTTGTGTTGTAACTTTCTCTATATCGTTTGAATACTCTATATCATATTTATAACCTTGTCCAACTATCTCGCGCCAACCGTTATAATAAGATTTTTTATTAACTGTCTGCCTATCTAAAAGATATATACCTTTTATATATGATTTAACATCTTTTAATTCCTGCTCAGAAATTTTCACGGAATAAAAGTCTTTTAATATTTCATCTATCTTTTTTAACGTTAAATCTATATTCTTCTTATCAAGACCTATATAAACTGCAAAATAACTGTCTTTTTTTCTTGAAGGATAAGCGGCGCTTACCTCATACGCTAATCCCAGTTTTTCCCTTAACTCAACGAATAATCTGCTCGTCATTCTGCTGCCTAAAACAGTACTTATAACTTTAATTGTTACAAAATCTTTACCATTAACGGATGCACAGGGAAATCCTATAAATATATACGCCTGATTAAACTTTCCACTGATTTCTTTTTTTATGTTTTCTGTATGACTTATATTGAATATCGGATCTTTAAATTTATCTCCCACCGCAACAGCAGAAAAATGTTTTTCCAAAGATTCCTTTATAAAATTATAAGAAACATTGCCCGAAACTGAAATTAAAATATTTGAAGCATTGTAGGAATATTTGTACCACTTTACTAAATCTTCGCGGGAAATTTTCAAAATAGATTCTTTCCTGCCTATAACGGGAAAAGAATAAGAAGAGTCACCGTAAAAAAGTTTGGCAAATTCATCTGAAGCGGTTACACCTATGCTATCTTTGCGAGAATTTAGAGCAGCAATAGCATTTTCTTTCTCAAATTTAAATTCTCTCTCATCAAATATAGGATTTAAAACTATATCGGAAAGAAGCTCTGCCGCTTTGTCAAAATATTCAGACAAACAAGACATGCTAAATCCTGCCATGTCATAAGCTGTACCTGAAGACAAATCTGCACCAATATTGCCTACGTCCTTTGCTAAAATTTCGCTTGAACGGTTTTTTGTAGAATATACCATTAGTTTTGACGTAAGGCTAGTTATCCCAGCATTGCACAAACCTTCATTTATAACAGAAACCGGACTAAGAACTCTTAAAGAAACAATTTCCGAACCGTTTGTTTTATCAAACAATACGTTAATACCGTTTTTAAGCGTAAAACTTTCCATATAAATACCTCAAATTAACAACAACTTTTATTAGGCAGTAGAGCCGTATGAGAAATCGCATCTTTAGAATAATATTTTTTAAAAAATTCTACGACATCTTTGCTTGTAAGACCTTGCAGCTTTTTTAGATAACTGCAAACAAACTCTGCATTACCCATCAAATTCCAATAGCCGAACTTATCAGCAACATCATAAGGTGTCTCGTTAGAAAACTGCCAATCTGTTTTTAATAAGAGTTTTGATCTATTTAATTCTTCTTCACTAATGCCGTTAGCTATAATATCTTCTATCTGCTTCTCAATTTCTTTTTTTATTTCTTTAATATTTTTCGGCTCAAAAACTGAAGCTATATAAATGTTTCCGCCACCCTTTTCAACAGAAAAAGAAGCGTCTATAGCATATACAAGATGTTCTTTTTCGTAAAGAAATTTATACAGTCTGGAACTCTTCCCACCACCTAAAATGTCTGTTGCCAAATCTGCAACATATAGATCTTCATCATCAATATCAGAAGCCAGAAAGCCGGAAAGCATATAACCCACTTCTACTTTACCGTATTTAGTTATATTTTTACCAGCTCGGCTTTTTTCCTTGAGCAACGGCTCGCTTGGAATTTTTTGCTTTTCAAACTTGGCGAAAGTATCGCCTATAACCTTCTCAATTTTTTCTTTGTCAAAACCGCCTGAAACAACAACTAACATCTTTTCAGGGACATAGTGCGTTTTATAATATTCATATATTTCTTCAGACGATATATTGCTAATAACATCTGATGTTCCTATAACGCTGTTTTTTAATGCGCTTGTTTTATAAATTGTTTCGTAAAACTTTTCATACAAGACAGAGCCAGGATTATCAAAATGTCTTTGGATTTCTTCTATTACAACTTTTCTTTCTTTGTCTATCTCATCTTTTGGAAATAGAGGATTTTGCATAGTATCTGCAAGCATTTTTAAACTTTTTTCAACAAAATCTTTTTGCATGTTTATGTAATACATTGTAAACTCTTTTGATGTTGCCGCATTTATTTCCCCACCGAAATTTTCAACGTTTTTGCTAAAGCTGTCCCCGGGATAATTTTTGCTTCCTTTAAACATTAAATGTTCTATAAAATGGGAAAGTCCTGCTTGCGAAGCTTTTTCGTCAACAGACCCAACCCTTACAAAAACTATTGCCGAAGCAGTTAAGCTATTTTCATTATTTATAAGTATAGAATTAAGTCCATTGTTATATTTCATTTATTCCTCGTTATTTAAATCCTGAATCCAACCGTTTTCTAAGCCTATTTTTTCAAGATATTTTACCGCTTCTTCATATTCTTTTTCAGTTAAACAGCGAGACAATTCTTTAAATTCGTAAGATTTATTTGCACTATGATACTGAGCCATTAAACTTACAAAAGTGTTATTAGAAAGTTCTTGTGCTATAAAATCTAAAGCCTTTTTAGTATTTTCAATACTTCCTGGCAAAACTAAATGCCTTATAATTATTCCTCTTTTTGCAATTCCATTTTTGTCAACAGATAAATCTCCAACTTGCCTTTTCATCTCTTTTAAAGCTGCGCGATTTATTTCAACATAATTTTTAATTCCAGAATATTTAAAAGCCAATTCATCACTTGAATATTTTATGTCGGGAAGATATATGTCAATTATTCCTTCAAGCAATTTTAAAATTTCCACGCTTTCATAGCCGCTACAGTTATATACTATAGGTATTGTCAATCCTTTTTTGCGGGAAAGATAAACTGCTTTTGCTATGTGAGCACTGTAGTGGGTCGGTGTAACAAAGTTTATATTATGAACTCCTCTTTTTTGGAGATTAAGCATTGTGTCAACTAAATCATCATGACTTATTTCTCTACCGTTTCCAAGTTGACTGATAGGATAGTTTTGGCAGAAAATGCAATTAAGCGTACAATTTGAAAAAAAGATTGTACCTGAACCTCTACTGCCACTTATAGGAGGCTCTTCCCCTGTATGAACGTTGCAGCTTGCGACGAGTATTTTTTCCGCTGCACAACAAAATCCTTTTTGTCCTTTATTTCTGTTTACTTTACAGTTTCTTGGACAAAGCTCGCACTTGTCCATAACAGAATAAAGTTTTTCTATGTTTCCTTCAAAATCAATCATATTGCATTCCTGCTTTGAGATAATCAATTGATTAACGGGGTAGGTTTACCGCTAAAATATGCAAAACCGCGCTCGTCCGGACTTGAACCGGAATCACCGGCTCCGGAGGCCGGCGCTCTATCCATTAAACTACGAGCGCATGCAATCTAAACCTATAATAATTATAGCAATTTATGCATATGAACTTAACGTCTAAACACATCTGTTTTTAAAGATGTTACTCTATCCAAAAAAACTTTTCCGTCAAGGTGATCTATTTCATGTTGAAGCACTATTGCCTCAAATCCATCTGTTTTTAAATGTTGCTTGCAACCGTTTATATCTAAATAATCTATTTCTATCTTTTTCTTTCTTGCAACATTGGCGGTAAACTCAGGCACGCTTAAGCACCCTTCTCTGGAACTTATTTTTCCAGACGAGTAAACTATCATGGGGTTAATCATTATAAGAAGCCCGTTATTTCTATGCTCTTTTGTGCTTCGTGACGCGTCTATAACTATTATGCGTTTTAATATCCCCACTTGAACCGCAGCAATACCTACGCATCTTTCATGCGAATATAAAGTTTTTTTGAGATTATCAATCAGCAAAGTCGTCTCTTCGTCTATTTTTTCTACAGAAATGGAAATTTGCTTAAGCAAAGGATTTGGAATTGTTAATATAGGCAATACGCTCATAAATTACCGCCTAAATATCCGCAGACTCTGCTTTGTTTAAAGATATAGTGATATTTAAAAGTTCAGCCAGCATGGAAAGTTCTTTAGAAAGTTTTTCATAATATTTATTTCTAGGAATATCACACTCTATTATCATTATATAAGTACTTTTTCCTTTGCTTTTTGACAAAGAAGTTTGAACGTCAGTAATATTTATATTATTTTTAGCCAAACATTCGCTTATATTATAGACTATGCCAGTTTTGTCTGAACCATAAATAGAAATAATGTATGGATTTGTAGGCAAATGATTTTTCGGCGAGTAAGAAACCAGCTTGGAATATGAAAGAGCCATACCCAGCGGTTTTGAAGATTTTTGCAGCTTGCTATAAAGCGCTTGTTCAGAAATATTAGTTGAAACTTTGATTATTAAAATCATGACAAACTGATCATGAAGAATGGTCATTGTTGAATCTTCAATATTGCATCTTTCTTCATATAAAACCTTTGTAACAGCGCTTACAAGACCGGGTCTATCTTTGCCTATAGCAGTTAAAGAAATATATTTTGCCATATCAACTCCATTACAGGGATATAAGGTATTTTTGAGAATTCTTTAAAACTTCTTCTACTTTAGACAGCTCTTTTGAACCGCCTTGGGCAAAATCTGGCTTGCCACCGCCTGAACCGCCAATATCTGCAGCAAAAGCTTTAGCTATTTTACCTGCGTTAATACCCTGCTTAACATAATCTTCAGTAGCAGAAACTATAAAAGTTACCTTTCCCTCATGTTTTGAAACCAACAACAATATTGCGGACTTCAATTTTTCTTTCAATTGATCGGATATTGTTCTTAATTCCTTTGCGTCTAAACCGTCAATTATAACAGGCAAGAAATTAAAACCGTTAACATCTTTAACCTGTTTAACGTAAGAATCCGCTTCGTTTGAAATCAAACTGCTTCTTAAAGCATTTAATTCAATTTCTAATTTTTTATAATCAACAACATATTTTTGAGCTTTATTTATAAGCTCGTCTTTTGAAGTATTTAATATTGCCGCCGCACCAGCAAGAGAGTTTTCTTCGTCTAAAATATAATTTTCTGCAGCAACTCCCACAACAGCTTCTATGCGCCTCACTCCTGCAGCAACAGAAGACTCAGAAATAACTTTAAACATGCCTATCTCGCCAGTTCTGTTTATATGCGTACCACCACATAGTTCCATTGAATAATTATCTTCGCCGCTTTCACGCTTTACGGAAACTGTTCTTACAGTGTTGCCGTACTTTTCGCCAAACAATGCCATTGCCCCTGCATTTCGGGCTTGAGCAATATCCATAGTTTCAATACAAACTGCCGAATTTGCTCTTATAACAGAATTAACAATTTTTTCTATTTTTATTAACTCTTCTTTTTTTATAGCTGAAAAGTGAGTAAAGTCAAAACGTAAAAACTCGTCGGTTACAAGGGAGCCAGCCTGAGCAACATGCTCTCCAAAAGTTTCTCTTAGAACTTTCTGTAAAATATGCGTTGCAGTGTGATGCCTTGCAATTTGTTTTCTGCGCTCAACATCTATTTTAGTAAACACTTCTTGTCCAACTTTTGCTATGCCCTTTAGAACTTTTACTTTATGAACAAAGAAACTTCCTATAGGCTTGTACACATCTTTTACAATACTTTCAAAATTAGCGTTTTCTATCTTGCCGACATCTGAGGTTTGTCCACCTGAATGAGCATAGAACGACGTTTGAGAAAGAATTATCTCCCCTTCCTGCCCTGACTTTAATTCAGATACCTCTTTTCCGTCCTTTATCAAAGCTAAAATATTACCCGAGCTTATGTAATTATCATAACCTGTAAAAAGAGTATCGCCGATTCTTTTATGCAATATAGAATAAAAAGTTATATCTTTTTCTCCTGAACCACCCCATGCCGCACGCGATTTTTCTTGAGCTGTTTTTTGTTCCGCTTTAAAACCTGCCTCATCAACCCCAAACCCGTTTTCAGAAGCAATCTCCCTTGTTAAATCATGAGGAAATCCATAGGTGTCGTAAAGCTTAAATATATCTTTTCCATTAAGAATATTGACGCCTTTAGCTTTATAAGAGTCCATTATGCCTGAAAGCATATCAGAGCCTGATTCTAAAGTTTCCAAGAATTTTTCCTCTTCTATTTTTATAATGGAACGTATATTGCTTAACTTGGAAGACAGTTCAGGATATGCAGACTCCATAATATTAAAGACCGTAGGAACAAGCTCATTTATGAAAGGCTTACTATAGCCGTAAAGCTTGCCTTGTCTTAAAGCTCTTCTTAAAATTCTTCTTAAAACATAACCTCTACCTTCATTTGACGGTAGAACCCCGTCTGAAATCAAGAAGGTTACAGCTCTAGAATGGTCTGCTATCATTCTAAGTTTTGATATATTTTTGGATTCATATTTTATTTTTAAAAGGTCTGCAGCTGCATTTATAATCGGCATAAATAAGTCGGTATCAAAAATACTTTTCTTGCCATTTGCCGCAGCGACTATTCTCTCAAGACCCATGCCTGTATCTATATTTTTTCTAGGAAGATTTTTAAGAGACCCATCTGCTTGTCTATCAAACTGCGTAAACACCAAATTCCAAATTTCAAGATGCCTATCACAGCTGCAGGCAGGACCGCAACTTGGCTTACCGCAGCTCATTTCCGGACCTAAGTCTATTAAAATCTCAGAACATGGACCGCAAGGACCAGTGTCTCCCATATTCCAAAAATTTGTATCGTCGCCCATTTTAATAATTCTATTTTCTGGCACTATCTTCTTCCAGATTTCCACTGCTTCATCGTCATCTTTATATACAGTTATATAAAGCTTGTCTTTTGGCAAACCCATATTCTTGGTTAAAAATTCCCAAGCCCAAGCTATAGCTTCTTTTTTGAAGTAGTCCCCGAAAGAAAAATTTCCAAGCATTTCAAAAAAAGTTAGATGTCTTGTAGTTATTCCAACTTGTTCTATATCTGACGTTCTAAAGCATTTTTGGCAGCTTGCCGCTCTTGTAAAAGAGTCTTTACTTTGACCCAAAAAGTGTTGCTTAAACTGCACCATGCCCGCCGATGTAAAAAGTAATGTTTTATCGCCAGATGGGATAAGCGAGTCTGAAGGAACTATAGTACACCCTTTGTTTTCAAAAAAATTAAGAAATTCTGCTCTGATTTTAGATGATGGTTTATTCATAATGACAAGATTTTACTAAAAAATTTATACCGTCGCAAACTGTAGCCTTTACAAGAACAAGTTTTACCAAACAAAAATTTAGAGTGTTAAAAAGATAATTAAAGAAAAGTACCCAAATCTTAACTCAAGCACACATTGCATTGGGAAGCAACAGCATACAATTTATTGTTGATTTAGAAAGAGGCAAAGACACTGGGAGTAATAAAAATCTTAAAGTAACATATGCACTTTGAAATAAGGTTTAAAATTCCTGATTGGAATTAATAGAAAAACTTTCAGAGGATATAAAATGAAAGGCTCCGGGAATCAAGGCTAATTCCCGGAGCCTTTCAAACTTCTTTAGCAATCGCTTCTACTCACAATCGCCGTCTCGATCTAGTGCCATCTGATTAAAGACAGCATATATAACGTAATCTACTCTTGTATAACTTACAAAGGAGCTAAACAAAAAACAGAACGCACTACAAATTATGCTGTATCTTTTTAATTTTTAAGACTGTAGAAATATGATATAAAAATTCTGATTAGATGATTAAAAGAATTGTGAATTTTTTGAAAAAAAAACAATATGCTATTTAATCATGCCTTAAAGCATCAATAGGATTTAGCAGAGAAGCTTTTCTGGCAGGCCATACTCCAAAAATTAATCCGATAAATACTGAGAAACCAAAACCAAGCACTATTGAAAAAGGCGTAATAATTGTATCCCAGTCTGCAAATTTGCTTATTATAAAAGATATTCCAGCCCCAACAATTATTCCTATAAGTCCACCAACACAACAGACAAAAATAGATTCTATTATAAATTGGAATAAAATATCCGTATTGTTTGCTCCTATAGCTTTTCTCAAACCTATCTCTTTGGTTCTTTCAGAAACGGAAACAAACATTATGTTCATAATTCCGATTCCACCCACAAGTAAGCTTATAAAAGCTATGGATCCCAAAAGAAGTGAAAATGCTTTTCCCATCGCTTCCATTGCCGCTTGAATTTCCGCCATATTAATTACTCTTACCGCATCTCTTTCAGATGACGGTAATCTGTGGGTAAGCAATAATCTTGTTTTTATATCCTCACCTACTTCATTCATATCGGCATCACTTTTAACTTGAACGTCAAGGTAATGCAATTCTTTTGAGCCAGCAAACCTGTACATTGCTGTATTCAAAGGAATAAGAACTTTATCATCTTCGTCACGCCAACCCTTAGATCCCTTTGGCGGCAAAACACCTATGACTTGGAAATCTATTCTGTTGATTTTTATATATTCACCTACAGGATTGAAGTCTTCATCGCCAAAAATTTCTTTTACAACTGTTTTGCCTAAGACTGCGACTCTCGCTCTTAAAGTATCCTCGCCTTTAGTAAAAAATCTTCCTAAAACAGGATATGATCCTCTCGTCTTGGGAAAATTCGGTGACACACCTTCAACCCTTGTATTATAATTATTGCCTTTTGCAACAACTTGACCGCGCCCTGTAATATAACCGACAATACCTTCATCTTCTATTTCCGGAATATTAAGTTCTAAATCGCGAATATCTTCCTCCAGTATTCTCATACGAGCGCCTGCATCATAAGAAATCCCTTGCTTTTGAGATGAGCCAGGAGAGACCATTAAGAGGTTTGAACCAAGACCTGAAACCTGATCTTCAATAGATTTCTTTGCTCCTGTCCCAACAGCAAGCATAGCTATCAAACTTGCAACGCCAATCATAACGCCAAGTATTGAAAGGATAGATCTCATCTTATTTCCCGTAAGAGACCCAAAAGCTTGCACACAATAATCTTTGATTCTTGCCAGCGAAAAAGGCTTACGCTTAAACTGTCTAGAATGATTCTTTGACACGCTAGCACTTTCAGATTCATTTTTCTCATCAGACAATATAAGACCGTCTTGCACCTTTATTATCCTTGTCGCATAAGTCGTAAGTTCAGGCTCATGAGTAACCATAACTATGGTTATTCCTGAAGAATTCAAATCTTTAAGTATTTTTATAATTTCCCTTGTTGATTTTGTGTCTAAATTGCCTGTAGGTTCATCAGCAAAAATTATAAGAGGTTTGTTTATTAAAGCTCTCGCAATAGCAACTCTCTGTTGCTGTCCGCCAGATATTTCGCTTGGGCGGTGAGTTATACGTTCAGAAAGCCCTACCATTTCAAGTAGTTTAGCTGGATCTTCATGCTGCTGCGCATCTTTTGACCCTGAATACATTGACGGAAGAGCGACATTTTCTAATATTGTAAGTTTTGGTAAAAGATTAAACTGTTGAAAAACAAAACCAAGATAATGATTTCTTAACGCTGCAAGCTCGTTATCGGAATATTTTGAAATTTCTATGCCAGCAAGCTTATACGATCCTTCAGAAGGCTTATCTAACAATCCTAGTATATTCAAAAGGGTTGATTTTCCGCTTCCTGAATGCCCCATAATAGCAACAAATTCACCTTGTTCTATGATTAAATCTATGCCATGAAGCACAGGAACATCAAGCTCTTCCAAATGGTATGTCTTTTTTATGCCTTTAAGCTCTATTACGTTCATTATCTTTTATCCGATTAACTGTATTATTTTTTAGTCATTAAAGATTTTTTCGTTTTTTTCTTCTGATCAAGAAGCACGACTGTTTCATCAGGATTTAACCCTGACAAAATTTCAGTATATTTACCATCTGAAACTCCTAGCTTTACTTCTCTTGTTTTGAACTCGCGTTTTCTTGAATTTTCTGTTTTCACCTTTACTATTTTTTTGCCATCTTTTTCAGTAATAAAAACATTCGGGATAGACAGCGCGCCGTCTTTTGACTCAGCAGTTATAACTGTTGTAGCTGTCATGCCAGATCTAAACACTTCAGGCTTTTTCAAAGGTCTTATTTTTACTTCGTAAACTATAACATTGTTGATATTGGCAGAATCATACGATATATGCTCTATAATACCTTCAAAATATTGGTTTGGATAAGCATCCAAAAACATATTTACTTTATTGCCTATCTTGATATATCTAAAATCTGTCTCGTCTATATTGACACTAACAATCAAATCGTCAGCCATACGTAAAACAGCTTCTGCCTGAGTTATTGTTTGTCCTGGCTCTTTTTCTCTACGGATAATGAATCCGTTCATGGGGGCAACTACAGGAGTAGGTCTATATATTTCTTGCCAACGCTGAAATTCTGATTCGCCGACTGCTCTTGCAGCATCAATCATAGCGGCTCTCTCTGACGAGCTTACCCAGAATATAATCTGTCCTTTCTTAATCGCATCTCCTTCATTGACAAGAATCTCTTCAATTCTGCATGGCACTGGCGATTTAATCGGAATCATATTTCTTGCAGTTACGCCGCCCGCTACCCTAAACTCCATACGAAGATCTCTGGGTGTAAGCTTTGCTTCCTGCTTTATTATTTGTTTTGGCGAGCTGAGACCAGAAATAATTATAAAAATTAAAACAAAAATTCCGACGCCAATAATAATTAATTTTTTCTTCTTTTTCATTTATTTACCCTCTTTATCTTTCATCGAAACTTTCCCCAAAAACCGTATCCAGCTTATTTTAGACAAAATAGCTTTTTGCCTGTAATTCAGCATATTCTCTTGATATGTTATGTAACTATCTTCAATAGTGTACCAATCTTCATATGAAATAAGTCCGTTTATATACTTTCTCTTTGCTATATCCGTCTGCAATTTACAAGATTCAAGATAAAAATTACCGACTGTAAGAATTTCATGATCGTTAACCAAGTTATTGTAGCATTGTATAGCGTTTAACTTAAGTCCATTTTTTGTATTTCTAAAATCTTCCGCAGCTATTTTTTCTTGCGCTGCGGAAGATTTTGTATCAAAAAATCTTTTCCCACCACTAAACAACGGATAGCTCAGATTTAACGCAGCGTCCCAAGATTTATTTTCATCCCAAGTTTCATCATATCTTTGACGATTGATGCGTCCTGTAAAATCAATACTCGGCAACCATTGTCCTTTGTTCGCCCAATTTATGGCTTTAGCATAATCAAGACTATACTTTGCCGACAAAAAGTCAGGAGTTTTTATTATAAGATTGTCAAAATCAGGCTTTGATATTATTTCTTTATCAACAACTATTCTCTCATCAGTTTCTAAAATCGTTATATCGTCATTTCTACCTATCGCTACAAGCAAAGCAGCGGAGGCTGTTTCTATTGCCCTCTGAGCTTTTTCCAATTTATACTCAGTCATTTTAACATCAGCTTCAATTCGCCTAAGAGATCCCATATCCGCATTTCCAGAATGATACCTAAGCTTCACTAAATCCCTATTTTCTGTTCTTCTATGTTTAATTTGTTTATATAAATCAATTAACTCATAAGTGTACATAAGATTAACGTATGCGCTATATGCTTCACAAACCGCATTAGAAACAGCTCTTGTGTAATTTTTCTGAACACTTTTTAATTTTGCTGACAAGGCTCTTGTTTTATTATATTGACTAAATCCAGAAAATAAAGACATTTTAGCTTCTAACCTATAGGAATACTGCTTGTCGCCCAAACTTAAGAAAGCGCTGTTTTTTTCTGCCAGAGAGCCTGAAAAGCTAATAATAGGTAAGAATGAGCTAAAAGAACTATACAATTCCTGCTTTGCTATGTATAACTCATGCTTAGCTTTAGCAATAGATGGATTGTTTTGCAAAGTTTGTGACTCAACTATTTCTGCAGTAATATTCTCAGCATAAATATAAGAACTTGCTATCAGAACAAATACCAACGCTATAAAAGCTTTTTTCATATGATGCATTCCTTCAGTTTAGAGTTTCAGACTAAGACTACTAATAATATATATGTGATTATACTAATCTTTCTTTAAGAAACTCAATGTTATATTAAATCACATTGCGATCCTCTCTGTCATTATTGCAGAATATTGCATAGTTTATTACCATTAATGTAAAAAAAATGTGAATTATATTTTGTTATTCAACCTTCTTTTTCCGTGCAAGAAATCAAAAAACACAATAAAAATATAGTAAGTTAATTTTTCTAACTTTTGAATCTATGAAAAAATTGCTAGACTTCGGTTGTATAGTAATTTTGCCTTAGAGGATGATAACTGTGAAAAATCTTAACCGTGGATGGATTCTTACATGTTTTGGAACAGCAGTTGGAGCAGGTATTTTATTTTTGCCTATTAGAGCAGGTCTTAGTGGCATTTGGTCAGTTTTGTTTTTGACCTTAATTATATTCCCCATAACATACGTTTCTCATAGAGGAATAACTAGAATCATAGCATCTTGTCCTAAAGAAACTGGTATTGTAGGTGCAGTAGAGTATGATCTAGGACACACTGCTGGATTTATTGTCTCAGTTCTTTACTTTTTGTCTATTGTTACTATTTGCGTTGGCTATGCCACAGCGCTAACTAATATGCTAGATGCATTGCTGACAAATCATTTCCATATATATCTATCAAGACCTTTTTTAACATTTGTCATTCTTGTAGTTATGACCTCTGTGATGCTTTGTAATGAAAAAGTTATGGTAGTAGTTACGTCAATTTTTACTTTTCCGCTAATAATAATGTTGCTGGCAATTTCTTTGTATATGATTCCTGAATGGAATCTATCCGCATTTTATCAGGTGTCTTTTAATTTGAAAAGCTTTATTAAAAATACTCTATTGCTATTACCTATTTTAATTTTCGCAATGAATTTTTCACCTGTCTGCTCTTCTCTTGGAGCTTTCTATAAAAAGAATTTTACTTCTACCGAAGATGCTATTAAAAACTCTGACCATGTTGTAAAATGGACGTCTATTCTTTTGCTTGTTTTTGTTATGTTTTTCGTATTCTCCTTATTTTTCTCAATAAGTCCTAAAATTTTACTAAACGCTAGAGAAGAAAACATTGATGCTTTAACCGCCATAGCTATAGCATACAAAACTCCTATATTTTTGTATACTCTTCCTATAATAGCGTTTCTTGCTATTTCAAGCTCTTATTTCGGACATTTTGCAGGAGCAAGAGAAGGAGTTTGTGGAATTGTAAAACAACTTGCTACATGGAATAATCCAGAACTTAAAGAAAAGATAAATATCAAAAAAATAAAAATAGTTTGCACTATAATACTTGTAGCAGTGTTATGGATTTTTGCAGTTTATAATCTGTCAGTCCTTTCAATTATAGGTACGGTTTCTTCACCTATAATAGCTATGTATGCATATTTAATGCCTGTTATATTTATGAAAAAAATTCCAAGACTTCGCATATATCAGTCAAAATGGGCTGCATTTGTTTTTGTAATAGGTATAATTACGATTGTGGGATACTGTCTAGGGCAGGTTATGTAATCAAGGGATATTTATGTCAACAAAAAATCTAGATAAAATAATTAATATGTCTGTGTTTGATCTGCTAAAAACAGGTCCCGGTCCTTCAAGTTCTCATACTATAGCTCCAATGAAAGCCGGCTACGACTTTGTTCAACGAATTAGAACTCTTGATGCTAATACATTGGCAAAAGTAAATGGTGTAAGAGTTCGCCTTTATGGCTCTTTATCTGCCACAGGGAAAGGTCACGGAACCGATAAAGCTGTTATTGCCGGACTTATGGGAAACGAACCTTCTACTTGCCAACCTACTTTGCTAAACGCACTTTGTAAACTTCCAAAAGAAAAAAAAGTTTTAGATTTAGGTGAAAAAAAACTGCCTATAGGACTGAACAATATTGCATATTGTTCAGTAGCTCACAATTTTCCATACAACAATACTTTAGTTATAGATTTGCTTTCTAAACGTTATAGCAATAAAAGTAAAACCATAGCGACTGATGAACTAGATTCTTTAGAGAAAAACATTATTTTCTCATGGGAATATTATTCTGTTGGAGGAGGCTTCCTTCAATGGAAAGGATGGACTGCGCCCAAAACTGTAAAAGTTCCACATCCTTACAGTAATATGACAGAATTGATAACTCTAGCAGAAAAAAAAGGATTGTCTTTAGATGAAGTTATTCTTCAAAACGAAATAGCAATTTCAGGACTATCAAAAAATGAAGTTAATTCAAAACTAAATAATTTGATTAAAATTATGAAAGATACTGTGGCTAGAGGCATAGCTACCGAAGGCGTTTTGCCTGGACCTATAGGGCTTAAAAGAAAAGCAAAAAGGCTTAAAGATCGTTCTGACTCTCTTCAAACTCCAGATAGATATATATGTTTGCTGGATGCATATGCTTACGCAGTTGCAGAAGAAAATGCAGCAGGAAACACTATAGTTACAACGCCTACTTGTGGAGCCTCAGGAGTTATACCTTCAGTTCTTATGATAATGCAAGACCATTTAAATTTGAACTCTGTTGCGCAAAGGAAAGGACTTTTGGTTGCTGCAGCAATAGGATTTATAGCAAAAACCAACGCAGGGATATCGGGTGCTGAAGTAGGTTGCCAAGGCGAAATAGGAGTTGCAACGGCTATGGCAGCTGCAATGATTGCGCATGCACAAGGCTATTCGGCAAAAGTTGTTGAAAACGCTGCAGAGATAGCACTTGAACACCAACTAGGACTTACATGCGACCCAGTTGGCGGATATGTGCAGATTCCATGTATTGAACGTAATGCCATTGGAGCAGTAAAAGCTTGCAACGCCGCTCTTATAGCCACAAACGAGTTGCCTAATACACACAAAGTAACATTTGACACTACTGTTAACGCAATGCGCGAAATTGGCAAGGATATGAGCTGCAAGTTGAAAGAAACAGCAATGGGAGGATTGGCTGTCTGCATGGTATATTGCTGATTACATAAATTGGACATGTAAACTTAATTTATATATAATTGTCCTCTCAACAAATAGTTTTTATACTTATAAAATAAAGCTGCCATCGTCTAGCGGTTCAGGACATCGCCCTCTCAAGGCGGAGATCACGGGTTCAAATCCCGTTGGCAGCGTTTCTATTTACAATCAAGTTAGTGCGCCCATAGCTCAATTGGATAGAGCGTTTGACTACGAATCAAAAGGCTAGAGGTTCAACTCCTCTTGGGCGCGTATTAGTCTTTCTAATTTCTACGACCTAATAAAACAACAATTATTAAAACGTTTTCTCCTTGAATTTTCAACGTTCAAATTTATATAACATATTTATAATGAACAAAAAATTAAAAATTACTTTAAAAGTGATAGCTATTACAGTGATAGTTTTTGTTATTCAAACTATTTCATATTTCGTAATAGCTGAGTATTTTGGCAATCTTTTCGGTATAGAAAATACACTAAATTTTCAATTACCAGTTGATAAAATAACGCCATGGTTTACTCCACTTTTTGCTATATATATCCCTTGGGTATGGATATGGTTTATTGTTATTCCACTTATTATTTATTTAGCAAATGGGGAAAAAGGGTTTTATGAATACAATGTAATTTCTTTATTTATGTATATAGTTGGAACTATTATTTACATGCTTATTCCTACCACGACAACTCCAAGAGATTTTATTGACGGAACTATTCAAATTTTATCTTCAGACGCTACTTTTTACTCAGTTATAAACGAATTATCGGTATCCGGACATAATATTTGGGGATCTTTTCCAAGTTATCATAATTTCTGGGCTTCGCTTTTTATATTTTTTGCATTAAAGAAAAATGTCAAATGGTTTTATCGTTATATGATGTTGACACTTGGCGGTTTAATTAGTTTATCAACTTTGACATTACACCAGCATTGCCTTATGGATGTCGTTATGACTTATGTAATGACAGGAATATTTTTTCATTTAATGAATAAATACGATTTAGCTATACGATTTGAAGAATTTTTAAATAGAGTTTTCAGAATAAAACTTGATATTATCGGATAAGAATGAAAAGATGGAAAAGGAAAGGAATAAGTGTTTAAAATTTTTAAGAATAGTGGATATATTTTATTTGTTATTTTCTTTTTTTCTCTAGTTATAACAACGTGTATCTATGGCAGCCCTCAAGGATATGCTATTAAAGCGAACGAAAAAGGAAGAATTACCTCTCTGGCTTTTGATGCACTTGTATCCAAATGCGAAGACCACAACACGGATATGAAAGAGATAGAGAAAGCCTACAAAGAACACAAAGAAGCTATTAAAATTTCTAACAAAGCTGATATAATATGTGAAGAAAAATTTTTTAATTCCTTTAAAGAAGATTACTACGAATACATGTCCAGAGAGCAACAAAAAGATATAGAGGTTGCATACAGAGCTGTAATAAGAACAATGAAAGCAGAACAGAGAGCGTTTGGAGCTGTGTGTGATGCTATGTATAAACTTGCTAAAGTTGACAGAAGCTACTACCAAACCAAAAAATCTAGTGCGAATCATAGAATTGAAAAAGCTAAAAAACATTTTGACAAAGTAAGAAAAAATTTAGATATTGTAATTCCAGAACATAATGCTGCTAAAGACCTTCTTTTTTCCAAAGAAGATACTATAAAAGAAGGAGATAATATTTTTACAAGGATAAGAAAACGTCAGGAGGAAAACAAATGAGAAAACCAATTTTGTTGCTTTACGTGTGCTGTGTAATATCCACACTTGCATGGGCAGGACCCGAATGTGATAGAGCCAAGAGCGAATGTAACGCAGCAAAAGTAGAAGCTGGTAGAATGGCATTTAGTAATTTTGGTGATGTTTAACGCAACCGCGATGTTTTTAGATCTCAACAAAGGGCAGATAGCATATGTGGTTCTGTTTGGGGAATATGTGAAGCTGAAAGAATACGAGAAGCACAGCGAGCTGAAGCAGAAAGAAGGCGTGAGGAAAAAAGAAGAAGGAACTTGTGAGTCATCTTATAGAGTAAGAAGAGAGAATGTTTTTAAAACTTTCCAGCCCGATAAAATTCAAGAATTGCGTAGTTAATATAACTTATACAATTGTTTTGGGTAAAATTGTAAAATCTCAAATACACAGTAGCCTCTAAAGGATGTGCAAAGAGCGGTAACAAGCAAAGAAATTAGCCAAGAAGCGCAAGATAGAAAAATTATAAGGTATCCACATTAAATGCACAAGCCTATTTTTTTAAATCACATCAGTTTGTATTTTCCCAACAAAATTTGTTTTGAAGATTTTTCAACTCAAATACAATCTGGCGACCGCATTGCAATAATAGGCAATAACGGCTCTGGCAAATCTACGTTGTTAAAAATTATTAAAGGTGATATAGAACCTTCCGAAGGTGAAGTAACAAACAGCAAAAATATAGTTTTTGGATATGTTCCGCAGCTGATTTTGGAATATAACGATTTGAGCGGCGGCGAAAAATTTAATAAAGCTCTAAGCCACGCTTTTTCGCAACAACCCAACATTCTGCTCTTGGACGAACCGACAAATCATTTAGATTTAAAAAACAGAAATTTTCTAATAAAAATGCTTAATTTTTATAAAGGAACTTTGATTATCGTATCGCATGATGTTGAACTTTTAAGAAATTCTATAGACACTTTATGGCATATAGACAACGGACAAATAAAAATTTTTAACGGTAAATACGACGATTATTACAATGCAATTTTACAAGAGCGCCATAGTATTGAAAATGAACTTAGCTCATTGGCAAAAGAAAAAAAAGAAGCCCACAAATCTTTAATGAAAGAGCAAGAGAGAGCTAAAAAAAGCAAACAGAGAGGCGAACGCCTTGTTGAACAAAAAAGATGGTTGCCCGCTCTTGGGGATTTAAAAGCAAATTACGCTACGAGAACAGCAGGCAAAAAAAGTTCTTCTATTACAAGCAGGAGAGAATTTTTAAATGAACGGCTTTCAAATTTAAGACTTCCTGAAATAATAAAACCAACATTCTCTTTGACTGCAAAAAATGTGGGATCTAAAATAATTGTCTCTATAAGTGATGGACAAATACGCTATGGTGACAAAATAATTCTAAGCGGAATAACTTTGTCAGTGTCCGGAGGCGAACATTTGGCTATAATCGGCGATAATGGGTCTGGCAAAACAACTTTGATGAAAGCTATTTTAAACGTCCCTCAAGTTATAAAAACAGGGTTTTGGGATTTGCCTGATAATTCCGATATAGGATATTTGGATCAACATTATAGTTCTTTAGATAGTTCTAAAACAGTTTTAGAAACCTTAAGCGATATAGCGCCTAACAAAATACATGCCGAATTAAGAGATTTGCTCAACAGTTTTTTGTTTAAAAAGAATGAAGAAGTAAACAAGTCTGTATCAGTCTTATCAGGCGGCGAAAGAGCAAGGCTAGCACTTGCAAAAATTGCACTTCAAACGC
Source organism: Candidatus Endomicrobiellum devescovinae (assembly GCA_031267795.1). Taxonomy (GTDB): domain Bacteria; phylum Elusimicrobiota; class Endomicrobiia; order Endomicrobiales; family Endomicrobiaceae; genus Endomicrobiellum; species Endomicrobiellum devescovinae. The sequence continues at coordinate 77,632 of JAIRYK010000020.1, read as the reverse complement.
CGAGATTGTTGCTTATAGACGAAATTACAAATAATATAGACTTAGAGACAAAACAGCATGTCATTCAAGTTTTAAGAGAATACCCCGGAGCGATGATAATCATCTCACACGATTCAGCCCTTCCTTGAAGAAATAAATATAACGCATTACTACCCACTATAAAACTCCTAAATTCTAAATATTAAACGACAATTTCACACCACATTAGATATTGTAATCAGGCATTCATTTTTAACTATGAAATTTTCAATCTTATTATTGTATTTTCTGGAAAAAGAGAAAGGTCGCCTTTAACATGAATTTTAATAGACTGATTTGCTTTGCCGGGAGCAAGCTCATCAACAAGTCTGTTATTGTCTTTATTGTAAATTTCACTTAATACAAATTTAACAGGCTCAAATTTAAACGGAGAAAGAATTTCTATTTCATCGCCTTTTTTTAGCTTGTGCCTTAGTTCTATTGTCAAAAATTCATTGTTATTGTCTTTAACAACGCCGGCATTTCGGTAATCACTTTTACTTGACGTATCTTCATATCCCTGAGCTTCCTGCTTAGGAATACCATCAAAAAAACCTAGCGTATAACCGCGATTTTGCAAAGTGAATAATTCTTTCATATATTTGACCGGAGACCAACTTTCAGAATTGTCAAAATAATCGTCAATTGCCCTCCGATAAACCCTTGCAGTTTGGGCTACATAGTATTCACTCTTGTTTCTTCCTTCAATTTTAAACGAATCTATTCCCGCACTTATAATTTTATCCAGTTTAGGCATAAGACACAAATCTTTAGAATTTAAAATATATGTCCCTTTGTCATCTTCTTCCATTTCAAGATATTCGCCAGGTCTCAATTCTTCTTCAAGAAGAAGTTTGCTTTTGTACTTCCATCTGCAAGAATGCGCACATGCCCCTTGGTTGGCGCTTCGCGACGCCAGAAATGCTGACATCAAACATCTTCCAGAATAACTTATGCACATAGCTCCATGTATAAACATTTCAAGTTTTATATCTTTGCATTTTTCTCTTATCTCTTTAATTTCAGAAAAACTCACCTCTCTACCCAATACGCATAAAGAAGCTCCCATATTTTTCCAAAAATCAATAGTAAGCCAAGAACAGACATTCGCCTGCGTTGAAATATGCAACGGAATTTTTGGAATCTCTTTTTTTACGTACTGGAATATTCCGGGATCAGAAATAATTATTCCATCAGGATTTAGAATTTTTATAGTTTTTGCAAAATCCTCAAGTTTTGAAATATCTTTGTTATGCGAAAATAAATTAAGAGTGAGATAAGCTTTTTTCCCAAGATTATGAGCAAAAGAAATTCCTTCATCCATCTCTTCCAAAGGGAATTTTGATTTTGCTCTTAATGACATCTCTGGGATCCCTGCATACACGGCATCTGCTCCGTAAAGGAAAGCTGTTTTCAATTTTGTAAGCGACCCTGCAGGCAATAATAACTCAGGCTTTTTTGCGATATTTTGTGGCATAAAATTAACCCTTAATTTATACTCTTAAAGTTGTTTGTATTAAAATGCTTTGAACAAACGCAACTTTCCTATTTTTCAACTCTGCTAATTTATTCCAATAATTCTTTATTAAACAACATATCTATATATAGAAGTCTATTTTTTATACGGAATCAATATACAAAGTGTATATATTAGTGTCAAATAATTATCAACTTAAATTACAACTTATAATTTGCGTGAAATTCAATAATATTGTAGAATTTTGTCCTGCTGCAAGCTGTAATCATATCTTACATGTTTCAGTTTACTGATTTGAAATCTAGCAAACAGTAATTACTAAATTTAAAATGATTTTAAAGAGGAGAGATGTCCGAGCGGTTTAAGGCGCAGTCCTGGAAAGACTGTTTATCCGAAAGGGTAACTAGGGTTCGAATCCCTATCTCTCCGTACCAAGCTCATCAATGTCATAAACTTAGTCTTTTACCATCGGAAATTCCTGTCTTACTGACTAAGACAGCGCCATCTTCACTAAAACAATTCAAAATATCCCAAACTTAACTTTTCCATTCTTTGTTTTCATGAATTGCATTTATAAGTTCTGCCACTAAGAATGAGCTTCTGTTATTAGAGGTTTATAGAGATGAAATCTATGAAAAATATAAATATATCTATGGCTGGGTATCTTTTTGCAATGCAAATATGATTTATACTTTTACATTATATAATATAAAACTCCTTGATTTTATAAAGTTTTTATTGTATAGTATTTTCAAACGGAGAGCATTATGGTACAAAGACAAGAATATCTCAACAAATTATTTAGTTTCAAAGACAAACAACTTATAAAAATCGTAAATGGTGTGCGCCGTTGCGGCAAGTCAACTTTGTTTGAGCTGTATCAGGCAGAGTTGCTGAAAAATGAAGTTAGTAAAAATCAAATCCAGAGTATAAACTTAGAAGACCCTGCTTACTCGGAACTTTTTGATTGGAAAAAACTTTACGATTATATAAATAAGCGCCTTGTTTCAAACAAAAAAAATTATATATTTATTGACGAGATACAAAACGTCGCTGATTTTGAAAAGGCAGCCGACGGACTTTTTATCAAAAAAAATGTTGATTTATATTTAACAGGCTCTAATTCAAAGATGCAGTCTGGCGAGTGGGCTACATTGCTTTCAGGACGGTATATTGAAATACATATGATGCCGTTGTCTTTTAAGGAATACCATTCTGTTGCTTTTACCGGAAACATAGAAGATACTTTCCGTAATTATCTTGAAAACAGTTCTTTCCCGTATGCTTTGCAGTTGGACGGCGACAGAAAGCAAATAAGAGATTATCTTGGCGGAATATACAACACAATAGTTCTTAAAGACGTTGTTGAGAATAAAAAAATACGCGATGTCAGCCGGCTTGAAAGCGTTATAAAATTTATGTCCGATAATATAGGCAATTTGACTTCCATAAAGAAAATCAGTGATACAATGATTTCAGACGGTATAAAAATGCTGCCTCTCACAATAGAGAATTATCTTGATGCTTTTAGAGAAAGCTATATTTTGTATAAAGTAAGCCGATACGATGTTAAAGGTAAAAAACTTTTGCAAACGCTTGATAAATATTATCTTGTGGATATAGGTTTGCGCTACTATCTGTTAGGCAATAAAAAAGCCGACAGAGGACATATTCTTGAAAATATAGTATATCTTGAACTTTTAAGACGCGGCTACGAGGTTTACATAGGCAAAGTGGCGGATAAAGAAGTAGCTTTTGTGGTAGAAAGCGCCGACGGTATAGAATATTATCAGGTTGCCGATACTGTCGCAGACACAAAAACGCTTGAACGAGAACTAATGCCCCTTAATGCAATAAAAGACCATAATCCAAAATTTCTTCTAACTAGAGATTTTGAACCGAAAACATCGCATAACGGTATAAAACAAATAAATATTTTTGATTGGTTGTTGGATTGAGGAATGGTAAATTCATCCATCCTTTTGAGGTTTAAATGATATCTAAAATTATTGTATTTGCTTCACCTGAGTTTATAATTTAGGTTCCCACAATAAAAAACATATTATGCAAAATGCTATACAAACATAACACCGACTAGATAGTTCTTTTGTCTGCAAATCATCATAACATTAAGCCAATCCGAGTGCCAGCAAAGCTCCTAGCTCTTCGCTAATTTACGTTTTGAGAACCCTCCGAAATAATTCGGAGGGTTCTTATTATTGACCGTTGAAAAACAAGAAATAATTTACAGTTAAATTACCATTTTCATAAGCCTAAATCATTTGAAGAAAAATCCTGCTGTCATATCAAGATAATTATCTCCATAATAGTTTGGATTTCTTCTTTTTGTAATTTTCTTATACTTAAATTAAAAATTTTCATTTAATCTCATTTTTTATTAATGCTATAATAGAATCATAAGTATATTTTGTAAAGTATGCATATTTTTATTATATAGCAACTTTTTAGTAACTATTGGGGAGGCAAAATGATTCCAAAGAGAGAACTATTGGGTTGTCCGGTACTAACTACAGTTAATCTAATAGGCAACAAATGGAAATTGCTTATTCTGCGTGATTTATTTAACGGAACAAAACGATTCGGGGAATTAAGGAGAAGCGTTCATGGAATAAGTCAAAAAGTTTTAACTCAGAATCTTAAAGAACTTGAGAAAGATGGAATTATAGAGCGTAAAGTATATGCTGAAGTACCGCCGAGAGTAGAATACAAAACTAACAAGTTAGGTCAAACTATTCAGCCTATAATAGCTGCAATGTGGAAATGGGGAGAAACATACCAAAAGAAGTATAAAAAGAATTAAAAATGCGCACAATAAATTATAGATATAAGGTTTTTATTGTGTTATAATAATTTGCCTGAGGTTGTCTTTGGCGTTGAATCATTAGGCGCTTTGCTTTAAAGCAAAAATCAGTTTGAGCTTATAAGTATGAACTATATAGATACATAGTTGTCGCTGATTGTTTGTAATTATTAGGTTAAGGGAGACAAGAAATGACTTTAAAGGAAAAAGTGGAAAAAGCTTTGGAATCTGTAAGACCACATCTGCAAGCTGATGGAGGAAATGTTGAATTGATAGATGTTAGTGAAGACGGTATTGTAAAAGTAAAACTTACAGGAGCATGCGGAAGTTGTCCAATGCCTGCCATGACTTTGCAGTATGGCGTAACAAATGCGATAAAAGAAGCAGTTCCTGAAGTAAAAGAAGTTCAAGCAATATAAATTTTCTTGCCGCAATTTATCCGCAGATTAATTGTTCTTGAATTATTGGAAATTAGCTGTGCAGATGGAACATATGCACTGTTAAGAGATTAAAGTTATGTTTGAGATTTTCCCGTTAAGTTAATTTTCTGTAAGAACATAATATAGGAAATGGAAATGAAAGTAAAAGTAAGAGTTCCCGCTACGACTGCAAATTTAGGTCCTGGTTTTGATGTTTTTGGAGCAGCGTTATCTTTGTACAATGAATTTGAAGTAGAGTATGTTCCTGAAGCGAAAAAAACGCATTTTACATTAAAGGGATTTGGAAAAAAGTCTCTGCCTAAAGGTGAAAAGAATCTTTTTTGGCAGTCAATGCAAAAGGTCTTTAAAGTTTTAGGTGAAGATAAATACAATTTAAAAAATTTGAATATTATTATTAATACAGGCATTCCATTAAGCGGAGGACTAGGTTCTTCAGCTTCTGCAATAGTAGGAGGCATTGTTCTCGCCAACGCTTTGTGTGGAAATAAGCTTGATAAAACGCAAGTTGCGGATTTAGCTGTAAAAATAGAAGGGCACCCTGATAATGTTATTCCTGCGATTTATGGAGGAATATGCATTTGCAGTAAAGATGGCAATCACGGAGCTGTAGTTCAGCTTCCGATTCCAAAGTTAAAAATTGTTTTGTGTGTGCCTGCTTTTGAGCTTAGAACCAAGCGGTCAAGACAAATTTTACCTAAATGCGTGGATTTTCAAGACCTTGTATTTAATACGTCAAGAGTTGCTCTCCTTACTGCGGCGTTTTGTTGTTCTGATTTTTCATTGCTTAAGATGGGAATGCAGGATAAAGCGCACCAGCCGTACAGAGGGAAGATGATACCTGCAATGGATGAAGTTTTAGAAGCTGCATTGTCTGCAGGGGCATACGGAGCTTGTCTTTCAGGGTCAGGTCCAACTTTAGCGGCTTTTTGTAGCGCTAAATATGCTGTAAATGTGCAAAAAAGTATGATAAAGAGATGGAAAAGAGATAGCGTCCGCGCAAATGCTTATGTATTAAATTTTGATGGGAAAGGCGCTGCGGTAATATAAACTTTTGTCTATTTAATGATATTTTCGGAGGGATTGGAGATGGCTCTTGTTGTAATGAAATTCGGCGGTTCGTCGGTTGCTGATGCTGATAAAATGAAGTTAGTGGCAAGTAGAACAATTGCCAAGAAAAATGCCGGCAATAAAGTTGTGGTTGTAGTTTCAGCTCCTGGCGATACGACTGACGAATTGCTTGAAATGGCAGATAAAATTACTTCTAATCCGCCTGCAAGAGAAATGGATGTCCTTCTTGCAACAGGAGAGATGATTTCTATTTCGCTTCTTGCTATGGCAATTGACTCTATGGGCGAAAAAGCTGTTTCTCTTACTGGACCTCAAGCTGGAATTTTAGCGGATATAAATTATACAAGGGCTAGGGTTAAAAAAGTTAATCCTAAGAAAATAAATTCACTTTTATCAAAAAATAATATTGTAATAGTTGCGGGATTTCAGGCTTTAAATCCTAAAGGGGATGTAACCACTTTAGGCAGAGGCGGTTCTGATTTAACTGCAGTTGTTTTAGCGGCTGGGCTTGAAGCTGACTCCTGCGAAATATATTCAGATGTTGAGGGCGTATATACTACAGATCCAAGACTAGTAAAAGACGCAAAGAAGCTTGAATACATCTCGTATGATGAAATGCTTGAAATGGCAGGCTCGGGAGCGCAGGTTTTGCAGTCAAGAAGCGTTGAGGTGGCAAAGAAGTTCGGCGTAGAAATACATGCGAGAAGCACTTTTAGCGAGAATCAGGGAACAATAATAACAAGTGAAGAAAGAATCAGGAGGAAAAAGATGGAGGAGCTGCTTGTTTCAGGCATAACTTTTGATAAGAATCAGGTAAAATTTACAATAATAGATTTGCCTGACATCCCAGGTGTTGCAGCAAAAATTTTTAGTAGTCTTGCTAAAATCGGCATCAATGTAGATATGATTATTCAATCAGCAGCGGTAAACAAGAAAAATGATATATCTTTTACCGTAAGCAGAAAGGAAACAAAAAAGACACAAATAGAGCTTGACAAGATAGCCTCAGAATTTAAGGCTTCTCAAGTTGTTTGTGACGAGCATGTGGCTAAAATTTCCGTAGTTGGAATAGGGATGAAAAGCAATGCTGGCGTAGCAGGGAAAATGTTTGAAATTCTCCATAAAAAAGGAATCAATATTGAAATGATTTCAACCAGCGAAATAAAAATTTCATGTATTGTAGATGAAATGGACATGGTTAAAGCTGTTGAAGAGCTACATAAAGGATTTGGTCTTTCCAAAAAGAAGTAGGAGGTTGTATGAAAAAGTCTGCAGGTTTTACGCTTGTGGAATTTATAATAGTTTTGGTTATGATAGGAATTCTGGGTATAATAGCGATTCCTATTTACAAAAGTAGGACAGTTAAAAATGAAGCGTTAAAAGTTGATGCTTATGAAGACATCCAATCTCAAGAAACGCCTTTAGAAGAGGCATTGGAAGATTATTTGCAGGGTTCAGATGAAGCTGTTGTGGTAAATGAAAAACAGGACTAAAATGAGACGAGTATTTATATACGACACAACTTTAAGAGACGGCTCTCAAGGAGCGGGAATATCTTTCACTATTGAAGATAAAATAAAAATAGTGAAAGCTTTAGATTCTTTTGGCGTTTCTTATGTTGAGGGAGGTTATCCTGGGGCAAATCCAAAAGACGATTTGTTTTTTGAACAAATGAAAAAAGTTGAGCTTAAAAATGCAAAACTTACAGCTTTTGGTTCAACGCGTCGCAAAGACATAAGCGTTGAAAAAGACGAAGTTTTAAAAGCGATATTAAAATCTGGCGTTAAGACAGCTTGTATATTTGGAAAATCTTGGGATTTACATGTAAAGCAAGCGCTTAAAACGACAAATGAAGAAAATCTTAAAATGATTTATGAAAGCATATCTTTTCTTAAATCAAAAAAACTAGAAGTAATTTTTGACGCAGAACATTATTTTGACGGATATAAAAGTAATAAAATATATGCGTTTGAAGTAGTAGGTGCAGCGATTGCTGCAGGTGCAGACGTCATATGCTTGTGCGAAACTAACGGTGGGACGCTTCCCTCTGATATAGGAACTATAGTAAAGAAGACTATTACGGCGTTTCCTGCTGTAAAATTTGGAATACACGCTCATAATGATTCTGATTGTGCTGTTGCAAACTCTATTGTTGCGGCTGAAGAGGGATGTCTGCTTGTTCAAGGCACTATAAACGGGATTGGAGAAAGGTGCGGGAACGCTAACTTATGCTCCATCATTCCTTCTATTCAAATCAAAAAAGGCTATGAATGTGTTTCAAATAAAAATTTAAAAAAACTTTCCGAAATTTCCAGATATGTTAACGAAATTTCAAATCTTATACCAAATGATTCTGAACCTTATGTAGGTAAAAATGCATTTGCCCATAAAGCTGGGGTTCATGTTTCAGCTATTAAAAGAGCTCCAGAGACTTATGAACATATAGATCCTTCTCTTGTTGGAAATAGTAGAAGAATTTTAGTAAGTGATTTAGCTGGCAAAAGCAATGTTGTGTCTAAGGCTGTTGAAATGGATTTGGGCATAGAAAATGCACCTGAAAAAGTTAAAAGAATTGTAGAGATAGTAAAAGCAAAAGAAAACGAAGGGTTTCAGTATGAAGATGCTGATGCATCGTTCTTTTTAACGACAAAAAAAGCTTTAGAATCTTTTAAGCCTTTTTTTGTCTTAAAAGGATATAGAGTTGCTGTTGAGAAACGTCTGACAGGAGAAATAATTTCGGAAGCGACAGTTAAGCTTGATATAAAAGGGAAAGAAGAACATACAGTTGCAGAAGGAGACGGACCTGTAAATGCTTTAGACCACTGTTTAAGAAAAGCGTTAATAAAGTATTATCCGGAGATAGAAGACGCAGTTTTAACTGACTTTAAAGTGCGAGTCGTAAACAGCAATGCAAATACAGCAGCAAAAGTAAGAGTATTGATAGAATCTTCAGATTCTTCAAAAAGCTGGGGAACAATAGGTGTAAATGAAAATATCATAGATGCTTCTTGGCAGGCTCTTTCCGATTCAATTGAGTACAAATTATTAAACAAATCCAAAAAATAACCCCCCCCCCATTATTTATTTCAAATTTTTTACAAATTCTTATTCTATTAACCTATAAGTACTCTATAATATAAATATACTAAATTCTTTTATAAATTCAGTAAAGGAGAAAAAGAATGAAGAAAGTTATTTCGTTTATATTTGTAACTTTATGCTGTTCTCTTTGTTATGGAAATGCGCCAATAAGCGTGACCCCAGGCATTAATCCTGCTTCGTCCCTAACGTCTGCAGGAGCAGTTGCTAGAAATTCTGCTACAAAATATCAAATAAACTATAAAATGTCTTTATTTAATTTTCTTGCAAAAGCAGATTGAGTTGTTTCAAATATGTCAGGACCTTTGGAGACAAAAAAAGTTAAGTATGGTATAGACTCTTTAGAACATGGAATATCTCTTTCCTTCTTCAAAGATAGAGATGATGACATTTTTTATGGAAATACTTTAACTTTTCTTAAAGGGGATTGTGATTTAAATTCTAAAGAAAATTTTGATGTTGATGGAAAAGAAGATTCAGATAGCTTGACTTTTGAGGATACCACGAGCGTAGGAATTCTTTTTGCTTTAAACCAAAAGAAAACAATTAAAGTAGGTCCTACTGCAGGTTTTTGCATGTCTTTAAAAAGATATAAATTAGATAAAGATTTTACGCAAAGCATAGGGATGCTGTATCTTCCTATAGGTATTTTTGGAGAAATAGAGTTAGGTGACGATTGGACTTTTAGTCCTCAGTTTTTGTTTAATCTGTGTTTATTTGGAAATATTAGTTTAGAAACGAGCAGATTTAAAAGTGTATTTTTTGAACCGAACATTGAAATCCCTGCTAATAAAGCTAAAGCTATAAGTATAAAAGCAAATTTCTCCAAAAAAATTTCAAAGAGAGTCTCTTTCCATATAGAGCCTTTTTTTCTTACTGGGATTTTGGAAAAATTAGCAAAAAGCAAGATTTTGATTATACTGATTACCAGCATCTCGTCACTAATTATGATGAAGAGACAGACGATTATGGTAATAAGTATAGGAAAAATGTTTCTTCTTACTATCCTAGTGAGCACAGACAAGCTGATACTAATGTGAAAGCTTATGGATACGAATGTGGATTCATTCTTGGTATAAAGTTTTAAGTAAATTTTAATAGCAAATAATAAAAAGCTATAACTATGTCATAGCTTTTTATTATTGCTTAATTTGCCAGAATATTTATAAAATTAGTACTATTACACGGTTGTGAAATAGTCTATGCAAGAGGGAAAAAATGAAAAGGATTAGAGCAGTTCTATTGGTTATAGTGGGTTTGTTGGTTGGAAGAGCGATGAGTGTTGCTTTAGCCTCTGATAATTTTGGCGAGTTAAATATAAAAGCAGGTCTTAACTTAACCAGTTTGAAAAGGATGGATCTTCTAAGATCTCAAAAATTTGACGCTGAAAAGTTGAATCCCTCTGGTTCACTTTGCGGTGAATATTTAATTTCAGGTGAACGTTTAGTTTCAAATTTAAATTTCTTAAAAATTGGATTAGGGTTAAAATATCTTTTTCCATCAGAATTTAAAATAAAAAACACATCTATTCCAGATTTTAAATTGTCGTTCCTTCCAATTTATTTTACACTCCAAGCGAATCCTTTTATAAAGTCAAATAATGAGGGTTTAAAAGGGATGTTTGTAAAAGGAGACATTGGTTATAATGCATATTTCTCCCAAAATGTTAAGGAAATAGGTAATAATGATGGTAATATTGTCCAGTTTAAAAAGAGCAAAGGAGGCTTATATTATGCTTTTGGAGCAGGGTATGAATTTCCTTCTGGATTGGTCTTTGACATTACCTATAGTATATTATAACTCGTCTACTGAAACAATCTTAAAATACGAAGGAGCTACTGTTGAGAAAGAATCTGATTTCAGCTACAGCTGTGTTGGTCTAAATGTCGGCTATAAATTCAAAATATAAAACCTGAGTTAGATAAAAAAATAAAAAGCCCTAATATTTTTATTAGGGCTTTTTATTTTTTGAAAGAAACTTTGTTTTAATAAGATATTAAATTACATATCATAAGACTGCTAATTATTAAAGTAGGGTGAAATTAAAAAGCAGTCAAAAGCTTTTGATAACTTGCCATAGGCCAAAATTCGTCTGCTACCAAATCTTCGGCAGAATCAATTTGTCCTCTCAATTTAGCTAAAATTTCCACACCTTGAGACGCAAATTTTTCTGCTGTTTCATGGACATCTTTGTGCTCTAGCGCAAGGAAAGTTTCCATTTCCGCAACAAGTTTTTTGACTTCGTCATAAATATTAATCAAAGTTTTAAGTTCTTTTTCAAAAGAATCAGATTTTATATCCAGCTTGTTTAAGTTTTTGCTTGCTTTTGCCAGAGCATTTATTTGTTTTAATATTGCAGGAAGCATCAATGTATTTGCTACTTTTACTGAGTATCTATATTCAATTTCTTTTGTCTTTATATAGTTCTCAAGTTTTATTTCTACCTTAGATTTTAGCTCCCTTTCAGTAAGTATCCCGTACTTTGCAAAAGTTTTTACCACTTCATTATCAAGCAAAAGTTTTAAAGCTGCAGGTGTATTCTTAGCGTTAGGCAATCCTCTCTTTTGCGCTTCTTTGTGCCAGTCCTGCGAATATCCATTCTTTTCAAATCTTATGTCTTTCGTTTCAACAAGTATTTCTTTTATAACTTCTAAAGCTTTCTTTTTTACGTCACCGTCACCTTTCTTTGTTTCAATTCTCTTATAAATTTCATCAAATCCGTACGCAGCTATAAAATTCAACACTGTTCCCGCTTCAGCAGGGTTTGATGAAGAACCTAAAGCTCTAAATTCAAACTTGTTCCCTGTAAATGCCACAGGCGAAGTTCTATTTCTATCGGAGTAATCCTTGTTTACTTTAGGAAGATTTTGTACGCCTAGAGTTATTTCATTTACAGCCTTTTCGTTTATTGTGTGAGTTTTTTCTATAGAGTCCAATATTTCACTTACATAGTCCCCAAGATATACAGACATAATTGCCGGTGGAGCTTCGTTCGCACCAAGCCTGTGGTCATTCCCAGCGTCTGCCACAGTAGCTCTTAAAACTCCTCCAAACTTCTTAACGCCTAATAGCACTGCGCTTATAGCTAGCAAGAACGATACATTTTTAAGAGGGGATTTTGACGGTTCAAAATAGTTTGTGCCAGTATTGTCTCCTATAGACCAATTGAAGTGTTTGCCAGACCCGTTTACTCCCGAGAAAGGTTTTTCATGCAATAAGGCAACCATGTTGTGCTTTGCGGCAACTTTTTTTAAAATTTCCATTATTTGAAGGTTATTATCTATGGCAAGATTTGCTTCTTGATGGAGAGGCGCAAGTTCAAACTGATTTGGAGCAACTTCATTATGCCTTGTCTTTATAGGAATACCTTTTCTGTAAAGCTGATGGTCAACATCTTCCATAAATTCTAAAACTTTACCCTTGATGTTGCCAAAATAATGGTCTTCCATTTGTTGTCCCTTAGCTGGCTGAGCACCAAAAATGGTTCTACCGGTAACAGTAATATCAGGTCTTGATTTAACCAACTCTTTTGAAAGAAGAAAATATTCTTGCTCTATACCTGCATAAACCTTAACTTGTTTTGCATTTTTATTTCCAAGAAATTTCTGTAAATTTATTACTTTTTCATTTAAAGTAGAAAGAGATCTTAAAAAAGGAGTTTTAAGATCTAAAACTTCGCCTGTCCAAGAAAGGAAAACGGAAGGTATTACCAAAGTTTTTGTTTTACCAGCTTCAAGAAGAAATACAGGGGATGTTGGGTCCCAAGCGGTATATCCTCTTGCTTCAAATGTTGACCTTATTCCGCCTGAAGGGAAAGAAGAAGCGTCAGGCTCAGATTGAACAAGCTGAGATGCAGAAAATCTTTCTATTATTTCTCCATGTTCGCCATAATCAATAAAAGAGTCGTGTTTCTGAGCAGTACCACCTCTTTGAGGCTGGAACCAGTGCGTAAAATGCGTTGCACCATTTTCAAGAGCCCATTCTTTCATTGCATGAGCAACTTCGCCGGCTATAGATTGATCTAAAGGCTCTAAGTTGTCAATAGCTGCTGTAAGTTTTTTAAAAATGTTCTTACTAAGCTTTTGTTCCATTACTTTTCTTGAAAAAACTAGTTCGCCATAATAATCGTGGATAGATTGCATATTTGCTCCTTAATAGAAAGTTTGCAGTAGTATTTAGCCGATATTTAACTATTTTGCTCGTAATATGTCAATAAAAATCGCTTTTTATTGAAAATCTGAAGCAAAAGGAATAAAAAAAGCAGTTGTACCAAAAATCTTGGCACAACTGCTTAAAAAATATTGTATTAAATACTATATCTTAAAAATTGTTAATATATATATGAATATAATCATTCCGCACAAAGCATAGCGTCCCATTGGAACAATCCATTTTCCAACAGGTTTTGAGTGTCCGCTTTGAATTTCCTGCAAAACAAGATGCTTTGGAACAATCCAGAAGAAGAAAATAGCGCTCCCCAAAGCACACAAAGGAATCAAATGTAAGGACAATAAATCAATAACCTTCTTTATATTGCCCACAACAAATACCTTGCACAGCAATACTGTAGCTGTAGAGACAAGAAATATAGCCAAAAGACGCGGGAATTTAAATTTATCATGTAAAGCCTGAACAACTACTTCAAGTTGACCTATAAAAGACGTTAAAGCTGCAAAGAATATTGCCAAAAAGAATGCAAACATGAAGAACTGCCCAAAAGGGATAGATTTAAATATTTCAGGCAAAGTTATAAACAAAAGCGCAGGACCGCTATTTAAATCTTTTCCAAAAGCAAATACTGCAGGTATAATCATAAATGTCGCTAAAATAGAAATGAATGTATCTGCAAAAACAATGTATTTTGCAGAAGAAACTATATCGCTGGTCTTTTTTGTATAAGAACCGTACGTAACCATTGTGGAGCCTCTTAAAGACAAAGAATAAAAGACTTGTCCCAAAGCTACCATCCAAGTTCTCACATCAAAAAGATAATTCCAATCTGGTGTAAACAAATATTTGTATCCTACAGCTACATTCGGTAAGAAAGCTACTCTTATTGCTAATACTATGATAAGAATAAAAATTGCAGGAAGCATTATAGCGCAACATTTTTCTATACCATTTCTGATACCGCCTGCCAAAGTTATTGCAGTTGTAAGCAAAGTTACAATCATCCAAAAGAGAACATGTTCATTGCCCGATATAGCAGCATAATATTGATTGCTGTTAACCGCACTGAAAGCTGACCCTGTTAAAGAGCCTAAAGTAAAGCGTATAACCCAAGAAAATACCAATGTATAACCTACAGCTTGCATAAGGGCAACAGTAACACATACCCAACCAAAAGCTTCGCCGGGAGCTGTTTTTTTATTACGTAATTGTAAAACTTTCTGAAAAGCTGTTGCAGGTCCACCACCGGTAAGTCTTCCAATGGATACTTCACCGATTAGAGCAATAAGCCCTAAAGCAATTGCGCATACAACGTAAGGAATTACAAATGCAGCTCCTCCCCTCTCCCCAACACGATATGGGAAAAGCCACATATTTCCTAAGCCAATTGCAGTACTAGCAGCAGCAAAGATTAAACCCCATTTAGACGAAAAAGAATCCTTAGTGCTCATTCCAATCCTCTCCAATATAGATTTTGTTGTTATTACGAGATATTGCTATTGCCTTACAGCTGTCGTGATGCTTGCGGTTTCCAATATTGGAGGCAAGACTTAAGAAAAGGAGCTTTTAACTACCAGTATATAACATTATCATAATTATTCTATACAAAGTTTTAAGGTACTTAATCAATAAATGTAAAAAAAATGTAGATATATAATTACAAATTTCTCAAATATTTTAGGATTTTATTGTAGGAAGATGTATAACTTTTATTCTGCCCCTTGAATATGGTGAGAGTTTACAAAAGTTTCGTTCCAAAGTCTAGAGTAAAATATTTAGTTTTGCTTGATTTTATGATGCAACTTAAATCCCTCTTCCAAGAGGATGTAAAATAATAAGCTGTATTATTTTTGTAATTTCTATTTCGTATTTATTACCGCCTTGTCTATCAATGCCCAAACCTCGCACAGCGATCAAGGAAATATTTATTTATTATGTTTATTATTGCAGTATTTTTCTCCCCAAGCTACCATAGATTCTATGACAGGTTTTAAGGTGCTGCCTAGTTTAGTTAATGTGTATTCAACTCTTGGAGGAACTTCAGCGTAAACTTTACGAGATATAATTTTATCTTTTTCAAGCATGCGCAGATTTTGAGTTAATACTTTTTGGCTTATAGTTCCTATTGTTTTTCTAATTTCTCCAAAGCGGTTTTTATCTTTAATAATGTTCCATAAAATTAACATTTTCCACTTATTGCCTATAATTTGTACTGCGGCTTTCATAGGACAAAATAACAAATCTTGTCTTTTTTTCATTTGTACTCCTTTTATTAGTTACTAAAAGGTACTTATATAACAATTTTGTACCTACTTTACAAAAGTATAATATAAACCTATTATACATTCATATAAGTGAAAAAGCAAAAAGTTTATAATTAAAGGAGGTTTGTTATGAAAAAAATCAATTTTAAAACAACAACATTACAAAAAGGAACTGTACAAGTTTATAATTTTGACAAATGTAAACTTCATGCTTACCAGACAAATAATCCCTTAAATGAAGAAGTATTTTTGCTTGAAAAAGAAGGAAGAGGTATTATTATTGAATCTATGGGCTTTACGGAAAATGTTAAAGAATTTAATCAATATGTTTGTTCTACAAAAGTTAATGTTGAAGGAATACTTCTTTCATATCACATGGCTGGCGGAGAAAATTTAGTGCCGGAAACAAAAATATTCTCTACGGAAAAAGCGTATAATTTTGCACATAAAGGCAAAGCAAAAGAACTTACAAAAAACTTTAAATTAGCGTTTGGAGAAAAATTTGACGATAAAATAAATAATATTAGTGATTATATTAAACCTGGAATTGTTAATATTGCGGGAATTGTAATGGAAATAAAAGAAACTGAAGACGCTTTTGATATTGAACTCCCCGAGATTAATTCAATATATATCCATATGCTCAGCCATGATTCGCATTCAATAGTTGAAGGCAAAGTCAATGCGGACATTTTAATAAAACAATTAAAGAATTATCTTAAAAAAGGGTATGATTTAGTCTTATCTTCACACAACGTGCCAGAAAACAGCAATAATCTTAAAACAAAAATAGATTATCTTGAAGATCTGAAAAAGACAGCTGCAAAGGCAACATCTCAGAAGAATTTAAACAAATTATGAAAAAGAAATATCCAAATTATAAGTCAGAAAATTATCTTGATATGACAGCAGGATTTTTCTTCAAATGATTTAGGCTTATGAAAATGGTAATTTAACTGTAAATTGTTTCTTGTTTTTCAACGGTCAATAATAAGACCCCTCCGAATTATTTCGGAGGGGTCTCAAAACGCAAATTAGCGAAGAGGCAGGAGCTTTGCTGGCGCTCGGATTGGCTTTGAATCTAAATGAAACAGATACCACTAACTATTCTATTAAAATAAGATAAAAAATATTGGAGGGATTTAAGTTATAAATGTCTCTTTATTAGGACAAGGCTTTCCTAAATACCAAAAATTCAATTGATAAACTATTATAAACTCTGCATAATCTGCCAAAATATTGTAATACAGTTGCAATATTCATATATGTTCATCTGACTATATCTTTTGGATTCCCACCACCAAAAAGAAGTACTTAAATATATTCAATTTATCATAAAGTTATATAATTTACGACAAAATGATTTTTTTATACAAATCCTTTCTACCAATCTATTTACTATGCACTCAAAAGAAGAACTTTTTAAAATACCTATCATATAGACAATCTTAAATTTAGTTAGATAAAAAGAACCCTTTTTATCTATACGATAAGTTTAGATACCAGATAAATTTATATCTTCAATATTTTTTACAAAAAATTTACAAAATTAAAAATTATTAATATGTAAATTTTGTATTAAGAAGCTGTGGTGTAAGAATTCTGTAAATGGGGTATGTTTTATGAACATGATAAAAAAGAAAATTATATGTTTGGCTTTGTCTCTTGTTCTCGTGATGGGAGCTTCGCAAGCACAAGCATGGGAAGTAAGTCAGAGTTTTAGTTACGTATATAACCATGGAGCATCTATATGCACAATAGCTAAAGGAGTGTGTTTAGGGGTCTCATGTATTCCATATCCATATTTGGCTCCTCTGTGCTGGTCAATATATGGTGTTTTGGGAGCTGGAGAAAGCATATATAATTATCATACTGGAAAGATCTCTATAATAGAAATGAGTTGCGAAATGCTAAGAAATATTGGAATTGGGCTAGGATGGGTAGGAGGTGGCAACTTAATGCAAAGTGGTTGGAGTTTTATAAGAAGCGCAGGGGCAATGGGAGTAAGTTACTATTCTAATAATCCATTAAAAAGAACTGAAAGAATGGTAGAGGGAAGCACCTATTTTGTAGACACAGTTAGCTTAATAAATGCTAATTAGTGGAGAGTAGGTAAGTATGTTTCTATGGGGGTCTTCAAAAGAATATACATGCACCTACAATACGAAGATGTGAGAGACGTATTTAGAGACCTCGATAGAGACGTAAAGAAGAGGTCATACTACGCCACTGCACTCGTGGAGGAATACTTGCCTCATCTCCCAGAATTCCCCTGCTTAAAAGGACTGATTAAGGTGGGGAAGGGGTGGAGGGTCTCTCTAATCCCTGACTTTTACAATTAAAGTATAAACGTAGAGGTAGGGACACGATAATCGAACTTAGCGGGACAGTCAGGTTGATCAAGTTGTACTCTGCGAAGAAAAAAACAGCTAAATATCCTCTTTATACATCCAACTATTCCTGCCACTATGCTACTATTGATAATACACGTGACACTAACCACTGACATTCCCAAGATTGCGCCGCCAATAACTGTGCCACCGCAGCTTGACCAACAGCTCCTATAGTGTCAAAAAATGCAAAAGATTGAGAATAACATAAACAAATAGCTAAGCAAATTCCTAAAAATTTCTTTTTCATGAATTCATCGCTTCCTTTTAAATTTATTAAGTCATAATACCTTAAATTATATACAACATTGTTATTTTATGCAAAGTTATAAATATCTAAATGTCCTATATTTACAGAGGAAGCAAAATGATAAAATCAAGAAAATAGTAAAATTATAGAATATTTATAGAAAAATATTCTGTTTTTCAAACTTTACAACGCTGTAAAATAGAGACTGGCGGAGAGATAGGGATAATATTGTTATGGGGAAATATTTTTCCGTTTCTTCTTTTAGACCGCAGGATTTCGGACTTTGTCCTGTTTATGAGGAATACGGCAATCGGGATTGTTTATGATGGGAATGTTAGAATTAGTTTGAGCGTATATTTTTAGTTGATTAGATTGAAGATGATGTCCTTAGAACTAAGTCCTTTGAGAAGATAGTAAAGGAATAGTTCCATAGACTTAATCTTAAGGAGCAGAAGACATTTATGAAACAAGACTTAGAGTTATATTTAAAGAGAAGAGTGTTTAAAGAAGACTATACGATAGGAACGCTAGGGCTTACTGGTTATGACGAATGCAAGAATGTCATAGAGAAAGACCCTTTTTTGCAACACGTTAGAGCCTAAAGACGCTATAGGTAAAGGCAAATACAAAGTAATAATCAATTGCAGCTATAAATTCAACAGAAGGCTTCCGTTGCTGTTAGACGTTCCAAACCGCATGGCTATACGGATACAGAGGCAACACAGCAAAGGACACGCAAGGGTGTATTCTTGTCGGGATAAACGACAAGACTGAGTGGATTAGCAATTCAGCCAAATACGAAGAAAAGATTGTAAATTTAATTGGGCAATACCGCAAGTGCTGGATAAGTATAGCTTAAATAATTACTAAAATTATGCTATAACGTGGCATTATTATTGACTTTATCACAATAATTTATATACAATTATTAAGCAGATGCTTTATAATAGCAAATGGAGACAATAAATGTTATTAGAATTTAAGGTGAAAAACTTTAAAGCCTTTAAGGAAGAAGCTATTTTCAGTATGATTCCGACAAAAGTCAAAGATTTGGAAAACAGCATACTTAAAGAAAGCCGCTGACGGCAAAGAATATAAAGCCTTGCCTACTTCTATTGTATATGGAGCAAATGGTACTGGAAAGACAAATATTATTGAAGCGATGGAAGATTTTAGAGAGATAATACTTGCAGGGAACATCTTAAATAAAGAACCATCACATTTTACAAATGCTTCACATGCAAATCTTGAATTAATTCCAAACGTTTATTCAAAAAATGACGAAGAAACAGCATTTTCTATTTCTTTTATTAATAATAGTAAAGTTTTTAAATATGGACTATCTGCCAGATTTGGTAAATTTATCGATAAAAATTATAAAAGAACTATTACAAAAGAACAACTTTTCATTGATGATAAAGAATTGTTTTATAGAGATATCAATAATGGGATTAAATTAAATTTTAAAGATATCAAAGAATTTATTTCTACAGATTTCAATGAACAAAAATTAGATTTCACATTGAAAATACTTAAAAATAATTTGCAGAAAACTGAATTATTTTTAACATCTGGATTTAAAAGCTTATTTAGCCCTGATTTGGTAAAAGATATAAAAAAATGGATTACTTATAATTTTATAGTTATTTGTAGCGCAGATAAGTTTAAATTCGTTCCAAACATGACAGATGCTGATGCTGACAATAAAACCATAATACGCACTAAGCTTTTTGATAAAGCGTTAAAACAACTTGGAACTATTTCAACAATTGGTCATACATACGATAAAGATACTAAAGAAGTAAAATTGGTTTCAATCGTTCCATACGAAAATGATACGATTGTAATTCCATCATCAATATTTGAATCTCTCGGCACAATTAGAATAGCCAACTTGTTGCCGATAGTAGCTAATGTAATATATAATGGCAAGACTCTTATAATTGACGAATTTGAGGCGTCAGTTCATCCTATGATAATTATGAATATAATTAAGATATTTCACGATGAAGAAATAAATAAAAACGGAGCGCAATTAATATTTAATACTCATAACCCTATATTTTTAAATAATTCTCTCTTTGCAGAACCTTTATTTAGAAGAGATGAAATAAAATTTGTAGATAAAGACGAAGACAAAAAAAACGAGCGTCTTATATTCTCTGTCGGATTTTGGCACAAACAGCGATACTCCCGTCAGAAGCACTACGGATTATATGAAGAATTATTTTATTAGCAAATATGGCGCCATAAAGGATATAGATTTATCCGACATATTTAGAGACGGAGATAGAAATGCCGAATAGAAAGGAGGTTGTAAAATTTTATATTTCTCTTGAGGGTGGTACTGAAGAATGGTATTTTAAACATTTGCAATCTCTTGTGAACGTAAATCAAAATTCTACCTTCAATCTGAAGTTGGAAACAAAATTGAATAAAAGTCCTAAAAAATTTATAAAAAACATTCCAATTGCTGAAGCTAATTGTTTTCATATTTTTGATTACGAGAGTAACAGTTATGAACACAATGTTTTATTTAAAAAAATCAAAAGAAATTTATGGATTTAAATATTTTATAGACAATCCGGATTTAAGCATACATGAATGTATAGAAACAATCTTTAATGAATGTGGAGTAAGTATAAATTGAAATTTCTTTACAGAAAAGTTTTGAGATTTCAGAAATGGTAATAGAAAATTATATAGATTCAGATTATTTAAATTTATTGCCTACATTAGAAGAAAGGCATACAATAGCGGTTGGAAAAGGTTTGAAGTTACGATTACCTAAAATGGTTAAATTAAATGATACAAGAAACATAATATTAATAACCAAGGTTTAAAAACAGCTCTGTCAAGCCGTAAAATGCTTAGTACTTCTTCAGTTTTTTCAAGAAGTTGTTCCTAGACATCTTTAAAATCTTCATTATTTCCAAACAATCGTAAAAATCAACTTCTTTTCCATGTACTGCCACAACCATCGGGCGAGCCAATCCTTATCTGGTAAAAATTAAATGACTTCCTTTTTGCCTTGTTTCTATAAAACCATAATATCTTAAAAAGTTACGCAACTTGTTAAGTCTAACCGCATTGATGCCACCCATGATTAGTTTAATCCGCTTGCAGATATTTCCAAATTCACTATTCTGCTCGCAAGCAGTTCTATTGGGACATCAATAGGCTCTTCTTTGGTATTGCGGACGGTACGCGTAATTTTCCAGACTAATTCTTTTAAAACATCTTTTATATTACGCTCTTCTTCTAATTATGCCTAAAGGTGAGCATTGAGCGTGAACATGTTTATCAGTGCTTACTCTAAAAAAGTAAACGGGAACTGATACGCTGATAATCTTATTGCCTTTAACAGACATTTTGTTTGCTTTTATGTACTACCCCTTCAAACACAACAGTAATGCTTTTTACTAAACTTGTCAAGCTATATTTATAAAATAATTTTATGAGTTATAGAATATTTATAGAAAAATATTCTGTTTCCCAAATTTTACGACGCTGTAAAATAGAGACTGGCGGAGAGAGAGGGATTCGAACCCCCGGTGGAATTTCTCCCACAATAGTTTTCAAGACTATCGCCTTAAACCGCTCGGCCATCTCTCCTCTGACTTCTTTATCTTATAAAAAATATTCAAACTTCTGAGTACTTTTTATCTTACCAAATTTGACTGTTTTTACGCAAATTTCTATGATACAAATACGCATATAATTTGGTCTTTTTCATTTTACGGAGGAAGTTGTATGAATAACTTTTTGTTTGTTTTAGCACTTTGTTTTGTTACATGTTACTCCTATGCTGAAAACTATATTTTTCCAGCAAAAAACATCAATGAAATAGACATCATTATAAAAAACGGAAAACTTAACGTAAAAAGCACCAACGTCAGAGAAATCAGAATAGATATAACTCCGAGCAAGTCTTCTTCCACCGATAGACAGATTTATGTAGTTGGAGGAAAAGAATTGAATGTTTATCTTGTAGATTCTGAAATCACGGAAAATACTACGGTGAATATCATTGTACCCAAAACAGCTGACATGGAAATAAATTCAACGTTGGCAAATGTAACAGTTGACAACTTATCAGGGTTTTTAAGCATTGACGCTGCGGCAGGTTCAGTTACGGTAAATAACTTTAACGGAAAAGCAGAAATAGACACAATTGATGCCAAAGTAGATATATCTGGCTTTTTCAAAGCACTTGATATAGAAAGTTCCAAAGCTGACATAAATGTAACTCTTAATAAAGTACCATCATTTTATACTTATGCAATACACGGCGCTGGCAAAATGATATTTAATTTAGACAAGAGTGTAAAAAGGGATAATTTAGTAATTGATTCTCATGAATTTAAGGGCACGCTGGAAATAAAATAATAATTGTTTATCAGTACCTGAGTTTATTGAACAAAAAGCCCGACGTGTGTTGTCGGGCTTTTTTATTTTTAGATTATTTCTTTTTAGATTGCTCATACTGAAGCGTTCTTGTTGTTATTCCAGAAACATTTGCAGGACCAAAATACTGGATAGGTCCGGGGAATACGTAACTCTCAGACACTGCCCATTTGTCTCTCATCTTCACAAACTCTTTAAATGGTTTACCATTCAAATCAACCAATGCCTTCTGGATAACAGGTTTATCTTTTCCGTTTCTTCTTTCAACGTTCATCATCATAGTTATAGGAATACCGCCACACTCCCATTGCTTAGGAGCTTTTAGAAGGTTTCCTACAAAAGACATATACCCTGTAAGACCGTTAAGAATAAGAGCTGCTGCATTATAACCCAGAGCATATGTATAGTTTGCATCAAAGTTTGAAGGGAATCCACAACGCCCCTCATATCCAAAGAAATGCGTTACGCTTGAGAATTTGCCTTTATATTTATCTTTCTTTTTTAGTTCTGCAAGTCTTTTTTGAATCATTTCAATCAGAAGTTTTTCTGTTTCAATCATAGATACGGCAACATTTCCATGAGGATCTCTGTCTGACATAAGCTGAGAAGCTATACCTGCTGGCAAAGAGCACATTAAATCTGAAAGCTTGTTTGAGAGCTTGCTGCATACAAAATTCTTCTTTTCTTCCATACTTGAAAGCTCTGTAAACTTATCGGCATTATCCGCCAAAATATCATTCAATGCAGCAATTAACTCTTTCATCTCGGGTATAAATTCTATAAGTCCTTCAGGCACCAAACATATTCCAAAATTTTTACCGTCTTGTGAACGCTTAATTATAACTTCAACAATACTATCAACGACTTTTGAAAGCGTCATTTTCTTGGCTAAAATTTCTTCGCCGATTAAGACAATATTAGGTTGCGTCTTAAAACCTACTTCTAAAGTTATATGGGAAGCGCTTCTGCCCATTAAGCGGACAAAATGCCAATATTTTTGAGCTGAAATTGCGTCTCTGCATATATTTCCTACAAGCTCAGCATAAATTTTTGTTGCGGTGTCAAAACCAAACGATGTTTCTATATATTTATTTTTTAAATCACCATCAATTGTTTTAGGCACTCCTATTACGCATTTGTCCACATTTTCCTGTTTCAAATACTCGGCAATCATAGCAGCGTTTGTATTAGAATCGTCACCTCCAACAACTACTAAAGCATTTACGTTGCATACGTCCAAGTTATCTTTTGTTGAACAAAACTGTTCAACGGATTCAATTTTTGTTCTCCCAGATTGTATATAGTCAAAACCGCCAGTATTTCTATACTGGGCAAGAACTTTTTCGTCAATTTTTTTAAAACTCTTTTTTAAAATTCCCGAAGGTCCTCCGAGATACCCTATTAACTCATTCTTTTTATTTGCCTGCTTGAGACCATCAAAAAGACCTGCTATAACGTTGTGTCCTCCGGGAGCTTGCCCTCCTGAAAGAACAACTGCGACATTTATTATTTTCTTTTTAGCAGCAGGATTTGCGCCTTTTTTAAATTTTACTATCGGCAAACCGTAAGTATTTTTGAAAAGCTCTCTTACTTTGACTTGGTCAGCAACTGATTGCGTCGGTTTTCCCTTTACAGCTTTTACAAAAGCCACTCCTTTTTTTAGCACTTCTGGAAGTTCGGGCTTAAATCTTGATCTCTCGCATTGAAGTTCTGAAATACATGATGTTTTCTGCGCCATGTTCGTTCCTCTTAGTCTTTATTATTTATATTGCAACCGCAAAACTTTTGAGATTATATCATCAGAAGTAATATCTGAAACTTTTTCTTTTTTTATCACTATGTGATTTTTTAAAGGCATAGGTCCTACTTGACTGGGATCCGTATAACCAAACACTGCTACGCACTTTGTTCCGACTGCTGCAGCTAAATGCATAGCCCCTGAATCTATTCCTGTAAACAACTCGCACTTTTTTAGAAAAGCTGCGCTGTCTAAAATACCATTCTCGGCAGAAAATACCTTAGGAGCTATTCTACATTTTTTAGCTGTGCTATTCAAAATTTCTTTTTCCCATGCAGCGCCTGAAAGGACACAGTTAAAACCTTTTTCAGATAAAACGTTTATAACTTCAATCCATTTGTACTCTTCTAAACATTTGTCTTGCCGTCTTTTGCTAGCACCTATTGAAATCGCAATTGTTTTTGACGCATCAAGGTCATTATCTCCAAACCATTTTTTTACATTTTCTATATTTTCTTCAGGAATATTTATTAGCCCTGCATAGTCTTGCTGTATTGATTTAAGACCTGCGGAAAAACCCAACTCTCTATTGTTAAACAAAGACGGAACGCCAACCCTTTCGGCTTTCTTTGTAAGCAAAAAACTCAAAGAAGCTGTATTAAAACCAATCCTGCTTTTTATCCCACCCAAATACGCATAAAGTAAAGAACTCGGAGATTCAGAAAAAAGTATCGCTTTGCTAACTTTCTCTTTTTTTAAAAACTTTACTATTATATTTCTATCTTTTGGCATTGTCTCATCTACAAGGTTAGAAGCTGTAAGAAGAGGTGCCAGCGATGCTTTAACCACAGAAAATATTTTTGTATTAAGTTCTTGTTTGGCGGCTTTAAGAACTGGAAGAGAAAACAAAAGGTCTCCTAGCTGATTCATATGAAAAAAAACTATTTTATCCATTTTTCTATTTCCAAGAAGACAGTTTCAGGTTTTATAGCGTTTATATTATCTTTGTTTTCTTTATTTATAAGCAAAGAAAACCTACCTAAGCAAGGGGCAGTTTCTTTTATGTCAGAATGTCCGAATATAAATATAGATGGAACATTTAATACAGCAGACAAATGCATAGGACCTGTGTCAGCCCCGACAACCGCTTTGCTTTTTGATAATATACCTGCAAGCTCTTCTATTGAAGTTTTACCGCACAGATCTATGACTTCACTTGACTGTATTTCGCCAAAATCCGATTTTGCTCCCAATACAACTATTTGCATATCAGCAAAGTTATTTTTAATTAAGCTTATTAGCTTATGATAATTATCAATACTCCAATTTTTTCCCTTTCCTCTTGCAAATGGAACGAATGCAATAAAATCTTTTGAGACTTCATTCTTGTTTAAAACGCTGCCAACATTTGTATTTATATTTATGTTTACTTTAGGCTGAAAAGGTTTCCCTGTCAGGAAACGAATAGTCTCAAGATTTCTTAATGTGGCGTTTATATTAACTTTTTCTGGATAAACTTCCTTGATTAAAATGTTACTGCACTCCTTCATGCCGGGAACGCCAATTTTAATTTTAGCTTTGGCAAATCTTGCAAGCAACGCACTTCTTAGAAGACCCTGCAAATCTATTATTATATCGTACTCAGTGCGTCTTATAGATTTTAAAACATTGAAAAAACCTCTAATGCCTCTGCGTCTATCCCAACTTATTATTTCGTCAATATCAGAACACAGCTTAGGGACAGCTTCCCAATTTTTAAAAACAACCCAACTTATATTGCTGCCGTGGTACGCCTGTTTTAAAGCGTTTGCGCATGGCAAAGCCTGAATAATGTCGCCAAAAGAGCTTGGTTTGATTATTAAAATTTTCATTTAAATAAAAACTTCTTTTTTACTTCTTCAAAAACATCGTCAATCGTTACAGCTTGCATACATTTAGGATTTATGCAATTTCTGTTTCTACAAGGCTGACATTCCATTTTATGCTGTATAATTTTTGTATTTCCGTTATACGGTCCTGTGCGTTTTGCATCAGTAGGTCCAAGTATAGCCACAGAGTGAACATTTAATGCCGTAGCTATGTGCATAGGTCCCGCTTCATTGCCAACAAAAACTTTACACATTTGCAAAAAAGCGCATAATTCTTTTAAAGTAAACTTTCCAGTCATATCTATTATATGTACGCCAGATTCAGAAATTATTTCTTCATTAAGCCCTTTCTCGCTGCTTCCACCTTCTTTACCTCCGATAAAAATAATATCAGCGTTCAACTCAACCTTCAACCTTTTAGCCAAAGATGCATATTTAGAAGCTCCCCATCTTCTGGAAAACCAACCTCCACCCGCATGCATGCCTATTATTTTTTCTAAATTTACATTTTCTTTCAGTAATTTATCTCTGACACTTCTGAAACTTTCTTCAGGAATATGTATAGGATAATTAATTTCGTCTGAACAATCTAAATACTTCGCAACTTTAAAATGGCGTTCCACGCAATGACGACTACCGTTAGATTTAATTTCTTTTGAAAACAACCAAGAAAATTCCCTCATACCATTAGTGGAGGACGAGCCTAATTTAAACTTTGCTCCTGCAAGCTTCACAAGCATTGCAGACTTTGCAAGTCCATGCAAATCTATGCTTAAGTCAAACTTTTGTTTTCTTAAACTTTTCATTAAATCTATATAATATTTAATAGATTTTTGTTTTCTGTTCCAAACAAAAATCTTTTCAAGGACAGGGTTGCCATCTAAAATTTCATAACATCTTTCATCAACGATCCAGCTGATTCTTGCATGTGGATATTTTTGTTTGATAGCTGCAAGGGTTGGAAGCGAGAAAATAATATCGCCTATCCTGCTTGGTTGAACTATCAAAATTTTTGGAGCAGGATGATATTCCAGATATTTTGACATATCTCTGCCCCAGTAATATTTGTCTGTAAATTCGCTTAATTTGTTCAGTTTTTGTTCAACTAAAACTCTTTTTTCTTCAATGTCATCTTCCTTATTTATATAAATTGGTTCTCCATAAATTTGAATAGTTTTTGAAAAAGGAAGAGGAATTATGGTTTTATCCCAAGTATTTTTCAAAATAATTTTATTCTTTGGAGAACAATTTATTGAAACTATAGGCATACCTGTT
Organism: Candidatus Endomicrobiellum devescovinae; assembly: GCA_031267795.1. Taxonomy (GTDB): domain Bacteria; phylum Elusimicrobiota; class Endomicrobiia; order Endomicrobiales; family Endomicrobiaceae; genus Endomicrobiellum; species Endomicrobiellum devescovinae. The sequence goes on along the minus strand of JAIRYK010000020.1, from coordinate 50,347 downwards.
TTTTGAGCCGCATATATAACGCCAGATTTCAGTTGTCGGCGAGGACCTTTTGGACCATCGGCGGCAAAAGCTGGAGAATACCCTTTGTGAGCATATCTTATAATTTCAATCAACGCTCTTTCTCCACCTCTTGTAGAAGAACCTCTAACAGTTAAATATCCAAAACTTTGTAAAACCTGCGACAAAAGTTCTCCATCTTTTGATAAACTTACCATAATAACTATATTTCTTTTTTGATTTGACATCAACATGGGAAATTCATTTCCATGCCAGAAGGGATATATTGACGGTTTATGATAGTGGAAAGTATCGTTTAACGATTTCTTTCTTAAAGTTTTGTCTATTATGCGACATATAAATATTACCATCTTAAGCAAAGCTTTATTTTGCATCTAAAATCTCTTTTAGTTTCGCTAATGTAAAAGACACTGCACCTTTTTGATCATGTACAGTTTTGAGAGCATTGTCTCCTGTGCGTTTGAGAAAAGAGCTGTTTGTCATAAATTCTTTTATCTTGCTTGCCAAATCATCTGAATCTTTAACAATAAAAGCTCCGTTGTTTTTCACAAGACTTTCCGCTTCAGTTTTAAAATTATCCATATATTCGCCAAACAGTACAGGTTTGCCATACGCCGCAGGCTCTATAGGATTTTGACCGCCTTTGTCCACTAGAGATCCGCCGACGTAGCACACGTCAGAAATTGAATATATATTTTGAAGTTTGCCAAAAACGTCAACCAAAATAAAGTTTCCAGTAAAATCATTTTCAGAGAATAAAGAATATTTTAAGCTTTTATCTTCAAGAAGCTTTGTAACTTCGGGAATTCTAGCAAGGTGTCTTGGCGCTAGAAATATTTTAAAATTTCTTCCGACTTTTATATATGCATCGGCAATAACAGTTTCTTCATTTCCTCTTGTACTGCCTGCAGTAAAAACAAAATCTGTTTCTTTAAGTAAAAACTCTTTTCTTCTGACGCCTGACGTAAAATTTCTATCATATTTTATATTACCTGAAACAAAAACAACACTTTTCTCTCCTGCCAAATGTTTAAACCTGTCGGCATCATCCTCACTTCTTGCGATAATAACATTGATAAGCCCTACAAATTTTTTCCAGAAAAACCTTAAACGTTTGTAACTATCAAACGATTTTTTCGATATTCTGCCGTTGACAGTTATGATTGCCGTATTGCATTTTGCCGCAGTATAAAGCATAGATACCCAGAGTTCAGTTTCAACAAGGACAAGCAAATCAGGTTTGATAATGTCAAATGCCCTCTTTGTTATCGGATAAATATCTAAAGGAAGTAAAGCTAAAAAATCAGCTTTTTGTAATTTTACAGCGTATTCTCTACCGCTTTTTGTAAGGGTCGTCAAAATTATGAAGTAATCATCTCTTAGATTGTCCAAGATAGGTTCTACGGCGCGAACTTCTCCGAGGGAAGCGCAGTGTATCCAAACAGTTTTCTTTTTTGAATCCAAATTAGAATAATTATAACAAGCGAATCGTTCGGATATTTTGTAGAACAATTCTTTTCTATATTTTTTGCTAAACAGAAACAGGATTACGATTAAAGGTAAAGCAAAAATAATAAGAGCGTTATATAGAAACAAATAAATTTTTGACATGATATTACCAAGTATTATTAAGTTACGTTAAATGGGAGTAATGACGACAACTGCAACAGTACACATTACTTCTTGGTCTTTTTCTTTGACGGAATCCAGTAAAACAAACCTGCAGATGAATATTTTGGATAAATAGTGCCTACTTCTGTACTTACCCCTATTTTATCAACTGGAATAACCTTACATACCTCTTCATAATATTCACTTCCAATATCAACGGCTCTTGTTACTTCGCAATTTTCGTCTTGAGTTTCATTAGAGATAATTCTTTGTACAAAATTCTTGGATTGTTCTAAAGCGTCAACAGCTATGGCGGACACAATTTTACTTGTATGTTCACCAAATGCGTTCTCATTTTTTTTGCATTCTTCTTCAAGAGCGCTGCCTATTGTTACAAAAAAAATGCTTTCTGCAATCCACTTTGGAGGAATGTCCTTCTCATAAACAAAAGGAAGAGATTCTTTTGAAAATGTATCATAAACAACTGACGGCGATAAAAACTTAACATAAAAACGACTACTGCGTTGAATAGTCTCTTCCAATTCAGCCGACACATCAACGGCATTTATAAGCTTTCTTATCACCCGCGAAATATCTTTCACGCGCAGGGTTACTTTAAAATTTTTTATTTTCCGCATTATTTTGAACTTACATATCCCTTCTTTAATGCGACTTTCAATCTATTCTTTTTTCTTTGATCCCATTCATACACTATAGGCATACAAATGAACAGTGTAGAAAATACTCCAAGAATAGTGCCTATAAGCATTATGTAAGAAAATGTATGTATTACTTCTCCCCCAAAGAAAAATAGCGAAGCCGCTACTATAAACACAGTCAAAGAAGTAACTACAGTTCTTGTAAGAACTTCGTTTATGCTCTTGTTTATAACTTTTCCAAAATCTTCTTTTGCTAAAAGTCTTAGATTCTCTTTTATTCTGTCAAATAGAACAATCGTGTCGTTTATAGAATAACCCGCCACAGTAAGAAGCGCAGCAATAACTGTTATGTTAACCTCTTTGTTTGCAAGAATTACAAAACCAAATGAGATAACTACGTCGTGAATTATCCCCAAAACAGAAGCCACGCCCCATAATCCAGACTTAAATCTAAACGCCACATAAACAATCATTCCAACAAAAGCAAAGAAAAAAGCGTAAAGAGCTTGTTTTGAAAGATATGTTCCCACGCTTGGACCAACATACTCCACTCTATCTATTGTCATTGAATTATTAGGGAATGTCTCTTGCATAGTCCCTTTTACAGCATTTTCAAATTCTTCTTGCGATGCTACATTCTTCTTGGCACGGATCATTATAACATTCCCAGAACTTTGGAGCTCAAAAGAACCTATATTGCTCCTCTCTAATGCAGAACGAACATCTTGTAGCTCAACTTCTTGTTGAAAAGATGCCTGCATCAAAACGCCACCTGTAAAATCTATGCCGTAGTTAGGACCGCCTCTATAAATAAAAACAAAAACTGTAAGCAAAAGCATCAAAGCCGATACAAAGAAAAATTTACGGCGTTTTCCTATGAAATCTATATTCGTGGATTTAAATATTTGCACCATAGCCTCCGATTACATTTTTAGTTTAAGTAGCAGATTTTCTTTAAACAAAAAGTCGTATATAAGTTTTGTTACTGAAATCGCCGTAAACATGCTGACAATAAGACCTATAGAAAGAGTAACTGCAAATCCCTTTATAGGACCTGTCCCAAATTGGAATAAGAAAACTGCCGCGATAAGCGTCGTTATATTTGCGTCAAAAATAGTCCAGAAAACTTTTTGATACCCTGCGTCAACAGCTACTCTTGCTGTTTTCCCAGTAGCGAGCTCTTCACGTATTCTTTCAAGTATTAAAACGTTTGCGTCAACAGCCATTGCAAGGGTCAAAGCTATGCCAGCAACGCCTGGAAGTGTAATCGTAAATTGGAAATACGCCATTGCAGCCAGAAGTATTATTAAGTTTAAAGCCAGAGCTATGTCGGCAATAAGCCCCGAAGCACGGTAATAAATTATCATAAAAATAAAAACTACACCAATACCTATAAGAGCCGACATAAAACCGCTTCTTATTGAATCATCTCCAAGAGTAGGTCCTACGGTTCTTTCTTCTATAACTTTAACTGGGGCAGGAAGAGCGCCAGCTCTAAGCACAGTCGCCAAAAGTTTTGCACTTTCCGCACTAAAGCTGCCTTGTATGACTGCTTTCCCTTCAGGTATTCTTTGATTTATAACAGGAGCTGACTGAACAATTCCGTCAAGAACTATAGCTAAATTCCTCTGAATATTTCTTCCAGTAACGTCTTCAAATATCCTTGCGCCTTCTCTGTTAAACTCTATACCGACAACAGGCTGACCAAACTGTCCCTCAAACTCAACTTTAGCATTTGTAAGCGATGCTCCAGTTAAAACTGCTTTGTCCAAAACATAATATCTTGAATCTTCTTTGCCTTCAAAAACCGAAGCGTCCTGCGGCATAGCAGCCTGTATATCTGGGTATGCAGAAGGATTTTCGCGATACTGATCAGGAGTAATGCCTTTATCTCTAATTAAATCAAGAACTTTGTTAGCCTCTTGGCTGTTATTTACTATCCTAAACTCAAGCAAAGCTGTCTTGCCTATCAAATCTTTAGCAGATTGTGGATCTTTAATTCCTGGAAGCTGGATTACTATCCATTTATCGCCTTGTCTTGTTATGAGCGGTTCCGCAACTCCGAATTGATCTATTCTGTTTCGCATAATTTCAATAGCTCTATCAACTGCATCTTTTATTTTCATATTCGCATCTAGTTGAGACGAATCTACTTCCAAAAGAAGATGAGTACCGCCCTTCAAGTCCAAACCTAATTTTATAGCTTTACCCAAAATAGGGTCTTTTTCTTTTTCAGCCTGCGCTTTTCTATCAGCAGACATTAAAGACCAATTTATAGACGGCAATAAAGCCCAAACTGAAAAAGCTAACAATGCCACCGTAATCCATAACTTCCAGTTAATTTTGCTCATCAGAGTAATTTCCTTTCGTTTATTATTAACTCAAATGTACAATTTAAGAAGCTTGCAGCTCTTCTGCACATGAGCATTCTAGACATAAAGATCTCAAAATATTCCATGACTTTTGATATTTGGGTATCTATGGTAAGCTGAAGCGATATGATTTTTTTTTCTTTGATTACTTTTAAAAAAGACCGTTCTACCGCAAAGTTCACCCTATCATGTATATCGTACTTTGATATATCGCGGTTTCTGACACGCGTTTTATGCACATCTGACTTGTCTGCAAGAATTAAAGCCGCCGCTATAGGATTTACAGGATCTCCCGACTGTTCTTCGTGATTGCCTATTGCTGAAATTATCAAAGCTATCTCTTCGGGAGTCATTCCTATATCTTTCAACAGCCTCATGGCAAGCAAAGCTGCAGACTGCCCGTGATCTTGTCTATTTACAACATTGCCTATATCGTGGATATACCCCGCTATCCCAGCAAGCTCCTGAATTCTTTTCGGATAGTCAAGGTACAATAAAACATTTTCAGCTATAGACGCAACTAACCCAACATGCCTCACGCCGTGTTCGGTGTACCCGAGAGTTCCCAAGTAGTCATTAGCAGATCTGACAAAAACATTAACAATAGAGTTCTTTTTTACTTCTTCAAGAGTTATGTTTGAATATTTATTTTTCTCGTCCATTATTTGTCCGATTTTTTAAATTACACAACACAACCGTTTAAAATAAGTTATTTCTTTACAACTTCAGGAACTTTTGCCTGTTCTTCAGCTTCTTTTGTTATAACAGTTGCTATTGACTGCTTTGCTATTTGAACACTTACGCCATCTGCAATCTTTATATCAAGAACATTGTCTCTCACAGCATTAACAGTAGCGTATATGCCGCCTGAAGTTATAATCTTGTCACCTTTTTTCAAAGCGCTTAAAGACTTTTGGTGTTCTTTAGCTTTCTTATGTTGAGGTCTTATCAAAAATAAATAAAAAAATACAAAAATAAGTATAAGGGGCAAGAAACTTCCTAAAGCGCCTGCTCCTCCGCCTGCTGCCTGAGCGGAAGCAACTGAAGGTATAACCAAAAATACTACCAAAATTACCAATAAATCAATAAACTTTTTCATTCTATCCTCACCTTTTATTTTTTTGAATAATATTTTTCAAAAAATTCTTTTTTTGCTTTAAGAAACATATCATTTTCCAATGATTTTCTTATTTTCGTCATCAAGTTTACCATAAAATGAATGTTATGTAAAGACAACAAAGTAAGGTATAAAGTCTCTTGCGCTCTGACCAAATGATTTAGATATGCTTTTGTATATTTAGTGCAAGCAGGACACTTGCATTCAGGATCTAAAGGGCTAAAATCCTCTCTATACTCTGCATTTCGTATGTTTATTTTTCCCAGACTTGTAAAGACCTGCCCATTACGACCATTCCTTGTTGGGATAACACAGTCAAACATGTCAACGCCTCTTTCAACGCCTTCCCACAAATCTTCAGGCATTCCAACGCCCATTAAGTACCTAGCTTTATTTTCAGGTATTAAAGGTAGCGTATTTTCTAGTACGGTGTGCATATATTCTTTAGGCTCGCCTACGGAAAGACCCCCTATGGCATAACCTACAAAATCAATATTCAACATTTCCTGCGTACTTTTTGCTCTTAAATCATTATAAACTGAACCCTGTATAATGCCAAACAATGCTTGCGTTTCATGCGCATTGTCCTTATAAAATTCAGTCTTGCACCTTTTAGCCCATCTCAGACTCAATTCCATTGAATTTTTTGCATAGGTATAATCTGAAGGATAAGGAGCGCATTCGTCAAAACACATTATAATGTCAGCACCTATATCTTTTTGAACCTGCATAGACTTCTCTGGAGAAAAGAAATGCTTAGAACCATCTATGTGCGATCTAAATTCTGCACCTTCCTCAGAAATCTTTCGTATATCGCTTGAACTAAATATTTGGAAACCACCAGAATCTGTAAGCATTGGACGATTCCAAGCGTTAAACTTTTGTATTCCACCGGCTTTTTTGATTATTTCAGTTCCTGGACGCAGATAAAGATGGTAAGAATTACCTAAAATTATTTGAGCTCCTGAAAATTGCAACCATTCGGTAGGAACACCTTTTACAGTCCCTTGAGTTCCTACAGGCATAAAAATAGGGGTTTCAACAACTCCCCTTGTGGTGTAAACCTTCCCTAACCTTCCTTTACATTCAGATGACTTCTTTATTAACTGATAAGACCCGCATTCCATTACAAAAATTTATCCTCATTTATATATAATTCTAAATCACACTTTAGAACATTAGCTGCTCTTTTACAATAAATCGTCCTAGACATAAAAATTTCAAAATAATCCATAACAGAGCAAATTGAAGTATCTATGTCTATTTTAAGCTTTATGATTGATTTTTCTTTATTTACAACAACTTCTGCTTTGCGGCATGCCGCTATTACTAAAGAGTGCTTGTCAATCAAAAACATGTCTTGGGTTCTTATTCTTTCGCGACGAACGTCTGTTTTATCGCCAAGAACTAAAGCCGCCGCTATAGAAGAAACTGGGTCCATATTTTTGTCTTCATGTCCGCCTATAGCTGTAGCCACAGCAAAAACTTCGTCGCCGTACAAAACTTCATCAATAACATTTAAGAATATTACCGCACTGCTCTGATCATGAGAATGTATAGATACCATGTTGCCTAAATCATGCATATATGTGGCAATTTTGGCAAGCTCTTGCTCTCTTGCACTGTACCCCAAGCTTTTTAAAACATTTTCAGCAGTCGTTGCAGAACGCAGAGCATGCCCCTGCCCATGCTCTTTATAACCCATAACGGCAAAAGCTTTATCCGTAAACTCAAGATAAGTCTGTATCTCAGGATTGTTTCTTATTTCATCAAAAGTCAATATCCTGCTCATAAGAAGTATTATACAAAATTAGTTAAACTAGAAACTACATCAACTTGCCTACTTTGCTGAACTTTTGTAATATAAATTTTTAAAGTAAAAAATGGGACATTTTATTGTATAATTTATTCATGAAAAACAAACTCATACCTATTGATTTTCTCAAAACCCCTATGGACAATTCAGACACCATTGAAGGACTTAAAATTTTCTGGAAAAAAGTTTTACCCCTTATTTCTCAAAGAGAACAACATTTTGACGATGTATGGAAAAAAGGAAGTGAAGAAGAAATTTTTGCGGAGCTTGTGTTTTGTCTTTTTACGCCTCAAAGCAAGGCTGTATCATGCTGGGCTGCAGTAAATGCCCTTGCCGACAAAAACATGATATTTGATTCAAACGAAGAGGATATAGCAGAGACGATAAGCGGCGTCCGCTTTAAGCACAATAAAGCAAAATATGTAGTAGAAGCTCGTAACTTTTTTACATTAAACGGAAAAATTAAGATAAAAGAAAAACTTGCTTCATTTAATGATATTTATGAACTTAGGAAATGGCTTATTGCAAATGTGAAAGGCATAGCTTATAAAGAAGCGGGACATTTTTTAAGAAATATAGGTATAGGGAAAGACCTTGCTATATTGGATAGGCATATTTTAAGGAATCTTAAAGTTTACGGAGCAATAGAAGAGTTTCCTAAAAATCTTAATGTAAAAACTTATCTTGAAATAGAAAAGAAAATGCAAGATTTTGCTAAAGAAACAGGCATTCCGATGTCTCATTTAGATATGCTGTTCTGGTGTAAAAACACAGGAGGAATTTTCAAATAGTTTATCAATGTTGACAATTACTTTCCCTAAAACTATAATTTATTTCCAGTAGGAATAAATCTAGTAGAGGGGGACAAGAAAAATGAAGAGATTTAAAGCAGTTTATTTGGTACTAGTAGGTTTGTTGGTCGGAGGAGCGATGAGTTCTGCTTTAGCCTCTGATAATTTTGGCGAGTTGAACGTAAAAGCAGGATTGAATTTAAGTACTAAAGCTTAAGCTTGAACCAACCACGGGAGAACCCTTATCTGACAATCTTAAGCCATGTGTTTCCTTTGCAGGAGAATACTTAATCCCCGCAGAACATTTAGTTTCAAGTTTAGATTTTTTGAAGTTTGGAGTAGGCTTAAAGTATCTTTTACCTACACAGGCTAAAACTGATCTGTTAAAAAATAATGATGGAAAATCGGCAAAATTTTCATATCTTCCAATCTATTTTACGCTCCAAATAAATCCTTTTGTAAAATCCAATGAGGAATACTTGAAAGGGCTATTTGTGAAGGGAGACATAGGGTACAATGCGTATTTCTCATCAAACTTTAAAGAACTATTTAATGACCAAGGATTCTCTTCTACCAAAGATAAAGGAGGTTTATATTATGCTTTTGGAGCAGGGTATGAATTCCCTTTTGGATTGGTCTTTGATATAACGTATGGAATATATAAGTCGTCTTTTGAAGCTTCCTCCAGAGACGGCAAGGTTAAAAATGATTTCACTTACAGCTGTGTGGGTTTAAACGTTGGATACAAATTCAAAATCTAAAAATAATATAAATATTTAAATTTTCAAAGAGGAGCAGATTTGAGCTGCTCCTCTTTGTTTTATTTGGGACAATCACAAGAAATTGATTTAATGGCAATTTAATGGCATAATAACGGCATAAAAGAGGTGCCGTTATTATGCCATTAAAATACGAGCCAAAGTATAGAATTACAGATGTTATACTCAAAAAATTATTAGAAATAGAAGCAACTAAAGAAAAGGTAAAAGCTTTGCCATTAACCCCAAAAGTTCTTACCAGCTTGAGGGAATCTTCAAAATTATTTTCAACTCATTATTCCACAATGATAGAGGGCAATAGATTGACACAAAAAGAAGTGTCTGAAGTTATACTTCAAAAAAGACAAATAAAAGGTAAGGATCGGGACGAAAAAGAAATAAAAGGATACTATAGAGCTTTAGATGAAGTTGATAGACTTGTTAAAGATAAAAGCCTTAGCTCGGCAGATAAATCCTTAATCTTCTGCCGAGTTAATTTATAAATTAGTTCAATCCGGGAAGCTTCATTCCACCCATAAGTTTTTTAGATTCTTCAGCCATGATAGCCTGAGCCTTCTCTCTGGCTTCTTCAAAAGCTGCTAAGACAATCTTTTCAATTTTTTCTTTTTTCTCTTTAAGCAAATCTTCAGGAATATTTAAACTCAAAAACTCATTTTTAGCATTTACTTGTATTTTAATGCCCTTATATTCAATATCAATAATATGCGCTTTCAATTTTTTATCCATTTCACTAAACTTGCTTCTCATAGACATAGCTTCTTTTGCCATCTTAAACAATTCCATCTTAAATCTCCTTTCTATTTTTTGACAATTTTTTGTCCATTATTATTAAAAATCTTACAGCAATGCCGACAACTGCCCAAATACCTATCAAGAGCCAAGCTAAAGTTTTAAATCCCTTATAAAGAAAATACACTCCAAATACGCCGCAGAGCGTTGATACCAACAGCATATTTTTATATGTGCCAACTTTATTACTTTGCCCCACGCTTGCCTGCCTTATCTGCTTTAAGAATTATAGCATAAACGGTTATATTAAGTGAAAGCAAGACTACAGCCGTTGCTATACCTGCCAACACGTTTGCAGCAACCGCCACAACGCAGCTAGCTAAAATATCAAGTGCAAAAAGCGTGTAGAAAAACATTTTTATTTTTTTCATTTAAAAACCTTTACATAAGCGATTATTTTACTACTTTTTTCAAATGTTAATAATCTTTGAAATTATGTCAAAGTTAAGTCTCATATTTCCTCAATGTACCTGATATTATTTTTTTTAACCCAACTTTAGTGTTAACTATAAGCTTTCCATCTTTATCTATGCCCAAGTTTACACCTGACACAATATTATTATAGCCATCATCAATACTAACAATTTCATTCTTGTAGGCAATATTCCAATTATATTCCTCTACAAACATTTCAAATCCAGTATTGCAAAAATCGTTATATATATCTTCAATTTTAGCTAAAAGTTCTGCAAGAAATTCGGCTCTGTCCACTTCTCTTCCTAAAACTTTTTTAAGAGAAATAGAAATATCAGCAAACTTTTCTGGGAGCTTATTGTTAATATTTATGCCTATACCAGCAACAATCCAATTTATTCTGTCTTGTTCAGCAGACATTTCTACTAGTATTCCTGCAATTTTCCTACCGTTTACAAAAACGTCATTAGACCATTTTATTTCCGAATCAACTTTATATTCTTTAAGAGTTCTTTTTAAAGCTATACTTAAAATCAACGCTAACTTAGATGCTTCGTCAGGACGTATTGAAGGCTTTAGTAATATTGAAAACCAAAGACCTCCTGCATTAGAACTCCACATCCTTTTTATTCGCCCGTAACTGTTTGTCTGTTTTTCAGCAACTATAATAAAGCCTTCTTCAAAATTCTTCTCTGCAAGTTTTTTTACAGCAGTTTGTGTTGACGGCAATTGCTTGTAGTATTTTACCGTCTTGCAGATTTTAAGAGGCTTTTTTAACTTACTTTCTATTTCGTATTCGTTGAAAAGATTCTTATTGCTGATAAGAACGTATCCTTTGGACGACGATTTTATTTTGTATCCTATTTGTTTTAAAGTGTTGATTTGTTTGTGTACTGCAGCTCTTGAAATCCCTAAAACTTCCCCGATGGCACTACCTGAGACAATTTCTTTAGATTTAAGAATTTCAAGAATATTCATATCAATTTATAGTCACTTCTAAACTTACGTCCAAAGCGGGAGCAGAATGAGTAATCATTCCTATGGAAATTCTATCTATATCAAGTTTTGCAAATTCTTTTATGGTCTGAAAATTCACATTTCCTGAAATTTCTATTTCAGGTTTATAATCTTTTGTTGAATTTTTTCTTATAACATCAATCATTTCGCCTGCAGTTTTAGGAGTAGTATTATCTAACATTATAATATCTGCTTTTGCCGCTAAAGCGTTTTCAACTTCGCCTAAGCTTTCGCATTCAACTTCAACTTTAATGTTTTTATATTTTTTTCTAAAATCAGATATTTCTGAAGTCAAATCTTTTATAAGTTTTAGATGGTTGTCTTTTATAAGAGCCATATCCAAAAGACCCATCCTATGGTTTGTTCCGCCGCCACATCTTACGGCATACTTGGCAAGCTCTCTGTATCCGGGCAAAATTTTTCTTGTGTCGTAAATTTTTGCTTTATTATTAACTACAGCTTTTACAAAAACATTTGTCAACGTCGCAATCCCTGACATATATTGCAGAAAATTGAGAGCAGTTCTTTCACCTGATAAAATCGTCCTTGCAGAGCCAGTTATTTCAAGAATTTTATCGCCTTTTTTAAGAAGATCGCCGTCTTTCTTTTTTATTGCGACTTTGCAGCTGCCATCAAGCGTTTTAAATACTTCAATAAAAACATCAACGCCTGCAAGAACTCCGTCTTTATTTGCTATAAGAACAGCTTTTGCCTTTTTATCTGCTGGAACAAAATTTTTTGAAGTAATATCATTGAAAGCTCCGTCTTCTTTCAATGCTAAATCTATAATGGTATCTATTGTATTCATAGTTCGTATATTTAAAAATCTTTTAATTTTCTCTCAAGCTCTTCCCTTTAACTGCTTATAATCCTTTCAATGCTACTACATGGCACCATTCTATCAAATATCATTTTTATGAAACAACATATTAAACTTATCAAGAAAATGCTTAGTCAAACGCCATGATAAATTCATATTCCCCAAAAATTATCTTTCACCTATTTCTTCAAAGACTTTTGAGTGAATGGAATTGATTGTATAATACGAAAAATCCCTTTTGTACTAGCACAATTCAGTTTTTGTTTTCCACCTGCTGTATCAACAGGAAGGGGGGGGTGACAATTTGTCCCCATCCTTTGTTAAGTTCCTCATCACGCTTACGCATTTTCTTTACCTACTCCTGCACATTTATTGAATCTGTAAGAGCAGAAACTATATCGTTAACGACAAACCACCATTCATCATTATGTAATGTCCGTCTTATTTCTTTGCTATCAAAAACTACTATTTTTGAATTACTCATAAATTATTATCTCACTCTAATATTAATACTTATGTCGTTTTCTTCATTGACACAGGGACTTTTTAGTTAATATAATAAAAATATTGCTGCTATTTAATTTGAGAATATAAATTTACCATTTCTATGGCACTTATTGCAGCGTCTGCTCCTTTATTTCCTGCTTTGGTTCCAGCTCTTTCTATAGCCTGCTCTATGGACTCTGTGGTCAAAATTCCAAAAACTACAGGAACAGTTCCATTAAGCCCTACCGAAGCTACTCCTTTTGATACTTCTGCGGCAACATAGTCAAAATGCGGCGTTGCTCCTCTTATTACACAGCCCAAACAAATTATGCCATCAACTTTTTTGCTATCAACTATTTTTTTTGCGACTGCTGGAATTTCAAAAGCTCCTGGTACCCAATAAACTGAAATATCTTCATCAGATGCTCCGTGCCTTTTAAGCATATCTTGTGCGCCTGATATAAGTTTTCCAGTAATAAATTCGTTAAACCGTGACGCCACTATTGCAAATTTTTTCCCATCAGCTTTTAATTGTCCGCTTACAATTTTCATTTGCTCCTCCTGTAACTAAACTATTTTTAAGATGTGTCCCATCTTCTCTTTTTTTGTTTTTAAATATCTTTTGTTAGATTTTGTTGGATTAATTTCAAGAGGGATTCTTTTTGTTATCTTCAATCCATACCCTTCAAGCCCAACAATTTTTTTAGGATTATTGGTCATAAGGTTAATACTTTTTATTCCAAGTTCAGACAATATCTGAGCACCAATACCATAATCCCTTAAATCCGATGGAAATCCTAAAGCTGCATTGGCTTCAACGGTGTCTAGTCCTTTCTCCTGCAAATGATAGGCTTTCAATTTATTCACAAGACCAATCCCTCTACCTTCTTGATGCATGTATAAAAGCACTCCTTGCCCTTTTTGCTCAATTGCTTTAAGAGCTGCTTCAAGTTGATCACCACAATCGCATCTTAAAGAATGAAAAATATCGCCTGTCTCGCATGACGAATGTACTCTCACCAAAACATTCTTTTTATTTTTCACATTGCCCTTTACTATCGCTAAATGAGCTTCTTTTGTTATAATATCTTCAAACAAAATCATCTTGAAATCGCCATATCTTGTAGGAAAATCAACAGCCACAACTTCTTTGACAAAGTTCTCAGTACGCCGGCGATAATTGATAAGATCAGCAATTGTCGCTATTTTTAATTTATATTTTTTCGCAAACTTTACTAAATCAGGCATTCTCGCCATTGTTCCATCTTCATTCATTATTTCGCAGATAACACCCGCAGGATAAAGCCCTGCAAGCTCGGCTAAATCTACAGCAGCTTCCGTGTGTCCAGATCTTACTAAAACGCCTCCTTTTTTGTAGCTCAATGGAAACATATGTCCTGGTCTTGCAAAATCTTTAGCCTTAGAGGTTTTATCTATAAGTTTCTTTACCGTTATAGCTCTATCATAAGCCGATATTCCTGTTGTTGTGCCTATTCTGTAATCAACAGACACAGTAAAAGAACAGCCTTTTTTTTCTGTAGGCTTCTCAACCATGTTGTCTATATCAAGCTCTTCCAAACGTTCACGCTTCATAGGAACGCAGATAAGCCCTCTTGCATACTTTGTCATAAAATTTATGAGCTGTGGGGTAATCTTTTGCGCAGCGACAACTATGTCGCCCTCATTTTCCCTACCGGGATCGTCAACAATAATAACAGGTTTGCCCGCTTTAATATCTTCTACAGCGCTTTCAATTGTTGCAAAAACATCGTTCTTCATTTTGTCATAAACTCCTTCAATATCTCAGGGCTAATGCCGCTTGATTCTTTTCTAGCAAACCTTTCTATATATTTTGCAAGAATATCTGTCTCAACATTGACTTCAGCTCCCACTTTTTTAAATTTCATAATTGTATTATTAAAAGTTTCGGGGATTATAAAAATTTCAAAGCCTGAACATGACAATGACGCAATTGTTAAACTTATACCATCAATAGCTATTGACCCTTTGTCAACGCAATATTTCAAAATATTTTTCCCGCACAAAAATTTAACTTTATAAAACTCTTTTAACGCTTCTATCTTTTCTATCTTAGCAGTACCATCCACATGTCCGCTTACTATATGACCGCCGAGTCTTGAAGAAAGCGTTAACGCTCTTTCCAAATTAACTTTTGAATTTTGTATCAGTTTAGAAAGTGTCGTAACCTTGTCTGTATGCGGACTATAATCCGCAGCAAAAATATTTTTGTTTACACACACTGCCGTCAAACATACACCATTTATAGCAATGCTGTCGCCTTTTGAAATATCGTTAAATGTTGTCTCTATTTCAATTTTTGAAGACGAAATACTTTTAACCGTACCTATATCTTCAACTAAGCCTGTAAACATTATATTTTCCTTATATATCCAGTTATAAGCAAATCTGTGCCTATTTTTTTCACCTTCATATTTTCTACTTTTAGTGATTCTGCAATTCTATTAACTCCGATTCCGCCAACTACAGAAACTGCATTTTTGCCGCCGATGATTTTTGGCGCAACAAAAAAACATATATCGTCAACAGAATTTGAAAATAAAGCTGAAGCGATTATTTCGCTTCCACCTTCTATTAAAATCCTTTTTATAGAAAAAGAGTTTAACTTGTCTATTATTATGTTAAAATCTTTTTTTGCCGCTTTTATATCAACAGGTGCTAGAATAATCTCATCTTTGTCCACCAAATACTTTGGAATATTTTTTATGCTTGAATCGTAAATAACAATAGTCGGAACGGTTCCATCAAACAAATGATAAGATTTTGGCAATCTTAGTTTTGAGTCTATAACTACTCTAATAGAATTTCTTAAATTTTTAGAATGGGACGTAAGAAAAGGGTTATCCTTTAGCGCCGTATTTGAGCCGACAAGAACAGCGTCATAGTGAGATCTCATCTTATGAACTAAACTTCTGGATTCTTCACAAGTTATCCATTTTGAATCATAATCGCATGTTGCAATCTTGCCGTCAAGCGTCATAGCAGCTTTGACTGTTACCTTAGGCTTAGTTCGCAAAAACTCAAGATATTCTTTAACAAGAACTCCAGCTTCTTTTTTCAACAATCCTGCATAAACTTCTATTCCGCTTTTTTCAAGCAATTCTTTGGTACCAGACACATTTATATCATGTAAAGAAAAAAATACTCTTTTTATTCCCGCTTTTATAATTGCAAGCGTGCATGGAGGTCTTTTGCCATAACTGTTGCATGGTTCAAGAGTAACGTACAAGTCCGCACCCTTTGCATTTTTGCCAGCTTCGTCCAAAGCATTAATTTCAGCATGTTTCCCGCCAAAATATTTATGCCAACCTTTGCCAATAACTTTATCCTCTTTAACAATAACACAGCCAACTAAAGGATTAGTATAAACTTTTCCTTTACCTTTTTTTGCAAGGTCTATAGCCATACGCATGTATCTTTCGTTCATATAAAAAGAAAACCCTCAAAACAAAAAGAATGTTTCGGGGATTGCAAATTAAAATTATATTATCTTCTTACATCCGGACTAAAGCCATATGGCTATCACCGTCGGCACCCGATTTTCACGGATTCAGTCCGCATTGTTTTGCGGAGTCGCAGGCTTAAGAAGTTAAGCTTCTATCACTGCCGGTAAAGAATAGGCATCTAAAAATATTAAACGCCTTCACCTTCCCCGAAGACTGTATTATCAAGTGTGTCAATTGTATTTTTTTTACGAATGCGTGTCAATGTTGGTTAAGTCTTGTACTAAAATTCAATGTAAAGGAAAAAGTAATGGAACTTCTCCACAATCTGGAAACAAATAACAATTTACGCATTCGCTCCATATTTTATGAGGGAGCATTTCTTTTGGAATTTCAACATAGCCAAGTTTCTTAAAAAATTCTGGTTTAAAAGTAAGAGTAAAAACTTTTTGTATTCCAAGCTCTTTGGCGTTTTCTTGCAATCTTTCAACCATTTTTCTGCCTATTCCTTGCTTCTTGTACTCTTCAGATACCGCTAATGCCTTTACCTCAGCCAAATCTTCCCAAGAAACATGCAAGGCTCCGCAAGCTATTATCTTTCCCTCATTTTCAAGAACAATAAATTCCTGTATATTTTCATATATGGCATTTAACGATCTGTGAAGCATTTCTTTATTATTAGCATAATGCTCAACAAGGGCATGTATCCCTTTTACATCAGAAACTTTTGCTGGTCTTATATCCATATCTTTAAACTCCATTAAATAAAAACCTTTTAACTGTAAGCGCTATTCTATAATTTGCCTTATTAGTAGTCAACTTATTTAAAGTCTTATATAGACTTTAAATAAAGTAGCAAGCAGCTAAATTAAAAAACTTTGAAGTTATTTTATCTATATTTATGATATAATTAATCAAGTTTCAAATAAGAGAAAGAGGTAAAAAAAATGAAAAAATTATTAGTATTTTTATTCTGTGGACTAGTCTTGTTTGTAACAACAAGTTTTGCTGACTTACCAACGGGTGAAACTAATACAACTAAAGTAGAGGCTTTGGAATCTGATCCTACCAAATACAAGAAGTTCAGTTCTTCAAGAACAAGCTCTATTCTTTCTTCTATAATATTAAGTTTAACAAATGTTACGAGAAAATATCCTGAAAACTTGGATAAAATTGAATATTTGAAGAGACAGAAAGAAGAATATGAGACACTACTCCGCGTCCATTTAGCAGGTGAAGAAATGTGCAATGAGTATAAAAAACTTGCTTTACTTTCTGAATCAAATGAATCAACTATTGATTACTATCCAACATATGAAAATCTTTGCTTTTTGCCCATAGTAATTAATTAATAGCTGAAGTTTATCCATTGTATAAAATGTACTAACAGAACTTGACTATCTATTTCCGATACTCAAGTTCTGTTTTGTTAATAAGTTTAATTTTATAGCACGAGTACAATCCATTTATGTTATGAGCCGTTACAAAAGTTGACGGAAAATCGGCTTTTTGGTAGAATAGAAATGTTTTGTGAGAGCCGAGGTGGTGGAATTGGCAGACACGTGAGACTCAAAATCTCAAGTTGCTTAGGCGGCGTGCGGGTTCAAGTCCCGCCCTCGGCATTCCGTCTTTTTTTTAATTCATCTTCATGACACAATACGAAATATGCAAATACCTGCAAGGCTATATTATATAAATTCTCAAAGTAAGGAAAAATTTGACAAAATTCTTTCTTACTTATACTCTTTTCCTTTAAGTATAAACTCTGATTTCTTCAAATAAACTAGGAGATTTTATCTTGAAAATTACTGTAAGCAAACCTCACAAAATTGACCTAGCCTACACTTGACAAACTTAACAAAAATGAATATTTAAGAGTTATGCAAGCATTTTTTGGATATATAATTAGTTATTAGTTTATAAAATTTTTGAGTAAAATAAAGAGAAGTCTTGAATACTAAAATAATATGAACAGAATGACAAGCAAAAAAGAAAACATTACAATAATGAGGGAAAAGATATATATTGACAAAAACGTTTATGATGCTACTAATGAACGATTAGATATTATTTTTAATGATTTTAAGAAAATATACGTTTCTTTTAGCGGAGGAAAAGACAGCGGCGTATTATTAAACATGTGTATAGACAAAGCGCGAAAATTAAACCGCAAAATAGGATGCTTATTTATAGATGTAGAAGCGTTTTATTCAACGAGCACCAGTTTTGTAAAAAGGATGATATTTAACAATTTAAGTGTATTAGAGCCATTTTGGGTATGTTTGCCTATGAAAAGCCCAAATTCTTTAAGTTATTTAGATCCTACTTGGATATGGTGGGATAAAGACAAGAAAAAGATTTGGGTTCGTGAAATGCCGCAAAATCAATTTATAATTAATGAGGAAAACAACAAGTTTGACTTTTATGAACAAAATATGTCGTTTGAGAGATTTGTAAAATATTTTGGCTCTTGGTATGGAAAAGGAGAGAAAACGGCTTGCTTGCTTGGACTGCGAACAGATGAAAGTTTAAATAGGTTTAGAGCAATTTTTTGCAATAATAAAGTAAAATACAAAAATTTAGACTATTCAACAAAAATGAACGACATAACATATAATTTTTATCCGTTATACGATTGGACAGTGGCAGACATATGGACTTACAATGCAAAATTCAATAAAGATTATAATAAATTATACGACTTGTTCTATAAAGCAGGTGTAACTTTTAATAGAATGAGGCTTGACGAGCCTTTTGGCAATGCAGCTAAAGCTGGATTAAGCCTATTTAAAGTTATTGAGCCACAAACTTGGAGCAAAGTTGTAAACAGAGTTAGCGGGGCAAATTTTGGCAATATTTATAATGGAAACAAAATAATGAACAGCGCATATATTTTGCCTAAAAATCACACATGGAAAAGTTTCACTAAATTTCTATTAAAGACGCTGCCTGTTGAAACAGCAAATACTTATAAACACAAATTCATTAAATTCATCAAGTATTGGCATAGAATCGGATGCCCTGTAGCAGCTGAGGATGTAAAGATTTTAGGAAATAAATACGCAAAGTATATTATAAATACTCATAAGTACAGCAATAGAGGAACAAGAGATAAAGAAGTAATTAAATTTAAAAAAATTGTTGACGAGTTGCCTGGACTTGACAATAAGGATGACTATCTCACATGGAGAAGAATGGCAATGTGCATAATTAAAAATGATATTGTATGCTACAGTTTATCATTTTCGTTAACAAAAAATTTAACTTTACGGCGAAGAAAATTGGTGGAAAAATACAAAAAGTTGTAAAAAGTTTAATTTTATCAGGAGTTTTTATGTTTAGAAGTCCAGTATATGATGTTAAAGCAGTTAAAATTAGTAAAATCAAAGCAAATAATTATAACCCAAATAGAGTTGCGCCTCCGGAAATGAAGCTACTATATGAAAGTATCAAAAATGATGGATACACAATGCCAATAGTTTGTTATTATGATAAAAAAAATGATAAGTACATAATAGTTGACGGCTTCCATCGCTACACGATAATGAAACAATACAAAGATATTTATAAACGAGAAAATGGAAAGCTGCCAGTAAGTGTAATTAATAAAGATTTAAGCGATAGAATGGCAAGCACTATAAGACATAATAGAGCAAGAGGAAACTCCGATGTTGATTTAATATCTAATATAATAGCAGAACTTATAGAAATAGGAAAAACGGATTCTTGGATATCAAAACATTTAGGGATGTCAGTTGATGAAATTTTAAGATTAAAGCAGTTAACAGGTTTAGCTTCTTTATTTAAAGATCACAAATTTTCAAAGTCATGGGAACCAAGAGAAATAAAAAATATGTCAATGGATAAAGATATTTAATTAAACTTGGGTTCTAAAGAAAATTCAAACATGAGTTTATTGGGTAGATAACAAGAGATGGCATATGAATTAAACTCATATGCCATCTTTTGTTCTTAAAATATCTGTTAGTCTCTTTTCCTATTCTTCAAGAATATGATTTATCTCAAAGATCTCTTTTGTTTAACAATTTTCTGAGCATTTTTAACGGCGCTGCTCTCGGCAATAAAAACCTTAAACATATCCCAGCTATTCTTAATAGTAGTACTTACTTTAGTTTTAACTATATAAGATAATGGCACATTTTCACAACCAATTTCTTTTTTATTGAACACTGGTGGCACTGGTCTAAGATTCCTACTAGGACGTGGTACTCTACGTGTCATATTAATATTTTTATCCGATTCTTGAGACATTGAAGTAGGAACTACTCTAGCACCATTTATAAATGTATCTGTTGTAGGTTCAGCTACAGAAAAAATCTCACTTAATTTAGTCTTAATTATGTAAACTATTGGGGCATTTTCAGGACCAAATTTTCCCTCGTCTGGATTTGGGATTGAAGAAGGTAAAATGCTGTCAGCAAAACTTGCAGAATACGACATACTAGTAAACATTACTAGAACTAAAACGGCACTAAAAAATTTTTTCATTTTTTTCTCTCCTTTTGTATTTTTTTCTAAATATATCTAAACATCTTTATATTTTTTATTTCTTTTATCTTATTTGCTTTTTAATTAAAACCTGAGATGAAGTTAATTAGGTCTATAATAACTATAATCTAACAAAGACAAAAATATATTATCCTAATGTTATTTTTTTGTGAAATTTACAAGATATGTATCTTATGTACCTATATAGCCCTGAAGGCAATTTAAGGGGAATTTATGAAAGTTATTCAATATAATGGATTTAATACTGGATATTTTTTTGTTGAAGCATGGAATAAACGTTCATTATGTTTATGACACACTAATATTTTACTTTTAATATTAGTAAGTGTCGGACTTTTCTAAGATATAGACAGTTACTTCTCTATGCATCCATGCTTTTTCTTCTTGAGCGTTGTTTACTCCCAAGTCTATGCGGTTTCCTTTGATAAGATTGCCAGTATCGCCAGCATAGCCATATCCATAACCTGTAATAAATAAACGAGTTTTTAATGGGATAACTTTAGGATCAACAGCCACTATTCCTCGCTGCATTTTTTGACCCAGAACTGTAACTGTTCCGTCGCCCCACGCAAGAGGATCTCCGGGATAGTAGGCAGTGGCTATCATTTTAATATTTTTAGTTTTGGACAAATCGTACTCTTTTTCTACCTTGCCGTTATTATCAAGCAATAGCAAGCGATAGAATTCTTTTGCCTTTATGCTCTCATTTACAATAATTGTTTCATTTAGTAATCCATCGTAAAAAACTTCACTTATTGTTTTTATTATGCTTTTTTCTATTCCTTTTTGAAGTTCAATTTTTCTAAGATTGGAATTATATTTTTTGCTCCATATTACTCTGAACGGAACCTGTTCTGATATTTCCTTTTGTTCCTTAGAAACTCTTACTATTTTTATAGTTTGAAATGGCTTTATAGGTTTATTGGCATCTCTTGAAACCATATCATATTCACCAATATCTATACCATTTTGTTCTAAGATAGTTTTTAAAGGTATATCTTTATAAGGTTTTACAATGTAAGTTTTGCCATCAACTTTTACGAAAGCTCTTGCATATATATAAGGCAGTTCAGAAATTGCTTTTGACAATATAAAAATGCCAAATGCAATACATGACAATTTTAAAATATTTATTAAATTATTTTTCATTATCTAAGTATGGACGCAATCTAAAGCAAACGCCGAGCTTATCTGCAATTTCTTTTACTTTTGATGTGTCAAAATCTGGAAATTCCACCGCCGTTATTACAACCTTAGGTATGTATTTTTTTGCTTCATTAACAAACTTTACTATTTCGCCAAAAGATTTTTCTTTAAACATAGGATTGTTAATTTTATTGTGTTCCTCAGGATTTGAGCCATTTAAACTTACAGAAATAATATCTACTAATCCTTTAAGCTCAGGCAATATATTTCTGGCGTGGTAAGCATTTGCAAGCCCTGCAGTATTTATCCTAACTGTCCCCGTATTTTCTTTTATCCATTTGGCAATTTCTTTTACTTCTTCTATTCTAACAAGAGCGTCACCATATCCGCAAAAAACAATCTCTTTATATTTTTTTGGATCGCCGATTGATTCTATAACTTCTTTAGCTGAAGGCTCTCTTTCAAGCTTTAAATCGTTCCCGTTAAACTTATTCGCCCATTTATGTTTTACGCAATAAGGGCATGCCATAACGCACCTATTAGTTATATTAAGATAGAGACTGTCTCCGAAAACATAAGAAATAGTGTTCATAAGTCCTCTATAAATTAAAAAGCTTTACAGCATTTTGAGTTGTAATTTTTGACGCTTCTTCAAAAAGAATATTCTTTATTGCTGCGATTTCTTTTAAAGTTTCAACCACGTAAGACGGCTCGTTTCTTTCTCCTCTATACTTTTGAGGAGAAAGGTAAGGACAATCTGTTTCAACCAATAAATTGCTTAATTCAGTCTCTAAAACTGTCTGTTTTAAAGTTTCAGATTTTTTAT
Source organism: Candidatus Endomicrobiellum devescovinae (assembly GCA_031267795.1). Classification (GTDB taxonomy): domain Bacteria; phylum Elusimicrobiota; class Endomicrobiia; order Endomicrobiales; family Endomicrobiaceae; genus Endomicrobiellum; species Endomicrobiellum devescovinae. Next base: position 27,674 of record JAIRYK010000020.1, on the reverse strand, counting down.
AAGTTACAGGTCCGTCTATACCGAGTAGAAAACCCAAATCAACAAACTCTTTTGCTTGTTGCGGCGTTCCTGAGAAACAATGTATAACGCCCTTGGGAATGATTTTAAGAGATTTCAAAATACTTACAACGTCCTCATTAGCTTCTCTTGAATGTATGACCACAGGCTTGTTAAACTTTGCCGCAAGATTAAGCTGGGTAGCAAAAAACTCTTTTTGTAGTACGGCAGTTTGTTCCGAAGAATCGTAATGATAATCTAAACCTATCTCTCCTACTGCAACGCATTTCTTTTCTTGAATAAGAAGTTCAAGTTTTTTGTAATCTTCTGCTGACGCTTTTTCAACATCATTTGGGTGAATTCCAAACGCCACAAAAATATTATCGTGTTTTGAAAGCTCTAAAGCTTTATCCCAATACTGTTGCTCGCAGGATATTTCTACAATTTTTTCCACTCCAGCATTAAAAGCCCTTTCTATAACAACATTTCTGTCTTTATCAAATTTTTCATCTGACAAATGCGCATGCGTATCTATAATCATTTTTATTCCTGTATTAATAATTATGCCAAACTATAGGGTTAGAAATACACTGAAATACTATAATATGCGGGGGAACAAAATTCCCGGAATCTGCAAATCTGCACCAGAAACAGAAAAGCCTTCTTTAGGAATTATGCCATTGGTAAAATATTTTTTTGCAACATCGTTTATGTTTCCAGGCGCACCTGTAATCTGCCAAATTTTTTCGGCAAGACTTGGCATAAATGAAAGCAAATACATTGCTATAATATCTATAGCCTGCAAATAAGAATATATACATACTGCGAGTTTATCCTTGTCTGTTTTGGCAAGTTTCCAAGGAGCATCTGTTTCTATCTGTATATTTACAAGAGTAATTGCATCTTGCAAATTCTCGGCTGCTTTATGCAACTGCAAATTATCCATATTAGATGCAAAAGTTTCTTTTAAATTTCTTTCAACATTCTTAGCAAGCTCTAAATTCAAAACAGCTTGTGGAATTTTCAAGTTAAAATTTTTCTCAGCCATTTTGAGAGTTCTTGAAATTAAATTACCAAGATTGTTTGCCAGGTCCATATTGTACTTCAACGTTAACCCTTGCCAAGAAATATCCCCATCGTGTCCAAACGGTATTAAAGTAACGGTAAGGTATCTTGCGGCGTCAACGCCATAATTTTCTACAAGCTCTTGAGGAGATATTACATTCCCTAAAGATTTAGACATCTTGCTTCCATTTAAAGTAAAAAAGCCGTGCGAGTATATAGTTTTAGGCAGAGGCAGTTGCGCACCCATCAAAACCGCAGGCCAAATTACTGAGTGGAACCACAAAATATCTTTTGCCATTAAATGAATATCTGCAGACCAATATTTTTTAAATTTGGTTTCATCGCTTGGGTAACCGACTGCCGTTATGTAATTTATAAGAGCATCTACCCAAACATATGCAGTTTGAGATTTGTCAAAAGGCAAAGGGATTCCCCACTCAATAGCACTTCTGGAAAAACTTACGTCCTCAAGTCCAAGCTTTAATTTTCCAACAATCTCGTTTCTTCTTTCCTCAGGTTGTATGTCTATGTGCTCTTTGTGGTTAACATCTGTTATTCTTTCCAAAAGAGCGTCCTGAAAAGAAGATAACTTAAAAAAGTAGTTTTCTTCTGACTGCAAAATAGGTTTTGTTTTATGAAAAGGACAGCAGCCATTTTCATCTAAATCTTTTTTAGCGAAAAATCTTTCGCAGCCAATACAGTACATTCCTTCATATTTCTTCTTAAAAATTAAACCTTTATCAAATAAAGTTTGCACTATATTCTCAACAGCAATGAAATGCCTCTGCTCTGTAGTGCGAATAAAGTCATCATTGGAAATATCTAAAAGTTTCCAAGCTTCTCTAAATTTAGCACTCATCTCATCACAAAGCTCTTGAGGCTTTTTGCCTTTTGCTTTTGCGGCTTCGGCAATTTTAGATCCGTGTTCGTCCGTCCCAGTAAGAAAGTAAACGTCAAAATTATTAAGCCTTTTCCATCTTGCCATTATGTCTGCGGCTATTGTAGTGTAAGAATGCCCTATATGAGGAATACCGTTTGCATAATAAATTGGCGTGGTTATATAAAATTTCATTTATTTTCCTTTTCATTGGCGTCTTTAATTTGTTTTATAGTAAAAAATTTAAAAGATTTGTTGCCAAAATCAGCGGTTACTCTTTCTCTTATGGAGTCAATTGCCGCAAGCTTAGCTTTACCTTCAGGTGTAAATATTACAGAGCCTAGTTCTGGCAAATCTTTTTTTATGTTTTTGTAAGTGTCATTTTCATAAGCTATACAGCACATAAGTCTGCCGCAAAGTCCTGAAAGTTTTGCCGTATTCAACGACAACTCTTGGTCTTTTGCCATGTCTATAGTTACAGAACTAAAATCTCTTAAAAAGCTTTGGCAACACAACACTTGTCCGCATGTACCTATACCGCCTATAATTTTAGATTCGTCTCTAACACCTATCTGAACCATTTGTATTCTCGTTTTTAAAATGTGCCCTAAATCTTTTATAAGTTCTCTGAAATCCACCCTTGTTTCAGAAGTGTAATAGATAAACAATTTTGAACGGTCAAATGTGTATTGGACGCATGTTAACTTCATGTCCAGCTTATGGTCATTAACCTTTTGTGCAACAGTTTTATAAGCTCTTGCATTTCTCTCTTCGTTATCTGCTATCTTTTTTCTATCTTCTTGTGTTACTTTTCTAAAAATCTTGCCTATAGGATCTTTTCCTTTTTGCAAATTCTTTTCTTTTTCGCAAACAATGCCAACCTCAACACCATGTTCCGTTTCAACTATAACTTTATCGTTCAACCTTAAATCAAAACGACCCACATCGGCATATATTTTATCTTTGATTTTTCTTACTATTACCCCAGCAACCATTGGCATGCTCATGTCTCCTATTTAACAAAAACAAAACTTCCAATAATCACTTTCGCAATTATTGGCGGGAATACTTTTTATATATGGTATCAAAAAAACCGAAAGGAAGTAAATTGTACAACTCGTTGATTAGTGGGAATTAGACTAACAACTAATAGCAAACAGTAACAGCTTTATTGATACCAGAAACACATTGACCCTATAAAATCTTTTCAAGAGCAGAAGAAAAAAGTATTAGCTAATATAACCCCTCTACTTCTAATCACAAATTTACATTAAGAAAATCCGTACAAGGTATAATTATTGCAAAAAGTTTTATCTCATCTTCCAAACTTTTTAAAATTAGTTTATAATTAAAATAACTTTTGTAGATATGAATCTTAATTAAAAATAGGAGAAACAAATGAAAAAAATTTTAAGCTTGCTTTTAGTGATGCTACTTACAAGTCAAATGTCTTTTGCAGTTGATGGATTAAGATATGATGGAACATACGAAACTGACGTTGCTAATGAAACTTCTGTTGTTCCTATTAATGACAACGGAATAGCTTTACCAACTTGGTTCAAAGTTGTACTAATGACAGAAGCAGTACTTATGTGTGCAACAATTGTAGGCTTTTCTTATTGCTCTAGTAATAATGCCCCTGAAGTTGTAGATGATGTTCATATCCGGTATTGGGAAGGAATCGTTGCAAGAGCGGTAACTTCTCCGAGGACATTCCTCGTAGGGCATGAGCAGGAGTTTAGAGAAGCTCTCAATGGTTTAGATCCTACCCGTGATACTGCTGGAAGATTAGTTCAAAGAAGTAGAGCATTCTTATCTCTTTTATATCCAGAAAATGTTAATTTTGAACAATTTGTCCCAAGACAAGATGCATTTTTTGGTCTTTTTGAGGCATAGTCCTAAGAAATACATGCCATTTAAACCACTAATCCACGCCAAGTTCATTCCTTTTGAGCGTGGATTGTTTTTAGTTGTTACAGTAAAAACATTTTTATCTTCGTAATATATTTCATACTTCATTTAAGAGCCTATTTCAATTTCAATGACACAGTATTACAGTTAATGTTTACAAATCCTGCAAATCAAAAAATAAGTTATCCAAGACTGTTTGAGCATTTACATTTTTTAAAAGCAGTGCTCTTGAATTATTTAACATATCTAAAGCAGGAACGGTTTCTCTAGGATAAATTCTAAATTCTTTTTTTGCTTCTGCCGTCATTGCGTCAACGCATTCTAAGGCTCCAGATTTTGCCGTACTTTTTGACAATTCAAGAATATCAGAAATATAAAGTTTTTGAGTTCTTAATTTCCGCCACAAAGAGAGACTTTTAGCTTCTTTCTCATCTATTAATCTTTTTGCGGTTTCAAGAGAGCCTTCACTTAACTCAGCTATTTCTTTTGCTTTGTTTGAATCTAGCGAACAATTTAACATAAGCCAAGTTGACACCATATCTGCACTTAGAGGTTGAAAAAACAAGGTCTGAGATCTGGAAATTATCGTCTTAGGTATTGTTTCTTTATGTTTTGCAAGCAAAATTATAATTGTATTTTCTGGAGGCTCTTCAAGAGTCTTCAATAAAGAATTGGCTGCAGCTGTATTCATTTTCTCGGCAGGCTCTATTACAAAAATTTTCCACTTGCCTTCATGTATCTTTGTAGATACTTCCTTTTGCATGTAACGTATAGTTTCTATTTTGATTATTTTTTGTTTATCTAAATCGCCACCTTCAAGCTGAGCTTGCTTTACAAAATCTACAAAATGCACGTCTGGGTGTATATTTTTAGTTATCTTGTCACAAGAAGGGCATATCCCACAAGAGCCAGCTTCACCTTTGAGAAAATTACTTGTTGTACAGTTAAGAATTTTAGCTAATTCCGACGCCATCAAGCGCTTACCGACGCCATCTTGACCCATGAATATGTAAGCGTGGGCTATTTTCCCGCATTTTATTTGATTTGAAAGTACTTCTTTAACTTTTTGTTGCCCAAGTATATTTTCAAACATTATAATACCGCTTCCAAATATTTTCTTATAAGCATGTGCGTTTTTAATGGCGTACTTTGAGTCTTTATAACCTTTATTCTTTTATGATGTTTTTTTGCCTGACTTAAATATCCTTTTCTAACATTGTTATGGAATACAACAGATTCTCTTTCTATCCTGTCGCCATCTGCTCCGTAAGACTCTTTATCTAAAAATTTTGCTTTGTTTAAACCTTTCTTAGGATCAATATCAAGGTATATAGTTAAATTTGGCAATATGCCAAAGGTCGCCTCTTTATTAAGCTGATTTATGAGTTTTATATCCAGCTTTCTACCATATCCCTGATAAGCTACCGTAGCGTCTGTAAATCTGTCGCATATGACGACTTTTCCTGCTTTTAATGCAGGAATAACAAATTCGCCCATATGCTGCGCCCTTGCCGCCTCATATAAAAATAGCTCGCTTAGAGGAACAGGTCGTGAATCTGGACTCAACAAAATCTTGCGTATAGATTCGGCAAAAAGAGTTCCGCCCGGTTCCCGAGTGAGCAAAACTTTACGTCCAAGTTTCTCTAAATACTCTTTTAACAAACGCGACTGAGTAGTTTTGCCAGAACCTTCGCCGCCTTCAATAGTTATAAAAATACCTTTATTCTTTTTCATTTTTCCCGTATAAAACGCCGTTATTTAAAGTTTTTTCGTCATTCCAAATTTCTTCTTCAGACAAAGTTGTTTCTATTATTTCTATAGGCATATCGTTTACAATTATCATCGCGCACTTGTATCCTTTAAAAGGTTCGTAAAGCGGCATTACTATTTCATGCCCTTTAATAATTTCTTCTATATTATTGTCCGTTTTAAATGCGACATGAACTTTACTTCTTATCTTTTCGTCAAGGCTGGATCCTTCGTCAAAAGCATGGTACTGTATATGAAGACCCAAACTATTAATACCCTCTTGCGTGTACATTTTATAGAGCGGTGAATACTTAGCATTTTTGCCTATTTTTGATTTTTCAATAGGAATGCCTATATGATGGAACAACAGTCTTTTTAAATCCATAAACCCTCAAAATTTGGTTTTGAAATTATATCATTTTAAAGTAAAAATAGTATAATTAAGTCAACTTTTTTCTGGAGAAAGCTAATGAACCATTTTACTTGTTTGGTGTTGTCTTTTGTAGTTGCCGTATATATTATTGAGACTATTTCAGACTTACTAAATCTAAAAAATATTTCAAATACTATTCCACAGGAATTTGAAAATTTTTTTGATAAGGAAAAATATGCCAAAGCTCAAAGTTACCTTAAAGACAATACAAAATTTGCCATTTTTTCTTCTACATTCTCTCTGATTTTACAGATTACTTTTATACTTGCAGGCGGATTTAGCTATGTAAATTCTTTGGCTTCTTCTTTTGGTGCTGGAACAGTTTTGACAGGCTTGATATTTGCGGGCATTTTATATTTGATTTATGAAATTGTAGATTTGCCATTTTCTGCTTATTCAATGTTTGTAATAGAGGAAAAGTTTGGCTTTAACAAAATGAACGGAAAAATCTTTATAACAGACTTTATAAAATCTTTCATTATAAAAGGAATAATATACAGCGTAATGTTTTCTGTAGTAGTATGGCTATTTTCAAGTATTGAGCATTATGCGTGGTTGTACGCTTTTGCTGCAATAACAGCTTTTGAGCTTTTTGTAACTTTTATATATCCAATAGTTATAATGCCTTTGTTTAATAAATATACACCATTAGAAGACGGCGAACTTAAAAAGTCTGTTGAAGAATACGCTAAAAAAGAAAACTTTAAAATGAAGGGCTTGTTTAAAATGGACAATTCTAAACGTTCCACTAAGTCAAATGCTTTTTTTACAGGTTTTGGCAAGTCAAGAAGAATAGTTTTGTTTGATACGCTTATACAAAAACACACAGTGGAAGAATTGACAAGCGTTTTGGCTCATGAAATGGGTCATTTTAAACTTGGACATATAGTAAAGCAGATGATTTTTTCTTTTGTTTCCATGGCAATTATGCTGTTTATACTTTCTATTTTTATAAAAAAACCTTGGCTCTACAAAGCTTTCCTTATGGACACACAGCCAATATATGCAGGCGTGATATTTTTTGCTTTCTTATATACGCCTATGTCATTTGTGTTGTCAACTATATCAAGCTGTTTATCAAGGAAATACGAGTACGAAGCCGACAGTTACGCTGTGATAACTTACAAACACCCTCAAGATATGATAAACGCTTTAAAGAAACTTTCGGTGGACAATCTTTCTAATCTTGCTCCTCATAAATTGAAAGTATTTTTAGAATAAATGCGATAAAAAACATCTCGGAGAAATAAATGGAAAAACTTCTAAAAGATTTGCTAATGTCTGACGGAATCTCAGGCTATGAAGAAAATGCTGCTAAAATAATGACCAACGCTCTATCAAAAATGTGCAGCTCCGTTGAAACGGACAATTTTGGAAATGTTATAGGGAAATTAGGCAAAGGCAAGAAGAAAATACAGATAGCCGCACACATGGACGAAATCGGCATGGTTGTAAAACATGTAAATGAAAAAGGATATATATATTTTATCAAAGTAGGGGGAATAAACGATTCCATTCTACCTGGCAAGCTTGTAGAAGTTATAAATAAAAAAGGCGAGCATGTAAAAGGCGTAATAGGTACAAAGCCTCCACATTTAATGACTCCTGAAGAAGCAAAAGTCCCCATTAAACACAAAGATATGTTTATAGATATTGGACTTTCTTCAAGAGAAGAAGTATTAAAAGTTTTGGATATTGGCGACCAAATAATATTTGAACCTAACGCTGGAGTTTTGCACGGAAACTTTTTTTACGGTAAAGCCGCAGACAACAGAATAAGTTGCTACGCTATGGTTAAGGTTATGGAGGCTCTTTCCAAAATAAAAGATTTAGATGCAGAAATTTACGCCTGCGCTACAGCTCAAGAAGAGGTAGGTCTTAAAGGCGGAAAAACTTCTTCATTTAAAGTAAATCCTGATTTTGCTCTTATAATAGACACTACAATAGCTGGCGACATGCCCGGAATAGAAGAAAAAGTTTCAGCATTAAAACTTGGCAAAGGCGTTGCTATAACAATGATGGAAGCTTCTGGAAGAGGAACAATAGTTCCTCATAAAGTGCGTAAAATTATGTTGGAAGCTGCACTAAAAAATAATATTGCCCATCAAATAGACATTATTGACGGCGGAATGACAGACGGAGCGGCAATTTACACAAACAGAGAAGGGATTCTTACAGGGATATTGAGTATTCCAACAAGATATATTCACGCTCCTTCGTCTGTATTCAATATAAAAGATATAGAATCTGCTGTTGAATTGGCAGTTGCAACAATACGAAAAGCGGCTAAAGAACTTTGAGCTTAAACTTCTGCATTCTTTCAAGCGGGTCAAGTGGGAATTGTTCTGTTATTTGGACTGACAAAACCGCTATTTTGGTTGATCTAGGCTGCAGTTCTAAATATCTTACTGAAAATCTTGATATTTTAGGAATATCTCCGCAAAAATTGGAAGCGGTTATGATAACGCATGCCCACATGGATCACATAAGCGCATCTGGATTTAATTTTATTGCAAAAAACAACATACCTATATGTACGCATGAAAATGTATTGAAAGACATATCTAAAAAGTATGGCGACAAAATTGAAAAATGTACTAGCATGATGTTTTCAAAAAATCTTGAATTTAAAGATTTGGCAATTGAATCTTTTGATGTCCATCACAAAGATAGAAATATTTCAAAAACACTCGGATTTGCTTTTTTCCATTCCTTAAACAAAAGGCAATATAAAATAGGATATGTAACTGACACTGGAAAAATTTGCGATGAGATTATAGCTAATCTTATCAATAGTAATATTTTGGTTATTGAATCAAACTATAACCTTACAATGCTAGAGTCTAGTTTCAGACCTCATAATAATAAGACGTGGATTTTAAGCGACAATGGACATTTATCAAACGAAGACGCTGCGATGGCAGTTTGCAAAATAAAAGAAATGTCAAAAAAGGAAGACAGTTTAAAATATGTTTTCCTAGCTCATATAAGCCGCCACCATAACACCCTAGAGCTTGCCTTAAAAACCGCTGGAGAAATATTCTCTCAAAACAATATAAACGATATAAAACTTTTTGCAGCTAAAAGAAAACAAAAATCTCCAACAATAAGAATTAAATAAACGGTCGTGCATATTAAAGATTTTACCTTCCGCTTTAATAAAGTCCTGCTGGGGATAAATTATAATACTCTATTTGTTGAACTAAAAATATTATAAAACTTGGGCTAAAGGAGAGTTAATTGACTGCTTGAAAAATATTTTTTAGGGTTTTGCTTAATTGTGGCTATTGTTGCAAATGTCTCTGCTTTTGAATGGGAAAATGGACGCAGCAAAAAAATCTTAGTGTGAAGGGTTAGCTAACAAATAAAAGAAAAACCATCTAACATTATGAACTAACGCTAGATGGTTTTTTTATTTTAACTTAAATTAGACTAAATCTCGGAGGAAGCCACATCATTATTAGGAGCAGGAGTACAAGCTTTATGACTCCAATAAATCCTCCACGCTTCTACAGGCTTACAAAATATTCTTGTAACCTCACTTACACCAGCCACAACAGGTACCGCCCACCTAGGATGGTTATGTAAACCTGCCACTGCTATACCTGCAGCTACACCGCCGCCAAAGCGACATCCGTTATACGGTAGTCCTTGCACCCAGTCGTGTGGTACACATAGTGCAGAACTATTGCCTACAGGAGGTTCGTATCTTTCAAGCATAGGCATACAACAATCCCAAGCAGCAGAAACTCCAACCATTAGACAAAGAACCATCATAACTGAAAAAAATTTCACTGCAAATCTTTTCTTTTTCATACTAGACTCCTTTTCCTAAGATTTGGGACCAGTTTGATAATATATTTTTAAACCTTAAATAATATATTTATTTGTGAAACATAAACAAGAGTATTATAGACAATGTTTTTTAAGATTTTTTTGATGTGCTTTTTTTAGAAGTTCTCGGCGGGATTGTTTCGTTTTTTCGGATTATTCAAAGATTAATTAGATTTTTTATGTTACAAGATAAGATTTTTTGTTTATTTTCTTCGGATATGTTTAATGTTTTAATAAATTCAATTTCTTCTTTTGGATCTTGAATTGGAAAGTCCGATCCGTAGATTATTTTGTCAAAACCGTGTTTTTCAAAGAATTGTTCAAGCAATTCTTTTTTCATTATTCTGATACTGTCAGAGGTGTCAAGATATATATTTTTGCCAGCTAACTTTTCTAAAACTTCTTCCCACATTAAAAACCCGCCCATGTGGGCGCCTATAATTTTTAGTTCGGGGAACTTCTCTATAACTTTCAAAACTCTTTCAGGGGCAGAACGAATTTCCCCTTGCGAACTTATTTCAGCTCCACAATGCAGCAAAATAGTTAGATTTAATTTTTGAATCTCTTCGTAGAGCGGAAATGCCCTTTCATCAACATAAAAATTTTGAAATTCAGGCTGCAATTTAATGCCAAAGGCATTGTCTTGTATTCTTTTTAATTCGTCCTTAAAACCGTCCAAAAAAGGGTGTATTGAAACAAAAGGAATAAGTCTTTTCTGCTTAATAGAGAAAAGCCAATTGTTTATTGATACAACTTGACGAGGATAAGAAGCAACTGAAGAGACGACGCTTTTTGAGATGCCCGCCTCATCCATGACCTTAAGCAAGTTGTCAGCCGTAGGCAAAGTTATCAGTTTGCGTTTAGTAAAACTTTCAAGATAATCTCTGGCTTTAGAGGCAACTTTCTCTGGCCATATATGATTTCCACTTTGTTTCTTCTTATTTTAAAAGCATTATTGCGCTTATCAAGTATATATCTTCCGCACTTGAACCTCTGCTTAAGTCGCTTACTGGAAGAGATAGCCCTTGGATAATTGGTCCTAGAGCTTGGAATCCGCCAAATCTTTCTGCAATTTTATAGCCGATATTTCCTGCATTTAAATCAGGGAATACCAATATATTTGCTTTTCCTGCAACAGCCGAGCCCGGAGCTTTTCTTTCTCCAACAGCTGGCACTACAGAAGCGTCAAACTGAAGCTCTCCATCAACATTAACGTCATTTTGCTCTTTAAAATGTTCTTTTGTAAGCTTTGTTGCTTCTATAACTTTTTCCAAAACTTTATTGTTGGCGCTTCCTTTAGTTGAGAAAGAAAGCATAGCTACATTAGCCGTTTTGCCGGGGAAAAGCTTTTTGAAGTTTGTTACGGTTGAAACAGCTATGTCTTTTAACCCCAAAGCCTGAGGGTCTGGATTTACGCCGCAGTCAGTAAACATAACAGGTTCTTTTATAATAGAATGATTTTCCGGAGGTATCATAAGGAAATATGAAGAAATAACCTTTATGCCTTCAGCTGTACCTATAACATGAATGCCTGCTCTTAAAACGTCTGCCGTATCATAAACTGCTCCGCCTACGCAAGCATTGCACTTGCCGCTTTTTAAATACATCATTGAGAAATATAAAGGTTTCTTTAGCAAAGCTAACGCATCTTGTTCCGCCATACCTTTTTTAGTTCTTGCGGCAACAAAGTCTTTAACTTTGTTATTGTCCAAAAGAGATTGGTCCATGTTTATAATTTCTATTCCGCTTAAATCTATACTTGCATTTGCAGCAATCTTTTTAACTTCTTCAATATTCTCAGTAGGCAATACTACTGAAGCAACTCCGTTTTTTGTAAGCATTTCTGCAGCTTTCAAAACTCTAGCGTCAAAACTTTCCGGCAAAATTACTTTACCTTTGGATTTCTTAGCTAATTCTAAAATGTGTTCTCTGATGTCCATATATGTCTCCCTCTTTAGTATGCAACAATTTTCTAAAACTTTATTTTATTTAGTAAATTTGGATTTTTCTCTTATTTCTTTTCTTTTAATTTTACCGCTTATTGTTTTTGGCAAATCATCAACAAACTCTATAATTCTTGGATATTTGTAAGGCGCTGTAACTTTTTTAACATGATTTTGGAGTTCTATAATAAGCTCTTCGCTTGCATTATACCCTTTGGCAAGAACGACTGTAGCTTTTACAATTACTCCTCTTAATTCGTCTGGAACTCCAGTTACAGCACACTCTAACACACAAGGGTGCTCCATTAAAGCACTTTCAACTTCAAAAGGTCCTACTCTATAACCCGAGCTTTTTATAACGTCGTCAGAGCGACCTACAAACCAAATATATCCGTCTTCGTCTTTGTAAACCATATCGCCTGTGTCGTATATACCGTCTTTCCAAACATTTTTAGTCATTGCTTCGTCTTTATAATAACCTAGAAACAAACCTGTTGGTCTTCCTTTGTCAGTTCTTATTATAAGACGCCCCTCTTCTCCCGGCTTGCAAGATTTATTTTCGCTGTCAACAATATCCACATCCCACCATGCAGAAGGCTTTCCTATTGAACCTGGTCTTACTTCTATCCAAGGGAACATTGCAGCTAAAGCTACGGTTTCTGTTTGACCAAAACCTTCTCTTATTTCAAGACCTGTATATTTTTTAAACTGATAAAAAACTTCAGGATTTAAAGGCTCTCCCGCAGTTTCCGCATATTTTAATTTAGATAAATTATATTTTGAGAAATCTTCTCTTATCATATGTCTGTAAACTGTTGGCGGCGCACAAAAAGAAGTAAGTTCGTACTTGGATATTTTTTCAAGCAAGTCTTTGGCGTCAAATCTTTCGTAATCATAAACAAAAATACACGCCCCACAAAACCACTGACCGTATATTTTTCCCCAAGACGCTTTTGCCCACCCAGTGTCTGCCACTGTAAGATGCAAACTGTTGTCATCTAAGTTTTGCCAAAATCTTGCAGTCATAATATGACCTAAAGGATATGAGTTGTCGTGGTACGCCATCTTAGGCATACCTGTAGTTCCCGAAGTAAAATACAGCAAAAATTTATCTTCGGCAACAGTTGCCTCTTCGCCTATAGGTCTGTCAAAAACATCAGAAAAGTTCTTTAATTCTTTTGAATAGTCAATCCATCCGTCCACATGTCCGTTCACGGAAATCAAATGTTTTAAGACGGGCAGATTTTTTTTTGCTTCATCTATAACGTCTGTAATTCTTTTGTCCGCTGCGGCAACTATAGCTTTTATGTCGGCAGCTTCAACTCTATACTTTATATCTTTTACAGTTAAAAGATGCGTAGCAGGAATCATCAAAATTCCTAATTTATGAAAAGCAATTGCAAAATGCCAATATTCGTAACGCTTTTTTGCCATTATCATTACCGAATCGCCTTTCTTTAAACCTAACGATTTAAGAAAATTTGCAGTTTTGTTACTTTCAGTTTTCATATTGCTGAAAGTAAACGTTTCTTCGTCTCCTTCAGGATTGCACCAAACCATAGCCTTTTTATCAGGCTCAATTCTCGCCATTTCATCCACAACGTCAAAACCAAAGTTAAAATCTTCGGGAACTTTTATTTTGCAGTTTTTTAAAAAATCTTCATATGAATCAAAATTAACTTTTACGTATTTCTCAGCTAACATTTATTCTCTCTTTTTATTTAAATTTTAGGATTTTTAAGATGTGTATAATTTAATACCCGACAGGGCTTAAGAAGAGCCTTTATCCCTTTCTTAATTAAACACAACAGCTAAAAACTTTGCAGACTTGCCGCCTACGGCAATCATAGTATGATTATATCCACAGTTAAAATAAACAGAGTCTCCCTGATCCAAAATATATTCTTTACCTTCAAATACAATTTTAAGCGTCCCCTCAAGAATATAATTAAACTCTTGCCCCGGATGCGAATATGCGTGTTTTGCAGCCTCTTTTTTAGGATCAACAGTTACAAGAAATATTTCGGCTTTTTTATGAGCAAAACATGCCGCTAAATCCTGATACTTATACTCTTTTCTTCTTTCTATTACAAGACCTTTATCTTTTCTTACAATCTCTATTTGTTTAAGATGAGGAGCTTCTCCTGTAATTAGAGCTGTCATTTCAACATTGTATTTACTTGAAATTGCATGAAGAATATCTAAAGGAACTTCTTTAAGTCCGTTTTCATAATCCAGATAAACATTTTCATTCACTTTTATATTTTTTGAAAAATCCTGCACAGAAATTCCTAAAGATTCTCTTATAGCTTTTATACGCAGTCCTGTCTGCTCTAACTCCTTGGACATTTTCCCTCCAAATTCGCAAATATTTATCAGTTAGAAAAATTTTCAAAAGTGCAGCAAACTTACTTAGCATCTAAAAAGACCGACATTACTCTTGTCCCATTTAAATTAAGAACTTCTATCACGTTAAAAGGGTTATTATATTTTTTTGAATAATCTTTAAGCTGTCCTTTCAAAAAATCTTCAATCAACGATATATTCTTGACATTGAGATTTCCAAGCAAGACCAAAAATAAAATTTTGTTTCTGACAGCTACATACTGAGCGTTCCCTACAATTTGAAGAGCGTTTAACTTTGACGCTATAATCCTTCCGACAAACTCGTCCTGCGAAATATCGTGCTTATCTCTTATAATGTCTGCTATTGAATATTCAAATATTTCCAAAAGGGATCTTGATTCATAATCAGACTTTGATATGCGCATATAAAAGTGATCCTTTGTATCGTCTATATTTTGCACTAATCTGATAAGAATAGTGTATGCGGGATCGCAAGCGTTAACTACCATAAACTTAATATCAGAATCGCTACTTAAGACAACTCTTGTTATATCTACACCTACTATCTTTAGCTTACTAAAAGCCTTATCAAACTCTCCGCGTTCAGCAACAAGCGGGTTAAGACCCTTAACTTGCATATCTAAATACAAAGTTCTGCCTACGATATATGCTTTTGCCTCTTGATCTGCTTCTTTCTTTACTAATTTCTCTAAATCTTGAGTAAGATTTTCTTTCTTGTAGGTTACCCCGCAAGAATTTAATAAAATAACCGCAAATAAAAGCAATACTAAGTTTTTTTTCACGATATTATTGTTTTACAGCTTAATCTATTCCTTATTATTTGCATTGTCTGCACTAGTCATTTCGGGTTTTCTTTTTCCTACTGATGCCATTGTCTCTTCTAGTTCATCAAAATCCAATTCTTTATCTTTGACAAGCCTTTTCGCCACAGCGTCAACAGCATCCCAATTGTCTCTTAAAAATTTGTCAGCTTTAGTCTTGCACGCATTTAATATAGCCAAAGTCTCGTTGTTCAATTTTTCTTTTAAGCTCTGAGAAATCTCTTCTTTTGGTATAGCCGAAAAATCTCCGACATAGCCATTTTCTCCCATGCCAACTTTCCAAACCATAACGTTTGCTATTCGCATAGCTTGGTTAAAATCTGCAGAAACACCAATTGTAGAAGTATTATATTTAATTTTCTCAGCAGTATAACCTGCCAAAGAAACTATAATATCAGCAGTTAATTTTTCTCTGTCTGTGCTATGCAACTCTTCTTTAGGAAGATGAGCCACAAGCCCGAGCGATCCCTGATGAGATTTTACAGTAACTTTAAATACATCATCCGTAGGATGCATTAAATATATTGCCACTGCATGACCAGCCTCGTGATAGGCGGTCATTTCAAGTTCTCTAGGAGTCATATCTAGATTTGTCTCCATACCCAAATCTATTCTATCCATAGCCTCAGACAAATCTTTCATGTCAATTTGTTCTTTCTTTTTTCTTGTAGCAATTAAAGCCGCTTCTTTTATCATGTTTTCAATATCAGCAGGAGATTTATATACACTTTTTTTTGCTAATCTGTCTATTTTTATATCTGGAGAGACTTTAACGCTCTTTAAATAAAACTCAAATAAACTTTTTCTTTCTTTTAAATTCGGAATCGTTATAGAAATTTTTCTGTCAAAACGTCCGGGTCTAAGCAAAGCTTTATCTAAAACATTTTCGTCGGCGTTTGTAGCTGCGATAACTATAACATTACTTTTTTTGTTATCAAGTCCGTCCATCTCTACAAGAAGCTGGTTCTGAGTGCTGTTGGTTTCCTCTCCTGCGCCCATAAAAGAAAAGGTTCGTCCTCGTCCAATAACTTCTATTTCGTCTATAAAAACTATGCAGGCGCCGTCAGTATATGCGTATTCCCTAGCTTTTTTAAATAGGCTTCTTACTCTGCTTGCGCCTACGCCAACAAACATCTCAACGAACTCGCTACCTGCCATTGAAATAAAAGGAATATTGCATTCTGTAGCTATAGCTTTTGCAAGCAAGGTTTTTCCACATCCGGGAGGACCCATAAGAAGAATACCTTTTATAATTTTGCCGCCTATTTTTTGAAGCTGTGTTCTATCTTTAATAAGCTGGACTACCTCTAAAGCTTCTTTCTTTGCGCTGTCAAGACCTATAACATCTTTAAACGAAACTTTTATATCTTTTGCCTTTATTTTCTTCTTCTTTAAACTAAAGAAACCTCCTCTTTGAAAAAACGTCATATACATAAACACAAAAGCTGCGGCAGACACAAACGCAAACAGGAGCTGCATAGGTAGCGTAGCAAGAGTCATAACTCTGTAAAAAGACTCCATCTGGCTTAATCCGTATATCGTAGTAGCCAAAAGCCCAACTAC
Source organism: Candidatus Endomicrobiellum devescovinae (assembly GCA_031267795.1). Classification (GTDB taxonomy): domain Bacteria; phylum Elusimicrobiota; class Endomicrobiia; order Endomicrobiales; family Endomicrobiaceae; genus Endomicrobiellum; species Endomicrobiellum devescovinae. The sequence goes on along the minus strand of JAIRYK010000020.1, from coordinate 11,114 downwards.
TATACCGCCAATAATAAACCAAATTTTGTTATTCTTAACATAAATTTTGAACTTGCGTATCATTTGTACTCCCTTGTTTAGCTTATGCGATTGATATAATTTATTTTGCTTTGCCTTGATTTGCAACTGATTCCATAGCTTTTTTTACAGCTTCAGGATCTCCCAAATAATAACTTTTTATGGGTTTCAAGTTATCATCAAGTTCGTAAACAAGCGGCATAGCCGTAGGTATGTTTAAACTTACTATTTCATTGTCACTTATGTTATCAAGATATTTAACTAAAGCTCTCAAACTGTTCCCATGAGCAGCTATAATAATCTTTTTGCCTGCCTTTATCTGAGGAACTATTTCATTCTCCCAGTAAGGAACTACTCTTTCTACTGTGTCTTTTAAGCATTCTGTCAAAGGAAGCTCTTTTTTTGTAAGACCAGCGTATCTTATGTCTTTGCCAGGATACCTAGGGTCACTTTCTTCCAAAGGCATGGGAGGTGTATCATAACTTCTTCTCCAAATTTTTACCTGCTCTTCGCCATATTTTGCTGCTGTTTCAGCTTTGTTTAGCCCCTGCAAGTCACCATAATGCCTTTCATTTAACTTCCAACTTTTAATAACTGGAATCCATACCTGATCCATAGTATTAAGTACATTCCAAAGGGTCTTTATAGCTCTTTTAAGAACTGAAGTATATGCCAAATCAAAAGTAAATCCGTCTTTTTTTAACTGTTCGCCAGCTTTTAATGCTTCTTGTACACCTTTTTCAGATAAATCAACGTCAGTCCAGCCTGTAAATTTATTTTCTTTGTTCCAAGTACTTTCTCCGTGTCTGATTAAAACAATTTTATACATCGCCAAACCTCCAATTTATAATTTCAGACATTATATTACATTTACAATCTAAAGACAATTTTAGGAAATTATATTATTATTAAAATTCACCCTTATATAAAATATATGATACTATTACATTAATGAGATAATATAATTGTATGTAGATTCTTTAATTTGATATATATCTTAGTGTATTCATAAAATTATTAATTATAAATAAAGGAGAATATATGAAAAAATTGGCTGGGATGGTAGAGGTAAGACTAAAGATTTATACAAACAAGGAGAAGAAGGAAAATTAGGAAGTGGTTATTCTATTTCTGCAGAGTATCTTACCCATATACCAAAATTGGACTTTTTGAAATTTGGAGCAGGGTTACAGTATCTTTTCCCTAGGAAACTTGATACAAATTACGATGAAAAACTTTCTTTTCTGCCTGTTTATGTAACAGCTCAAATAAATCCTTACAGATGCTTTTTTATAAAAGGCAATCTTGGGAAAAATATTTATTGTGGTGTTGATGAAAGATTTTTAGATGATGTATCCGGTGGACTGTATTATGCCATAGGACTTGGGTACGAATTCTCTTTTGGTCTTATAGTGGAAATTACTCACAACAAATATGAATGTACCGGAGCATTTGGAAAAAGCGTCCCAAGTTATTACGGATATCATGGCAGATTATATTATTCAAAAAACATCTTAAGTCTTGGATATAAATTCAAAATTTAGTTCCTAATTCTTTAATAGAAAAAGACTGTGAGAAAATTTATTTTCTCACAGTCTTTTTTCATATTCCTACATTAAAAAACCGCCCATATGGGCGCTTATAATTTTTATTTAGGGAACTTCTCAATAACTTTCAAAACTCTTTCAGGAGTAGCACGAACTTCCCCTTGCGAACTTATCTCTGCTCCACACTGCAGCAAAATAGTTAAATTTTGTTAATGTTATGTTTCCGCTGAAAAATAAACCCTTTTATTTTCCTTTTTCAAAAATAACTTCTGTTTTAATAATTTTTTCTGGGAAAATGACTTTGTGATTTTTTAAAACAACTTTCATTTTCGTACAATTGTCGTATAAATCAAAATAAAGAATGTCATTTTTATTCAATCTAATTGTTTCAGCAAAAGGGCTTTCAATTATGTACATTTAAATCATCCTCGCTTGTTTATTAATCATCAACAGTAACATGTTCAATAAATTCATAAGCTCTAGTCGCATTGCAGATAGAGCAGTTTAAATAATATTATTCGTTGTGCATTGTTCCCCCTTTACTTTGTACACCTTGCCGCTTTCTGTCTTTTTTCTTTTGAACAAGCTTTCCCCTTCTCTCTTTTCAAATTGCAAAGAGACCATGTTTGCCACTTTTGTAATTATTTCGTTTAATTAATTTTCTGGAAGTTCAATTTTTATTTTTTCCACTTTTTTTATAGAATAAAAGAGACTGCAACTTGTGATTCCCCAATGCACCTAGTTACAGTCTCTTTTCGGTTAGGAAGAGATAACTTCCTATTTTTTTATTCTTAGTTTTCGTTTCAAGTTTTGGGCATGGGATTAGCATGTCTTTATAATTTAATGTTATTAAAACACTTTTTGGTGATAATGTCAAGTCTTGTTTTCCCCGTCAATAAAATAGATTTATTAATGTTAAAATAACATCATTATGGAGATTTTATGAAAAATGCATTTGTTGGACAAAAAATTAAAAAAGCTATGAGAGAACTTGATTTAACACAGAAATCTTTAGGACAGAAAATTGGAGTGATTCAAACGCAGATTAGTAATTGGATAAATGGATACAGTAACCCTTCATTAAAATCTTTAAAGAAAATTGCAGAAGCAACAGGGAAACCTCTGTCATATTTTACAGAAGAGTCAGTTTCATATTCAGAAAACATTAATAAGAATTTAGGGGAAAATCAAAATATTGTTAGACATAACAATTCAAACAATGTTATATTTAATGAACAACTTGAAGCATATCGGACACTTTTAGTTTCACGGGTAGAAAAAATAGAAAACAAGTTAGAAGTTCATACTGCAAAGTTGGACTTAATAATTGAAAAATTAAAAAATAAGAAGGAGGAAAAGTAAAAAGTATTAGTACTGTCTTTGTAAGGATAAATTTGAATATATCATCAATGTTGCTAAAGTTTCACAAATCTCTGCAAGAAATATTTTAATCTTCAAAAAAATGAGGCGTTGATAAATACCTTTCCCCTGTATCAGGCAAAATTACAACTATTCTCTTCCCAGAATTTTCAGCCCTCTTTGCAACTTCTGTAGCTGCGGAAAGAGCTGCGCCTGAGGAAATTCCAACAAGTAGTCCTTCAAATTTTGCTGCTTCTCTTCCTTTATTAAACGCATCTTTGCTTGAAACCACAATAACTTCATCATAAATTTTTGTATTTAATGTCTTGGGAACAAATCCTGCACCTAACCCTTGAATTTGATGAGGACCCGAAAATCCTTTAGATAAAACTGGGGAATCCTCAGGTTCTACCGCAATTATTTTTATATTGGGATTTTTAGACTTTAAATACTCTCCTGCGCCGCTTATTGTTCCTCCTGTACCTACACCTGCAACAAAAACATCAACAATCCCATCGCAATCTTCCCATATTTCAGGTCCAGTGCTTGTTTTATGCGCAGAAGGATTTGCAATATTTGTAAATTGACCCGGAATAAATGAACCAGAAGTCTCTCTTGCCAATTCTTCTGCTTTTTCTATAGCCCCTTTCATTCCTTTAGCGCCGTCGGTAAGCACAATTTCCGCTCCATAAGCTTTTAAAAGCGTGCGCCGCTCAACACTCATAGTTTCCGGCATTGTGAGGATAACTCGGTAACCTTTTGAAGCTGCTGTAAAGGCAAGACCTATACCTGTATTTCCACTCGTAGGTTCTATTATGACTGAACCTTTTTTAATTAAGCCTTTTGTTTCCGCTTCTTCTATCATAGATTTTGCAACTCTGTCTTTAATACTTCCAGCAGGATTAAAATATTCTAATTTGGCAACAATTTCAGCCTTGAGATTATTTCTCTTCTCGTAATTACTCAACCTTAACAAAGGAGTTCTGCCAATCAAGTCTGTTATATTATTGTAAATTTTTGCCACTTTTCCTCCAAAAATAACACATATATTACATATATGCTTTAATATTACATTATTTTTTTGTTATCATCAATATGTAAAAGTTCATACACCAGAGGGTATGCAGGAAAGGTAAATAAAGATAGGATTTAAAATTGAAAAGAAGAACCTAAATGATAAAGTCAGGTATTAGTCGTCTTAAGATAAAATTAATCTTAAATTGTTATAACTCTAAAAATTATAAATTGGAACTAATATATCTTTTTTAGTAATAGGTCTGGACAAACTTATTCCATCAAAAGATGTGCATCTACTTAACGCTACATAAAGCTGCCCCGGAGCAAATGCTCCATACTCCATATCTATTATAATATTGTCAAATGTTTTTCCCTGACTTTTGTGTATAGTTACAGCCCAAGACAATTTTAATGGATATTGTTTAAAAAATCCCATGCTTTCTGTTTCTATTTGTTCCTGTTTTTCATTCCACTTATATTTAAATAGTTCCCATTTAAAAGGTTCAACATATTCTGTTCTTCCGTTTGAAAATTTAACGGATATAAGAGTTTTATAGGAGTGCATACTATTTTTTATATCTTCAACAATTCCTATGCTGCCATTTACCCATCTGCCTTTAGCATCGTTGTTTAACATCATCACTTGAGCGCCTTTTTTAATTACCAAATCGTATTCTGCAGGGAGCATTTTAGAATCTTCTTCTATATTTTCAGTTTCCGCTACAAATATAGCACGGTCTGAATTTATCTTTGAAAGGTATTGATGATTTATATACGCAGCTTTATTGTTTGTTGTGGTTAAGTACACGCTCATAGGTCTGCTGAAAATGTCTGGAGAAACCTTTTTATTAAGCTCAGCGAGTTCAGCCTCGCTAATTGTATTGTTGCGAACCGCATTTAATAAAGCTACAAAATTAAGTTCTTGCTGTCTGTATATTTTTGTAAGCTCAACTGTGTGAAGCATACATTCGTTTAAAGAATACGCACTTAAAAAATAAGGCGATTTGTACACAGAAGAAAAAATATGTTTTTCTTCTCTTTTTACGACAGGGGGAAGCTGCTTTAAATCACCGATAAAAACCATTTGAACACCGCCAAACGGCTCTTTATGTTTTTCCCTGTTTATTCTTAAAAACTTATCAACGCAATCTAGTAAATCACAACGTAGCATTGATGCTTCGTCAATAATAATTGTTTCAACTTTTCTATATATTGATTTGTCAGAAAGTTTTTTATTTTTGATTTTAGAAAGAGTTACGTCTGGCTTAAAATTAAAAAAAGAATGGATTGTTTCTCCGCCGCAATTGAGAGCAGCTACGCCAGTAGGAGCAAGAACTATAGTCCTTTTTTTAGCGTGCATCATATAGTAACGCAAAAATGTGGTTTTGCCAGTACCAGCATTCCCTGTTACAAAAACACAATTATGCGTTTTATCTATTAGGTCAAAAGCTTCTTTAAATTTATCATTTATTTCTAATTTATTTGTCATTTTGGTGATTATATCATTTTAAGCGTTAAGTTTTAGATAAATAAATTTTTATTGAAATCTTTATTTAGCAACATATTTCTAAATCATAAAGTTTTATATAATACTTTCCTATGATAAAAATTAAAAAAGTTTTAACTAATAATTATATTTCCAAAACTAAAATTCCTGATGCAGATTATGTTATAAACCCATATATCGGCTGCCCGCATAAATGCATATATTGTTATGCCGAGTTTATGAAAACGTTTACTAACCACACCGAACCTTGGGGAGATTTTCTTGACGTAAAAATTTGCTCACAACCGCTAAATGTAAAAAAACTGATAGGAAAAAGAGTTGTTATCGGGACAGTTACAGACGCATACAATAAATATGAAGAAAAGTATCGCATAACAAGAAAAATTCTGGAATCTTTATTATATATAAATTCTGAAATTTCTATTTTGACTAAATCTAATTTAGTTACAAGAGATATAGATTTGTTTAAAAAGATGACAAACGTAAAAATAACATTCTCTATGAACACGCTTGACGATAATTTTAGAAAAGATATGGAGCCTTTTGCAGCAAGTATTAACGAAAGGATTGAAGCATTAAAAATATTAATTAAAAACGGTATAAAGACAAGTATATTTTTATCGCCTATGTTCCCCGGAATAACGGATTTTAAAGCTATAATAAGAACTTTAAAGAAATATTCTCAGAGCTTTTGGTTTGAAAATTTAAATTTGTATCCGCCTTGCAAAAACAAAATATTGAAGTACATAGATATTAAATACCCGCAACTAAAAGATTTGTACTACGATATATACATAGCTAAAAACATGAGTTATTGGGAATGGCTTGAAAGAGAAATTGTAAGATACTGCCAAGAACATGCTATTAAGCATTCAATATTTTTCTATCACAGTAAAATAAAAAAGAAATCTATCTCTAAAAAACATACGCAAAAATCAATGCAACTTGGCTTTTATTGAAAACTTACTAACAAGTTATCCACAAACAATATTAAATCCCATTTCTACTTAACATAACAATGTATATTTTTGATTATCAGTTGATTTTTCAATACATTTTTGAAAATATCATTTCCTAAAGATGTTCACACAATTTTCACATAAAAACTTTTATCTGCATTTATCAACACATATATACACATTTATGAAAAGATAGCTAAACTGCCCGCCCTTGCAAAAGAAACGCCTTTGGCAAGAGTTTGACATTTTTGAAACTTTAAGTTAAAAAATTATTTTAAGCTCATTTATTATTCTTTCTAAATCTGCCAAAGAATAATAATAAATTTCTATTTTCCCTTTTTTGCTATTACCTGTAATATTTACTTTAGAACCGAATTTTCTTTGAATATTTTCTTTTAAGTGCACAAGTTCTATTTCTTGTTTTTTTTGTTTAACAGCTTTTTTTTCAGATTTTAGCTCAGAAGCCAACTTTTCAACAGTCCTTACAGAAAGACTCTCGTTTAATATACGGTTTACTATGCGAGTTATCTCTTCTAAGCTTTCTATCCCTGCAAGCATTCTGCCATGACCGGGAGTAATTTTTCCCTCAGATATTAAAGACTGAACATCATCAGGTAAAGAAAGCAGTCTTAACGTGTTTGATATTACAGATCTCTCTTTTCCTACAACTTCAGCTATTTGATCATGAGTATGTTCAAATTCTTCTATGAGCCTTTTAAAAGCTTTTGCTTCTTCTATAGGGTCTAAATTTTCTCTTTGAATATTTTCAATCAATGCCAAGTCAAACCTTTGCTTGTCATCGGCAGATTGCTTAACTATAGCTTTTATATCTTTCTTTCCAGCAAGTTTTGAAGCTCTGAATCTTCTCTCACCTGCAATAATTTCATATTCACCTGGAACTACAGAAGCGGCAACCAAAATAGGTTGCGCAAGACCATGCTTTTTTATTGAATCTGCAAGATCTTTAAGTTTTTCTTCGTTAAACTTTTTTCTTGGCTGAAATCTGTTAGGTTTAATCTTATTTAGTGGTATTGTTACAACAGAATCCACTCCATGAGATTTGTTTATTGACGGTATTAGAGACTCAAGACCTCTACCTAATGCTTTCTTTTTCATAATACATTTCTCCCGAATATTTTTATATAAAATGTTTCACGTGAAACAGATTATACTATTTTAACAAGTTATATCAAAACTTTGTTTCACGCGAAATTTATTTCCATTGAATTTGCAGGATAGAGTAGAAACAAAGGATTTTATCAGGAAATATCATAAAGAATAGAACATATACATCAAGACGAAATAAAGCCGCATTTGGACGAGGATTGTCAAAAACTCGGGAAAGAAACGACATCGGTGGCAAGTATATGGCGTATAATCCGCGAGCTTAACGACAAAAGCTGTAATTTAAGCGAAGAACGAATAGGCAAATATAAGCCCGACAAGTTCGGCAATTTGTTGCAAAGCGATAGCGTGCATTTAAGAATAGATGGGAAGAAACATTATTTAATCAACGCAGTTGATGTAAAAAGCAGACTTGCATTCAGTAAAGAATACGACAGGCTAAACAGCACAAACGCCGAAGACTTTTTGAAGTTGTTGCGGATAGAGACAGCTAACGGGAGCGAATTTGATGGATACGCTCACAAGTATCTAAAAAACACAAATTAAAACATTATTGGAATATTCGCCAAGCCCAAAGAACAAAGCTTTTATTGAGCACTTTAATAGGACTACAAAAGAGCAGTTTGTTTACAGAAACGAAGATTGTGATTTGGCAAATCAAAAAATCAAAGATATGTTGTGATATTTTACAGGATCTTGCATTTTTTAGTTGTCCAAAAAGTTCAAACTAACTAAATTTTTCACTTTTTTCCAAAAACCTATATAATATGCTATACTTATAATAGTTGATCATCTAGTCTGCAATAATTTCCCGGGAATTATTCTTGATGATTAATGAATAAAAAAAGAGGAAAGATTAAAATGTTTAAAGTAAAGTATTATGTATTATTGATAATGATTATGTTTTTTGCAACAGTCCAAAGCTGGGCAACTGGAGAAGACTTAATAGGCGAATTGCCAAATTTAGCAATAACCGCAGAAACAGAGCAAGCACGCTTAAGAGGAATTAGACTACGGCTCACAAGAGCAGACGAAGCAATACTAGATAGACTACATGCACAAGAAGAAACCTTGATACTAAGCGATAGCAGCAAGAGGAGAAGAAGAAGCTCAAGCACAACTACTGGACGCAGTCGGCGTAGTTCATGCACAGTACATGCAAATTGTAAATAGAATAAGAGGAAGAAGACACCAAAATGCACAGCAGATCCAACAAGAGTTACAAGCAAGAATAAGAAGAAGGGCACCACAGCAAAATCAAGAGTGGACTATACATCCTTCAAGGTAAAAAGAATTTAGTTAGAAGAGAAGACAGAAACTAATAAATTCAGGATATGATAATTATATAGAGCTGCAAGCTTAAGGTGATAGTACAACTTGAACTTGCAGCTCTTGCACAAGACTGTAATACCTGAGTTTATCGGATAGAGTAAAAAGGAAGGATTTTGAGAGTGAAAAAACTCAAAAAGGGGAATCTTTTTTCGTTTTTCTTATAAAAACAGCCTAAAAATGACGCATTTTTGAATAAAGGAAAATAAAGTTATCGTCGGAGGGAGATTTTGGAAAAAGAGATAATAAGGAAACAAAGTTGAAGTAGATTGTTAAAATTAGAGCTTTTTTAGTGTTATGAATTTACAGATAAAAGAACTATATACTCGCTGTTATGTTTTTATAGCATTTTGCATAATATGTTTTTTATCGGGGAACCTAAACGTTAAACTCAGGGGACGAAGAAAGTATCTATATTCAATATTTGTAGAACATGAGTTTATTTGACATACAAAAAAGTTTCACTTCCCTATGGGGGACTTTCGTCAATACTTTCAATTTCACTCTACTATGTTTCACGTGAAACTTTCAATTATGCTTATCTTTTTGCTTTGAAAGAAATTCTTTTGCTAAATCTAAGTATGCCTGAGCGCCTTTGCCGTTTGGCTCGTATAATATTACAGGTTTGCCAAAACCTGGAGCTTCAGCGAGTTTTATTGTTCTCGGGATTTTTGTTTCATAGACTTTATCGTTAAAAAACTTTTTTACTTCTTCAACTACTTGTGCCGCAAGATTAGTTCTCGCATCAAACATGGTAAATAGAACACCTTCTAAATCTAATTTATATTCTTGCATCAAAGCAAAAATAGTTTTTGAAAGCTGCCCAAGCCCTTCAAGTGCAAAGAATTCGCATTGCATTGGTATTAAAACTGTATCAGCTGCAACAAGAGAATTTATGGTAAGCAACCCAAGAGATGGCGGACAATCTATAATAATATATTTATATACTTTCTGAAATTTTTCCAATGCCATCCTGAGCCTTTTATCTCTACTTTCCATAGTAACCAAATCTATTTCTGCTCCGCTAAGATTGGTATTTGAAGGTGCGATGTCAAGCCAATCCATAGCCGTGTCCTTAAGAACATCTTCAAGATTGACGTCGTCAATTAACACATCATATAAAGTTTTTTCCAAAGCATTTTTATTTACACCTAAACCACTTGTAGAGTTCCCTTGCGGGTCCATATCAATCAGCAAACATTCTTGCCCTAAGCTCGCCAAACTAGCTGCTAAATTAATTGCAGTTGTAGTTTTGCCAACGCCGCCTTTTTGATTGGCTATTGCAATTACCTTGCTCATTTAACGCTCCATTCTATCTCGGCTCTTGTTTCACGTGAAACAGATTATACTATTTTTTTATAATATGCAACTATAAAGCCTATTAATAAGTACTTATTAGTAGATAAACTACAGTCCCATTTCGTGTGTTCCGTAAGGTAAAACTATTGCACAAGCATTCGTGGTCAGCACTTGGTTACATATACTCCCTCAATAATACTTCAAAAAGTTTTCAGAAAAGTCCTATACACTCACTTAAGCCAATAAGTGCTCCTAAAGTAATTAAACATGCAGCAATTATCGCAAAACCAGTAAAAATTACAGACATAACAGTCTTAATAGGTCTAAAAATAGGCTCAAAAATTCTTGCTAACCTTTTGTTTACTTCTGCATTTCTTTGCTGACGCACTTCTTGCATTGCTCGTAAGCTTGCTATCCTTTGTGCTCTATCTATTCTAACTACCTCTTCACATCTTAGCATTTCCTGGGAGAAAAAAGACATTATCTCTCGATTTGTTCTCCTCAAGAGACACGGGCGCGACCCGTTAATAGGAGAAAAATCATCGTATTCTCGGAGGGCTTCTTCTTCTTTTTTCTTTAAAAATTGCTTAACCCCCCCCCCTCTTTCCTCTATATTGCAAAATTGCAATAGTTGTTTATCGGGTAGAGGTCTAAAAACATACCTATAGACCTGTGCATTATTATCATTACAATAACAGACTTTTAGCTCTTCTACTTGCAGGTTTTCTTTTTCTTTAATGGAGTATGCATTATTCACCTCAAAAGATGTAAAAAATAACATTAATGCAACCGACAAACTAATTATTTTCTTCATTTATGTAAAATCTCCTTCTCTGCAATATTTTATTCCATGCGTATGATATAACTTAATAAATAAAGATTATTTATTTATTGTGAAAATTTTGAAAATTTAATACTTAAGTTTATCGGATAGAGTAAAAAGGTAGGATTCTG
>JAIRYK010000003.1 GCA_031267795.1 Candidatus Endomicrobiellum devescovinae | reverse complement strand
TGTAGGCATAAACCCTCCTGAACTAAATCCACCGTATAATACTAATAATATACTTTTATGAATTACGAGAACTTTCTTTTAAGTAAAACTTCTTTTCTTGTTTGCTCAGCTTTTCAGTATTCACAAACATCTTTTATTGGATTCATTTTATTGCTTAAGCTCCAATAAAACGACAACCTCAACATGATGGGTCTGCGGGAACATATCAATCGGAATAATTTTCTTAACATTATATATACTTTCCTCTGTTATAATTTGCAAATCTCTAGCAAGAGTAGAAGGATTACAAGAAACGTAAACTATTCTCTTAGCGTTTGAGTCCACTAGAAAATTTACAACATCTTTAGTAAGTCCGCTTCTTGGCGGATCTACAACTATAACATCAAATATTGAAGCGTTTTGATTAACCCATTGTTCTGCAGTCATCGCATAGAATTCAGCGTTAAAAACATTATTTGCCACAGCATTTTCTTTGGCATTTTCAATAGACTGCTCAACTTGCTCTATTCCAACAACCTTTTTTACATTATGAGCCATAGAAATCCCAATTGTACCCGTACCGCAGTACAAATCAAGTAAAACGTCTTCTTTAGAAGAGTTTATCAATTTTAAAACCTCGTTATACAAAACTTCTGTTCCTTTTGAATTTGTCTGAAAAAATGACAGAGGCGAGATATTGAAAAAATAATCTTTTCCGCCGACACTAAGTTTCTCTGTAATATACGGTTTTCCATACATAAGAGTAGTTTTATCCGATACTACAGCATCGGACTTTCTGCTATTTATCGTCCAATAAATACTGTCTGCGAAGTCTGACAGTTCTTTTACAAGAGGCTCTAAAAATAGCTGTTCTTGATCAGTATTATTTGTAACTATATTTATAAGGAATTGATTATTGTTTCCAGCTTTGCGCAAAACCAAATGCCTAAAAAAACCTTCATGAGTTTTATTATTATAAGCTGGAATATTGTTTTTATTTGCAAACTTTTTTACTATTTCTGTCGCACGTAAAAAATCTTTATCTGCTATGAAGCATGGAGGGACAGATACATATTTATTGAAGCTTCCTCTATAGTGAAGCCCTAAATCCGTTTTAAAATTATCTTCAACTGAACCGCCTGAAGAGTAAAAAAAGCTAAACTCCATCTTATTTCTGTAAAACCATGTATTTGGACTTATTAAAATTTTAGAAATCTCAATACCTGTAAAATCTAAAAGTTCCGAAATATATTCTTGCTTGTATTTGATTTGATTTGTATATGAAGTATTTTGAAAAGAACAACCGCCACATAGTCCGAAAGACGGACATAGAGGAGACGTCCTTTTAGAAGACTTAAAAGTAATTTTTTTTACTAATCCTTCTCTAAACGACTTTTTATCTCTTACCACCAACACATCTGCGTGCTCTTCGGGAAGAAGTCCTTCGGTAAACAAAGCAATTCCGTCATCGCATCTACAAAGAGACCTGCCAGGAAACACAATTTTCTCGCATATTACGGTTATAATTTTATTTTTTAAAGACATGAACCTGTATCTTCTTTTAAAGTCTGAATTTTTTTCTTTGCACTTTCCAACTCAACCAGTGTCTGTTCAAGTTCAGCAATTTTAACTTTAAGTTTTTCATAAAGCTTAGTATTATTTATAGCCTGAGCAATTTGCGCAACAAATATTGAAACATTCTTAATATCAGACTCAACAAATAATGGCTGATCCGCTGATTTAGTCAACAACATATATCCAAGCATTTTGTTTCTCAAAACTATCGGATACAATAAAACTGACTTTATTTCCGTTTTAGCTAAAGAGATTTTTCCAAATTCTGATGGAGGCTTTTCCGTGTCAAAAAATATAGCTTTTACACATTTCTTAGTAGAGTTATACAACGTTCCAATAAAATCCTCTAAATATCTTCTTTGCGAATCAAACATCGGAATTGAAGACGAAGCTAAATACATCAAATCATTGCTGTCAAGCAGAAATACAGAAACATCCTTTGAGTTTGTCGCATCTTTTAGCAAAGATATCATTATCGGAAATAAATTTTCCAAATCCAAGCTTGAAAAAATAGCGTTAGAGCTTTCATGCAAAGCTACCATAATTCTTAGCTCATTTTTTTCCATAGCCTTTTCAACGAGAGCAGTAAGTTCGTCAATATTAAAAGGCTTTTGTACAAAGTCGTATGCTCCACCCCTCATTGCATTAATAGCATCCTCAACAGTGGCATGCCCGGTAATTATTATAACCTCAGATTCAGGAGACTTATCTTTTACAATCTTTAAAACGTCAAGCCCTCCAAGCTTGGGCATTTTCATATCGGTAATTACTACTTGTACTTTTTCAGTATTCAATTTAACTAAAGCATCTTCGCCATCTATAGCCGATATTGTTTTATATCCTAGCTTTGAAAATTCAGACGTCAAAAGTTCTCTTATACCATCTTCATCGTCAATAATCAGTATTCTTCCTCTATCGGTTGGCATTTTGCCTCCTTATCTATAGTTGGTAAACTGAAGAGGCAATGGAAAGGACGTCTTTTTTAGGTATGCTATAACTTCTTGCAAATCGTCTTTTTTATTAGAAATAACTTTTATTTTTGAGCCGTCTATCTGCGTCTGAACTTTTATTTTTGAATCTTTTATAAGCCTTACAAGCTCTTTAGCTCTATCTGCAGGCAGACCCGAAATAATTTCTGCAGCTTGTCTTATATATCCTTCAAAAGCTTTCTCTTGAGATTTATAATCAAGAGATTTTATTGAAACTCCTCTCTTTGCAAAACGACCCTCTAAGATGTCTTTCAACGCTTTCATTTTAAAATCATCGTCTGCAACAAGAGTTATTTTTTTATCATTTTTGTTAAGTTCTATTGAAGATTTGCTTCCTTTAAAATCAAACCTGTTCGCAAGCTCTTTCTGAGCTTGATTAACGGCATTTTCAACTTCCATCATATTTACTTCGGAAACTATGTCAAAGGAAAACTTATCAGCCATTCAATCCTCCAAAAATTCGTAATAAAATTATTTTTTATTCGTGCCACTTCTACTGCTTTTTCTCGCTACTATAATAATATATGCAAAGAAAAATATAAACAACACCATAAATAAGTACGCAGACCAATCTGACATAAAATCAATATACATAGCTGCCCCTATTATTTATTATTATAACCTGAATATATCGTTTAGCTTCCCCTATTGGAACTCTTTTTCTCTTAAATCTTACCCTTTTTCCTATCTGATAAACTCAGGTTCCAAACAGGGGACATAGAGCGCAAGTTTGACACTATTTTCGGCAATACTCTAAGGACATAATCAACATCTTCTTCAGTGTTGTAATGCCCAAAAGAGAAACGCACAGCACCTTGAGCTGCGACAGGATCCACACACATTGACGATAATACATGAGAAGGTTCTGACGACCCTGAAGCGCACGCAGAACCTGTTGAAACTGCTATACCTTTCATATCAAGCATAAGAAGCAATGCTTCCCCTTCTATATAGTTAAAACTTATATTTAAAATATTTGAAACTGCTCTTGCTCCGCTTCCATTCACAGTTACTTCCGGTATAGCTTCCAAGATACCTTTTTTCAGGCTTTCTCTTAAATGCAAAATATGTTTCTCATTATTTTCAATAGCGACATTAGATATTTCCAGCGCTTTAGCGCAACCCACTATAAATGCCGTATTTTCTGTCCCGGGACGAAGTCCATTTTCGTGATGACCTCCAAACATTATTGGAGATATTTTTACACCTTTTTTGACGTATAAAACTCCTATGCCTTTAGGACCATTAAATTTATGAGCGGATATAGCAAGCATATCCACACCCAATTTTTTAACGTCAAGACGAAGTTTTCCCGCAGTTTGTACAGCATCTGTATGAAAATATATTTTATTTTTTCTTGTCTTATTAATTTTCTTAAGCTCATTAGCAATAGCTTCTATAGGCTGAATAGCTCCGACTTCATTATTTGCATGCATTATGCTTACAAGAATAGTATTGCCTTTTACCGCTTTTTTAAAATCTTCAACGGAAATAACCCCATCTTTATCCACATCAAGGTACGTAACTTCATAACCAAGCTCTTCAAGATGTCTGCATGAATACAAAACTGCATGATGTTCTATTCTCGTGGTAATAATATGTCCTTTTTTACCATAAGCGTTTAACAAGCCGAATATTGCTATATTGTCAGACTCGGTACCACAGCCAGTAAACAATATTTCTTCAGGGCTTGCATTTAGCAACTCAGCCACTTTAGCTCTTGATTTGTCAATGGCAGTTTTTGCCCTTCTTCCAAAAAAATGAAAACTTGAAGGATTACCGTAAATATCCCCAAAATATGGCTGCATTTCCTTTATAACTTCACTGGCAACGGGAGTGGTAGCACTATTGTCCAAATATACTTTTCTTTTTTCCATATTAAATTCCTATTTATTTTCTATTCTTTACAATTTGTTTATTTTTTACATGTTCTGAAAAAGTCTTAGCAAAAAAATGGCTGCCGTCACCGGCTGATACAAAATACAAAACACCGGAATCCGCAGGATATAATGCGGCTTTTATTGATTCTACCCCAGGGTTGCTTATAGGACCTGGAGGCAAACCAAAATGCAAGTAGGTATTATACGGAGATTTAAACTTTGTATCTTCCAAGGAAAGCTTCTCTTTTGTAACACCCATAGCATACAAAACAGTAGCACATGATTGCAACATCATCTTTCTCTTGAGCCTATTATAAAAAACTGCCGCTATAATACTTCTTTCTTCAGGTTTAACGACTTCTTTTTCAATAATTGACGCCATAGTAATTATATCTTTGAAAGGAATATTTAACTCTTTTGCTCGCTCGTGCATAACAGGAGTAATCTTTTTGTTAAACTCATTGTACATCATGTCAATCAATTCTTCTTCGCTTACACCCAGACTTACGAAATAAGTCTCAGGCATAAGATAGCCTTCCAGATTTCTATCATTTGCAATTTTAATAAACTTCTCTTTATCAATTTTTACTTTGTCGGCAATAATATCTGCTGTCTGTTTTATGTTATTTCCTTCAGGAATTGTAAACCTGATAAAATTTCTAGAATTATTTTTTAATTGTTTCAATATTCTGAAAATACCGTCTCTGCCAGATAGCTCGTATATACCTGTCTTTAATTTATTTTGCGAATTCGTAAGTTTTACAAAAAGCAAAAATAATTTTTTTGAAAGTATCAAATTTTGTTCTTCTAAACGAGACGCAACTGTTGAAAAATTTTCTCCTTTTCTAACAACAAACAATGCTTTCTCTCCAGCTGTAGGCATAAAGCCTAAGCAAAAAAATACCATAAAAATTATAAAAAATACAGATATTGTAACACCTATTTTTTTAGCCACAGCTTTTTAAACTCCCCATTAATAATGTCTTTTTCTCCATTATCAAAATATTCTTTTGCTCTTTTAATATTCTTTGTTTTAAAGTCTTTAACTAAAAAAGCTTCAACTGTTTCATGCTTAGCTCCGCCTGAAGAAGTTCTCCTGCGGAGACCTTTGTCGTTTGTTACAACCGTTATTTCGTATGGATTTTTAGATTCGTCAACTAATTCTGCAATAATATCATCGGCAGACAAAATACCGTCGCTAAAGATTATTTCAATCTCACTGACATGAGATTTATTATAACTGTACGACTCATATGGATTTTTTGATTTAGAGTCAAAGACCACTGTAACAGAATTTCTAAAACTTCCGTGCGGGCTACATGATTGTATAAACTCAATGAGTCTTTTTCTCCTTTCTTTTAATGATGAAGCAGAAAATTTGTCACTTGAATTTATAACATTATAACCATCAATTATATAATGCATATGCTACCTTTATACTGCAGATTATAAAAATAAACAGCAAGAGGGGCGGAAATATACCCTTCTTGTTAGCAAAATTAATGGGTTAGAGTTTTTAATGCATATCCAAATATGTTTGCAAAATGAGTGCGGCAGCTATCTTGTCTTTAAGACCTTTGCGTTTTTCTCTGGAAACGTCGGCTTCTTCTATAAGTATTCTTTCAGCTTGAGCTGTTGTAAGCCTTTCATCAATAGTAGTCACCTCAACATCAGAAGAAAGAGTTTTAATTTCGTCAACCGCTTTGCGAACAGTTTCAGACATTTCGCCTTCCGTGCCGTTCATGTTTACAGGAAGACCAAACACAATGACAGAAACATTGTTAGCTTTGGCTATTTCTAAAATTTTCGCAGCGTTTTTTTTTATAGAAATGCTTTCTATAGTGTCAAAAGGGCTTGCAGTAATTCTTAACAAATCTGTCATGGCAAGACCTATTCTTTTAAGCCCATAGTCAACCCCCATCGCTCTGCTCATTCTAAATTCCTTTATTTTTTTAGTTCTTCTTTACTGTATCTTCAACGCTGTCAGGAGTACAATGCTCAAATGTCTCTCCATTTATTTTTACTGTAGGTCCTTTTGAACATCGCTCTAAACATATCAAAGCCTGAACATTTACAGCATCTTTAAACTTATTGCCGTCAGCTACGCGTTTTAGAATTTCTTTTGAACCTTTCTTTAAACAGTTCCTGCCAACACACACTTCCACATTAACAATTTTGTCCAAAGAAGATTTAGAAATTTCTAAAGTCTCTTTAAACCTTTTTCTATATTTGTAACTCGTATGCAAATATTCATGAGCTTTTTTACTTCCAGACTTTTCAAGATAATCTTTATACATCTTTTGGACATATGGATTGTCTTGGGGTTTGTGCAGTTCCATAATTTTATCATTTTCATATAAAACTTTGCTTCTTCTTTTTCTTACAGCTAAATCTGAATAAACGGGCTGTCCCGCACCGCCGACACAACCTCCGGGACATGCCATAACTTCAACAAAATCGTATCTTTTTTTGTCGGCTCTAATATCCCTTAAAACTTTTCTGGCATTTTTTAATCCGTGTACAATAGCTAATTTAAGCTCTTTACTGCCAACTTTTAGTTTTGCTTCTCTTACGCCATTTTCACCTCTGACAAAATTAAACTCTTCAGCTTCATCGCCGTTAGTGTTCATAACGTTTCTTAAAACAGCTTCCGTAACTCCACCCGAAGTGCCAAATATTATACCTCCTCCGGTTTTAAAACCTAAAGGCATATCAAATGCTGAAGCTTCAAGATCTGCAAAACGCAAACCAGCTTCTTCAATCATCAAAGCAAGCTCTTGAGTAGTGATAACATAATCAATATCTATAACGCCGTCTTTGGCAAGTTCCGTCCTTCTTGCTTCGTACTTTTTTGCAGTACATGGCATTACGGAGACGACAACCAATTCTTCTTTTGGAATACCTAAAACTTCCGGCATTATTCTTCTTGCAATGGAACCGTACATTCCTTGAGGAGACCGACAAGTTGAAAGATTTTTAATAAAATCTGGAGAGTATTGTTCTACAAATCTTACCCATGCTGGGCAGCAAGAAGTGAACATTGGCATATCGTCGTCTTTTTCTAAACGCCCTAAAAATTCATTTGCTTCCTCAACAATTGTCATATCGGCAGTAAACGAAATATCAAAAACTTTGACAAAACCCATGCTCCTCAAAGCAGTAACAATTTTGCCAGCTAGCTCCGTTCCGTTTTCTTCAGTTATGCCGAAAACTTCACCTAACGCTGCTCTAACTGCAGGAGCTATGGCTATTATAACTTTTTTTTTCTCATCGCTTAAAGCTTTCCATACTTCTCTAAATTCTGGTTTTGGCAATATCGCTCCTGTCGGGCACACTCTTGAGCATTGACCGCAATAAACGCATTCCGAAGACTCTAAATCTCTCTCAAAAGCAGGGCAGATTTTAGACTGCGAACCGCGACCGACAAAGCCTAAAGCGCCAATACTTTGTATTTCATCGCAAAATCTAATGCAGTCGCCACAAAGAACGCATTTTCCATTATCTCTTACTAAAGCGTATGTTGAAATATCCTTAGGCTCTTTGCGAGAAATATTTTTAAATCTGACTTCTTCTATACCTAATCTTCTTGCCAAAGATTGAAGTTTGCAGCTCTCACTTTTAGCACACATTGTGCATTCTCTGTCATGGCTTGCAAGCAAAAGCTCTATAGTAATTTTTCTCATCTCTATTAAATGCTCAGTATTTGTTTTTATGTCCATATCAGGTTCGGGCGGAGTAGAGCATGCCGACATTATTCCCTTTCCCGCAACTTCTACCATACAGAGTCTGCACGCTCCGTGAATGTTAAGTTCGGAATGATAACAGAAAGTTGGAAGTTCTATATTTTCTTTTCTGATAACTTCCAGCAAATTCCTTTCATCTGTAAATTCAACCTTTTTGCCGTTTATGGTCAAGTGTTTCCCCATTTGCTTAACCCCTCGCCACAGCGCCGAATTTGCATGAAGCCATACAAACGCCGCATTTAACGCATTTTGAACCGTCAATTATATGTTTTTTCCCTTTATCGCCACTAATTGTTTTAACAGGACATTTTGTCGCGCATAATCCGCAACCGACGCATTTGTCTGTTATTGTATAACTTAATAAATTTACACATTCTCCAGCAGGACATCTTTTGTCTTTGACATGAGCATTGTATTCGTCTCTAAAATATCTTAACGTGGACAAAACAGGATTAGGAGCAGTTTTTCCTAAACCACACAAAGATCCCGCCATAACGGCTTTTGCAAGCTGCTCAAGAAGAGTAAGCGTTCCTTCGTTTGCTTTGCCGTTTGTAATATCTGTAAGCATTAAAAGCATTTGCTTGGTGCCTTCCCTGCATAAAACGCATTTGCCGCAAGATTCATTTTGGGTAAACTGCATAAAAAACTTTGAAACATTTACCATGCAATTATTTTTACTCATTACTACAAGTCCGCCAGAACCAACCATTGCTCCGACTTTTTTTAACGATTCAAACTCTAGCGGAAGGTCAAGATGTTCTTTTGTTAAACACCCGCCAGAAGGACCGCCTATCTGCACGGCTTTAAAGTTGTCTTCTTTAACTTCGCCTTTATCGTCTGCAACACCGCCAGCAATATCAAATATTATGTGTTTCAAAGTTGTTCCTAGAGGAACTTCTATAAGTCCTGTATTAGCAACATTTCCAGTTAGAGCGAATGTTTTTGTTCCGGGAGAATTTTCAGTCCCTATCTTTCTAAAATTCTGTGCTCCATAATTTATTATTATCGGCACTGTGGCAAGTGTTTCAACATTGTTTATAGTCGTAGGGTTTCCCCATAATCCGCTTTGAGCTGGGAAAGGAGGCTTAGGCGACGGCATTCCCCGTTTTCCCTCAATAGAAGCTATCAAAGCAGTTTCTTCACCACAGACGAAAGCTCCAGCACCTTCCATAACATGAAGTTTAAAATTATGATTTGACCCAAAAATATTATCGCCTAAAACGCCAATTTCTGTCGCGGCTTTTACAGCTTTGTTCATTCTTTCAACAGCAAGACCGTATTCTGTTCTTACGTATATGTATCCCTCATCTGCGCCTGTAGCTTTTGCAGCTATTATCAATCCTTCAATAACGCTATGTGGATTTCCTTCCATAACGCTTCTGTCCATAAAAGCGCCTGGATCGCCTTCGTCCCCGTTGCAAATCATATATTTTTTTGAGCCTTCTTGTTTCCTAGTTATGTCCCATTTTTTTCCGGTTAAAAATCCTGCGCCACCTCGTCCTCTCAAGCCCGATTCTAAAACAAGGTCGCAAACTTCTTTATCTGTCATCTCTGTACAAACTTTTTTTGCTGCTATATATCCGCCGCCTGATATATACTCTCTAATATTTTCAGGATCTATAATGCCGCACTGTTTAAGAACCATCCTATACTGTTTTTGATAGAAGGGAATTTCTTCCTGTCCTTTGCATACTTCATCGCCATTGTGATAACAAAGTCTTTCTATAAGTTCATCATTTTTAACGCTTTTTTCTAAGATTTCTTTTGCATCGTCAATCTTAACTTTAGTGTAAAGTATGCCTGCTGGCAAGATATTTACCAAAGGTCCATTTTGACAAAACCCTTGACACCCGCTCTTAGACAAAAAAGCTCCTTTATTTTCTTCCTTCAGTTCAATATGAGCTTCTATTCCAAGCTCATTGGCAGCGCTCATTAAACTTTCAAACACTTTAAGAGAACCGTTTGCCACACATCCCGTACCTGCGCAGACAATGACTCTTTTTGTTATATTCTTTCTTGATGACAAAAATTCTTGAGTTATCTTTTCTAAATCAATCGTCATCTCGCCCCCGTCATCTCGTCTATAAGAGCAGCAATTTTTTCGGTGGTCATCTGACCATAGACGTTATCATTTATAACTACCACTGGAGCAAGCCCACAAGCCCCAAGACATGCAACAGTTTCAATTGTAAAAAGCATGTCTTTTGTGGTATTTTCATTTTCCTTTAAGCCTAACTTCTTTTTTATAGCGTCTATAATAACTGTAGATTTCTTTACGTGACAAGCTGTTCCATCGCAAATCTTTATGATATTCTTTCCTTTTGGTTTTAAAGCAAAATGAGCGTAAAATGTAGCAACTCCGTAAACTATAGCAGGGGACATATCAAGAGATGAGGATATAAAAGACATGACTTCTTCAGGAAGGTATCTGTATTCTTCTTGAACAGACTGAAGGATAGGTATAAGTTTTGATTTATCAAAACTATGCTCTTCAAGAATACGGCAAGCTGATTCAAACTTATCGTAATTTGATGTCATTTGCTCCGCTCCTTAAAGTGGCTAATGTATGAATTATGCAGTAAAAAAAATGACTGACAAAGCTTTTTTATTAAGATTTTAATAATTTGATTTTTATAAAAAAAGCTCTTATTTTTTTAATAATTCTTTTGAAAATTTCTACTATTTTTTTTAATTTGAAATTGCTTGCAACCATGTGAGTGTTGAGGTATATTGCAGATAAGTTATCTCTTATGTCAATGTATTTAGTTTCGTTTTGTCTTGCGGATTTATAAGGATCTTCAAGGACAATTTCATTAGCCGAGGAAGTGCTACTTTTGTTGTCTGCGGCAAAAACAAAAAAATTACCACAAAAAACAATTGTTAAAAATAACAAGATAAAATTTTTATCCATTCTCATTTTGTTTTGATAAAAGATACTTGAGTATTATAGGAGTTATAAAAGTAGTAAGCATTATAACAGCTACCAAAGCGCTGTACTCATTTGATCCAAAAACATTATTTTTAAAACCTATACCCGCAAATATCAACCCTACTTCTCCACGGGGAACCATAGATACACCTATCAAAAATTTATTTATGCCTTTCTTTAGAACTACAAAACCTGCAACGGCTTTACCTATAAAAGCAACTACAAAAAGCACTGCAACCAATATTAATATTTCTCTATTAGCAGCTACAAAAGGATTAAATGCGCTTATATCAACATTAGTTCCCATCAAAACAAAAAACACTGGAACAAAAAATGCATATAAAGGTTTTATGTCTCTTCTAATCTCTTCGGATTGATTAGTTGTTGAAAGCACAAGTCCAGCGACGAAAGACCCGACTATTGAAGCAAGTCCAACTTTTGTTGCAAATGCCGAAAAAACAAAACAAAAAGCGATTCCCATAACAAATATTATATGCTCTTGTTTCATTTTTGAAACAAATTTAAATAATGTTGGAGCTATAAGAATTCCTGCAGCTACAGACAACACTAAAAACAATACAGCAGTTCCGCTTATTGAGGCTACTGTTCCAAAAGTAACTGTTCCACCTTGAACAAGTTTTAACACTACAGCCAAAATTGCAAGACCTATAACGTCGTCAATAACAGCAGCTCCAAGAACAATCTTAGCTTCTTTAGTCTCAAGCTTTTTTAAATCCATAAACACTCTAGCCGTAATACCGACCGACGTAGCTGTAAGAACAGCACCGGCAAAAATTGCCTGAGTGCTTGAAAGTCCAAAATGCAAAAAGACAAAATATCCAAGGAAGTAAGGAACAACTACTCCAATAAAAGCTACAGCCGTAGCCCAACCGCCAGCTTTTAAAAATTCTTTTATATCTGTTGAAAGACCAACTTCAAAAAGGAGAATAACAGCACCCAGTTCAGATATGCTTGTCAAAACAGGGGTTTCATGAACAAAACCCAATATGCTAGGACCTATAAGAACTCCTGCTAAAAGTTCGCCTATTATGGCACTTTGTCCCAGCTTTAAGGCTATTTCTCCAAAAATTTTAGCAAAGAAAAGGATACTCGCCAAAGCTATTAAAAATTCAAAAACATCATGCATCAATTAACCCCTATATCACAGCTTTTCTTTTTTCCAATGTTTTCCGCAAGTAGAAGTTTCGCGGCAACCTTCCCGCAAACAGTCAGGTCCAGCATCTTCAAAAAGCAAAGGCGCTTCTTTTCTTGCAAGGCTTAACATACGGCACGCCATCTCTTTTATTTCCCATTGAGCTCTGTTGCAGCATCTTAATGAGAAAAAATGTCTCAACTCTCTGGCATTCATTGTTATAATTATCTGCGTAGTCGCAGCATTTGGAAGAATATATCTTGCGTCTTCTGCAGGAATACCAGCATCTAAAAATTCTTTATATAAGCTTTCAGTAATTTTTAAAAAATTATTATATTTTTTCAACAGTTTCTCATCTTTTTTTATGGTGTTTGGAAATACAAAATCAACACCAGACTTAAACTTTACATACCTTTGGCTTTGAACCGAAAAAGAAGCTATTCTGTGCCTTGTA
Organism: Candidatus Endomicrobiellum devescovinae; assembly: GCA_031267795.1. Taxonomy (GTDB): domain Bacteria; phylum Elusimicrobiota; class Endomicrobiia; order Endomicrobiales; family Endomicrobiaceae; genus Endomicrobiellum; species Endomicrobiellum devescovinae. The sequence continues at coordinate 37,713 of JAIRYK010000003.1, read as the reverse complement.
AGCTGAGCAAGCAAAGCACGCGACACACCTTCAACGCCAAATGTAAAAGATGCATGTTCAAGCACAGAGTGATGTCCTGAAGAAATAACTTTACTTAATAAATCTTTAACCTTATCAGTCGTAAAATTTTCATCAATGTCGTCAATTTTTGCAGCGCTATAACACAGTCTGGCAGCTACTGCACAAATTTTTTCAGCATCTTTGGTTGACTTTAAAAGTTTTACATTCATATTAAAACCATTTCACGCCTTTTCTTACTTCAATAGTTTCTTCTCTCTTTCTTCCAAGAGAAATCAAATCAATCGGCGCACCTACAAGCTGTTCCAAACGTTTAACATACTTTTGGGCATTTAAAGGTAATTTTTTGAAGTCACTAATCCCTTTAACTTTACCTTTAAATCCCTGCATTTCTTCATATACGGGCTTGGCATATTTTTGCACAGTCCTTGAGGCAGGGAATTCTTTATATATTTTGCCTTTATACTTGTAAGCCACGCATATCTTAATAGTATCTATATCTTCCATACAATCAAGTTTAGTCAAAATTAAATGATTTATACCGCTTATTCTTACACTGTGGCGGACAACTACAGCATCAAACCAACCACAGCGGCGAGGTCTTCCTGTGGTTGCTCCGTACTCTCCGCCTTTTTCTCTTAAGAAATCGCCCATTTTATCAAAAAGCTCTACAGCAAAAGGTCCTTCACCAACTCTTGTAGTATAAGCTTTTACCACACCCAAAACGCTATTTACTTTTGTAGGACCTAATCCTACTCCTGAACATACTCCGCCAGCAATAGGGTTAGACGACGTTACAAAAGGATATGTGCCAAAATCTAAGTCCAGCAACGTGCCTTGAGCACTTTCAAAAAGAACTTTCTTTTTTCTATTTATCGCATTTTCAACCATAAGACTTGTATCGGCAACAAAAGGCTTTATAAATTTTGAAAGTTCTTTATGGTCTTTTAAAATTTCTTCTTTTAAGTTCTTAATATTTATTCCGCTCTTTTCCAAAATAGGAGCTTTTTCTATCAAATTCTTATCAAGCAAATCCAAAAAAATATCTTTCTCTAAATAATCAACTATTCTTATTCCTATTCTTTTTACCTTATCGGAATAGGAGGGACCTATTCCTCTCTTGGTAGTGCCTATTTTAACATTACCTTCTTCAAGAATTCCATCAATAATTTTGTGATAAGGAAGTATAACATGAGCCTGTTCGCTTATAAAAAACCTGCCTTTTACAGAAATTTTCTTTTTGCTTAATACGCTGACCTCTTCTTTTAAAGCTTTAGGGTCAACAACAACCCCATTCCCAATTAAACAATATTTTTTTGGAAAAAGTATTCCTGACGGTATCAAGTGAAGTACAAAAGGTTTGTTTTCATAGATTAGAGTATGACCTGCGTTATTGCCGCCCTGATAGCGTACAATGTAGTCTGCCTGTTTGGCGAGATAATGGACAACTTTTCCTTTTCCTTCATCTCCCCACTGGGTTCCTAAAACAACTAATGTTGACATGATTGCCTTCCATAAAATAACCCCTTAAACTTTTTTAAAAAGTCTAAAGGGTTTATAGTGTTTGGCGTGGACACGCCTATGTTAATAAAATACGCTCCCAACGAGATTTGAACTCGTGTCGCAGGATTGAAAATCCTGTGTCCTAGACCCCTAGACGATGGGAGCAGATGAGCCCGGTGCGGCTCGAACGCACGACAACCTCATTAAAAGTGAGGTGCTCTACCAGCTGAGCTACGGGCCCTTCAACTGATTTGAAAGGATTTTAAATCTTCTTATAGAACTAACCAATTTTGTCGCTAACAACCTGTAAAGAGTAGCATAAAATTTTATCTTTGTCAAACAGATTTATGCAAAAAACAAAAAAAACGCCGTCGTAAAACAGAAAAAAGCCCGCTCCGGCTCTTAATTATACACCTGATAAAGCGGTATCTTCTTAAACAGCGACTGTTGGTAAACAAATTGATTGATGAAAATAAGACCCTGCAAATATTTTTACAAAATTACGCTATATTATTGAGCTTACTTTTACTGCAAAGCGGAAAAATCTAAAAATTCTGCAAATATACCCTTTGTATAATTTAACAAAGATATTCTGTTTGATTTTATTTTAGCATCCTCTGCCATTACCATAACTTTTTCAAAAAATCCGTCAATACTAGGTTTTATTTCTAAAACCTTATCAAAAACTTCTGCATATTTATTTTGAGAAATATATTCAACAACTTCTGCTTTTGTCTTTTTAATGCAGTCAAATAGATTTTTTTCTGCACCTTCTACTAATAAACTTTCATTTATAATAGCCAAAACATCAATATTTTGCTTTCTTGCCTGACTTAAAATATTGTTTATTCTCTTAAAAACAGCAGAAATAGACGAAAAGTCACCTTTCTGCCTTGCATTCTTTAAAGCTGCGAGCTTTGGAAGAAAAGAACCCAAATCTTTAAATTTGTTACTGCCTAAAATGCTGACTACAGATTTAACCTCATCAAAGCTATAGCCTTCAGATTCAAGAATACCTTCAATTCTTTGGCGTAAAAAATTAATAAGCTTCTCATAAGCCATTTTAGATTTTGGATTATTTTTTATATTTTCGGGCAAAAACTCAAATACCTTTTCAATTGCAGAGCTTAATTCTTTATTAGGAAGAATTTCCGTCGCAATCCTTATAAATCCTATACCCGCTCTTCTAAGACCGTAAGGGTCTGCAGAGCCAGAAGGTTCAAGTCCAATTGAAAAGTTCGCAGCTAAAGTATCTATTTTATCAGCTAAAGATATTAAAGAAGCCAATTTATTTGAAGGAAGTTTTCCCGACGCACTTAAAGGCAAATAATGTTGCTCAACAGATTCTGCAACATCAGTATCCACTCCTGATTTCAAAGCGTAAATTTTGCCCATAACACCCTGAAGTTCGGGATATTCAAATACCATTTCGCTTACTAGATCGGCTTTTGAAAGCATCACAGCTCTTTCAAGAGATTTTTCATCTACTTGCATGCTAAATTCTTTATTGAAAAGAAGTGCGATCTTTTTTACCCTTTCAATTTTTTCATAAATAGTTCCTATTTCTTTATGAAAAACAACGCCTTTAAGCTTTTCAATATTAGCGTTAAGATCGCTTTTCAAATCATTCTTATAAAAAAATTCAGCGTCAGCAAGCCTTGCAGCAACAACCCTTTCATATCCTTCCTTAGCTATATCCAAATATTTAGAAACTCCATTTTTAACGCCTACAAAACAATTTAAAAATTTCCCACTCTTATCATTGACCGCAAAACACTTTTGGCTTTTTTTCATGCATACTGTAAGAACTTCTGAAGGCAAATCTAAATACTTTTTATCAAAATCGCAAAGAACTGCCGATGGGTATTCAACCAAATAATTTACTTCGTCAACTAAAGCCTCATCGGCAACAACAGTCCCAACGCTTTTGACTACAAACTCTATAGACTTTTTCATTTCTTCGCATCTTTCATTTTGGTCAACTAAAACTGATTTATTCTTTAACACCGTCATATAATTTTCAGGAGAATCTATTTTTATTTTTGATCTGTCATAAGTATGAAGACCTATCGTCCAATTGGAAGAATTAACATCAGCTATTTTAAATTTAATTACTTTCTTACCAAAAAGCGCTATTATGTTCCTTATAGGTCTTGCAAACTTAAACTCGCTTTCCTCCCATACCATAGCTTTAGGAAAAGATATGCTGCTTATTATCTTTGGAAAAATAACGGTTAAGAGGGTTTCCGTTTTTTCGCCTTTTGTCTTTTTTGTAAAAGAAAGGTACTCGCCTTTTTCCGTAATCTTTTTATTCAGCTTGTCAGGCATAGTTCCATTTTTTGTAGCAAAACCTTTAGCCGCTTGAGTCCACTGCCCATTTATATCTTTTGCAGCTTTCCATGAAGGTCCCAAAATTTCTTCACTCTTATCTTCGCTTTTGATAGATAAATTTTCAACAATCAACGTAAGTCTTCTTGGCGTGGCAAAAGTTTTTATTGAGCCATGTTTTATATTTAAATTTGCAAATTCTTTTAAAGTGGTTTGTTCAATTTGCTTTAAAGCAGGTTCAATATACGACGTAGGAATTTCTTCCGTTCCTATTTCAAGTAAAGCTATTCTTTCATTATCATTAGACATTCTTTGTTCCATGAGTTTTGTAACGAATTTTATTTATTTGCAACAACGTCTAAATTAAAGCCATCAGCCATTGTTAAATATTTTTCAGCAACAGATTTTGCCATAGTCCTAACTCTAAGAATATAACCGACTCTTTCAGAGACTGAAATTGCCCCTCTAGCATCAAGCAAATTGAACAAGTGTGAACATTTCATAACAGCATCGTATGCTGGAAGAGGAAGTTCATTTTGAATAAGATTTTTTGCTTCATTCTCCCAGTCGGTAAAATGTTTCTTCAACATATCAACATTAGCTTTTTCAAAATTATAAGCAGACCATTGTTTTTCATCTTCAAGATGAATATCGCCATAAGTTACAGTATCGTTCCATTGCAACTCATATACGTTATTTTTCTTTTGAACATACATAGCAAGGCGTTCAGTCCCATATGTAATTTCAACCGAAATAGGATTTAGAGATATTCCTCCAACCTGTTGAAAATAAGTAAACTGAGTTGCTTCCATACCATCAATCCAAACTTCCCAACCAAGTCCCCAAGCACCAAGTGTCGGAGATTCCCAATCGTCTTCAACAAATCTTATATCGTGTTTTTTGGGATCTAAACCTATTGCTTTTAAACTTTCCAAGTAAATTTGCTGTATATTTTTTGGAGCTGGCTTCATAATCACCTGAAATTGATAATAATGTTGAAGCCTATTAGGATTTTCGCCATACCTGCCGTCAGTAGGTCTTCTGGAAGGCTCAACATAAGCAGCGCTCCATGGCTTAGAACCCAAAGCCCGTAAAAAAGTAGCAGGGTTAAAAGTACCCGCACCTTTTTCTAAATCGTAAGGCTGCCATACAAGGCAGCCCTGCTTTGCCCAAAACTTCTGTAAAGTCATAATAATTTCTTGAAAATTCATACGATCTCCCGATTACTGCACAAGTCTAACCCAGAAGAATATTTTAACAAAAAAAAGCATGTTGACACAATACAGATTTTTTAGTTAAATTGCCTAATGACAACTGAAAAGAACGCTACTATAAATAAGCGTCCTTCGTGGGACGAATATTTTATGAAACTGGCATGGCTTGTTGCGGAAAGATCTACCTGCGAACGTCATCATGTCGGAGCTGTTATTGTAAGAGATAAGAGAATTTTTACTACAGGTTATAACGGTGCAGCTTCAGGAACAAAAGATTGTTTGTCTCTAGGCTGTTTAAGAAACGCCATGAACATACCGTCAGGTCAAAGGCATGAAATATGCAGAGCTATACACGCCGAACAAAATGCAATTATTCAAGGTGGGCATCATGGAATCAATATTAAAGGATCAACCCTTTACTGTACCCATTCTCCCTGTGTGCTATGCGCAAAAATGATAGTAAATGCTGGAATAAAAAAAGTTGTCGCAGACATAGAATATCCCGATACTACTTTTAAGGAACTTTTCTCGGAAGCAGGAGTAGAATTTTCTACTTTGCATTTAAACAATCTCTCTATAGCGCAACTTCTATAAGTGCGTATTAGAAGAGTTTGAAATAACCGAAGGAGGTTTTTATGTTAAAGAAAGTGACGTTAGTACTATGTAGCGTTTTCTTTTTTTCTTATTTTGTCCCAGCAGTGTCTATTGCTGATCACCATGACAAAGATCCAAAGGTAAAAGAGTTTAAAGAGGCTAAGTATAAGTTCATTACTAAACTAGATGACTTCTTAACCAAGTACGAAAAAGCTGCAGACAACAAGAAAGACGCTATAAAGAAGGACATAAGAAAAATTGTTGCGGATTTCTTAGACAAAAAAATAGCTATGAAAAAAGAAAAAATTTCTAAGCTGCAAGCCAAAATAAGCGAGTATGAAGCTGATAAAGATAAAGCTATAGATAGCAAGGTAGATTTTGTAACAAGCGACGAAGGACGTAAGAAAATACACGAAAAGAAAGCTCACTTTGATAAGAAGAAAGCTGAAAAGAAATAAGGTTTGCAAGTTGACAAAAAGACTAGGCTGATTTTAAAAACCTAGTCTTTTTGTCTTTATAAAACAATATTTGCTATCTCTTGCGGTGTTTTTACTATGTAATCAGGTCTGTACGCTTTTATTTGGTCTAAATCACAATAACCATAAGCAACGGCTATAATCTGTACGCCTGCGGCTTTTGCCACTAAAAAATCATTTGCACTGTCACCAATCATAACTGTTTTTGAAAGTTTAGATTTTGTGGTTTTTACCAATTCAAGAATTGTTTTTGGATCAGGCTTTCTTACATCTAAAGTGTCACCACCCCAAACTTCAACAAAATAATCAGCAATTTCAAGCTTTTCCACAATTTCTTTTGCGTAACCTTCATTTTTATTAGTCAGAATCGCTTTCTTTTTATCTTTTAAAGATTCCAACATTTCTTTGACACCACTAAACATAATGGTAGTATCAAGCATTCGCCGTTTATAATAAGACTTAAAGCCGTCAACATTTTGTTTAAATTTTTCGCACTTATCAGGAATAGCTTTTGATATAAGAGCATTTATTCCGCTTCCTAAATAAGAACGTATCTGTTTTAAAGACAAATGCTCAAGCCCGTTATCTTCCCTTACCGAATTAACTGAAGAAGCAATATCACCTAAAGAATCTACAAGCGTTCCGTCTAAATCATAAATTAAAAAATCAAAACCCATAACTTCAAATCCTCTGTATCCACTTTATTAGACACGGTACTATCTGAACTTCTCCCTCATACTGAGGCAAAACACGTAAAGTATATCCGCATTTGCCAACGTTGTCAATCAGAAGTTTTCCTTCAAAAACATAATTATCATTATCTTTTGAAACAAGATTCATTATACCTATGCTCGGTTCGCTTACAGATTGCCCGTCGTTAACATATCCGCTGTAAATTTGAACGCTCACATCATTTGGTGAAATGTAGCCTAAATAAACCTTCGCTTGTACGGTTATTTCGTTTGAAATTTTCATCTCGTTTGAAATATTATCGCTTGTTGAAATAAACTTTACAGCATCCCAATTGGAGTAAATACTTTTAATCCATTCGCTTTTTTTCTTAGCTGGCTCGCAATTATCTTTTTTGTATTTGGCATATTCTAATGCAGTAGGAATATAAAACTTTTTTGTATATTCTTCTATCATTCTGTTAGTATTAAATACCGGACCTAAAGCCTGCATTGAAAATTTCATTTTCTGCGTCCAACCTCTTGGTATAGAATCTTGTCCTCTTGTAAAAAATAAGGGTATGATTTCATTTTCCAATATTTCATAAATATCCCTACTTTCAACTAAATCCTGATATTCTCTATCGGGATAGCGTTTTATTGAGCCTATAGTCCAGCCGTTACTTCCATTGTAACCTTCGCACCACCAGCCGTCAAGAACGCTAAAATTTAACACTCCGTTTACAGCTGCTTTCATTCCACTTGTACCAGAAGCTTCTTCAGGTCTTAGAGGATTGTTAAGCCAAATATCTGCTCCTTGAACAAGGTAATGTGCGACGTTCACATCATACTCTTCCAAAAATACCACCTTCCTTTGCAAATCTGGATCTTTTGACAGAGAAATTATATTCTGAATAATAGCCTTGCCTATATTATCCTGTGGGTGAGCTTTGCCAGCCATTATTATTTGAACGGGGAAATCTTTATTAGTAAGAATTTTTTTTATTCTGTCTAAATCTTTAAATATTAAATTGCCTCTTTTGTAAGAAGCAAATCTCCTTGCAAAACCTATTGTCAACGCTTCCGGATCTAAAACCTCATCGGCAAGATTTATTATTTTTCTAGTTGCGCCGTTCCTTTCAAGCTGGCGGCGAAGCCTAGACCTTGCAAACGTAACGAGTCGTTCTCTTCTTCTTTCATGTCCTCTCCATATCTCTGCGTCTGGTATTTGGGTTACTCTATTCCAAATTGTGTGGTCTGCAGGCTCATCTCTCCAACAATCTCCCAAATACCTGTCAAACAAATCTGAAATTTCATTTGAAATCCAAGTATTTGTATGAACACCGTTTGTTATGTGTGTTATAGGAACTTCTTTTCTTGGTAAATTAGTCCATATACCTTGCCACATATCTCTAGCGACGGTAGCGTGCAGTCTGCTGACACCGTTTGCTTTATTTGAAGTTTTCAAAGCAAGTATTGTCATTGAGAAATCTTTTTGATTAAAAGGAAATTCTCCCAACTTCAAAAGCTGCTCATTTGATATGCCAAATTTTTGGCATAAACTCTCAAAATATTTTAGAAACAAATCGCTTGAAAAAATTTCGTTACCAGCTGGAACAGGAGTGTGGGTAGTAAATACACAGTTACTTTTTACTATTTGAAACGCTGCGTCAAAAGAAAGACCATTGTCCATATAATATCGGATTTTTTCCAACAATAAAAAAGCTGAATGACCTTCGTTTATATGTATAACGTCAGGATCTATTTTTAAAGCTTTAAGAAGCTTTGCTCCGCCAATGCCCAAAACTATTTCTTGCCGAATGCGCATGTCTCTATCGCCACCATACAATTGCCCAGTAATAGTTTTTGCGTCTTTTGAATTTTTGTCTATATTCGTGTCTAAAAGATAAAGAGGAATTCTGCCTACTTTAATTTTCCACGCTCTTGCATAAATTTTTTGGTTTGGAACATCAATATCAATTATAAGTTCGCTTCCGTCTTCATTTTTTACAAGCTCAAGAGGCATATGAAAAAAATTATTTTCAACATATTCTTCCTGTTGTAAACCGTCAAAACTTAAACGCTGTCTGAAGTATCCATATCTGTATAAAAGACCGACTCATACAAGAGGAAGACCCATGTCACTTGCAGATTTTAAGTGGTCTCCAGATAAAACGCCAAGTCCTCCGGAATAAATAGGAATACTTTCGTGTACAGCAAATTCAGTAGAGAAATATGCAAATTTGAGATTGGCATAATCAGAACAGTTTTGCGCATACCATGTGTTCATTCCAAGATACCTATCCAGAGCATTTTTTACTCTCTCTGCGTGGGAAATGAAACTGTCGTCTTGAGAAAGTTCTATGAGCCTTTCTTGGCTTAAAGCCTCAATCATGGCTTTCGGATTATGATATGTTTTTTCCCACATATCCATATCCATTCTTCTAAACAACTCAAATGCATCACTATTCCAGCACCACCACATATTATCGGCAATTGCAATTAAGGGATTTAAATTATCAGGAAGGTTAGGTATGCCTACAAAAGTTTTTACATTCTCAGCAGTATAAGTTTCTTGCTTTTCATTAAATAAATCCAAATCCATACTAGCTCCTTTAATACAAAGTTTGTATATTGGAAACTGTACGCATTTCCTTATTAAAAATATGCACTTATCTTTTTAAAATTATATAAAATAATTTTAAAGTTCGCCCTGAAGATGAGTTGTATTATACAACATTAAATATCGTTGATTTTTCAACGAATTACCATTTTATCGTCCAGAGAATGCTATCAAGTTTTGGTAAATATTGTAAACACATGTGAGCATTATAAGTTTTTTTATAGAAAAATTATAGAAACTTAAACCGTACTTTCTCCTTATTTGTTACCGCCAAACAGATTACCCAACAATCCTAACGCTCCACCGCCTAATGCCCCCATTGGTCCGCCCATCATTCTGCCTGATAACGCTCCGCTTAGTATGCCTCCTAAACCTCCTTGCTGTTGCTGTTGTCCATTATTACTGCCACCACCACCAAATATGCTACCTAAACCGCCTAATAATGCTAATGGGTTCATTTATAGTACTCCTTTTTCTTTCTGCCGTTCTGACCGCCTAGCAGTTTATATAATATATCATCTTTTGTCACTGGTCTTTTAATTCCTTCTCTCTTCACTGCCGATTTTAACGCTTTACTATCTGTCAGGTATTTGGCAGTTCTACCGTCGCCACTACCTATAATCTTATCCCATATTTTATCAGAGAGTTGGATACCTTTTTTTTTGGTGGATGTAATCCACCGTAATGGATTATTATCTTGTGCCTGCATTAACTTCTCTGCTGTTTGCGAGCCGCTAGTAAGGCTGTGTATATTGTCAATGCTCTTATCCGCAGAATATACGGCGTCTCTTATTTTTTTCGTTCCTTCTGGAGACATAATTTTAGCCTTAACTAACCGCACTAACTCATCATCAGCAAAAACATTTCTAAAAATATTAGCATTAGTTTTTGGTGCGTTAAACGCTTTGTTTTTAAAATACTGAGCAGCGCCTGCCTTCAACAATTCGGACTGTTCGCCTTTTGGCAAATCAATAGGCGACATCGCTTCTATTTCTTCTAACGACGATTTTGGAATGTCTTTGAAACCACGATGCATGACTTCTTCTTTGCGTTTAGTTTTTGCAAATGCTTCTCTAGCTTTACCGTGTAGAAAAACGCTATCATCTATGTCCTGGACTAAATTTTTGTTTAAAGTTTCCAAATCTCTAGCAGTAGATTTTTCGCCAAATTTTTCGTATTTAGCTATATCGTCGCCTAATTTCTCTTTTACTCGTTGAAGTACGCGAATGTCATTATCAGGCAATCCTTTTAAATCGTCAGAAAACTTCCTAGCCTTCTTAAAATAATCTTTTAATACATTACTATTTTGCGTTCTAGGTCTTGCTATTTCTCCAGCTTTCATCGCTTCTGCATAGAGAGGATTATATATACTTTCCCCCTCTTTCTGAATTTTCATCAACATGTCATTATAATTTTTATCTGAAAGGTTTTCTTCTATAATTTTATTTATTTTATTTTTCTGCACACCTTCTAGCTTCTTCTCAAAGTTTACAAACCTCTGCAACGCTTTAGGGTTTCCTTTAGTTTTAATACTTCTCGCAACCTGCATTACTCTCTCTCCACCATCTTCTAATAGAGGAATTCCTTTTTTGATAGATTCTTCTATTCTGTTTTTGCCAATAGCTTTCTCTAAGCTAGCAAGCTTAGATTTTGTAAACGGAGATAAGATTCCTCCAGCTGCTCCGCCAATAGCTCCGCCTACCGCTGCTCCTTTTAACGAAGACTTAATTATGTCTTCCAAATTATCGTCAGCATTTACGCTTTCTCCAAAACCTCTAGAGCCTCCATATATCGCTCCAGCTCTAGCCGCTTTGCCCATCGTGGACAAGAGTTTAGCTCCTCTAACAGCTGAACCGCCTGGAATTAGCACTGCCGTAGGTATGCTTCCAGCCATATCCGCAATCATGCTCATTGTCGGATGTTCTTTAGCGTACTCGTCTATGTCATGCTGTATATTTTTTTTAGTCTTTAAATATTCATTTCTATTCAATTCTCTAGCTGCATCGCTTCTAGTGTTAATTAATCGGTGGTCTAACATCATTGATTTGGCGAAGTCACGCATACCTCGCATCTGCCCTTTAACTTGCCCTGCCACCTCTGGAAACGCTCCTAACGCAGCTCCGTTGGCTGCCGTTAGCAACGCTCTCTTTACGTCTAAGCTTTTCCTTTCTTTAATAGGCGTCTCATCTAAAACTTTCAGACCAAATTCTAATGGCTCTTCTGATAAAATTTTCACAGTCTTTCACTCTCTCCAGTAATTTTATTATATTTTCTTTTATAGATTTTACCAGTTTTTTCATCTTCAACAGTTTGAATAACCCAACCTGAATTTCCTTCTTTTTTATCTTCGGCTTTGTTCTCTTCAGCTTTTTTTACTGCCAGACCATATCTATCTTTCCCAGTTCCAAACCAACCTTGCACAATTGGCTTACCGTCCCAAACATTTTTTGCACGCTCTCGATAGTTTTTAATGTCAAACTCACCTTTCGCTGCCGCTGCCAACATATGTTGTTCTACTGCCTCCGATACCTTTCCGTGCAACGCTTTAACTTGCTGCATTTGGTTTGCTGTTCTATCTTGTGATTCCTTGTAAGATTTGTCCTCAGCGTCTTTAGTGGCTTTGGCAGCTTCTTTTTGGTTCTTATATTCTATTTGTTTCATTCCTAAAGGAAATTTTCCTTTGCTCTCTTCAATGTCTTGATATGCTTTTGCAATGTTCGCTTTCGCCTGTTCTTGAGCAAGAGTCTCCTTCGTTTCATGATAGCCCATCAGCTTGTTCGTCAACGCTATCAATCTTTCCTTCTCTGATTTTCCTTCTTCTTCTTCTTCTTTGTTCAATAACTCCACCGCTTTATTTCTGTTCCTTTTTTTCTCTTCACTAACATTTTTCATTAATTTTGCAGCCAGAATAGACTCCAAAACCGACACGCTGCCAGCAAGCCAGGGATGTAACGCAATTTCTTGGGCAGACGGCATTTTTAAAAACGGCAAAATTCTATCTGCGACGTCAGATGCAGACGTTTCTTTCTCGTGTTCTAGCCTTGCACCAGTTATTGCATTTAGTTTAGTTTTGTTAGTTTTTAACATTTTTTCAACGCTATTAATGTCCATTATTTCGCTCCCGGTTTATTTAATAATAGCTGCGCCCCTGTTCCTATAACATTAGTTATAATACTTGCGAAAGCTCCAGATTTTGCAGCTTTATCGGCGGCTCTTTGCATTTCTTCTTGGTAGGCTCTTTGTTCTCCAATTTCTTTTGCTCTCTGCGCCATATGATTATAATCCATATATCTTGCTAATTCTCGCTGATACTCTTGTTGTTGCGTTGCATTTAAGCTGTTGTATAAACTCATGCCAGCATTCTGTTGTGCCAAGCCAGCATTGTTCATATCTCTCCCAGTTCCCTGCATTTGACCCATCATCCCTTGCAACTGTTGCATCATAGTATCTGGGTCTGCTCCGCTTTTTGCTAGTTGCGATGCCTCTTGTTTTAATTGCAAATTCCTTGTTTGTGCTTCTATCATTTCAAGATTTGCTCTAGTTTGCTGCTGATACTCTTGCATACTTAATCTTCTAGCTTCAAATCTTCTATTTATACTCTGTTGTCTTAGTTGCACATTTCTAAGTATCGCTGCATCTTTATCCGCCACAGTGTCTCTTTGTTTTTGATATGCAAATTTTTCTTTTGCAAGCCCCTCTGCAGATAACCTTGCAGATTTTTGTTCTTGCGCTTGCTGTTGCGATAGTTCATGTTGCATTCCAAGCTGTCTCTTCTGTTCTTCTTCCTGCCTCTTTCTTGCTTCCATATTCTCTGTTCTTTCTTTTTCAAGTCTAGCTAAATTAGAGTAATTGCTCGCTTCAGAAAACGCTTGTTGTCTCTGCGCTAACGATTGCTGGGTATCTTGTCTTCGCTGATTGTTGGCAGCTTCCAAAGCTTTCATGTACTCGTCTCGCTTATTTGCATTAAACCTGTTTATCCTAGACGTCCACGAACCGCCCCCAAGCCCTACAACGCCGTTTTGTTGTCTTTTTCTTAGCTCATCTTCCTGTTGGTCGTCCCATTTATTCTTAATTTCGCTTCTGATATTTTGCAGATTATAATCGTATGGGTCGTTTACTTCTAGCATATATTCTCCTTATTGACTATTTTCTAAATCTGAGCGGAGTTCTATCTTTATCTCTATCCTCCCTAAATGCTGCTCTCTCTCTTATTTTCCTGTCTCGTTCTGCTATCTGTCTTTGTACTCTTTCCTCTGCTTCTTGTCTGGATACTCTTTGTCTTTCTTCTCTAGCTACTCTTGCCGCTTCTTGTCTTTCTAGTTCTGCGTCTCTTCTTAGCGCTGCTCTTCTTTGCTCTTCATCTCTGGCTGCTCTTTGTCTTACAATTTCATCTCTATTTCTTTGTATGTTTCCTGCGCTTTCCCTACTTAATCTTGCTAATTCTTCAGATCTCTCCGCTTGCTTCTGCGCCAAAAACGCGCTATTTCGTCTGTTTTCTTGTATTCCTGCAATTCTTCCTGCTAATTGTTGGAAAGAATCGTCATCAGGTCTCTCTGTGTCTTCAAACAGTCCGCTGTCTTCTATTATTCTACGGCGTTCTTCATTCCTTTGAGCTTCCCGTATCTCTTCTTCTCGTCTCTCATCGGCTAAGACCTGTTCCGAAAAAGACATATCTGCTAATAAAGGATTATCATATCCTTGCAGCCTCGCATTCTCTCTCTCTTCTGCAAATCTTTGTGCTATTTCTTTATGCGTCATTGTGTCAGGCACTGAATGTAATCTCCGTATTTCAGCATTTTTGGCTGCTAGCTGCTCAGGCGTTGCTTTCGCATATTCAAACGGGACTCTCTCAACCTGTGGGTCTTCTGAAAGCGATCTCATATAGTCCGGTGACATCGTTTCGTACAAATCTTTATCGGTTGCAGCAACATGCTCGCCAACATTTCTATTAAGCCTGTGATGTGCAAGGTTAGTAGCATGATATAGTGCCTCCCTTACTGTGTCTTGTTCTCCACGACGGGTCAATTCTTGCTCTATTCTTCTCAGTTCGTTAGCATGCTGCAGGGCTTGCTCTCTCGTAATTTGGGAAGCGTAGCCATGACCACGAGTACTTAGCATATAGTTGCGTTGTGCTATTGCTGCCAGCTCGTCTGTTGGCATACCAGTCAAATTTTGTCCGTCCGTCAAGTTAAGCAAAGTTTGCGGATAACGGAGATATTCCTGTTCAGAATCTGGCGATAGATATTCCATTGCCTGACGAGAAAATTGAGTAGCTCGTCCTTGTCTAATATTTCCTAATCTTGTCGCTTCAGCTTTTCTTTGCATAGCTTGTCTTGTAGCTGAAACTTCATTTTGTAGGTCTTCCGTATCTCCGTATTCACGTCTACGATTATCCAAATATTCCAATCTCTGTCTATATTGCTCTGGCGTAGACTTAGCAAAATCAAATGGCGGTAGCGGCACTAATCTTTCTAATTCTGCTTGAAGTCTTCTTCTTGGATCTTCTCGTCTTCCTGCCGCTGCTGCTGCTCCTGCTGGTCTTATATCTTCTAACTCGTCTACATCTACATCTTCATCTTCGGGCGGTATCTCTCTCGCTTCGGCAGCTAATCCTCCAAGATTCCTCATAACATCAGGCGCTTCTGGGTCTGTGGGATTATGTTCTTCTAGTTCCATATCTTCTGGATTCTCTTCTCTTCTTCTATCAGTAAAAGCTCCCTTTATTGCAGATAACGGATTTGGCATCGTTTCCCAAAAGTTATGCAATCTATCGCCTATCCCTTGCGGGTTTGCTCTTCTTTGTTCTCTTTCGTCTATTTCTCGCTGCCCTTGCCTTCTTGCATAATCTTCGCCCATTCTCTCAAATCTAGCACGCTCGTTTCCTTCTTCTACTTCTTGCCTGTTTCTAGCAGGCATGCTGTTTCTACGCATATCATCTATCTCTTGTTGTCTTTGCCGTGCTTGTGCCGAAACTTCTTGATGAGTTAACCTCATATCTCTATTACGTGAAACGTTCGGAGCGGTAGGCACTGCAGTACCGCTAGCAACTCTCACAGACTTAACTTGTTCAGGCGTTAATAACAATTCGGGGTTGCCAGCTTCATTGCTTTCTATGGCATATTGCTGCATGAGTCTTGCGCCTTCAGCGTTCACCCCCTGCACCTGATGAGGAACAATAGACTGATTTTGCAATGCTTGATTGGCTGCATTTATTCTAGCGTCTCTTTCCGTCTTTAGTTCTGGGCTTAAAGGCTTAAGACGCACTTGGCTTGCGTCTGTCGGACGTTGCGCCATCGGCAAATCTGCAGTCGGCGGTTCTGTGGGTGTAGGAGCTGGAGGCTTACCCAAATTTCTGATATTGTCCCAGAAATTAGACGCCGCACTCTTTATCGCCCCAGCAGCTTTAGGAATATTAGACGCTCCCCAATCCACAATATCGGGCTTAGCGTCGTCAGCATACGATTGCTGTATCATATTATCGCCAGCCTGCATTAACTGCGCTCCAATATCGCTCGGGTCTTCAATCTTTTCCTGAGCCTGTTTTAGCAAATTGTTGGCTCTTGTAGTCTTTGTCGGAGCGCTAATTTGCACTGCTTGCTGTTGTTGTATCTTATTAGGGTCTGGTAATGGCATTATTTTTCTCTCTAAATTACATAGGTTTGATTCTAGTTATTAAATTTTGCAAACGTCTCATTTCTGCGTCTCTGCGTAACGATTCAGGCGTTCCTCTCTGCAGTTCGGGAAGATGTTTAGCTTCTTCTTCCAAACGTGAATATTGTTGCTTCAAACGATCTCTATAAGGAAGTTCTCTATTTAAATCTACCAGCTCTTGTTGCCTTAAATATTCTATTTTTTGTCTGTTAGTTAGACCTTCAGACGATACGCCTCTCTCCGCTTTTTCTCTTGCTTCTTGGATTCTCGCCGTTTTCGCCTCTTGACGTTCGCTTTCAGTCAGCAAGCCTACTTGCTCCTTTGCCCAGTCGTCTACTTCTCGTTTTTTTCCATACTTGGATTCTCTTAACTGTTTCTTTCTTGCTTTATATATTTGCCTTAATTTATCTAACTCTTTCGCTCTAAGATTCCATTTTTTAGCATTGTCTGTAAGTTTAGTCATTTCTTCTTTCAAAGATCTCTCATTCATTTTGCTAGAAAGAGACATGCGCACATTTCTCAACGTTTCTTCTTTTCTGTCTCTAGACGGCGTTTCCGAAAATCCTTTTACATCTGCAGGCAATTGATTGTATAAGTCTTCGGCATCTTTGATATACTCTTCCGACGGCTCACTTTCATTCAGAGATAAGTTTGCGGCAATTCGCTGCACAGCAAGTCTATATTGCTCAGATAACGGCTTCTTGCTTTTATCGCCTACTTGCAACATGCCCAAAGGAGTTCTTATAAAGATTCTACCTTCATTATCTGTAATAGAATCGTTTTCATTCGGTGCTTCGTAATCGGCGTCGCCTTGCACAGAAAAAACTGTTTGCGGAACTAATTGCGACGCTTTTTCTTGCAAATAGCCATATCCTGATAAAAATTCATATTTATTAGCGTTCTCGTTATAATAATTTGTAGAACCTTGCGGCGATGCATTCCTTAAATATTCTTCCTGCTCCGCCATTAACCTTTGACTTTCGGCATCAATTTCAGCTTGCGACTTCCCTTCGTAGTTCGGCATCAAATCTGTTTCTGTATCTCTATTCCTTAAATCTTCTTTCGGAAAAAACGACGGTACTTCCCCTCTTCCCCATTTATATTGTCCATCTTCGCCTTCAGGTTTTGTTAATCCTGAAAAAGATGGCGCTGCTGGCGGTTCTGGAACTTTTGGTTCTACCACTGGTCCTGCTGCTCCTTCTGGCGCTTCTCCTGCTGCTCCTGCTAGTCCTCCTGCTGCTGCTTCACCTGCTGGTTGCCCTGCTTCGCCCAAATCGCCTGCTTCGCCAATACCTTCTTGGTTGCCAAAAAGCGATATATCAGCTTCTGCTTCTGGGGCTGCCAGTTCTGGTTGAGCCGCCATAGGAGCGTTAATTTGCGCCGCAACTTGCTGCTGTTGAGCTAATCTTGCTGTTCCTGTTCTTTTTGCCTCACTCTCCATTTTGGCAGCAGGACTAGAAAATCCTGTCGCAAATGCAGATTGGGTTGCCGCAGGTTGCTGCTGAATTTGCGGTGGCGCTGGTGGAGGCGGTGGCGGTGCAGGCACTTTTTCTCTCGCAGCATTTGGCATCGGCAAATTTTGTGCCGATTGCACTGCTGGCGGTTGCTGTGTTTGCTGTAACTGCTGAGCTACGCCTGCTCCTTGCTGTCCAACTCCTTGAGCTGCTCCTGTACCTGCTGGAGCTTGTCCAATATTTCCTCCCGCTTGGCTAACAACTCCACCTTGCCCTTGCTGCTGTTGAGGGGCAACTTGTCCTTGCCCTCCTTGTACTGCACCAGCAACTTGCTGATTTCCTTCATTTCCTTCATTTCCTGAGGACTGAACATTTTGCTCATCTGTTCGTCGAACAGGTTGGCTAGTATCATCTGTAGTATCCTTTCCGACGGACTCAGTATCTTCGTTTGTTGAGGTAGATTCACTGTCAGCTCCTTGTTGCAACGTTTCTTGCGGCGTTTTAAATTGACCGCCCGTCATATCGTCTATATCTTCTAAACTTGCTGCAGGTTGATTCTGATACCTTTGCGCTTCTACTCCAGCTTGCGCCGCTTCGGCTTCCGTTCCACCCTTGTCTATAGCTTCTTGATATTTATCATTATATGTGTCCATTTGGTTCTGCTCTTGAACATCTTGCCTTGTATCTGCGTTAGCGTCGGACATCCAATCTTGTGCAGTTCCATCAAAATCCGTAGGCATATCGCTTCTAACCGACGGTTGATTTTGCGTCAAATATTCTTCATTACTCTTGGCTTGTTCTTCGTCGGATAAATCTTCTATATCGCTTCCTTGCCCCCAAGTACCTCCTGCATAATCTTTTGCTTCTGATTTTCTAAACCACTGAGGCATATCTTGTCCAAGCGTTTTGCTGCTAAGAACGCTCCCTGCCGCTCCTGCCAACCCAGACAGCAACGCCGCTGGATTTTTATTATTAATCGCATTGAAAATTCCGCCAAGAAGAGGCGATGCAGCCTGTCCTAACGAAGAGCCGCCAGGCAACATTGATAAACCTCCTTTCAATGCACCTTCCAAACCTGCACCTAATCCTGATAATGCAGATGCGCCCGCTCCTGATCCTCTTGCTATACTTCGTTGATTAGCTTCCGCAAACGCATTCGCTGCTGTAGATAGTGCTCCAGACCCTACTGCTGCTGCTTTGCTTTTAGGATTAACCCTATTTTGATAATTTGCAAAAGCATTTGCCGCTGACGCTAACGCAGTGCCGCCTAAAGCGCTTGCAGCTTTTCCAGCCGCTGCACCGCCTTGTGTAGATTTAGCTATTGCGCCTAATCCTGCTCCCACAACAGACGGTAATGCAGCCCTACTGAGTGTTTTAGCCATTCCTGGTTGGTCTTGGAATGCTTCCGTGTATTTTTGCTTTCTATCCTCGTCGTAACCACCGTTGTTACGCAACTCATAATTGTCGTCAACACGGAAATTCTTTTTAATTATTTTGCCTGTTTTTTGGTCGGTGTACGACCTCGTTATAAATTTTGCCATTGTTATAACCTATTTGGATTATATCTTCTTTCGTCTGCGTCTTGATCTTCGTGTTTTTGAGCGTTTCTGTTCATTAGCCAATCTGCCGCCATTGGAATTCCTTTTGATAATGCCGTTCCTGCAACAAGTCCAGGAATACCTCCCATACTTGCCGCTGCAAAAGCGCCTAATCCTTTTCCTACAGTAGCCGCTGGTTTTCCCCATCTATTATGCATTTCTCCCAACTTCTTATTATACGTCCTTGCTCTTGCTATCTCGTCGGGGTTGCTATCCACATCGTAACTTTTATAGCCTGCAGGAATTACATCCGCATCTGTCGTACTATTCATAGCAGAAAGAACGTCGTTCCCCTTTCCCATCATAAATTCTTCGGCAGCTGACCCTTTCTTTCCAGACGCCTTCCTTATTTTCATGTCTCGCTCTATTTCTAAACTTCTTCGCTCTAACGGGTCTTTCTCGTACTTAATCATACTGTCGTACTTTTTTTTAATCTTTTCTATTTGATAGCGAATTTCAGTGTCTTTTTCTTTCTTCATTTCCAATGATTGTTCGCTAAGAGTTGTTAAGTCTTCTTCTGGCTCATCTTCGGGGCGTTCAAAAAGTCCTTTTGCTTTATTCCAGCCAGACGAAAAAGCGTCTAGACCTTTCCTTCTCGTGTTGCCAAGAAATTCTTTTCCTCTAGCTAAGCTAGCCGTTCCTTCCGATTTAGCGATGTTCCTAACTCTACCATATGCATTAGACAGTCTCTCTCTCTTTGATGGCTGCATCGCAAACGGGCTGTCCGCCTCGCCAGTCCCGCTAAATCCGCCGCCCCTCGCCATTCCTATCATACGATTGAAAGCGTCTAGCCCTTTCGTCTTTCCTCTATTTAAATGACTTCTTGCCGTATCTCTCCACCCCCATCCGCTAGTTTCAGGGACAATTCGTTCATTATAGTTGTAAGGTAATGTTTGTGCCATTATATTCTCCTCAAATTCTGCGGACCCTTCTGTATAGCTTGATTAGCCGCTGCTAAGCTGCTAGTTATTCCTCCGATACTTCCCACGCTGTCGGGCGTTGAACTGGTATTCCCTCTCACTACATTCCAAAAATCATGCGCACCCAAAACTCTTTTGTCTCTTGATTTTTCGTTCTTTGCTTTTTCGTATTCTTTACGCTTATCTTTTAACAACTTACGTTGCATTTTTAAATTATCTTCAAACGTATTTTCCGCTATCAGCTGCTGTCTTTCTTTTTTTAACGCTTTGTTTCTTGCGATTATTTTATCATTCCACTGCGCAGCCATGTCGGCTTCTCGCATTCTGCTCGTAACTGCATGCTCATAATCGTCTAACTCTTTGTCATACGATTGCTGCTCCTCTTTTCGTTTATTCGAATCTAATATTAAACGAAAATCAGGCTTTTTAGGTTTTTCAATATCCGATATATTTAGTTCTGGTTCTTCTATAAATTTTCGCTCAGGAATTTCGGTTTGCTGCCCTTCTGGAAATCCTGCCTCGTACAAATCAGGGTTTTTATGTTTTGCTTTCTTTTTTTGCGATAGAGTTCCTTTTCCTGCAGCTAAATATTCATCTAAGGACTGATCTGCTCGCTCTTTTTGCGCTTGCTGATAATATGGGTTATCTGGGGCGCTGTAGTCCTGACCTAACAACCCTTCTACGTATCCTTCTTCAGCTGTGTCGCCGTGCTTTTTTTCCCATTTGTCATACCGAAGTTTTTTATCTTTAGCCTCTGCTTCTGCATTTATTTGCTCTTTCATCTTTTCTATATGGTCAACTATTCCTTGAGCTTTTGCGGTAGATGGATCTGTTAGATATTCTTTTTGCGCATTCGCCAGCTGAGACGTGTTCCATAGACTTGTTATCTCTGGTTTATGTAAATCTTCATCTAGGTTTTGTCCTCTATGCCATCTTTCAAAACTATTTGATATAGATTTTTTTATAGTAGGATTGTTTAATGCCGTAGATGGATTTTCCGCAGCTGCAAGTATTGTTTGCAGAAATGTGTGCGCTCCATTTCTGTCGGAAGGAATCCCAGTCAATCTATACATATCATGTGGCGCCATCGCTTGGTAAACGCCTTCTTTTTTTGCTGAGTCAATAATATCATGCAGGCGATAAAGGTAACGCTCTATCCTTCCCGGATCGCCTATAGGTTTTCCATGTGACGACTTAACAAAATGTTTAGATGCTATCGGCACAGCTTTCCCGCCAACTCCTCCATCTTCAGAGTGGGTTGAATATTTATAAAAATTTCTATTTGTGTTAAAAGCGTACTGAGCTTTTTGTCTAGCCGCCAGCGCTTTCTCGGCTATTCTTTTCTGTTTTCCCTCGTCCATTCCAAATTTTCCTAGAGAATATCCACGTTCAGGACTAAAAACTTCCCACTGCGGTATTGCTCCGCCCAGTCTCCTCGTCTGAAGTCCTTTGGTTATCAATCTTCTTTTTGTAATATCAGTAGACATATTATAACCTCAACTTGCTTCCAGAATTTTTGCTTTTTAGTTTTTGTAAAACTTTCGCAAAAGCGTTGGCATACTCTCCGTCTTCTTCATTTTCATCATCATTGCCAAATATCTTTTTATTTTTCGGGACTCCGCCTATGCTTAAAACTTCTAAAGATAACCCTTTAGGTTTCCTATCCCCATTTTCGTCGTCGCCTTCTTCTATCTCAGCGTCAACTTCCTTAGGTTCTTTTTTGTTCGGCTTATTGCTCTGATTTTCCGTATCTTCTTCATCTTCTTTCTTTTCTAAAAGTTTCTTTAAAAGTTTCCCCAAAAGCACGCCGCCAAGCATACTGCCACCACCTAACAAACCTTCTTCTACTCCTCTATCCATGATTGTCTCCTTTTTATACTTTGTTCATTATTTTTAGATATATTTCATACCCGTAAATTATAATGTTTGCTTCTTTTATGTCCATTTCAACTTTCAAACTCAATCTGTTTAGCGGACTACACAACAATCCCATGTCTACGTGCTTTATAGTAGAACTTTCTGTAGCGTACAATTCTTTAAACTTTTTCATCTCTTGAAAAGATAACTCATGAAGTTCTTTTTCTTCATTTAGTTTTAACAACTTCATTATACGCTGTTTCCCAATCTCTGACGAATGCTGATACCAGTATGTAGGATTTTGCCCAAAATCTGAAAACATCGTTATTCTTAAATAATTAGCTTGCGTTCCCCAGAACGTGCTTTGGGTAGCTAATATCTTTATCCTCTCCAAAAGTTTGTATTGATTTATTCCTAAGTTGTTCGCTGGCGTTTGATACGATATTTGAATTGGAAGAGTTCCCTTTTTATCATAATCGCCAAAAGCCATGTCGTCAAATTTACATAAAACGGACGTGTTATAGGTAAAACTAGTACCACTACGGTCAGGTATATCTTCAGGTTTTACAAAATAAAATTCGCCTAAATGCGAAATTCCGTCTATCATGTTAACGTCTTCCCATTTGCTCCATGTCCCATAATAAGAATTCATAACATACTGAACGCTTCTAAAATTTGTGAGAAGGTGAGACCCTGCAAAAATTGGAATTACATCTAAACTAAAATTTGCAACCTGTACCGCCGAGATAGGTAATGGACTATCACCCCTAGATGCTCTATGTTCTTTAATCCTTGCTAAATCTTTACTTTTAACTTCTATTAGCTTAGTTTTGGGCATAAAAATATCCGCCCAGTTATTATGTTCCTTTTTTTCTTTTTCTGGATCATTCGGACTAATCCAAAATCCGCTCATCAAATATCCGTACGCAGCTTTAAACGCTTCTATATTATCTTTGGTTACGTGTTTAAAGGTTGGCAGTGCATCGACAAAATATTCTTCAGTTTCCGCGCCAGATGTATAAATCATTTCCGCAGAAATTTCTTTAACAACCCAGTCGTTGCTTCCAGTAAAGTCAAAAATAGTCTTTGGCGACATAGTTGTTGTCGGATCAGCCGCAATTACCAGATAGTAAGATAGGGGGGGATAAAAAGCTACAATATTTTTCATAAAAAAGTTTCGGGATGAGACGGGAGCTATCCTCTCATCATCCCAAAAAAAACCAGAATCTTCACCGTTGTAGCTAGTTCCTATAACAAAAGTATCTCCGAGAGACGTTTTCGTATAGTAAAAATAAAATCTCAATCTCAAAGAATGCTCTTGAGCCAAATTTTGACTAGAAAAAACATATTTTATTTCGTAAGTAAAGGCAGGTGGATTTAAACTAAAAAAATCGCCATTAACTACAAAAACAGAGCCTACTTCTTTTACCAAATCAAGACCAAAAGGCGTAAATGCGGGTCTGGCTAAAAACTGATCGCCAGAATATTCAGTTCCGTTTTGACACCAATATGAATTTAGTTTCGATGAAAAATCGTTATAACTTTTATATTGAAATTCATCATAATTTATGTCGTCTATATTTCCGCTGAAATCCAAAGAAAGAGGGGCATTTAAATTACTACCCTCTATTAAATCTTCAACATTAATAGAAATCGGAACTGGCGGCGTTGGTGGAGTTGGCGGGGCTTCTGTTATATCACAAACAAATGGAGCTAAAGTATATCCAAATTTAGTTACCATCTGTTCATAGTTATCTTCCGTTTGATGTTCTTCTGTCAAACCTGCATTTACAAGAGCATCTTTAAAATAGGGACAACTGACCCATTCCGTTTTTATACTAACAACTTTAAATCCGTTTCCATCAGAACTTTCTAAAATAGTCCCTTCATTGAAGGTAAAATCTTTAAACTCATAATCGCCAGAAGTAGACGAACGAGATGCCATTTCTGTGAATCCCCATAAAGAAGTAAGAAAAATACAATATCCAGGAAACTTATAAATCGCATTGTTTACAGTAGCAGCGTTGTTAAAAGTAAGACTTACTGGGATTGCAGTATCGTCTACATACCACCCCATAGACATATCTATGTTGCATTGATAAGCAGTATCCTGACGGCTGAACTGAGACATGGTGGCAAACAGTCTTGCCGATATTTCTCGGGTTTTTCCAGTTATCTCTTCTGCGAGGGTAAAAGTGTATCTATATTCATAGTTTTGTGCGGCTAGCCCCATAAAATCGGGAATATGGTTGGTTATTTCTCTGAAAAAGATTTGAGCAACAGGGCTTGTCCCTTGAGGCACTAGTTCGTTTTTCGCTCTGTCGAGGTATAGGTTTCCTTCAAGAACGCCTATTTCGTCTAATAGATCGCCGTCTGGATAAAAACCTTTTTGCCCAAAACGCAAAAAGAATGCTCGGGTATTAGGTTCTAGGTCTGGAAGCAAAGGATTAACAGCCAAATAAGATAATCTTATATTGTCTAAATTAACTTGCATTCCTTCGTAAATATTAGAAAAAGGCGACGACGCTGTCGGATGAGCAAAAAATTTAGTTATAGGGATAACGTTAGTTATCGTAGTGTCAACGACATCAGCGTTATCGCCAGCTTCAGACTCCTTAAACATGTAAGAATAGGACGTTATATTCTGATATGTCTTTTTTAAACTTTCGTTCCATGAAAGATTATTAGTAAAGGTAATTGAAGGAACTGCTGCAGTAAAGTCAGGACATGTAAAAACTAAGGGTTGCGCTAGTAGTTCTGTTTTTTTTATTCCGCTACTTAAAAGTTCTTGCAAAAAGAAAGTTACTTGCGTGGTAACTTTATATGGATTCTCTGGGTCAGTTACTTCCTTAGTAACAAATTGGGCAAAAATACCTAAATACTCATCTATAATTTTTCCAGCGCTGTCATCAAACTGAATAAAAAGAGTATAATCTATCCAATGATAATATAGATAACTGCCAATAAAATTTTTTAGACCAGCAATAACAGTGGATACAAAGTCATTTGAAAGCGAACCTAATACCAATTCGTCGCCTTTTGCGATTAATGTGCCAACGCCGATACTTTGCAAAGTTTGCGGCATTCTGTCTGGCACGTTAAATATCAACAATCTACTTTTTTGGTAATAGAATAATCCAAAAAACTTTTGGTACGCGTTATCTTTAAACATGTAATTAGAAAACACATTATTAATTCTCGATTCTAAAGACTGCGTGATTTCGGTTTGTTGCCCAAAAATAACTCTATTTAAACTAAATAATCCGTTTTGAGTAGCAACAATTATATCGCCTTCCATCTGACAAAAACAGTTGTTGTTTAATGGAATTGGAATTTCAAATCTTCCTACCAGTTGAAAATCTGCTATAGGGTCGGCATTTGGATTTTTTAGTAGTACTTCCGATGACGGATTTTTTAATTCTCCTTGCCAAACTATTATTTCGCCTAGCGTGGTACACACGCAAAAATAACTATTTATGGTTTCAATACCCGATTTGGATATTGTAAACATTTTCATTATGCTTCCGCCTTTTTTGGCAATTCCTTCTAAAGATATTTGCATATTGCCAAGAAATTTAGGCGAGAACCATGACCATGCTTTATCCCACAAGCTAGGATCTTGCGGATTTATTTTGGTTGCGTCGCAGATAAAAATATCAAAAGTACCAGTGGCGTTGGATAAACACATTCCATTATAAAAGGTGATGTTTTGCAAGTCGGTAAGTTCGGTTGAGTTGTCTGGAGCAACCCACTTCATATTTTTCCAGCCATTGCGTGCTGACCAAATGTACATCGGTAATTCTGGCTTTGAAACACACATCATTAAAGAATGCTTATATATTGCAAAATCTTTAGAATACTCGCCCTCTTTTACTTCTTGCAGAACATCGTACTGATTGTTTAGAGGATTGTAAGAATAAATCAGAGAGTTGCCATTGCCTTGCACGATTTTTAATAAGAGCGATTGATACTCGCCCTCTGAGATTGTCTGGTCGTACCAATTCTTACCGTAGTTTTTAACCTGCCCGACTGCATACGAAAACATGCCCCTAATCGCACCGTAAAAAGAGGTCAGTTTTACAACTCCAGGACGCACTTTTAGCTCCGTTGTCGGCGGCATAAAGTTTGTCAAATCTTCGGCAAATTGGGCGTCCATCGTGAAAGGGTTGTCGTAAAGATTAAGGCCTTTCATTGGCGGAAGCAATAGTATTTTTTGTCTCTGGTCTGGCATTTTATTATTCCGTTACACCAGGTTTGCCCATAGATGTATCTCTAAATAGATTATTGCGTTGCCTATTGCGTTCTAATGCTGTTAGATAATCGTTAAATTTTTGAGCGTCAAATTGATAATCCATACCTTGATATGCCTTATAATTTAACACCGTCCCTGCTATCAAAAGCTCGTTGTCTATACTCGTATTGTCAGAGTCGTGGCTAAAAGTATTTACTGGGATTGTAGCTCCTTGCGGCATAACGCCGTAACTGCTACGATAGCTGAACCTTATCGTCGATATTTTAAAGTCCGCATCAAAAACTTTTCTTGAAATAAAACACACTTGTCCATTGTAAATTTTAAACATATTTTTATTTGGTATAGGCTCTGGAGCGGTACTTGCAGGGTCTTTCCAAAACTTTTCAAAAGTATCTGGGTCAGTCTCAAAAAACGTCTGCACGCTTCCGTCGCTACACTCAACATTAAAATATGAAGACAATAAACCGGCAAAATCTACGCATTTCGTCAATATTGGAAACATATACGTGTTTCCAGCAGTGGCAGTGGCAGCGTCAGTTATTGCAATCTTTGCTAAAATGCAATATGGGTCAAATAAATTTTTTACCAACACCTGCCTCATTGTTTCATTCAACGCTCCCAGCAATATCATAGCATCTGGATCTTTTCTGCTAGGATCTGGATTTGATATGTTTTCAATAGTAGCAGGCTGCACTATTCCTACTCTTACAGCGGCTTCTTGGATTAAATCCAAACAGTTCATTTTAGTAACTCCCTTTTATAAAAAAGCTATTTCCTGAGTATTATCGGCATTTAACTTCTTTCCAAAAACCTTTTCATCGCCCACTTCTAATTGTCCAATATTTTTAAAAAACGACGTGCTGGCGTCTTGAATATATAGAGGCATTCCAAAAGTTTTTCCTATATCGCTGGTAGAACAAGGATATAGTAATTTAGCAACCAAGAATTGTCCAATATCGCCGTACACGTAATGCGACGAAGAATCCATAACTTTTCCCGCCGTGACACTTTCAATATCTACGAATGACATTTGTGGCGCTTCGGATTCTACCTCCACAATAGCGTATATGCACGGATAGCTTATCGGAGATATACCTAATCTACAGGAGAACTCAAACCCTGCAAATCTTTTTAACATGTGCCTATTTGATTCGTTTATCTCTGTTTTTTCACTAATAAATTCGGGATAGTATCGTGGGGCGACAATTCTAAAATCGGGCAGATTCAGCTTCATATTTTTTCTCCTTTTGCTCCCTCTTTAAGAGGTATAAGGCTATAAGTTTTTGCATTTTGTTCTAAAAATCCATACTGATTGGCGGTTAACACTTCTCTCGCATCGGCTATCTCTAAACCAACTTGTTTCTTAAATGCGACTAAACAATAAACATATATGGGGTTTAGTTCGTTTGTAGTATTTATATTCCACAACACCTTTGCATTTTTTGCAATAGCGATATTGTTAACCGTCGCGTATAGATTTCCTGTATTATTAAAATAAGATGATATCTCTATCTCGTCGCCAACTTTTAAAACTATACCCGGTATCAGAGTTAAACGTATAAACATAAAAAATGTGTCACGTGGAACGAAATCTGAATCGTTGCTTCCCCCTTTAAAAGTTAAACCGACATATTTTTCAAAATCAGAATTAGGTTCGTTTTCTATATGCAGACAATAAACTTCGTCGGGAATCACAGTATGGTCGTAGCAATAAATTCTTTTCTTAAGATAATCGTCTGGAAGAGGATCTACAAACGGCGCTTCTTGTTTTTTTAACTTTTTGTCGCCATCTACTTTGGCAGTATTAAGTTTAGGATCAGAATAAGGTTCTCCCTTCCAACTTAAATTGCTATCGTTTTGTCTTGTCACTAAGAATTTTTGATTACTGTACGAATACCTTGAAAAAAACGTAATCTCCGATATTTTTGTATCAAAAATTAAACCGTAATAATTCTTATCCTCATCTAACAAAGATGTATCTAAAATATAGTTTTTCTGTAAGCAAAAATTATCTGCGAACTCTTCATTTTGATAGGGCATATACATGTCAAGAAATCTATTGTAATATAGGTCGTCATTGAATTTATTTTTTAAATTAAATTTTTCATACTTACCCCAAACATAAAAGGAATTCTGTCCTTGCTTAATTCTAACCTTAATATTGCGCCCTATCCATCTAGCTAGCGTGTAATCATTTGCCACAACACCGCTTTCCGTATATTCAAAAATTCTAGGGTCAACAATGAGCGGCTCTATAACTTCAAAACTAGATTGTATTGCCTCATCTTTTAATCTTTTAAAGTCTTTAAGTGAAATCATATTTTTTCCCTTATCTATATTTATTAGTTTTATTTAATTAAAAATGTAGGATAGGAGTTGAGAGAGATTAATGAAGAAACTAATCTCTCTCACCTATTATGTGGGGTGACTTGTTAGATTCGTCTTTCTTATTTACTTCTGTCTTTCCTCTTTTTTCTTTCAAATCTCTGAGTAATACTGGTTCTCTGTAAACTCCCGAACCCGAGTAGTCCTCACGTTCTATGACTGTGTCTGATGTTTGACCACTTTGAACATTAGGATAATCGTAGTCATGATATGCGCTAAAGTTACACACATTGCAATCTTCAGGAAGTCCATTTGTTGTTGTGTTCAGAGTTATCACACCGTTGCAACGGGGTCTTTCAATTATGAAATTGCCGATAAACGTTGTAATATACTGATGCGCAAACATGTCTGGAATCTGTCTTACTTCTTGTTTGAAGTTTTCGCCTTCCAAATATTTGAAATGCAAAGTTGAACTGTTCAAGAAATAAATTTGGTTAGATGGGCAATACTTGTCAAGATAAACAGGAATTCCCATAAATTCCACAGAAGAAAATCCAACATCTTTCTTTTCTCCAGAGACGTTATTTATATGCAATCTTTCCTGCATAAAATAAATGTACAAATCATAGAACTTATAGTTCATGTAAATACCGTCTATTGAATTCTTTGACGTATTTAATGTTTGAACCATATTGCGCATAGAATTGACAAGCATTTCTGCTTGGGCAACTCTATTAGCATCTGACGGAAACTGAACTCCGCTAGCGTCAATAGTCCACTCGCCTGCTCTATTTCTCCAGAATTCATATTTATCACCTGGAGTTCCGCCTCTTTGCAGATTTAGAACATACAGATCGGATGCGTAAGGATTTTCTGATAACAAATAATTCAAGCCGCCCATCTCCAATCCAGATCCAGATCTTAACTTCGGGCTGTCTGCGCCTCCAGCATAGAGCTGCTCCGCCATAGCCCTAGAAAATCCTTGTCTTAACGCTTTTTGGTTAATTTCGAGAAGACTGGCTATTTCGTCAGATTTGTTTATAGACAAAACTTTATCATTTAAAACAAAATCCTGATAACAGAATTTCCAATCCCATTCAATCTGTTCAAGCAAACTAGTTCTTGTAGCTGTTATCGGCTCGTCAAAAGTTACCCATCTAACATTTTGATTTACTCTAGCGAGGATTAACTCTACGTTTCTTTTTCCTACGCCGCCCTCTTTTGCAGCAATATTTCCTTGCCCTGCCATCTTATCAAGCAATGGGTGAGAGCGTTCAATATCTTCAATAACTTTTTTCGCATAATAGCTTCTTGTGGCAGCCCAAGCATCTTTAAATAGAGCAGCCCCATATCCATAATTAGCCATAATATATTCCTCTTATATTTTGTTTATATTTTTTACTATCTGTTTGTCTGTGAAACTTGCTATTCGTAATTCTGTTTTAGTTGTTCAATTACATTAACTAACATCTGCTTTTCTTTGGTTTTGCTTTCACGCCCTGATATTGCTCTACTAGTGCTATCATCTCTTATGTCTGGCGTAGGTGCTACTCGTGTCTGATTTGTCGGTATTTTTGCCTTGTAATCGTTTACAGCGGCATTGTACGCTTCATCTAGCGATATACCTTGCAAATACATAGGCAAAATGGTGTTTAACAAAGATTCCCATTCTGGATACAATTTTCTTCCAGAACTATCCGTTTGATTGAAAAACTCACGTATTTCTTCTGCCATTACGTCCGATGTATATTCCAAATTGTCTTCCGTTTGCGAAGGTGTTACTTGCTGCTGTTGTAATAGTTTGGTTTCCAACTCGCTAATTTTATTCATTACAGGCGCAAGTTTCGCTTGATTCTCAGCGTCATCCATTAACGGTTTAACTCCAGCGCCAAGCTGTGAGAACGTTAATCCTTTCGCTCCCATAATTTTTAAGATATATTGTACTGGGTTTCTACTCGCTTCTTTGTCTGCTTCAATTAAGTTTGCAATGTACGTGGCTGGACTTACTCCCCATACGTTCATAATTTCTTCAACATATGGCGCTAACACGCCTGCAACATCGTCTAACTGAGCATAACTGTCTTTCATCCCCTCAATCATTTTGGCATAAGACTTCTCTGCAATTTTAAAACTATCTAACCACGCCTTTTGCTGAGCGGGGTTCAACTCGTTGAAATGTTTTTTTATTTCGCCATTCCAAAACTTTCTAGGAACGTATTTTGATGTTTTTTCCGACAATGATTGGCTTTCTTTAATTGCTTGTTCATCTAGTTTAGACGACGTATCTATAGATATTAACTTCCCTGTGTCTAAGTCTATCTGCGGCGTATCGTGCGACGGTAATGAAATATCGCTTCTAACGGGTGCTACTTGCGTATTAGTTCCGACTTGCAAATCTGTTGCCATAACTCGTTCCTTTTATTGACTATATTCCCTTCAATTATGCATACATATGCCTAAATAAACGCCGCTAAGTAGCTAAGCTAAGCTATCGTACAAACTTAGCTACAATTAGCTGCGTATGTTCATCGCTGCTGAGCATCACGCTCATTTTGTTGTGCTAAAATGGATGCCCAAAGCATGTTGGTCTCGCCTTTGGACATGATTAGCTTTGATCTAGAAGCAAATCCTTTGTCTCTAGCATTTACACCAAATTGGATATACTCAGTTCTTGCCTGGCGTGCTTGTGGACTACGTGAATCAGCAAATAATCTTTCGCTAACGCTAAGAACTTTTGAAACGCCACGTCCGCCAATCATTTTTGCAACAATTAAAGCTGAACTTCCAACGCCTACTACTGCAGCTCCGAAGTATTTAGCAGACTTAATCATGTTCTGATTTGTTTCATAAGCTGTATTTCCGCCAAATATTGCTTTAGGAATATCTAAGTCAAAAGCATTCCCTATATTTACAAACAATCCTAATACCAAAACAATCGCACTTAATTTTTTCATTTTACTTCCTCCTTTTTAGTGAATGTATCTCATCGCTAATGCCTAAAATTAAACAATTTGTTTCTTTGGGACAGCTGGATAGCTGGGAGGGATACTCTACGCTGAAATCAATCTCATAATCGGCTATTTTAAGGTGTATTTTTGCATCTAGGTTAAATTCCCCTATATTAGCTTGCAGCTCATCGCAAGCAGAATCAATTAAGTATGTTATTTTGGCTTTGAAATTTTCCGAAATCTGTTCTTGAAGGTTCATTATTTCTCCTTATAACTAAGTTACTTTACACTAAAAATGTCTGGATTTATATCGCAATAAACTACATCTTCGACTATGTCTTTTGTTCTAAATTCCTTTAGCCCAAAACTACATCCGCATAGCCATATTATAATACTCAATAGTATCAATAAAAAAAGTCCAAAAATGTAATATTTTATTAATGTTTCTTCTTTTTTCATAGCAATTAAAACTCTTCTTCTGTGAAAACGGGTTGTTTCGCTGCGTTTTTCATTTTCTCTTTTATTATGTCAGA
Source organism: Candidatus Endomicrobiellum devescovinae (assembly GCA_031267795.1). Classification (GTDB taxonomy): domain Bacteria; phylum Elusimicrobiota; class Endomicrobiia; order Endomicrobiales; family Endomicrobiaceae; genus Endomicrobiellum; species Endomicrobiellum devescovinae. The sequence goes on along the minus strand of JAIRYK010000003.1, from coordinate 5,751 downwards.
TTTAATTTTATCTTGATACCGTTTGTCGTCAGCCTGAATTTTCATCTGCATAAGATTTGTGTCAGTTTGCAGTTTATCTTTTGCCCTTACGTTTGCCGCTTCTATGTCCATCTGCAATTTTTCTATTTCTTGCCGATGTTTAGTATTTAATTCTTGCTGCTTTGCCATCCCTTTCTGCAAATCTTCGCTAGCAGCTCCAGCTTCACGCTGCATTTCCTGCATTTTTTCTTGCGCTTCCACCTGCGCTAACTGCCCTTTCGCCAAAGCCCATGCGCTCTCGCCCTGCGCTTCCTGCATTCTAGCTTGCGCTGTCATTTGCGCCGCTTGCGCTTTTATCGCTTCTGGATTTGGCGGCTGCGGTTGTGGATTTGCCTGCATCTGTTTTACCTTAGCTTTTAACGCCGACGTAAAATCTCGGATTTGTCTTTTTTGCGAAAGTGAATATAAGCTAGTGTCGCAGTTGCCTTCTAACAAATTGCAAAACACATCTACGAATTCAGGTTGCTGCATAGCCATCTGCGCTACATTGGTCATCGTTTGCATTAACTGAGAAGATGCCGCAAAAGACTCTTGGCTAAGCTGATTCTTTCCCATCAAATTATTTAAATCGTCCAAATCAACTTCAATCGCAATTTGGGACAATGCTTGAGTTGAAAAGAACCTCATCAACCCTTCCCACGTCGGAGCGTCTCTCAATTCCTGTAATCTATTTTCAATCTGACTTAATTGCTGTTGAATTTGTTGCTGCTGCTGTTGCATCGCTGCTTGCTGGGGATTTTGTCCCTGAGCTTGCATGTCAGGCTGTCCCTGCATCTGCTGTTGCTGCTGAGCCATAGGCTCTTGATTATTATCTTCCTGCCCCTGCTCGCCAGACATACCGTTGCTAAACTGTTCATTAGGAGGTTCTGCCCCCTGCTGCGTCTGCGGAGGCTGAGGCTGTTGCGGCTGCATGCCTCGTAACGACGCCCCGCCAAGAGTGGTTGGCTGAGCAAAGCCGCCTTGACTAGATTGCTGCATCTGTATCTGCTGTTTTTGCTGCATCAACGCCTGTATCTCGTCAGCATTTGAAAAAGGTATATTTAAATTTGTTATCTCTTGCAACGTTTCTACGTTCGCAGAATTGCAAATCCTAAAAATTATTATTTCATAAATTTTGCACAAATATTGAGCTATAATATCTTGCTTTTCTCTTAATCGCCTAGAACCAAACAACGTTTTAGTTTTTATCTCGGTTGCGCTCTGCTCGTCGCTTGCCGAGTCGGATTGAGCAGCTACGTTTCTCATCTGGTCGCTTATTCCAGATATCTCGTATATTGCATCTTTTAACGCATTATGTTCCTGTGTTAAAATCTGCAACATCTCTACTTTCGGTTTGTTATCGACGTAATAAATAACCTCAGGATGTTCTGGATCAAAACTTTGTATAGCAACTATGTCGCCGTCTCTAGCATTGTTAATGCGTTGTATGGCGTCGCTGTTTGCCGCAGATATAAATCCTTTTAACATCAAACTTCTAAGCAATTGTTCTTTTCTTAGTGATATGAAATTGAGTTGTCTTAACTCGTGAAAATAATTCCACAATTCCGCAGTCGGTCTTAGGTCTAATCCGTTTTTTATCGTCAAAGGTGGTTGCGCCGTCGGAAAGAACATTTCGTCGGGAACGTTTACAACCTCTTCTAAACCTATAATTTTATCTGCTGCTTGCGGGGAAACAACAATCTTCTTCTTTGTAAACTTATCCCAGATTTCCCAAACTTCCGCATATTTTCCGCCAGACGCCAAATACGTAGTGTCTATTTCTGGATACACATCATCGCCTTGCAAGTTGATATAAGGGTTGGACGTAAAATTAAAATCTTCAAAATCACCTTCAGGATACAACGTCTGCAACTTCGCTTTATTTAGATATTGTCGTCTGGCTACCCACCTAACTTCTTCCCAAGTTAACTTGGGATCGTATGCAAAGTTCAGCCAACTTACGTTATCTATGCTAACTACCATTTTTCTCGTTCCAGTTTTCTCGTCGGCAATTTCATAATGGTCAACCCACAAAACGCCGCGCCCTGTAATGAAATGGTCTAATTTGAATTTTTTAAACGTGTCCTTCGTTAAACTCTTTTTGATAAAATAGTTCGACACATCTTCTAATACGCCTATCGCTAAATCGTAAAACTGATTCGCTTTAGTAGGCTCGTAATCTCTCGAATTGTTAAGATAAACTTTTATGCTTGGAATTTGCGGCAGAACTAACGCAAGTAATGTTTCTATATTTGCGTAATATATATTTGATCTGTTATTCTTGGAAGTAAACTTTTCTATTCTCTCGTCAACATCTTTAAATTTTGCTGGCACGTCTTCATATACATACACGTCGTTATAATTTCTATTGTAAAACTTGTAAGAAGCATAGGCTTGTCGTCTATAAACGTTTTCATAATTACGAGAGTTTATAATTCTGTTTAGCCAAATATCGCCTTCGTGCTTTTTCTCGTCGGATGTTAGTTCTTTTTTATTTGGCATTTTATGCCCTATTTTTTATTAAGTCGTCAAAATAAATCTTGTTCGGATCTCTCGGCGACTCTTCTTTTTGTTGAGCAATGAACTGCCACGCTTGTATCGCATACATCAACGCATCCGCTCCATGCGACGCCCAATCGTGTTTTGGCTCATTCTTAAACACGCCCAGCGTCTCATTTTTCTCGTATTTATATTCCCTTAAGGCTTCTATACCTTCAGCACACATTTGGCTGTTAAAATAGAGCTTCTTAAAAAAGACTCTCGCCATGTTGATAAGTTGCCACTTGTGATCAACTCGTTTAAGAATTTGTACAAAGAACCGTTTGTCTTCGGGCAAAAATGAGATATACCTCAATAGCATTTGTTCTACAGTACGCCCATCGCCTACCCATCTATGTTTTGCGTCGTGAGGCAGATAAACTCCAGCAACTTTGTGTTCAAAACAATTAAGCCACGTCTTAAATACATCAAGTATTGAGACCGATACCCATTCTTTGCAAGCAATCACTTTTATATGGTTTTTTGCAAATTGCACAATCCAACAAGTTGTCGCATCATTCATGCCTAAATCAAAAACAGCATAAAACGGCAATTCTGGATCTGGAAGTAGATTATCGTCAAACCGTCCTTCTTTTTCGGCTTCCTTAATCTGCACGCCAAATATGGAGTTATCCAAATTGTCGCTATACCTCCCGTACAAGAACCGTTCTTTGTCTTGCTCGGGCAATGACTCTAACATTTCAATGTAATCGTCGGGCAGATTGTCCAAGTTGTCTACAGGGTTCATCTGCAATTTTGCGTACGTTTTTATTGCTGAAACTTCTTTTTTATCAACTGGATTTTTGCCTTCAAAGAACAAGTGGTACGTCCAGTGCCTTTTTGTCGTCGGATTTAACGTGCATATTGATACTTTCTTTAATCTATTCTTTTGACTTAATCTCGTCAGCAATTTGCTGTACGCACCGTACGGTATTTCGCTCGCTTCGTCTATCATCACCGTGCTATAACTCGGCGACAAAATCTTATCAAAACCACGATTATCTTCTAGCCCGATAAAAAATATTTTTGAATTATTCGGGAGCGAGACGTACGATGGGTAAGAATAAATATAATGAAAAATTCTTTTCTCGTCAGCAAGCTCGCCAAATCTATGTCTTACGACTTCTGGAAATTTTGTCAACAATATCGCTGACCTCAAATCCACCAACCTCAATCTGCATATCGCATGCACGCTATTAGGGACTGCTAAAGCTCTCACCAACACTGCGTACAACGCTACATACGTCTTTGCTGATTGCGCACCGCCGTACAACAAGGCATGCTTAACATCTTTGCTTGTAATTAGCTCCAGAGCCTCATTCTGCTTCGCTGTTAGTCGCATTGGCTAATTTGGCTTCGTACGGATATTCTTTTCCGCCCATAAATACTCTTAATTTGGAGCTAAAATCTTCTATGTCAAAATCTTTCGGCGACAACACCTCAATCATGTTGAGGATTAACTTGGCTCGCTCGTTGGCTACAGGGAATCTATCGTCCTCGCAACAGACAGCTTTGGACAGTTGCGCCAACATCTTTGACCGTGTCATTTCCCCGTCGCTATATTTGCGATTAATTAATTCTTCAAAAAATTCTGACCGAAAATTTTTGATTAAAAACTTTTTTCTGCACCCTTCGCTTTTAGCTTGTGGAGAAGGCTGATTTTGTGAAGAAAATGAAGATTTATTTTTCTGGGTTTCCATCGTTTAACTCGCTTATTATTTTCCCGTTTAGACACCGTTTGAAACGGGAAAAATTAATTTAAAACTCGCTTCTTTTTTGGCGAAAAAAAAATAAAAAAAAGAACCCGCAATCTCAACAGATTCTTTTATTTTTTTAATGATTTTAATTTGCCGTTCTACATGCTCAAACGAAAGCAATTTTAGCAAAGCAAAAAAACTTTGTCAAGTCCCATTTTTACCGTCAATCTTTAACTTTTTGTGGGATAATTTTTAACTGGAATTTATATGCTTTAGTCCGCTTGGATTTTTACCGCTTTTAGCAAGAAATTTGAGCAGATTAAACGCTTCCTTCACCTCTTTCCCTCTCTTGCCCGCAAACCCTTTGTAATGCATTTCGCATAACGCAAACTTTTCACTCTGCGCTAAGTTGCATATCCGCCTCGCTACGCTTTCCTCTATCCCCAAACTTTTCGCATACTCCACCCGAGCCTTGAACGTTTCCACACTCGTTGACCTGATTACCTCAGGTCTTGCTAAGGGAGACGCAGCAGCCGTTGCCTTTTGGTTTTCCCGTAAATGCAAGTCGTTAGCCGTTTTTGCCGTTAGGTCGTTTGCCGTTCCTTGCCTTTCCCCCTCCCCAAAATCCGTTGTCGTTTTTGCTGTTTTTGAGTTATCCACAATATCCCCAAAAGAAATATCCGTTTTGTCGTTCTCTGTTCCCTTTGGCTCTGTTTCCTTTCCCTTCACACTTCCCTTTTCTTCTTTTAACTTCCTTTGCGCAGTACTACTACCATACTCCTCCTCTACCCCTACTGTAGTACTACCGTACTCCTCTTGTAATAGCTTTTCCGCATATGCCGAATACTCAACTATTTCTCTTAAAATATTTTCAAAATTATCAGGTTTGAGCAGCTTTGATTTCGTTGGCTTTGCTATTTGCTGATGTTTCAAAAAGTTCTTTATTATGCAATACTTTTGTTCCTCGTCTTTACCTTGATACACTTGGATTAGCTCCGCTTTCTCTATTTCTTCCATAAGCTCTTCTATCTCTGTTTTTGTTATGTCGCAATAAACAAAAATTTCAGAACGCAAAATTGGAGCGTTATATCTCAATATCCCGCAATCGTCCGCTATGTTTAACATCCCTATGAAAAGCAATTTCCCTCTATCTGACAAACTTCCTGTCTTTTCATCTTTCCAAAACTCTGGCTTTATCATTCTGTTACGCGCCATTTCTTCTCTCCCCGCCTCTCATACTCCGTATCTAAACTTCCTCAACCAAGTAAGTTCTAACGCCCTCTAAAAATGCTCTGTCTTTACTATAATCCTTACAATTGTCATTGTAGATTATCTCGTTTGCTTCTTGGGCAGTTAGTATTTCGTTCAGCTGAGCTTGTTTCAAAAGATAAAGAACCATTTCTACGGAACTTTCCGTATGGATTTTGTACAAATGGCAAGTATAACATAAAGTTATGCCATTTCTCATATCCCATCTATACTTTATACTTCTAGCCCT
>JAIRYK010000008.1 GCA_031267795.1 Candidatus Endomicrobiellum devescovinae | reverse complement strand
ATTTACCTTTATTATTTCCTTCTCTATCTTCTTATTGTTTTCTACATATATTCTATTCCCTTCTATTACCTCTACCTTTAGCTCTTCTGCCTTTGGTCTTGGTAAAGATGTTCCTTTTGGCTTATCTGAATCTGGGTTTCCTGATTCGCTTGGGTTATTAGTTATTGTTTCTGCCTGTTCGTATATTTCTTTTATTCCTTCTGTTTGTAAACTTACTTTTTGCATCGTATTTACTTTTGCTTTTGCGGCGTTGAATGCACTGACTTTTGAAGGGAACTCGCTGCTTTTTGCTTGGAGTTCTCCATCAACATTTTTGCTATCTTTATAAAAACTTTCTCTTTCACTTATTTCTCTTGCTACTTTTTCTACTGTTAATCCTACTAAACTTAAATCGGATTCTGCCTTTCTCACTTCCTTGCTTGCGCTAGACGCTTTTGTCTTTGCTTCTTTTAACCTTTTATCTACGCCTTCTCGTTCTCTTTCTTTATTCTCTAAAGCTGACATTGCAGCGTTTCTTTCCATACCCACTTTTTTATTTAAGTTTCCTTGTCGTTGAGAAATCTCGATATCTAAGCTTTCTTTCTTTCTTTCCAATTCAGCTTGTGTAGCGATGGCTCTTTCTTTTATCATTCTTGCCAATACTACTCTATCTACTGCGACTCCTATTGCCTCTTCAGCTGTTTTTGACTCTTCCCTTTTTAAACTTCTTATAATTTCTGCTGTTTCACTTATAACCCTACTTCTTATTCCTCTTTCTCTTTCTTGTCTTTGTGCGAGGGTTTCTTCTATGTTTAACCCGTTTAGTTCTTCTTTTGATATAGCTAGCAGTTGCTCTGCTACTCTTATTTCCTCATCTTTCTCTTCTTGGCTGTTTCTATTTAGCAAGCCACGTATTCCTGGATTTTTTAGGGCAGTTACTCTTTTATCTAATTCATCTCTTTTTAATTCATATTCTCTCTTTAGTACCAAGAATTTTAAATTTTCATGCCCATTTAATCCTGCATTAATTCGGTTACTAAAAGTGCCTAAAGCTTTTAAATCTTTTGCATTTCTAATCTGCTCTGCCAAATCTTTTGCTGCTTTATAATTCTCTCTTTTAACCTCTAAGCCTACTATATCTGAGATGCTTTGCCCTATTTTCTTAGCATCTGCTAAAGCGTTGTCTAACTTTTGTATAGCATCTTCATATTTTCCTTCTCCTGCTAGTCTATCTGCTTCTGGTTGTGTTGAAGATATGCCATCCATTAGTATCTCTATTTCACTTTGCGTTGCTTTCTTTTTAGTTAGCATTTCATTCTGTTTTTGAGTGTTGCCATAATGACTGTATTCCTCTGCTGCTTGGATGTAAAAGCTCTTTCTCTCTTCCAAATTATTATTTGTATCGACTGCTTTCTTTTCAAAGACTTTAGCAGCAGCTTCATAACTTAGAGACTCTTCCAGTTTATTAATAAATATACCACTGTTAGCAAGTTCTAATATCCCTTCTTGTCTTAAGAGTGCTAAAGCATCAGCACGAGCTTGAGCATAACCTTCTTGTTCTGCCGTATTTAGAATATTGACATATTCACTGTTTGTTAATCTTTTCGATTTGGTATTACTATCATTATTTTCTTGTTTTGAGGATTGCCTACTAATCTCTGCACACATTTTTAAAAACTTAAGCTCTGCAGTAAAGGTTCCTTCTTCTCTTAGGTCTATTTGTGCTCTTACAAACTCTCTCCTAATCAGATCTCCATATGGAGATCCTCCGTTATCAGTATCGTGCCTAATAGCTGCAAGAACCTTATCAAATGCTTCTTTCCTAATAAGCTCTTCTCTTTCAGATGGTTTTAATTTTTTTAATATATCCTTTAGTTTTTCTCTAGGATTTTGTATATAATACTTAGCAGTCACCTCTGGATTTCTGTATAGATTGTAAAAAGTTAAAGAAAACAATGGAGTCTTTTGATTGGTCTGCATTCTTTCTGTAGATAGAATATTTATTAACTGGGACACTCTGTCCAAACCAAAAGCAAGTGTAGAAGTGCACAAGAGTACACTCAAACATAAAAATATTACCTTTTTCTTCATTTCTTCCCCTCCATTTAGTTTTACCTTAAATGTTTTTTATATATTTATAAAAATTTACTTCTTTTATATCTTTTACTTTGTATTTCATATCTACTTTATTACCCTTTATACAATTATACCTGTTAACTAAAATTCGGGGGGGGTGAAATTTTTGTGAATTTTATAATACTTATTTATTCTTTTAACAATCTTATGTTAGATAAAAAAGATATATACTGTAATGTTTAATTCTTTCTTTTTTTGCTTTGGTAAATATAGGCTTTTTGAATCTGACTTTCTTGGTTAGATAAAGATGGACATTTAAACTGTAAATGAAAAAACTCAAAAAAGGTTCCCCTTTTTTGAATTTCCTTTTTAAAATTAGGCTAAAAAATCTCTTCCTTTTTTAACTAAATTTATACTCTCTTCTTTCTGCTCCTTCCTTTTTAATTCAGTATTTCAAAGACATACTTTAATACGTGTGTCTTTTTAAGTTTTTTTTCGTCGTCTTCCTGCTTTTGGCTTTATACTTCTCTACTTCTTCTATTGGTATCCGCCATATTCGTGTCCCGTCTAGCTTCACTGCGTAAATCTTCCTTTCTAGTATCCACTTATGCACAGCCTCAGCAGTTACATTAAACTTTTGCGCAAATTCTTTTATCTTTACAAACTTCGCTCTTCCTTTGCTCCAAAGAACTCTTTATCTTTAGCTCCATTCTGTTCACCGCTTTCTCAACGGCTGTCTCTATTACCGTTTCAAGCTCTTTGGACGTAAGTGAAAAGGTAAAAGTAGAAAGTTCAGCCATTATTTACCCTCTTATCATTCCATTTGAAACATGTTCTTTTTATTGGTAAAATTGCTCCAATAGGAAAAGCAGCCAAGAAATTAATTCTCCGCTGAGAGAGGCTCTTTTTCTTTGGCTGCTTTTCTATTGTTAGACATGGAAATGTACTGGCGAAGAAGCAAACCCATGCCCTAATATTCTTGAAGACACTGATTTTTTTATTGTCGTTTTTTCGCCAGTACATTTTTTATTTTTCCTTATAAAACTTATTTTAATAATATTTATAATTTTGTTGTTAATGGCGGGGACATTATTGATAGTGTACTTGACCAGTGCTGGAACTTGTATTATTATTATCGCAGTGATTTTGGTATTCCTTTTCTTGTTGTCTTTACTTTTTTCCGAAGGGTGTCTTACGCTAATTAGAGCTATTGTTGTAATTGGCTGGCTGTTAAAAGCATGCTAATAGGAGTGTAAATAGGCTTAGTATTTCTTCAGTTCTTTCAAGAATTCGTCCCTAGACATCTTTAAAATCTTCATCGCAACTTTAACAACATAAACGGGGACTTCTTTTTTGTGTCTCGGAATTGTAATTATTTTAACACAACCATGTTTGTGAAAGTTTATATGACTTCCTGTCTGATTCCGTTCATAAAAACCATGAGCATTCAAAAACTTAATAAAAATACTTACTTTTATAGTGTCAAAAAAGCCCATGACTATAATCCTATAGGGATTTGCAAATTTATGGATTTACTCGCCAAAATTTCAAAAGGAATCTTAAAATTATCTTCCTTTGGGATTACAGAACTCTTTGTCACTGTCCAGCCTAAATCTTCTAAGACTTCTTTTATATTACAATCTTCATTAACAGTCTCTATCCATAAATTAAATGCGTCCTTAAACATCAATTGAGCTTGTTTAAGATTATCTCCGTATGTCGTAAGTTCTAATGACGGACACTCTGCGTAAACGTATTTGTTGGAGTCTTCTTTAAAAGAAAAGAAATACACAGGTACAGATACGCTTACAACTTTATCACCTTTAACTATTATTCTGCTTGTTTTCATATAACATATCCTTGAATACATAATAATGCTTTTTAAGGATTTTGTCAAACTATATTTTATGTAATAATTTTATGAGTTTCTAGAATATTTATAGAAAAATATTCTGTTTTTCAAACTTTACAACGCTGTAAAATAGAGACTGGCGGAGAGGGGGGGATTCGAACCCCCGATACGGTTTCCCGTATATCAGTTTTCGAGACTGACGCCTTAAACCAACTCGGCCACCTCTCCAAACAATGCTACTACAAAAAGAATTCCCGATAAAACTTCCGGGAATTCAGGGAAACGTTGAGATTATAGCAAATAACTACTATTTTCTGCATTTTCTATCCGTCATAACATTGAACTTTCCAAATCCCGCCAAGGATAGAATATTTCTGTAGGGTTGTCATCGTATCCTAAATTATTGCTGTTTTTAGTGAACGGCATGTTAATTTTCATACTAAATATAAAATCCAAATCCCAGTCATTAGGTCTCTTTCTGTACCTAATACCAAAATTATAACAATGGCAATCTCTGTAAATTCTTAGCTCATGCTCATTTAACCTTGAGTACATAATATTTACCGCAATTGTGCTTTTTATGTTATAATCAAACCTCCATTTTGGGTTAAGCCACAAACCAAACCCTATAATATTATCTATTCTATTATTTCTATATACTTCTTTAGGGTTATCATAATGTTGATAGAACACTCCAAAATTAAAATAAAACCTTTTCAACTCGCCTGTTCTTATATCAACTTGCAGAGAATTAAATTTAAACGACGGGTCTAACTGTTGGGTTTCTTTAGCATAAACAGTAATATAATATTTTGGAGTCCAAATTAATTCATTAATAAGAGGAAACCATTTTTTTCTATCGCGCATAAGATTATATGTCATGGAATTGCTAACCTGCATTCTATCTCCAATATACATATAATTGCTGAACTTTATGTTATTAGCTTCTATGCCATAATTCTGTAGATCTGTGTCTATATCTAAAGAACTTGTTTTTGTTCTTGCTCGTACTGTGTAACGAGCATTCCAATCCATCCAACTTGTAGCTATAAATCTTGTATTAAAAGTTCCACCATAGCGAATAAAAAAAGCATTTTTTAATTCATTCTTATCGCTCCTGTCGTACCAGTTTTCGGAAACATCTAAGCCTGGCGTTAAAATAAATCTTCTGCTCATTCTAAAACTTTTACTGAGATTATAGCCAAGCATCGCCGTATTTTTATAAAATGCATCAGTCGTAGAATTGTATTTTTTATAAGTATTGCTATACTCAAACGACGGCTTATGCATTATTCCCCAGCCAAGATTTCTTTTATAGTATGTCCAACTTACTTTTGGAAGATTTATAGATTCCACTTCATATTTAGAAGTATTTTCGTTATATTTGGAAGTATGTTCAAAATTTACTTCTGTGCTTGTTTTTTTCCCCTGTTTTGTTAAGGATGCATAAGACTTTAAATAGTTTGTTGTTCTATTCCAATCGCTTTGACTATAAAAGTTATTAAAATTGGTATCGCTCATACGCTCAGCGCTGGATCTCAATGTCCAACTATTATTTAGTTTCTGAAAGTAATTAGGTTTGAAAATCCATCTTTCTTTCTTGTCAAGCAAATCTTTTATTGTGTAAGCATAAATATTTAATATACCCCCATTTGTTACATAATTAAACTCTCCTCCATACCCGTTGCCTCTTTTTTCAAAATAATCGTACTTAACCTTGGCAACAGAATTTTCGCTTAAAGCACAAGAAACTGTTGTCTTTACAGAAAAGCCTCCTGTGCCAGTATAGCCTGGCTCTACCGCTAATCTTAAACGAGAACCAAATCCCCAACCACCTTTCAATGATTTTGTGACAAAAGGAAGATAAAATACAGGAATCTTGCCAATGTAAAAAACAGCATTGTAAATTGTGATTCTTTTGTTTAATACAAGCTTTCCACGATTTGACTTAAAATAGGAGTGAGGTTCGTCTAAGTCGCAATTTGAGAATGTTATGTGTTTTAAATTAAAAGTATCTTTGCTTAGCATGTCAATAGATTTTGAATGAATATACAACTGATTTGAAGAAGAAACAAATGTTTCTTCTATTTCGCCAGTCTCATCGTCATAATTATATACTATACTTTCAGAATGTATTATATCGCCGTTTTCTTCAATAGTAACATTTCCAGAAGCAGTCATACTTTTTTTGTTTATAAGAAATTCAACATAATCTGCAAAAACTTTTTTATTATCCCAATTCAATATAACATGTCCTTGAGCAATTACCCTTCCGCCTAATTCGTCATATTCAAGCTCATCAGCAGATATATCCACCTCGTTAGAAGCAAAAGCTACAGGCGCTAACAAAAAAAATATAACAACTGCAATAATAAATTTATTAAAAATTGACTTGGCTATCATTTACCTAATGTTTGGGCAGCATAGCCGCCCCTACAACTCCAAGTTTATGAGTATATTTTGAAACCATAATTTTACAAGCCTTTTGCGCAGACTTAAAAGCTCTACTTTTCATCTCTGATCTTGCATGCGGCAAAAAATATCTAGCTGCGTGGCTTAAACCTCCGCAAAGAACAACTGTATCAGGATTGGCAAAATTTATAATGATTGAAAGAAAAATACCAAGCTTTTCTCCGACTCTATCCCATATTTCATTGGCAGACTTATCTCCTAGCAATGCAGCTTTTGATAATACCTGCGGTGTTACTTGGGCATATTTCTTCCCGGTAAGTTTATCTAATATTTGAGATTTATTCTTTTTTAAATATTTACTAGCATATTCTGACAAATATTTAGCACCGACAAACGTCTCTATACATCCTCTATTCCCACAGTTACAATTTCTACCATAAGGATCAATTGTAATGTGTCCTACTTCCCCCGCAGTACCGCTTGCTCCAACATAAAGTTTTTTATTGAAAATGAGACCTCCACCAACTCCTGTTCCAAGAGTAATACATATTAAGTTTTGGGACTTTCCTTTTACATCCAGCCAAAAAGCTCCAACCGCGGCTGTGTTTGCATCGTTATCAACAAACGTTTTTTTGTTTGTAAGCTTTTCTAACATCTTTTTTAATTGAACATTTTTCCATTTAGGCAAATTAGGAGAAAATCTGACAATTCCTCTTTTTGAGTCTATATCGCCAGCTATACCTACACCTATACTTTTTATTTTTGGATAATTTTTGAGTTTAGAAGCTAAATAAACAACAGAACTTAATACTTTGGAAGGGTTTTCATTTATGTCGGTAAACATAACAGTTTCTTCTTCTATAACGCCTTTTGAAGTAACAACAGCTACTTTAATTTGCGTTCCGCCCATATCAATGCCTAAATACAAATCTTTGGACATTACGCTCTCCTTGTATTATGCTTTTGTATAACCGATAAAACTTCGCCAGCTAAATATAAAGAACCTATTGTTATTCCAACTTTACCATAATCAAACATACGACATGCTTCCTTAACAGAATTTACTACAAAAATTTTATCCTCTGAAATATACTTTGAAAATTCATCCTTTAAATCTATTGGATTTATAGCTCTATTATTTTTAATATAGGGAAGAATTATTTTTTCTGCAAAAGGAGCTATCTTTTTTATCATTTGTCTATATTTTTTCTCCTTCATCGCAGCAAAAATAAAAACCTTTTTTTCGTTTGCAAAACCTAACCGTTTAAAAGTATCAAAAAAAGAATTTAAACCTTCAATATTATGTGCGCCATCTATAATCAAACTGAAAATTTTATTATCAATTGAAACTTCTCTCAGGTCAAAACGCCCTGACCATACAGAATTCTTCAAACCTTTCTTTATGTCCACTTCACTTAAAGCAAAACATTTTCTTGATAAAAGTTCTGCTATACAAACAGCAACTGAAGCGTTTATAACTTGATGCTCTCCAAGCAAATTTATATCAATATTCTTTAAGTTCAGGTTTTTACTTATATAGTCAAATCTTTGGTTTAACACGCCGAATGCTCTATTATTGTACGATTTAAAAGCTTTTCCATAAAAATATGGATTTGATTTGCTTCTTATAACTAATTCCGCTTTTTTAGGAAGCTTTCCACAAACTATATCGCAGTTTTTTTTAATTATGCCTGCTTTTTCAAAAGTAATCTGCTCAATAGTATTGCCCAATATTTCCTGATGTTCTTTTGCTATAGATGTAATTGCACAAACAAGCGGCTTTTTTATTATATTAGTTGCATCAAATCGTCCACCAAGACCTGTTTCAATTACAGCAACTTCAACCTTTTGTAAAGCAAAATATATAAAAGATAAAGAAGTTAAATATTCAAAATATGACAACTTGTATTTCACGGCTTTTTTAAGATACTTCTTTGATAAGTCTTTTAATATTTTTGCCGGAATATTTTTTCCATTTACGCTAATTCTTTCCGTAATATCAATTAAGTGAGGAGACGTGTACAACGCAGTTCTGTATCCTGCGGCTATTAAAATATTTGAAATAAAAACCGCAGTTGAACCTTTCCCGTTGGTACCTGCTATATGAACAACTTTTAACGAATCTTGAGGATTATCTAGATCTTTTAAAAATTTTTTTATTCTTGAAAGACCGGGCTTCATACCCTCGTATTCTTTTAAGTTTTCAAAAAATGTCATTTTTTAACAAAAAACTTTAAAACCTTAGTAAGAATATCTTTCATATTTTTTCTTTCAACTACAATATCAACCATACCATGCTTTTCTAAAAATTCAGAAAGCTGAAATCCTTCTGGAAGCTGCTGCCTTATGGTCTGTTCAATAACTCTTGGTCCTGCAAAACCAATTAAAGCTCCAGGTTCGGCTATATTGACGTCGCCAAGCATAGCGTAACTTGCGGCAACGCCTCCTGTTGTAGGATCGGTCAAAACAGATATATAAGCAAGACCATTATCGGCAAGTTTTGCAAGTGCTGCGCTTGTTTTACCCATTTGCATAAGTGATAATATACCTTCCTGCATTCTTGCTCCACCCGAAGAAGAGATAATAATAAGGGGACATTTCTTCTTTATGGCTCTTTCAACAGCTCTTACTATTTTTTCTCCTACTACAGACCCCATGCTTCCACCCATAAAGGAAAAATCCATTGCACCTATAACAACGTTATAGCCGCTAATCTTAGCTTCTCCGGTGATTATTGCGTCTTTCAAAGAAGAGTTTTTCAACTTATCTGCATATCCAGGAAAATCTAAGAAATCAACAGGCGTTAAATCGTTGTCCATCTCTTTAAAACTTTCCTCATCTACCGTGAACTCTATTCTTTTTTGGGAATCAATCCTCGTATAGTACCCACATTTGGGACAAACCATAAAGTTCTCTTCAAAATCTTTTTGAAGGAATAATTGCTCACACTTTTTGCACTGAGTCCAAATACCTTCAGGTAATCCTTTATTTTCCAATATATTCTCAACTGACGTTTCTGTTACATTCATTATATTCCCCCAACATTATAAAGCATATTAAGCAATACCTTCAGCAAGCAAATCCCCCTGATCTAAAATACCTATTGGTTTTCTGTCCTCATCTACCACTGGAATATTGTCTATATTATACTTCTTTAATACTTCTGCCGCTTCAATTGCAAGAATTTTAGACGTTATAACTTTTGGCGATTTTGTCATAACCGAGGTAATACTCTTTTTCAATAGTTTCTCGTCGGAGTGCAAATGCCTACGCAAGTCACCATCGGTAAAGAATCCGACAATTTTACCAGCATCGTCAACAATGCTTACAGCGCCAACTCTCGTGCTTGTCATAACAATAATGGCATCTTCAACATTAACATT
This sequence comes from Candidatus Endomicrobiellum devescovinae, assembly GCA_031267795.1. Classification (GTDB taxonomy): domain Bacteria; phylum Elusimicrobiota; class Endomicrobiia; order Endomicrobiales; family Endomicrobiaceae; genus Endomicrobiellum; species Endomicrobiellum devescovinae. The sequence goes on along the minus strand of JAIRYK010000008.1, from coordinate 59,498 downwards.
TTGCTTTACAACAGGATTTTGCTTTCCTTTTCTCATTAAATCGCCAACATGCATTGTAAGTCTTTTTCCTATCGCACCTAATGGGTGCAAAACAGCTAAATGCTCTTTTTTAAAACCTTTCAGGTTTGAAACAGTAAGAGCCAACACATCGCCCATGGCAAGAAGAGCCGTAGTGGAGGATGTCGGAGCAAGGTTATAAGGACACGCTTCTCTTTCAACACTACAATCAATAATACAGTTAATATTTTTCCAAATTAAAGCTTTTGGTTTGCCTGTCATGGCTATAATAGCAACTTTCATTCTTATCAAAGTAGGAAGGAGCCTTTTAAGCTCTTCAGTTTCTCCCGAATAGGAAAGCATTATAACAACATCATCGCTCATAATCATTCCCAAATCACCGTGGAGTCCTTCTGCAGGGTGCAAAAATACTGAAGGAATGCCTATTGAAGACATCGTTGCAGAAATTTTTCTTCCAACCAAACCTGATTTTCCCAAACCTACAACTACAACATGCCCTTTACAATCTTTAATTAGAGAAACAGCTTCTTCAAAATTTGAATCCAAATGTTTTAACTGATCTTTTACCGCTTGAGCTTCAGATTCCAGCGTTGCTTTAGCAATTTTAAAAATATCTGTCATATTAAATCCTCAATCCATGAGCAGCTTTTATAAATGCGCTCATTTTATCGTAATCTTTTCTTTTAGGAAGTCTTTCAACAGATGAATCAGCTTCAAATCCGTAAGGAGATGTTTTGTCCAAAAAATCTTTAATATCTTTATCAAAAATACCGCCAGATATAAATATTGGTATTTTAAACTCTTCTGTTTTCAAAACAGCGTCGTAATTAAACTTCGTTTGTCCCTCATACATATATGACACGTCTAAAACAAGATAATCAATAACGCATTTATACGGCTCCATAACAAAAACATCTTCAACAGAATTTAATTTAAAAAATTTAAATATTTTAACGCATTGAGCATCTTTAACAGATTTACAAAACTCTGGAGATTCGCTCCCGTTGAATTGAACATTTTTTATACCAAGCTTTTTTATTACTTTTGTAACAGCTTTTTCATCCTCATTACAAAAAACTGCAACAGGAGTTACAAAAGGAGGAAGCTTTGAAATTATGTCAAGAGCAAGTTTTTCAGAAATTTTGCTTGGAGAGTCTTTAATAAAGCTAAACCCTACAAAATCAGTACCGAAGTTGGTAGCGTTTAGAGCATCATTATAATTTGCAAGTCCGCATATTTTAACTTTTGCCATTAAATTTTCCTTATGGTATATATTTTATAAAAATTACTTGGACTCTAAAACTTTTATTGTCTTAACCGCATCTTCAAGTTTAAATTCTTCCGTATATAAAGCGCTGCCGACAACTGCAGCATAAACGCCGGATTTTTCGTATGCTCTGAGCTTAACTAAGTCTTCTATAGACCTTATACCTCCAGAAACTATAATTCTCATACCAGTATCTGAAAACTTCTTTGCCCCTTCACAATCCGGTCCTGTAAACATCCCATCTCTTAAGATGTCCGTGTATAAAATTTCTTGGACGCCTATTTCTTTTAGATTATTTATATATTCTAAAATATTAAGATGAGTCAGATCTTTCCAACCACCTATGGCTACTTTACCATCTTTAGAGTCAACGGAAACAATAATTTTTTTGGCACCATACTTTTTTATAGCTTTCTTTACAATTTTAGGATCGTAAACAGCAACTGTTCCTAAAATAACGCTGTCTGCTCCATATTTAAAAGCTTCTTTAATTCTATCCAAACTTCTCATACCACCGCCAACCTGAACGGGAATATTCACAGAAGAACATATTTTTTTTATTATTTCTTTATTTAGATTAGTTCCGCTTAAAGCTCCATCCAAATCAATGATGTGTAAACGCTGCGCTCCTTTTGCTTTCCAAAGCTTGGCTATAAAAACAGGATCAGCTGAATGTACAACTTCAGATTCCAGCTTTCCTTGCTTCAAAATAACTACATTACCAAGCCTTATATCTATAGCTGGTATTACTATCATTCATATCTCCCGATCTATTCAATATTGAGACTATTTATGTAATCTATTGCCTTCTCAGTAACAAATTCCGGATTTATGGAATTCATGCAGACAGACGGTTTTTCTTCACCTATTACACATTTTCCAAATCTGTGCCAACAACCGCCGCAGATAGAAGACATTATGTTAATATTTTCTGGATACATTGAATATTTAGCGTCAGTAGGACCAAACAAGATAATAGATTTAGTTCTTAAAGCCCAAGCAATATGGGAACATGCTCCATCAATATCAATATGCAATAAGGATTTTTTTAAAATACTGCAAAGTTCATCAAGAGAAGTTTTTTTTGCAACATTTATATCAACATTTTGTAATCTATAATTTGAAATACCAACTTGAACAACAGCAATATTTTTAAATTTTGTTTTTAAAATCTTTATCAGTTTTTCCCAGTTTTTAGTATTCCAACATTTTATATCATCATTTTTACCGTCACCACCAAAACCATACTGAACAGTCACGTACTTTAAGCCATTCTCAATATTAAATTTTTCTAATGGTTTTTGCTTATAATTAATTGTTAATGCTAAATCTTCAATATTATCAACACCGCATCTAGCTTTCATATCGCTAATTAAGTGTCTGTTTTTATTATTTTGTGAAAAATATGTATTTTTGTAATAAGAAATATTTTTTTTAATTTTTTCAGTAAAACTTTTCCCTCTTTTTATATTAAGGATTTCAGCTTCAGTAATAAGCATATACATAATGTCGTACTTTTTCTTAAGTATAGTCCAAATTTCAATATCTAAAAAAAATCTTATGTTGACATCACTAAATATAAAACGAGATTTTCTATCATATATATCAACTATTGTATTGGAAGGAAACATATTTAACAAACTTGTAACAGCGCTTTTACATCTAAGCTTATCGCCTATTCCTCCGTACACTACGCAAGCTACATAGTTTTTATTTTTCTTATTGTTTAACAAATAAACAGCTATTATTTTAAAAATACTTCTAAAAACAGATTTAAAAAAATGTTCATATTTTTTCAAAAACGTTCTTTTTGCGCCATAAACGCGAACTTTATTTTTAGAGTTTTCTTTAATCCTTTCAACATCAAATTCATGCATTTTAATTTGATTTTCTTTAAAGATATCATCATTATCAAAAAAAGGGACTTTATACAGCATAGTACTCACCTCATATATGTATAGATTTACACTCGCATAAATATCACTATCATCTAATATTAATATTTTATGTAATAGCTTACAGCATAATTTACAGGTCTGTTTTCATTAGCTGTCGGCACAACTTTTGAAGCGTCAAAATTTAAATTCCAACCGTTATTATTATTAGTACCTTCTCTAGAGCTATTTTTATAGCTGCCAGAGAAAGCTCCAGTTGGTGGAGCTGTTATATCTCCAGCCCAAGATGGAGACACGTTACCAACAATATTTCTTATCGCATCACCTTGTCGCTGTCCTAATGGAGCAGCGTTGCCGCCAGTGCCCCTTAAAAACATCCCACGAAAATCTGGAAGTTTAAATTTTGAAGTACCATTACCGCCATAAATTGTGCCTATTGCTCTAAACAGGTCTGGGTAATTCAAAACGTCAACTTCTCTACCATCACACAGTAAATATCCTCTAGGAACATGATTTCCAGCAAACGCTATAACTGTTCCGGGAGGCACTCCTAAACATTCCTTCTCAGCTCTTTGAGAAGGTTTATAATACAGGCTATTTCCCTCTATACCTATATATGCCGAATTCTCGCCTATTTCTATTTTTATTTCAGTATCGGAAGATAAATTCTCTGAAGAGTATGAATGGAATGAATAAGGTTGAGCTGTAATTTTTTCTCTAGGTAAAAGTTCTTTTCCATCAACAACAATTTGAATCCACAAATCTTTTTTTCTCCAGTCCACCATAGATTCATCAGGACTTATTATATATGTAAAGACTCCACTAGAAAGTTTTATAATCTGATTTCCTGATTCCCAGCGAGCAGTTCCACCTTCGCGCGTGTCGTAGATTTTAAAATTAAAAGGCATATTTCCGGTAACAGGATAATTGTAAGATTTTAACCTTCCATTATATCTTATTTCATTTGGAACTCCGGAAAATCCAACAACCGTAAACGAAAAAAAGACAAACAACAAACAGAATAACTTTTTCAATTTGCCCCTCCCCGCACCTACAGTTAACCCAAGGTTACTTATGCATAAACTGAATTTTATACAAATTTGCGTAATATCCATTCAATGCCAACAGCTCTTTATGAGTACCAACTTCAACAATATTTCCCGATTCAAAAACATATATTCTGTCAGAGTTTATTATCGTAGATAAACGATGCGCTATAACTATTGAAGTTCTTCCTTTCATAAGTTTTTCAAGCCCTTCCTGAACCATTCTTTCAGATTTTGAATCTAAAGAACTTGTAGCTTCGTCAAGGAGAAGTATTGGAGCATTTTTAAGCATAGCTCTTGCTATAGAAACCATCTGCTTCTGTCCGCCAGACAATGAGCCACCCCTTTCTCCAACAACAGTATCATATCCATGTTCTTGCTTCATAATAAAGTTATGAGCAGCAGCATGTTTTGCAGCTTCTATTGCCTCATTATAAGTACCTCCAAACCTTCCCATCAAAATATTATTTTTAATAGTATCGTCAAAAAGCACAACGTCCTGTGAAACAAAAGCTATATTCTCGCGCAGAGACCTTATACTAACGTCCCTTATATCCTGACCGTCTATCTCTATACTGCCATCTTTTACATCGTAAAATCTCAACAGCAAATTTATCAATGTAGATTTGCCTGATCCCGCCGCTCCAACGATAGCTATCTTCTCACCAGATTTTACTTCTAAATTAACGCCGTGCAGAATCTCAACGCCATCAACATATTCAAACTTAACTTTTTTAACTTTTATTGTTCCTTTATCTACTTTTAAATCATAAGCTCTGTGTTTATTTACGATAGCTGGTTTTCTATCCATAATCGCAAAAATACGATCTATTGCCATTATTCCCATCTGCAGTGTGGCATTTAAGTTTGCCAAAGATTTCATAGGCTGGTATGCTGCAACTATAGCTATTAAGAAAACAACGAAATCGCCAGTAGTAAGTGTTCCGCGCATAATTCTATAACCACCGTACGCAAGAGTGCCAGCAGCAGCTATGCCTCCGAAAAATTCCATAAGAGGACTCAATATATTGCTGTTTTTAGCCATTTTAACCTCAATACCTGCAATAGCTTCAGCACTGCCTTTAATCTTCTTTGATTCTGATTCTTCCAGATTGTAAGATTTTACTATCTTTATACCCTGAAAAGATTGTGCAAGTACTGCATAAAGATTACCAAAAGAATTCTGTTGATTGCTGAAAATTTTCTTTATTTTCTTCCCAAAATAGAACATTGGGTAAAAACCTATCGGAAAAAGAATAAACATCGCAGCAGCCATATCAAAGCTCTTCCAAAACATAAGAATAATCAAAAACACTACTGAACAAGCATCTCTGACAACCGTAGTTATGCTGTTTACAATTGTGTTTCTTATGGCGCCCAAATCTCCCATAAAATGAACTAAAAGATTACCTGAATTGTTCTTATTGAAGAACTCTAAGTCCTGCGCTATAATCCTGTCAAATAAATCTCCTTGCAAACGTTTAGTGAAATTTGAACCCATTTTTATCATTGTTACAGATTGTATATACTGAGCTACGCCTTTAGCGCCGAATGCAAATATTACCTGACCGGCAATTACAAAAAGAATATCTTTATTTTTTTCTATGAAAACTTTATCAAAAACAGGCTTGAGCAAACTAACAGACCAAGCATTTAGAGCTGAATATACACCCATAAAAAATAAAGATACTACCAAAAGTTTCCATTGGGGCAACATATAAACTAGCCATAAGCGTTTCACTCTTTTAACTGCTTCTGCGCTCGTATTTTTGAAAAATTTTTCTTTTATCTTTGAAACAATGAACATCTTTCGCTCCCGAAATTCTATATATAATAGAATATATTAAATCATATTTTTGGGCTATTGTCTTCTAATTTTTCCAGCTGTTTCCTAAAACGCTCGTTCTCTTTTTCAAATTTCTCAACGGCATAGGCAAGTTCAGCATATAAACTTTCTATTTTGGGCTGAAGAGTTTTGTTAAGTTTTGACCCTTCAGCCAGAAAAGATATATTACCTTTTTCTGAAGCTTCTACAAGTTGTTGCATATTTAGATTAAATTCTTCCTCTTTTTTTGTTATGCTGCTTTCAATGTGCTTAATCTGCTCTTCCAAAGGTCTTATAACTCTTGATTTTTCTTGTATAAGCTCAGCACGAAGCTTTTTTATCTCTTCTTTCATTTTTCCAGATATTTTTTGAGAAGTTTTTGCCTTTATTTTAGAACTTTCATCTTCCCAACCTGTTTTTTCCAAAAAGTCTTGATAAGCACCATCAAAAACAGAAACTTTATCTCTGTCAAAAATTATCAGTTTTGTAGCTATGCTGTGCAGCATTTCCTCATTATGTGTAACCATAATAACCGAACCTTGGAATTTGTTAATTGCATCTATCAGCCCTTCGCAAGATTCCATGTCTAAGTGGTTTGTAGGCTCGTCAAGAAGCAAAAGATGGCACGGGTTTGCCAAAATTTTTCCAAGTAAAACTCTGCTTTTTTCACCACCACTTAAAATTTCTATTTTTTTAAGTGCGTCATCGCCACTAAACATCATTGAACCAGCAATATTTCTTGCCTTTTGAGGCAGGCATTTATCAGATGCAAGAATTTCTTCAAAAACAGTTTTGTGCGGATTTAAGTTTGCACTGTCCGACTGAACAAAATACGCTGTTTTTAAATCAGGATGCTTCTTTATGCTACCGTCACAAGGCATAAGCCTCTCTGCTATCAATTTTAAAAGCGTTGATTTTCCTTTACCATTTTTCCCTATAACGCAAATTCGTTCATTTTTCAAAACATCAAAGCTTAGTTTGCTTATCAAAAGTTTATCTGGACTATACCCAAAACTCAAATTATGGATACTAAGCATTTTTGCTGCATGGAACTCCAATTCTGAAAAAGAAAATCCAAGTGTTTCTATTTCTGCAAGTTTTTCAAGATTATCTTGTTTTTCAAGCGTTTTAATGCGCGACTGAACCATTCCCGCAAGTCTTGCCTTTGCTCTAAAACGTCTAATAAACAGTTCCGTTTGCTTGATTCTCTTTTCAACATTTAACCTTGTTTTTTCGTATATCTCTTCTTCTTTTTCTATTTGCTCGTAAAGCTTTTGTGTAACACCTACAATTTTTCGGGCTTTAGTTCTGTATATAGCTGCACAATGAGTTATAACGCTATCCATAAAGTTTCTATCGTGAGTAATCAACATAAGTTCGCCCTTCCACGAACGCAAAAAGCCACTAAGCCACCTTATAGCAACAATATCAAGATAATTATTAGGCTCATCAAGCATAAGCATATCTGCGTCAGAAAGCAAAATTTTTGCAAGATTTATGCGTATTTTGTACCCGCCGGAGAAGTCCATTGGATTTTTAAATATGTCGCTGGCTGAAAAACCGAGACCTGAAAGAATCTTTTCGGCTTTCCACGAAGAATCCTTCTCTTCTTCAGATAAAGCAAGGCATGCTTCGTCAAGAACCGTATTTTGAGTAAAATTTATATGCTGTTCAAGATACCCTAATTTATAATTTTTGGGTATGCTTATGGAACCAGAATCATATTCCATTTTACCTAGAACCATTTTAAAAAGAGTTGTTTTACCATGCCCATTCCTACCCACAAGACCAACTCTCTCTTTAGCATTTACGCTTAAATTGAGATTGTCAAACAAAGTCCTACTGCCAAATGATTTATTAAGATTTGTGATTTTTATCATATTTTAAGACCTTAAAGATTTTTCTGTGAGGTTAAGTATCCAATAACTCTTTTAGAGACATATTGAGGAGATATTGAATTTACATTTCCATCTTCAGGGATTATATTTATATTTTCAGTATAAGAAATAAAAGACGGATCTTTCAACGACCACAAAACAACTGATTTTGTATTCAACGCTCTTGCAAAATGCGTACATGCGCCATCTAAATCAATGTGAAGCATAGAATTTTCCAATACTGTCCAAAGTTCTTCTAATGTAGTCAATCTGTTTATATTTATATCTACGCCTTTCAAACTAGTTTTTGTCATTCCAACTTGGATAATTTTGATATCTTTATCTAATTTTTCTCTAACAATTGCTAAAAACTCTTCCCAATTTTCTAAACTCCATCCTCTACTACCAAAATCACCAGAAACTCCTTCTCCACATTGAACAGTTAAATATTTTTGTTTCTTTAAAATACCAAACCTAGATAATGATTGTTGTTCATATTTAAGCTGAAGTCTCTCATCTTCTATGTTGTCAACTCCTGCTAGGATTTTAAACATTTTTATAAAAGTTATATTTTTCCCTTTAACTTTTGATCCGATAAGTTTACAGTCTGCAACATAATCAATTACCTTACTATCCGAACCTAATATTATCTTGTATGACGACAAAACGTCAGGATACTTAATTTTATATTTATTTAAATTATCTTTTATTCTAATATAGCATTTATCTCCACCTACTCTAGCTTTTACAAATAAGTTAAATTTATCTTTATACTGCGAGAATGAAATATTATAAAAATTCTTTGTAATATTAAGAGAGTGCTTATCGCGAAAGATAAAACGTATATTTCTAATGTCCTTAAGTAAAGAATATGCTTTATTATGATATATATCTATACCAACATCGGGAAACATTTTTATTACTTCGGTAAGAATTGCTTTCTGTCTTAAAATATCTCCAAAACCGCCTTCTGGACGAAATGCAATATACACGCTGTTTTTGTTTTTCTTTGCAAAAATAAATTTAACAAAAGTTGGGAAATTTTTAAATAATGCTTTTAAGCTTTTATTAACTATTTCTCTATATATTGAATATAATGGTATTTTCTTATAGCAAATTTTCCATTTTTCCCTAAAAGAAACCATCTTAGATTCTGTATTCATATAGTCCCCTTTAAATAGACCAATATAGTTATAATAAATGAGATTATTCTTCAACGACTTTCATATCTATTACACGCATCTTTTTCCATTTGCCACTTTTGTATCTGAAATAAAAAATTGTAAACAAAGCTACCACATAAGACATAGTCATGATCCACGCCGCATATACTCCCATTTTAAAAACACTTATGATTAAATACGTTGGTATTATTACAAGAATAAGTGAAAGCGCTACAAAAACCTTCATAACAAAAGCCGTATCGCCAGCTCCTTTAATTGCAAATTGAAAAGTAAGATTTCCAGCATCAAAAATCATATAAATTGCAATCACCCTTAAAAGATTTATACTCATAGGCATAAGCTCTTCCAGCGGCGTTTGACTGTTAGTTAAAAAGGGAGAAATCAGCTGTGTTGAAAACAAGAACACTAAAACAACAATAACCAAAACATATGCGTATATGCTTTTTAAAGATGTACTTACGCTTTTCTGGGCTATAGATGCCTTATTTTGCCCCAAATAATTGCCAACCATTATAGATGTTGCCACTCCTGCTCCTACTACATGCATTACAATTATATGGTACACGCTAAAAGCTATATTACTTGCCGTAAGTTCCAAAATACCCAAAGTCCCTATAATAAGCATAAAAATTGCAAATTCCACCATATCAAAAAAGACTGTAATTCCATTTGGAAACCCAAATTTTAGCAGCCTTTTAAAAATGTTTATATCAGGTTTAATATGCCTTGTTTTGTAAGTATGGGCATTTTTTTTGATACAACAAGGAATAAATATATGAAAAACATTAATATATAACTTATGTTGCTTGCCCACGCAGCGCCAGTAATGCCAAGTTCTGGGAAAGAAAATCTCCCGAAAATTAAACAATAGTCTAAAATTATATTAAAAGTTACGCCGCAAAGACTTACAAGCAAAGTTACATAAGTTTTTCCACGTCCAGAGTAAAAACCCGAGAAAGCTGTAGCCGCGATAGGAAAAAACGCACCATAACAAAGCGTTTTAAAATACTTAACTTCTTCAACTGCTATATCGGTGGCATGACCTATATTAATAAATATTTTCTCTGAAAATGGAACAAAAGCTAAAATTATAGCAGCAGCGGCAATAGCTAAGTAAATACTTTGCCACACTGCAGGACCTATAGAACGGTACTCTTTTTTACCATAATATTGCGCTATAAAAACATCAACGTAAGCAATGGTAAACAAAAAAAGGTATTCCAAAGTTGAATTACAAAGACCTGCAGGTATAGATGCAGCATATGAGACTTGAGAGTACATAGAAAGAAAAACTCTGTCTGTAAAAATTTGTACAGCTACAACATATGACGAAATAATTACAGGAACGGCAATTTTTAAAAATTCTCCAAGTCCGCCAGACGAAAAATAACTTTCTTTTATATTACTCCACGAGAACATTTAAACTCCTAAAAATTATATATTTAAATAATAATAGCGATTCTGCAGCTTTGTGCAGATCATACAAGAGCGAATTGATATAATATTATTACTACGAGCTCCGACATTAGTTTTAAATTATTAGCATCATTATACAAAATTAGCCTACGGTGATAAGTTTTATTTTGTTTGAGAAATATTTACTTATAAGGGTTTTTAAAACAGCATTGCTTTCTTTAGCTAATATTGGATCGTCTTCTATAATTTTAGCTGCATGAGCTTTTGTAAATTCAATAATGTCTGCGTCTTTTATTAAATCCCCGGCTTTAAATGCTGGGAATCCGTGTTGAATAGTCCCCATAAGTTCTCCCGGACCTCTCATCTTTAAATCCTCTTCAGCTATTTCAAAACCATTATTTGTAGAAGTCATTATTGAAAGCCTCTTACTCGCATTATCATTATTTGAGCTTCCTATAAGGTGCGCATATGACTGCTTAGAACTTCTGCCTATTCTTCCTCTCAACTGATGCAAATCCGACAGTCCAAATCTTTCAGCATGATGTATTATCATAACTGTAGCCTCAGGCACATCTATTCCAACTTCAATCACAGTAGTGGATATTAAAATATCAAATTCTTTATTTTTAAACTTTCGCATTACATCGTTTTTATCACAATCCCTCATCTTCCCGTGCAAAAGACCGATCTTAAAATCTTTAAACCATGTCTTCTGTAATTTTTCTGCTTCCTGAACTGCCGATTTTAAAGTAAGTTTGTCGGACTCGTTTACCAAAGGGTAAACGATATAAACTTGATTACCGTTTTTCAATTCTTTTATTGCGTTTTCGTAGGCTGAAATTTCTCTTGACAAATATGTTTTAACAGGAATTCTCCCCGGAGGAAGAGCAGTTATTGTAGTCATATCCATCTCTCCGTATAAAGTCATAGCCAAAGTTCTTGGTATAGGAGTCGCCGTCATCATCAAAATATCCGGAGTCTCAGCTTTGCCCAATACGGCAAATTTCTGCAAAACGCCAAATCTATGTTGCTCGTCAACAACTATCAAAGATAAGTTCTTAAATTTTATTCTTTCTTCCATTAAAGAATGCGTGCCGATTACAATCTTTACCTCGCCTTTTTCAAGGCTGGAAAGAATTTTATCTCTCTCTTTCTTTTTCTTAAGCGTTGAAGATGTAGCTAAAACTATTTTTATATCTAAACCTGAAAGCATATTGGATATTGTCAAGTAATGTTGTTCTGCTAAAATTTCTGTAGGAGCAACAATCATTGTTTGATAATTATTTTCCACGGCAAGAAGAATTGCACTTAAAGCTACAACAGTTTTCCCAGCGCAGACGTCGCCCATCAGCATTCTGTTCATGGGGTACAAACTTTGCATGTCGGCAAAAATGTCATTTATTGCTTTTTTTTGCTCTTTAGTAAATTCAAAATTTAACTTATTTTTAAAAGCGAGTAAAAACGTTTTTCGTATATCGTATTTTTGCTTTTTATAGTTTTTCTTAAAGCCATTACGAGATACAGAAAGCGCCGATTCCAAAACAAAAAACTCTTGCAAAGCAAACGCTCTACGTGCCTGCTCAGCTTCTTCTAAAGTAGAAGGATAGTGAATTTTTTGGACTGCATCGGCGGATTTCATATTAGGAATGCTTCCGAAAGTATGAATTAGTTCTGAAATATCAGGATATAAGCTGCCAAATGTGCCTAAAACGCTCTTTACAATTTCTCTTATAAACTTTTGATTTAATTTTTCCGTTGCCGCATATATGGGAACTATTTTGTTAAACAGTACAGGCTTGGCACTTTTATCTTCAACGCGCTCATAGTCTATTACCGATATAAACTTGCCACCACGCTCCAGATTAACTTCGCCGTAAATATAAGCATATGCAGCTGGAGTAAAAGCTTTTTTTATAGGAGCAAAAACATCTGCAAAAGAATACGGATTTTGTTTTCTAAAAAAACGGGCGTACGACATAGAAGAATCGTCAAATATTTCTACGTCTATTATACTTAATCCTTTAGAAAGGCTTCTTTCATAAGAATTGCCGATCTTAACAAACAAACAGCCGCGTTCATATTTGTAAATATCTCTTAGTGAAATAATTTTTGTTCTATCTTGATAATTTATAGGGAAAAAGGTAAGAATATCGCCAACAGTTTTAATACCAAGTTTTAAAAATGCCTGAGATCGCTTTGTACCGATTCCTTTAAGATATTGTATTTCAGTGTCTAAATGAATTGTCGCCATAAGGGCATTATACAAATTTGACTAGCCCCTGTGAAATAAGATATAATTCATTACATAAGGATTTATTGGGGGTGTTAAAAAAATGTCTTACAAATGCATAGTTTGCGGTAAAGGGTCAACTTCCGGAAATACTATAAGCCATTCAAATAAGGCTTCTAAAAGGCTTTTCAGACCCAATCTTCAAAGTTTGAATATCATACTTGATGGCAAAAAAACTCGTGAATATGTTTGCACTTCTTGCATTAAATCAAACAAAGTTAAGAAAGCTATATAAAATAAAAATAGAGAATTGGCTAAGTATAAATATTTATTGCTTGTTCTCTGTTTTTTATTTTTTATTTAAAAATTCTATAAGTTTTTTTGCTTGATCTTTTACAAAAACAGACTTAGCTTTTTTGTAAGATTCATTTGCATACATCTTAGCCTCTCTAATTCTTCCGGTTTTATATGCCAAACTAGCTCTCATAAAATCAACCGATGCATAAGAAGAGTCTAAGTTATAAGCCTTATTAAATAGATCAATAGCTTTTTTATGTTCTCCAGTTAAGTCGTAAAGAGAAGCTAGATAAACGTAATTCTTAAAATTATTTGCCTTAATTTCCAAAGACTTTAAAAGCCATTCTTTAGCTTTTTCATAATTGTCTATACTCATGTAAATTAGTCCCATATCAAACGTTAGTTCATAATCTATGTGCTTTTCCAAAAAGGGTTCTAAAATATCCATGGCTTCATTTATTTTGTTAAGGTTTTTATAAGAATCAGCCATATTTCTTATAATCTCTCTTTCATAAAATTCTTTGGGAATTTTGATATAATAATTTATAGCCTTTTCATAAATGCCTTGTTTATAAAACAGATCTCCTAACCCTCTGTTAGCCTTGATTGATTTTTTATCTATTTTTAAAGCAGCTAAAAACATTTTTTCTGCAAGTTCAAAAAGATTTACTTCAAAAAAAGTTTTTCCGATTTTAACCATAACTTCTGCATTATTTTTGCGAATATACAGAGCTTTTTTATAGTAATCCAAACTTAAATTGTAATCTTTTTTTAAATTATATAAATCGCCAATTATTACATAGTATTCAAAAACTTTCTTTCTTGGAAGTTTCTGGCGTAAAATTTTATCGTAAACGTCTAATGCTCTATTATAAAAACCTTTCTCTATAAAACTTTTTGCTAAAAGATCAAGTTCTTTTAGACTTTCTTTTTTATTTTTAACTATATTGACCTCAATTAAAGATTCAGCCAATGCCTTTGAATACGAAGATTTTTTTTGATGTTCTTCTAAATTAGCTTTTAACCCAAAAGAACCGCCGGCAAAAATAAATACCATCAATAATATAGTGCAAAATTTTAGACTATTCAATTAAAACTCTCTCTGGTATTTTATTTATAATGGCTATTTTTACCTCTTTGATAGATTTTTTTGTCACCATATAACCCTTATCTATGGTTTTGTAAGCTCCGGCAAAGTTTGCAGCATTTAAATCTCCAACGTCAGGAGATATTACAACATCTGCCATTGACAAGTTATATTGGTCTAAAGACTGCCCTTGTATGTATATAGCTTGCATAAGAGTTAAAAATATATTAGTTACACTGTTTTTTGTGATATCTGCAGATAAAGGAATGGCTATAATAACATCCGCTTTAAAAATTTTAGCTACGCTGACAGGTATATTTTCAGATAAACCGCCGTCAATTAAATAGCGCTGATTATATTCAACTGGTTGAAAAATACCTGGCACTGTAGAGCTGGCTCTTGCCGCAAAAGCTACGCTTCCTTCCCTAAGCAATATTCTTTCTCCAGTAATTAAATCAGTGGCAATGCACACTAAAGGAATTTGTAATTGATTAAAGGTTACCTCTCCTATTCTTGCATTTATAAAATCTTCAAGCTTTTTATTTGAAAGGCGGCGGTCAGTCAAAAGCATTTCTAAAAGAGATATAGAACTAAAATTTGAAATGTCTCCAACGTCAAAATCTTTTATATCATTTTGGAAATTTTCAAGAGACGCACCTGCACAGTATAAAGCTCCTGCTATAGAGCCAACGCTTGTACCTACAACCAAATTTACAGGAACTCGTTCTTCCTGAAGCGCCTTCAAAACACCTATATGCGCAAACCCTCTTGCTCCTCCTCCTCCTAAAACCAAAGCAATTTTTGGCAGTTGCTTTTCTTCAACAGACATAGCTTTACGCCACAAAACATCTATAAAAAAATTTTCCTCGTTAAAGTCTTGTACTTTGGCAAACGAGGTGTAAACTGAAAGCAATACAACAAAAATTATAAAAATAGAACTTTTAATAGGAATCAAGATCAACTCCTACGGCAAATTCAAGATTGCAATAACTTCTATTTAAATTTCTTATCAATTCAATATCATCTTCATCATAATGCTTTTTTTCCAACAATTTAGCGTCTATCGCGCGTTTTCTCCAAAAGTTGTATTCCAAAAAGGACTTGCTAATGCTTAATCTTACTTCTCTTTCAGCTTTTGATCTCGCCAAAACAGACTGCCTTATTTTTATTCTGCCTTGTTTAATTTTTGTAAATAAAGATCCCCCGTCAAAAATAGGAATATTTGCATTTAAAGAAATATACCAATTCATATCATCTTTAAAAAGTCTTGCTCCCAACCATTCTTGAGCAGCGCCTAACGTTATCTTCGGAAATTTCTGGAGAGAAAGCAAATTAAGCGACAAAGAATCTAATTTTTCTTGAGTCTGCGATGATTTTAGCTCTGGTTTAAACTGATACGCTAGGAATAAACATTTGTCAAAATCTAATTGTTTGATTTTTGGAATGGCTTTGCCTGAGATTCTAACGATAGAGTTAATATCTTTCCCCATAACAGCAAGTAAATTTAAAAGTTCTTTCTCAAAAGATAATTGTTCTTCTATGCACTTTCTTCTCAATTTTTTGATATTTTCTGAAGAAAGCTGCATCCTCCCAAGCTCAACTGATCTCAGCTTTGCAATATCTATCTCTAATAATTCTCTATAATACAAACATTCGTTAAAAATTAATTTGACATCGTTTATTATTTTATTTTTAATAATGTCTCTTTCATTCTCCGTTTTTTCTTTATTTATTTTTGTAAGTTTGTTCGCAGTTTTTATTCTCCCGCCAGTGTAAATATTTTGCCAAACTGAAATTCTTGCAGAATAACGCAGATCTTGCTTTCCATCAGGCAAAAGGATAGGAGCTTGCGACATGGAGTCTGAAACAAGCGTTAAAAAACTACTATTAAAATGGGAACAATTCAAGTTAAAATCAAAATTAGGGAAATATAAAACTTTAGATTCAACAATTTTTTGACTGGCAAAATCAATATCTTGAGCAGCTTCCAATAGTTCAATATTAGAGGACAAAGCTCTTTGTATGCTTACATCTTCCGTCAAAATCTCCTCAACCATTTGAGATTGAACTAATGACGAAAAAAAACAAATACAAGCCATTAAAGCAAAAATACAGACATTCTTTTTCATTCTAATTTCCGTTTAATATTTTTTATTTGATTGACAATAGATTTTCTTGAAGTGGAACCGTAGGAAATTTTCATGTCAACAATATGCTTAGCGTCTAAATATTTAAAAATATCTTTTTTAAATATTGGCGAGAATTTGTTGAATTCACAAATGGAAAGGTCCTTCAAAGTTTTGGAATGCCCTTTACAATACAAAACAATATCTCTAACTATGGTGTGAGCTGTTCTGAAAGGCACGTTATTTCTTGCAAGATAATCAGCCATCTCAGTAGCCGCTATGAAGCCTTTTTCAGTGCTTTTTAAAGTATTTTCTTTAACAAACTTTAAACTTGCAATCATATCGTTCATTACTTCAAGACACATTTTTACATTGTCAAAAGCATCAAAAACAGGAGGTTTGTCTTCTTGCAAATCTCTATTATAAGCCAAAGGCAAAGATTTTACAATAGTAAAAAGAGCTGTTAAATCTCCAAAAATTCTTCCAGATTTTCCTCTTATTACTTCAGCACAATCTGGATTCCTTTTTTGCGGCATAATAGAGGAGCCTGAAGTAAATTTATCATTTATGCTTATATAACCGAACTCTGGATTCATCCATAAGATTATCTCTTCACAAAATCTTGTCAAATGTAAAGATATAACAGACATACAGAAAACAAATTCTATCGCAAAATCTCTGTCGCTAACACCGTCCAAAGAGTTTTCGCTTATATTTTTAAATCCTAAAAGTTTTGCCGTATAGAGTCTGTCAATTTTAAAAGATGTTCCAGCCAAAGCCGCACTTCCCAAAGGCAAAAAATCAACCCTTTTATAACAATCTTCCAGTCTTTCTTTGTCTCTTTGAAACATGTGCACATAAGCAAGAAGATGATGAGCAGCTAAAATAGGTTGAGCCGGTTGCAAATGCGTAAAACCCGGCATAATCACATCTATGTTATCATTTGCTTTCTTTACAAGTATTTTTTGGAAATCGTTCAACAAATTCTCAATTGTTTTTGCTGCATCTTTAATATAAAGCCTTAAATCTGTAGCAACTTGATCATTTCTGCTTCTGGCAGTATGCATTTTGCCACCAACAGCACCTACTCTGCGTATAAGTTCCTTTTCAACCGCAAAATGTATGTCTTCTTCTTTTGGAATTTTCCAACCTTTTTTTAAATCTTTCAATATAGACACAAGTCCTGCGACAATTTTTTTACCTTCGTAAGAATTTATAATCCTTGTCTTTACAAGCATTTTGACATGAGCTATAGAGCCTATTATGTCAACTTCTGCAAGCCGTCCATCAAAAGAAAAAGATCCAATAAACTGTTCAAAATTCTTCATTGCAAATCCTTATAATTAGCTATATAACTAAAATCAATAAACTCAGTATTCTATTCCTTTGTAAGCTTTTATGCCTTTATTATAACAATGCTTTATTTCTTTCATTTCAGTCACAATATCTGCAACGTCAATCAAATTTTGAGGAGCGCTTCTCCCAGTTACGATAATATTTGACTTCTGAGATAACTGCTGTAAAAGAGTTAAGAATTCTCTTTCATCTATAAACTTATCGCGTAAAGCGATATTAAATTCTTCCAAAACTATTAAATCGTACTTTTTAGGACTAAGAGACAGTAATTTTACTTTATCCATAGCTAAACAACAATCTAGTTTTGCATCTTTGACGCTTACGCTTTTAAATAGATAAGGGTGTTTTTTTGCAAACGAAAAAAAATCCAAATTGCCTAGACCTGACAAAATTTTCTGCTCGCCGTAAAACTCCTCTCCCTTAAATAATTGTATTAAGCAAACTTTAAAGCCCTGCCCTAATGAGCGAATTATTTGCCCAATAGCTGCCGTTGTTTTACCTTTTCCGTTCCCTGTGTTTACAATTATCATAATATAGCCGATTAGCTTGCAAAAACCTGCTTTCAATCAAGAAAAAGCAGGTTTTGAAATAAACTTTGAATACGATAAATATAATTTTCCATTTACTTCATTTCTTTAAACATTTCTTTCGGAGCACCACATTTAGGGCAACTATTTGGAGGCTCGCTTCCTAGATGCTCATATCCGCATATCTCACATTTCCACTTTTTTTCAGATGGCCTTTTTGCGCTTATGTTATTATAATCTATGCCGAATAGTTTGTCTTTTGGTCTGCTTTCAGGGATTGATGCAGGTAGTTTTCCACTTTCAAAAATATCTTTTGAAATATACAAAGCGCAAAAACATGATCCATATTTTTTTACATCGTCTTCCATATAGACACAAGGACAAATTAAATCTGAATCCAAATCATAATTACCAGTTGAAAGCCTACATGGACATGAAGCATATCCATAGCGTTTTAAATTAATAAGCAAGCTCTTTAACAGTTCGTTTACAAAAGAAGAATCTTTGTTAAAATAATATCCTTTCTCTTGTGCGTTTTTTCTGAGATAATCCATCAATTCTTCTGTAGTATTTATCTCTCCGCTCATAAGAGCGCTTCTCTTATCGCATCAGGTTGGAAACCAACAATTGTTTTTACTTTATTGATTAGTATTGTAGGAAAACCACCCTGCGGATTTACGTTAGACAACTCTTTCATAACCTTATCTTGATCAGCTCCGACAAGCAAATCAACATCAATGTAATCGTACTTAATTTCCATGTCAATCAAAAGCTGTTTTGTTTTTTTACACCACACGCAAGTACTTAAAGTGTAGAGAAACACTGACTTTTTGTCATTTTTTCCATTAACATGTTTGATCATTTTACTCTCCTTTTGTCGTATAAAATACTCCAACCAGATAGAAAATGAGCGATTACAATGCTTATTTAAACAAATTTTAATTTCTATATCAAACTGTGTTCTTTAAAACTAAAATAATCGTTGTTTGAAACTATTATATGGTCCAAAAGAAAGACTTCTATTGATTCTAAAGCTTTTCTTACCGAAATAGTCGCAGCAATATCACTTTGAGAAGGATTTAATGTTCCGCCAGGGTGATTATGAGCTATTATTATAGAGGCTGATTTATTACTTAAAGCTGTTTCTGCTATTTTTCTTGGCATAAGGAAAGATTTATTTACTGTACCGCTTTCAAGTTCTTTATAAGATGTTATTCTGTTTCCAGAATCTAGCGTTAAAATATAAACTTTTTCTATTTTTTCTCCACTTAAAGACGAAATTAAAAAATCTTTTACCATAGTAGGAGAGTTTATTTTTTCTTGTTGTTTTATTCCAAGCGAAAGATATAAAGAAGAGAATTTTCTTAAAAACATCAGAAATCCTGCAGAATAGTCTGACAAATTTTTTATCTTTTTTAAATCTTTTGTATCAGCATCAAAAACTTGTTTTAGACTGCCAAATTCTTGTATCAGCGACTTGGACTGAGGTTTTACGTCTTTCCTAGGGATTACATACGTAAGAGCAAGCTCCAAAATTTCATAATCGGCAAGACCTTTAAAGCCAGTTTCCAAAAACCTATTTCTGAGCCTGCTTCTATGCCCGAGATAGTAAGGTTTTGACTTTTTCTCAAGCATCAATAGCTTACCTTTTCCCGCATTTCTTTTTTATAAGACGTTATTTTTTTGTTCCTAAGAATTTTTTCTTTTGCTCTTTTTGAACGCTTCTTTTTTTGGTTGCGTATTTTTTCTATCATTTGACGCTTTTTTGACAGTTCGCCAAGAAGATTTTCTTCTATCTTTTCGGCAAGTAACCGCCTTGCTAAAAATCTGTTCAATCCTTGCGTTCTCTCGCGATGGCATTTTACTTCCGTGCCGGTAGGAAAATGTTTCAAATAAACAGCCGAAGACACTTTATTGACGTTCTGTCCGCCTTTGCCAGGCGAACGCACAAATTTTTCTTCAATGTCTGACTCTTTTATCTCGTACCGTTTAAAAATTTTATCTAGTTCTGCCTGTTTTTTTAAACTCACACCAAAATCTCTCATATCAAAACCTTTTCTTCTTTAAGTTTTTTTGTGAGATCATAAGTTTTAGTAAACAGCCAAGCATTAATTCCATTTCTTTTAGCAGCTTTAATATTTTCTTCCATATCGTCAATAAAAAATATTTCTGAAGGCAAAACATTATAACGGCGTATTACCTGTTGATAAATTTCGTCTTCCGGCTTTCTCAAATGCATTTTGTAAGAAAGAAAAAAATCATTAAAAAGAGCAAATGCCTCAGGATAACGATCTTTCAAATAATCAAAATGTAGCTCATTTGTATTGGATAGTATTGCAAGTTTATATTTACTTGCAAGCATAGCTATCAATTCTATTGTTTCAGGCATAGGTTCAAAATATTATTCCACTGAAATACAAATTCGTTATACGTTCCCAAATATTGTGTCCGTTTAGCTAATATATCGTAAAAATCAAAAGAAGAAATATTGCCTTTTTCATAAGAATACGCAAATTCAGAATATGTCGGAATCAATTCATTGAAATCAGTTATTTTGTGATCTGGAATTCTTTGGATATACGCCTTAATAAATTTCATTAAATCAAATTTGAATATAACATTGCCCAAATCAAATACAATAATTTTTGTAAACATACGCTAAGCTCTCGGGTGACGAATATCTTTTCCATGAACCATAAAAATTATATCTTCGCAAATATTGGTCGCATGATCGCCAAGCCTTTCTATGCTTTTAGCTATGAACATCAGGTCTGTATCGCGTTGAACAGTATCCGAGTCGGGACAAGCAATCAAAACTGTTTTCAATTCGCTTATAATGGCGTCTCTCAGAGCATCTACTTCATTATCCTTAGACAAAACAGACATAGCAAGTTCAGAATCACTCGTATTAAAGGCTTTTATGCAATCTATAATCATATTTTGAACAATTTCTATCATCTTTGGGATATTTACAAGAGGTTTGATCTCAGGATACTTTATTAAGTCCAAAGACATCTTTGCTATATTTAACGACTCGTCCCCCATCCTTTCCAAATCGCTGTTAATCCTCATAGCAGAAGTTATAAATCTTAAATCAGCTCCGACAGGTTGATTTAAAGCTATAAGTTTTAAACATTTATCGTCAATAATTATCTCTTGAATATTGACTTCTTCCTCAAGAGAAAGAACCGTATCTATTTGATTGGGATCTCTGGAAACAAGTTCTTCCGTAGCAGCTTGTATCATTTTTTGAACAAGTCCCGCCATATCAAGAAGCTGATTTTGTAAATCGCTCATTTCAACATCAAAGTGCCGCATACCGATGCCTCCTTAACCAAATCTGCCGCTGACATAATCATTAGTTTCTTTTTCCGAGGGGTTAGTAAATATTTTTTCAGTTTTATCAAATTCTATAAGCTTGCCCATAAGCATAAAAGCCGTATCTTGAGAAACTCTGGCAGCTTGCTGCATATTGTGCGTTACTATTAGTATCGTATATTTTTCTTTGAGCTTAATAATCAATTCTTCAATATTTCTTGTGGCAACAGGATCAAGGGACGAACATGGCTCGTCAAGAAGAATAATATGCGGAGCTATGGCTATAACCCTTGCTATACAAAGCCTCTGCTGTTGCTCTAAAGTTAAAGACAATGCCGATTTACGAAGCTTGTCTTTTATATCATCCCATAACAAAACGGCTTTTAAACTTTTTTCTACCGTTTCGTTTATAACGTTTTTATCCGAAGCTATTCTGTTTACTTTAAGACCAAAAGCTACATTTTCGTGAATTGAAACAGGGAAAGGATTCGGTCTTTGAAAAACCATTCCTACATTTTTTCTTAAAGCATCTACGTCACTATCTTCATCGTAAATGTTATGTCCGGAAATATTTATTGCTCCTGAAGTATGAACGCCATCTATTGTATCATTAATTCTGTTTATAGACCTTAATAGAGTAGATTTGCCACAACCAGACGGACCTATCATGGCAGTCACACGTTTTTCTTCAATATTTATATTTATATCTTTAAGCGCATGAAAATCAGAATAATACAGATTAAATTTTTCTATTTCTATTATAGACATAATAAAACTGCTCCTAATCTTTGCAAATGACACCCAAAGATTAAAACTGCATATTTTTTAAAATATTTAAGGCAAGCTCTACAGCGTCTCTTCCTTGTTCTCCGGAAACAGCAGGCTTTTTACCTTCAGATACATTGCTTAAGAAATTATCTAATTCGTAAAATAAAGGTTCATTTGGTGGAAGTTTAGGTTTTTTTACGTCTATATCAAAAAGTGACGTAATTTTCTCTTTTCCTTCTTTTTTAGCATAAACTTTAAGACTCTTACCAGCGTAATCTATTGAAACATAGCTGTCAGATTGGAATACTCTTATTTTTCTGTATTTTTCCATTGAAACTCTGCTAGCTGAAACATCTGCTACACAGCCATTAGCATATCTCAGCCTAACTTTAGCAATATCTTCCGTATCTGAAAGAATTTTAGCTCCGTGAGCTTCCAAAGAAACAACTTTATCTTTTACAAGATAAAAAAGTATATCCAAATCATGTATCATCAAATCCAAAACCACGCCTATGTGGCTGGTTCTTGGATCATATGGACCAAGCCTATTAACTTCAATAAACTTGGGACTTTTGATAAATGGAGCGGCAGCTATGATTGCAGGATTAAATCTTTCAACGTGACCAACTTGTAAAACTAAATTTTTTGACTTTGCTATTTCTATAAGTTCTTCTGCCTCAGCAACGTTTAAAGTAAAAGGCTTTTCCACTAGGCAGTGAATACCGTTTTGCAAAAGAGGTTTTGCAACTTGATAGTGATATGGCGTCGGAACTGAGATAACTACAGCGTCAACTTTTCCAATAAGCTCATTAAAATTCGTTAAGTAATTCGTTTTGTTTGCCCTTGCTATTTTTTCAGCTCGTTTGGCATCAGCATCTACAACAAATTCAAGTTTTGAATCAGGATGTTCTCCCAAAATTCTGGCATGGTGTTGTCCAAGAGAACCAACTCCAATTACCGCTACTCTTATACTCATCTTTTATAGCCTTTTACAACTTTAATTATTTCGTCAACTTCAACACTTGAAAGAGACGGGTGGACAGGAAGCGACATAACTTCCATTGCGGCTTTTTCAGCCTCTTTACAAAGACCAGTCTTATATCCCAGCTTCTTATAAAGAGGCTGTTTGTATATTACGCAGGGATAATAAATTCCACTTCCTACGCCTTTATCCGAAAGATATTTCATAAAAGATTCTCTTTCTTTATAGGAAACCCTTACAGTGTATTGATGAAAAACATGCCTGCAATTTTCAGGAACATGCGGAGGTTTCAAAAACTCTAAATCTTTAAAAGCCTCATTATATCTTTTTGCATTCGCTATTCTTTTTGCAATCCAATTTTCAAGCTGTTCAAGCTGAGCTATGCCTATAGCAGCGGCTAAATTCGTAAGTCTGAAATTGTATCCTAAAATCGTATGCGTGGAATGACCTTCTCTTCCATGGTTTATAATTTGCCTTCCGTATTTGTTGGCTTTCGCATTATTTGTAAGAACTATCCCGCCTTCACCAGTCATCATGTTCTTTGTGGCGTAAAATGAAAACGCAGCAGCATCACCGAATGTTCCAACTTTTTTCTTTTTAAATTCAGCTCCGTGAGCTTGGCAAGCGTCTTCTATAAGTTTAAATTTATATTTCTTCTTCAATTTAAGCATGGCGTCCATATCGCATGGAAGTCCATATAAATGTACTATTAAAACAGCTTTAACATTCTTTTCTTTTTTTAACACCTCTTCAAGCTTTACAGGATCTATATTAAAAGTTTTTGGATCAATATCTACAAAAACCGGCTTTGCTCCACAAAAAAGAATTGAATTAGCAGTAGCTATAAAAGTGAAAGGCGTAGTTATTACTTTATCGCCGGGCTTAATGTCAAACATCAAAAGCGCCGTATGGAGCGACGTAGTTCCGTTGGCATTGGCTATACCGAACTCAGCTCCGCAATATTTAGCGAAAGACTGTTCAAACTGAGCTACATACTTACCGCTTGCTAAAATTCTTGAATCTAAAACGTCATTTACTAACCGTCTTTCTCTCTCTCCAATAATCGGATAAGCCATATTTATCATTTTTTACCTCTATTATTTTATATTCCAATTATAGTCTCACCGAGCTTTTTCGCTTTTTCTATTACTTCATCTTTATCCAAAATTAAAGTGACACCTGATTCTATTGCCATCACTCTTACTTTATTTTCTTTTAAATTGTCAATAGTGCTAAGCCCTATAACAGGAACATCAAATCTAAAATCTTGATTTGGCTTTGCGACTTTAACAACAATGGAATTTTTGCCGCCGAGAGCGTAAGCTCTTTTTATGCATTCGTCCGTTCCTTCTACAGACTCAACTGCAAGAACAGATTTGTCTTTTACAACGACAGTTTGACCTATATCTAAACCTGCAATGCCCTTGGCTATTTTATATCCAAACTCTACATCTTTATTTTCATCTGAAGAAAGTTTTTTACCGACTATCAAGCCTTTCGGAGCAAGTAAATGCTTTAAATATGCGTGTGAAGCCGTAAGGTGCATACCGTCTTTTTCAAACTCATTGGCAATTGTTTTTAGAATTGTATCTGTTTTTTTGTTTATTAAACTTCCCATTACTTTAATAGCGCGAAAGTCCATACTAATAGCCGAATAAATTTTAACATGTTTTACTTGACCTGCCATTATAACGGTTTTCACATTTTCGCTTTTAAGTGTATCTATAATCTTTTGAAACTTTCCAACTGAAAGCCAATATATTTTATCGCAAATTTTTTCCAAATTTTGATCGGCTTCTTCTTTTAGAGCAATACATATTACCCTATCACCACTTCTTTTTATTTCTTGTGCAACTAAAAATGGAAATCTATTGTTGCCCGCTATTAAGCCTATATTTTCCATAATTACTAAACCTCTATAATAAATCAGCTTTATATTTGAATATGTTCCTCAAAAGCGCCTATTCAGGTCTGGCAATGCCTCTTTTAGAATTTTTTATAAATGCTACTATTTCTTGTACAGCTATAGATTTGCTTTGTTCAAGCTCTAGCAAAGTGTCTTTAAGCATTAACTTTGACATAAAAAGAATGCGGTATGCGTCTTTCACAGCGTTAATTTCTTCCGCAGGCATTCGTCTTCTTCTCATGCCTACCAAGTTCAAACCATTCGGCACGGCTCTGTATCCAGCACACAAGACATAAGGAATTATATCCATTGTTACGGTAGCACCTGAACCTAACATAACTCCCTTACCAACTTTTGAAAACTGAACTATCCCAACTGTTGCACTTACAAAGGTATTGTCTCCAACCTCAACGTGCCCTGCAGCAGCAGAACAATTTGCCATAATAACACCATCACCAATACGACAATCGTGAGCAACATGGGAAGAAGTCATAAAATAACAATTTTTTCCTATGATTGTTTTTCCTGTTTTGGCAGATCCCCTGTTAAAAGTTACAAATTCTCTTGCCACTGTGCCGTCGCCTACGTAAACCCTTGACGGCTCATCTTTATAGCTTAAATCCTGAGGAGCTGTTCCTATAGAAGCTGAGTGATAAATTTTACAATTCTTGCCGATTTCTGCATATTCTATATACGCGTTGGATCCTATAATAGTCCCATCGCCAATCACAACATCTTTGCCTATTACCGTATAAGCTCCTATCTCAACATTGGCGCCTATAACGGCAGTTTTATCAATTACTGCAGTTTGGTGTATCATTTTTACCCCTGTTTTGGTCTGGCAATGCCTCTTTGGGAATTTTCTATAAAAAGTATCATCTCTTTAACATATTGAGATGCTGAGTCCTTAAGTTTAACAAGAGCATCTTCAAGAGCCAGCTTAGACATAAATAATATTCTGTAAGCGTCTTTTATATCTTCAATTTCTGAAAGTTTTACTTTTTTTCTTTTTAAACCTATAAGATTTAAACCAGCAAGAACAACTCTATCGCCATGAGCCGTTACATATGGAATAATATCCATGTTTACCATTGAACCTGCACCTATAATTGCGGACTTTCCGATTTTACAAAATTGATGAACACCTATTCCTGAGCTCAGTATAGCGCTGTCATCTATTTCAACATGACCCGCAATGCCTGTAGAATAACCTATTATAACGCTATCGCCTATTATGCAGTCGTGAGCAATATGAGCACACGCCATAATTAAACAGTTTTTACCTAAAATAGTCTGCCCTGCAGCAGCAGTACCCCTATTCAAAGTAACACACTCTCTTATTGTGGTGCCGTCCCCAATTATAACTTTAGTTTTTTCGCCTTGATACTTTAAATCCTGAGGGCGTTTACCTATTGACGAAAAATTAAAAATTTCACAGTTAGCTCCTACTTCAGAATACTCAATTACAGATTGACCGTGTATTTTTGTCCCGCTTTTTATAATAGTCTCTGGACCAATAACAGTATAAGGACCTATCTCTACACCGTCCTCTATAACCGCACTTTTGTCTATTACGGCTGTTTGATGTATCATTATTACCTCTAATGCTAAATTAACGAATCTAACTAATTTACAATATAATTCTACAGCAGCATTTATATTTATTGCTCTCTGTCTATAATAATAAACATAAACTCTGCTTCTGTTGTTAATTTGCCGTCAACATAGGCTTCGCCTTTCATTTTTCCGCGTCTTCCACCGTCTTTGATAATCTCAACTCTTAACTCCAACAAATCTCCCGGCTTGACGGGTCTGCGGAATTTTGTTTTGTCTATTGACGTAAAATACGCAAGTTTTCCCTGCATTTCAGGTCTGGATAAAAACATAACGCACGATGTTTGAGCCATAGCCTCAACTATTAAAACACCGGGCATAATCGGTGCTCCGGGAAAATGTCCTTGAAAAAAATTTTCATTACCACTTACACATTTATAGCCTACAGCTTTGGCAGGCTGCGCAGTGTTTATTTTAACTTTATCTATCATTAAAAATGGGTATCTGTGTGGTATATATTTTAAAACTTCTTCATGAGATAAAGTTCTTTCCATTCCAGATGTTTCGTAATTTGCGTTCATTCCATCCTCCGCTTCTTTGTCTTCTTCTATAATTGCTTCTTTTAAGAACTCTTTTAAAAAAGCAATATTGTTTTGATGTCCTGGTTTATCGGCAACTATTTTAGCTTTTATTGGCTTGCCGGCTAAATATAAGTCTCCGATTAAGTCTAAAATTTTATGTCTTACAAATTCATCTTCATAACGTAATGGTTCTTTGTTGTGTATGCCGTTCAATCCCAAAACTATAGCATTGTCCATAGAGCCACCAAGCGCAAGACCGTTATTTTGAAGAGCCTCTATTTCATAGTCAAAACAAAAAGTTTTAGCAGGAGCGATGTTATTTAAATAATCTTCCTTACTTATATTCCCAAAAGACATTTGTTGAAATTTTAAGAGCGGATGATCAAAACCTATAGTACAGTCTATTTCAAGTTTGTCCGAAGGATAAGCCGTTATTTTAATTTTTCCTGACTCAAAATGAATAGGTTTCTTTATTACATAATATTGTTTCGGAGAATCTAGCTCTTTTAATCCGCTCTTCAGCAAAGTTTCCACTATTATTTTTGCACTACCGTCAAGAATTGGAGGCTCATTATTGTTAATTTCTATAATCAAATTATCAATTCCAAGAGCCGAGCAAGCTGACATTATATGCTCTATTGTATGAATTCTAACACCGTCTTTTTCTATGACACTACCTCTAACAGTAAGCCCTGAAGCCACATTTGAATAAAGAGCCGCAATTTCAGGCTTATTCTGCAAGTCGGTTCTTACAAACTTTATGCCATGTCCTGCAGAAGCAGGTTTAAAAACCACAATAGTTTTATTTCCAGTGTGGAGACCAATACCTTCAATAGAAACTTCTTTAAGAATAGTCGTTTGTTTTGCCATTTAAATTTACTTATCCTCCAAAGCTTTCTTTATTTTTTTTAAATCGGAATACATTTCAGGAAGCTTTCTCATTAAGGCTCTTATCTTTATACTTTGAGTTAGCGGAGCCATAGGATTTCCTCCAACAGCTTCTCCATCTTTTATATTTCCAGATATTCCAGATTGGCTTGAAATCATAACATTATTGCCTATTTTTATGTGTCCGGCAAGTCCCGTCTGCCCACCTATTGTTACATTATTGCCTAAACAGGTAGAGCCGGATATTCCAACTTGCGAAACTAGTATGCAGTTTTCACCGATTTGAACATTGTGGGCTACCATAACAAGATTGTCTATTTTTGTGCCATTTCCTATCCTTGTAGCGTCAACAGTCGCCCTATCAATTGTAGTATTGGAGCCTATTTCAACATCATTGCCTATTTCTACTCTTCCTATTTGAGGAATCTTTTGAGTCTTACCATCAATAATTACAAAACCAAAACCATCTCCGCCGACAACAACTCCAGGCTGCAAAATAACTCTATCACCTATTAAAGAATTTTCTCTTATTACGACATTAGGATATATTAAACAATCATTTCCAATCTTTACGTCTTTGCCTATGTAAACGTTAGGAAAAATTTTAGCATTATCCCCAATTATAACCCCATCTTCAATCACAACATTTTGACCTATGTATGCGGCTTTGCCAATTTTGGCTTTATCAGATATTGACGCCGACTGATGAACTTTTTTATTTATTAAAGATAACCTCTCTTTCTCTATAATAGAAAGAACTATGCTGTACGCATACTGAGGGTTTTTAACTTTGATTATATTTTTATTTTTGAATTGAACAACATCGCTATCTAACCCAACAAAAATAACACCAGCTTGCGTGTTTAATGCTTCTTGCAGGTATTTTAAATTCCCAAGAAAAGAAACTTCATTACTTTTTGCTTCCAAAAGACCATTTACGCCTGTTAAAACAATATCTTTATTACCAATAAGTTCGCCGGAAACAAGTGCCGCAAGTTCAATTGTTGTAAATCTCATTTATCTATCCTTTGCCATTTTTATAACTTCATTAGTTACGTCTTTGCACTTTTCCGTTATAACGCTTTGTTTATCCAAAACTATTGTCGCTTTATATTTTTTAAGTTCTTCTTTGAGCAAAGATTCTATATCCTTTAAAACTTCAGCTGTATTTCTCTCTTCCATTAAAACTATTTCAGTTTTTGTTCTTTCAGACAAATCGGAAATTTCCAACTTTTTATCGTTTATCAATCCGCGAATATCGTTTAATTGCTTGACAAGATCACCAAAAGACCTGTTTTCAGACTTTGCTTCTGATATTTTTAAATTAACGACTTTCGCTTGTTCTTTAAGTGCATTAAGCTCTTTCACAAGGTTGTCAATAATATCTTTACGCGTTTTTCCAAAAGATTTTATTTCTCTCTTATACTCTAAAGTCATGGGGTGAGAATTAAAAACTTTCTCCATATCAACACAAATAATATTATTCTGTATGGCTTCATTTTCAACTGGCTCGTCAATACGTTCAACTGCTCCGTTTATAGGTATTTCAAAACAAAAAACGGTAGGCACGAAAAAGAAAAGAAACAATAACAAAAAATTTTTATTAAAAACCATTCCCTATCCTAAAAGTTGATTATGCAAACCGTTGTCTAAAGGGAAAACTTTACAAACTACATCGGAAAACCTATGGAGAAGTATAAATCTTGCAAACTTTCTTTTTCTTTATGATTAAATCCATATGCCCAACCGATTCTTATAGGGAATGCCGGCGTTGCAAGTCTCAATTCAAAACCTGCCGATGAACGAAGATTATTCTCACCTGTTCCAAGCCATTTTACAGTTCCGCACCTTCCCCAATCTCCACCTATATCGTAGAAGAAAGCTCCGACTAAAATTGAGTTGCCTCTTTCTGCTACTACTGGGAATTTATATTCAAAATTAAGAACAGCTTTATAATTACCACCGTCATCAGGACCTATTTCTGTTCTGTATTTATAACCTCTTACGCTTTCGGGTCCTCCTATATAAAACCGCTCATAAAGAGGCACTGTCTTTGAATGTCCGTAAGATACTACAGATCCGAGTTCCAATCTCGCACTAAGAACAAATTTCCAAACTACTGGCAAAAACCAAGAGCTCTTAAAAACCGTTCTCACATAATCTACCTCTCCACCTAAATAAGATCCCGCAAGATTAACTCCTAATGATTGCCTATTGCCTCTTGTTGGGTCATATCTATAGTCAAGAGAATCATATACTATTTGCACAAACACGCTAGTCGTTCTATCTTGAGACAAATCCGACGATTCTTCTATCTTCTGTTTGACTGAATCGTCAATTTTGGAAAGCATTACATTTTCATATCTGTAACCAAACATTAAACTTACAAGCGGGCTGATTCTAGGACCTAAGTCAATTGAAAAACCTGTTCTATGCTCATCATAAGCATTAGTGACATCTGCAAAATCCTTTTTTCTAAGCATATCAAATGCGCTTAAAGTTAAACTCATATTTTTGTTAAAAATATAAGGCTCAGTCCAACTTATGTTGAAATTTGTCTTTTTCTTTCCATACTCAACCGAGAAATCCAAGTGCTGACCTAAGCCAAACAAATTCATATGCATAAGACCAACTGTAAAAACAACTTCGTCAACAGAAGAATAGCCTACGCCAGCATTGATATTGCCAGGTTTTCCTTCCGTAATTTCAAGAGCTAAATCCACAATATTTGGAGCACCTGTAGGCAATAAATGAGGTTCAACACCGTCAATGAAACCTAAATTTCTTATCCTTTGAACACTTCCTATAAGCTTTTTTCTTGAAAATACATGTTCAGGCTTTAATAACAACTCTCTTCTGATAACTTTTTCTTTAGTAGATTCCAACCCTTCTATGTAAATATTGCCGACATAAACAATTGAATTTTCTTTTATATTCCAATCAATATTTACAATATCGCCGATTTTGTGAAAATCTGGAACAATTTGAGCTTGGAGATACCCTTTATCTGCATAAGACTCAGCGATCTCTTGTTTTGTTTCGGCAACTTTTTGCTCGTTAAATGCTTGTCCCTTTTTAAATTTTACAGTCTTTTTTAATTCTTTATCTTCTAATACAGAATTTCCGTCAAAAGCAATTTCCCCTATTTTATATTTGACGCCTTCACTTATGTTTAAAGTTAAAAACATTTCCGTTCTAGAGTTATTAAAAGAAACTGTAGATGTTACAAGTTTATAATCCATAAAACCATTATTCTTATAAAAAGTCTCTATGCCTAATAAATCCTTTTGATAATTTTCATCTTTAAATATTTTTTTAGGTCTTATTTTTTTTATAAGTTTAAGAATTTTTTTATTAGGATATGAAATAACGCCTTCAATTTTAACGTCACCTATTAAAATTTTATTATTTTCTGTTATAAGAAAAGTTACTGTCATTCTGTTTGTATCTATATCAATGGTAGGATAAGCTTCAATGACGCAGTCGGCATAACCCTTATCTCCATACAATTTTAGTATTTTTTTCTTTGATTCTTCTAACTTTAAAATATCATAAAAATCTTTTTCCTTTAGAACACTGGTACCTTTCAGCTTACTATTTGAAAATTCAACATTGCCTTTAAAAACTATACTTTCTAAATAGGGCTTTTCAACAACATCAAACGTAAGAACGCCAGTATTCCTGTCAAAAGTAAAAGTACACTCATCAAAATATCCAAGCTCGGTAATAGAGCGGACTGCAGCTCTTGCCGACTCTAGGGAATATTCTTTGCCTTTCTTAAGTTTTATCTCTGATAAAACGGTTTTTTCTTTTACATTGCGCAACCCTTTAATATTTACCTTAGAAATTATATTATCGGCATAGGCGAACACGGACATTAACATGCAAACGCATAGTCCTGTCAAAAATAAACGAAGCTTCACAGCAAACCTCCTAAAATTATATTTTATCAAAAAAGTTGTACTAGCTAAATAAATATTACTTTAACTTACATTTGCGCTTCTTTCCCAAATAATACGTATTCCTTCCAGAGTCAAATTTGGTAAAATAATTTCTATTTCCTTTATCTCACCAACAATAAGATCTGCAAGACCACCTGTAGCTATTATATGTTTTAATTCCATTTCATTCTTTATTCTTCCAAGAAGCTCTTTAACAAGCCCAATATAACCGAAATAAAGTCCAGACTGTATGCACTCCACAGTTGTATTTCCTATTGATTTTAGAGTTTTTTTCATCTCAACTTGCGGCAACTGGGCAGTTTTCAAACTTAAAGACTGAGCTGATATTGCAGGTCCCGGCGCTATAGCCCCACCTATGTACCTACCTTTTTCGTCTATACAATCAAAAGTAGTGGCAGTTCCAAAATCTATGATAACGCAACCGCCTCCATACATGGAATAAGCAGCAGCAGCATCGGCAATTCTGTCAGCTCCAACTTCTTTGGGATTTGGCACATTAAAAGCAATGCCACCTGAATTAATGTGGTTTATAAAAAAAGCTTTTTTTCCGAAATAATTTCTTACTAAATCTTCAAAAACAAGATTTAAAGACGGCACAACGCTTGCTATTCCTATACTTGTTACTTTTTTCGCATCAAACCCAGAATAAAAAAACATATCCATAAGCATTGTAGCATACTCATCGGAAGTTTGTTCTTTTATAGTAAACATTCTCCAAACTTTTAACGGTCCCTGCAAAACTTTTCCGTTTTGCATATTAAACAAACCTATGGTTATATTTGTATTGCCTATGTCTAAAGCTAAAAACATGTTTTCCTCTTAAGCACTGTACGATACAATCTTATTAAAAATATTATTGCCGAAACTATCTATCGCAACAATTAAAGGCATATCTTCAACTTCAAATCTATAAATAGCTTCAGGTCCTAAATCTTCAAAAATTAACAATTCAGATTTTTTTACTCTTTTTGAAATAAGCGCACCAACACCGCCTGTTGCAACAAGATACACTGCGTTGTTTTCTTTTAAGGATTTTACCACCGATTCCGATCTGTCGCCTTTACCTATTAAAACTTTAACGCCTTCTTTTAAAATTATTGGAGTATAAACATCCATTCTGGAAGACGTTGTGGGTCCGCAAGATCCGACAACTTCTCTTGGTTTTGTCGGAGTTGGTCCGCAATAATAAATTGCAGAATTTTTTAAATCAATAGGAAGTTCTTCGCCTTTGTTTAAAATATCTACAATTCTTTTATGGGCTGCATCTCTTGCTGTATAGATATTACCACTGAGTAGAATTTTCTGTCCGACTTTTATATCTTTAATATTCAAAATTAAATCTTGTAAATTTATTTTCATATACTAATCTTCTTTCTTCTACAGGAATGGCATTGAATGTTTACCGCAACAGGGAGCGAAGCTATATGTGTAGGTTTTGTCGCTATAAATACAGCAAGTGCTGTGGGATTTCCGCCCATTCCCATTGGTCCTATATTTAATTTGTTAATTTCGGAAAGAAGTTCTTGTTCTTTTTTAGCGTAAAATGTATTTCTATTAGCGCTTTCTATTTCTCTAAGCAATGTTTTTTTTGACAAAAGTCCAACTGAAGCAAAATCTCCACCTATTCCAACACCGACTATAAGAGGAGGACAAGCATCTCTGCCTTTATCCTTTACAACACTTAGCACAAACTCTTTCGCGCCTTCCCACCCTGCAGAAGGCGTAAGCATCTTTAGCGCCGAAGCATTTTCACTGCCACCGCCTTTAGGAAGAAATGTAATTTCTATTTTATCTCCCGAAACAATATCAATATAAATATTACTTGGCGTATTGTCCATTGTATTTTTTCTTTCAATCGGATCAGAAACAATAGATTTGCGAAGATAATTATCCGCATAGCCCAAAACAACGCCTTTGTTTATTGCATCGTAAATATCTCCATTTTCTATATATACGTCTTTGCCAAGCTTTACAAAAAAATTCGCCATTCCCGTGTCTTGACACAAAGAGACTTTCTCTTTTTTTGCAATAGCCGCATTGTCTGCTATTTGCTCTAATATATCGCGAGAGACGCCCTGCTCTTGAGGAATAGAGGTATTTACGGACTTCAGAACATCGTCAGGGAGATTATAATTTGCTTTGGCGCATAAATCTTTAACTGCGCTTGTTATAATATTTGATTCTATTTTTCGCACTTTTTTATATAACCTTTTTTCATCATAGTTTCGGTTATTGCTCTACTTCTTTTGATTATATCTTTCGCAACGCTATAAATTTTATCGTAACTCATTTTTTTTCCAGCTACTTTTTCTTTTGCCGCTTTTACACCTATAGCTGCAGCTATTTTTGGGAATATTTCCCAATCATCCATAGTAGGAAGAATTTTGTCAGGTTTTATTTTATTATCAGGCACACAAGAAGCAAGCTCTATTGCTGCGGTTATGCACATTGTGTCGGTAATCGTAAAAGCTCTTACGTCTAATGCTCCTCTAAAAACTCCAGGGAAACCCAAAGAGTTGTTAACTTGATTTTCAAAATCGCTTCTGCCTGTAGCAACAATGGCAGCACCAGCGTCTTTAGCTTCCCATGGCCAAATTTCAGGCGTAGGATTGGCACAAGTAAAAACAATAGGATTTTTAGCCATAGATTTTATCCATTCTTTCTTTATTACTCCTGGTCCTGGAGTGGATAAAGCTATAACAACATCGGCATTTTCCATTGCTTCTTTGGCTCCACCTCTAATGTCGCCAGCGTTTGTTATTGACGCTATATTCCACTGCTCTTTGCATGATTTTAAATCCTTACGATCTTTGTGAAGCGTCCCTTTTACGTCAACCATAACTATATTTGCAGGATTTGCCCCATAAAGTATCAAAAGTTTTGATATACAAACATTTGCAGCTCCTGCCCCTATCATTGCTATCTTTATTTTGTTTACTTTTTTACCAACAATTTTTAATGCATTGATAAAACCCGCAAGTGTAACCAAAGCCGTTCCTTGTTGGTCGTCATGCCACACAGGGATTTTGCATTCTTTTCTTAAGGTATCCAAAACAGAAAAACATTTAGGTTGAGAAATATCTTCTAAATTTACTCCGCCTAAAGACGGCTGCAATATTTTAACAGTTTGTATTATTTCTTTCTCGTCTTTAGTGTCAAGACATATAGGAAAAGCATCAACACCGCCAAGATACTTGTACAAAAGAGCCTTTCCTTCCATAACAGGAAGACCTGCTTCAGGACCAATATCGCCTAATCCCAAAACTCTTGTGCAGTCGCTTACAACTCCAACAGTATTCCATTTATTCGTATATTCATAGACAAGTTCTGGATTTTTACTAATGTCAGTACATACAGCTGCCACCCCGGGACTATACCATATTGAAAAGTCATTTAAAGTTTCAACTCTACACTTTGGAACAGTTTCTATTTTTCCGCGATAAAAAGGGTGCAACTTTCTTGCAAGATTAGCTGGCTCTTGAGCCGCTTTCAAAAGCTCAAACTCATCAATTTTTGTTCGTTTTTTCATATATTTTCCATAAACTTATAATGCAACACTTATAAAGGTATTGTATATTTTTAGGCAATTACCGTCAAACTGTATAAATTATCTACTTTTAAATTTATATGGTGGCTTTAGAGATGACATTAAAACATCTCCAAAACCACCATATATCAACACATTACCTTTTTAGGCTTTTTCTATTGGTTACCTAATTTCTCAATTTTATCGTATGATCTTGAGTTTATGAGAATAGTTTTCAAGTAATCGGCTATTACAGATTACTTCTTATTTTTTTCATTAACAGCTGAAACCGCTTCTTTAACTTTTTCCTTTTTCTCAGAAACTACAGTACTCTCAATTTTTTCAGTTTGTTGTGAACTTTTCCCATTTACTGTGGTCTCAGTTTTTTCCGAAGCTTTTCCTGCTACTTCTACTGTTTCAGTACCCTCTCTTTTTTCCGCTGAACCAGATTTCTCCGCATTAACTGCTTGCTCTGATGTTTTTGTTGCCGACGCCGCGATTGGCTTAAATGGATTCCAACTTTTTGTTCCTGCGGAGGACGGCGATGACCATTTCTTCGCACTAGCATCCCCGCTCGGGCCGCTGCTAGCCGATGACGTCCCTTCGCTTCCAGCTTGCGCCGCACTACTGCCAGTTGTTATGCCTATCAACATTACTAAAATACCTATGCATCTACAACAATTTCCACTCAAATTCATATTGTCCCCCAAT
Source organism: Candidatus Endomicrobiellum devescovinae (assembly GCA_031267795.1). Classification (GTDB taxonomy): domain Bacteria; phylum Elusimicrobiota; class Endomicrobiia; order Endomicrobiales; family Endomicrobiaceae; genus Endomicrobiellum; species Endomicrobiellum devescovinae. The sequence continues at coordinate 23,151 of JAIRYK010000008.1, read as the reverse complement.
TTTTAACTAAGCAGATGCCGCAACTGCTCTTGCACTGTGGCGTATGCTTGTTAAAGCGTCAATTCTTACTTTATTTTCTCTCATCATAGGCATCAATGTTTCCAATTTATCAGATAACACCCTCTTGCCTTTTTTATCACTTTCCAATGCTGCTTTTAATTTACCTATATCTATATTAAACAACATCTCACCATTATCAGAAATCATAGTTCCCTCTTGTTGTTTGAACACATTTACAAAGACATGAGCTTTTACGCCTACATTCATATCAGTTATCTCTCGTTGTATAGCATCATAATTGTGCTCATCTACCATATTAGCTACCTCAGGCTTATCTCTAGCTATCATTAAAACGCTTGCAACAACTCTTATCAACTCTAAAACTTCGTTAAATTCATTTTCTTGCAAAGCTCCTTGTGCAAGCTGGTCAAGAGCTTCTTTATATGTATTAAAAGCTGCTTGCGCTATAGTCTCGTCAGAAAGGTCTCCTACTATATGCAAATCTTCAGCGTTTTCTACTTCGTCCAGCTTAAGAAAATCCCTCATTTCGCCGATACTTTTAAAATAACACAATGCTTTTAACAAAGCAATCTGCATTTCACCCGGTTTTGTAAATCCCTCACCAAATTTTCCAACAAGTCTTCTTCCAGCCCCATCTAAACCCACACTTCTATCCATCTTCGCCTCAACAGGAAGAATGTCTCTAGAGGCTTGGTCCCTAATTCTTGCCAAATTACCACTTCTATCGGCAACTTTATTTTCGCCGTCAAAATACCTGTCATCCGCCAATTGATCTATAGTAATATTCCTGTCATCAGCAACAACACCAGGAGTATTCTCTTGTTTTAAAATCCCTTGAAGTCTTTCAATTAAAACATCGTAATTTTTCTCTACTTTAAAATCATTAAACATTACTACAAGCAAATTTTTAGCCAATTTCTTGAACTCTTCTGAATTTATAAATTCCTGCGTCATAGGATTTTCTTCAAAAATAAGTTTACTGATAGACATCATATCCCACTTAAATTCTTTTGCAACTAATTCCTTACGTTTTGCTTCATCAGGCTCCCTGTCTTTATAGTCTTGTCTATTGGCATAAACATTTATTAACTGTTCTTTTAAGCTATCCATTCTCTTAACCATATCTTTGCCCAAAATCAAGATTTTCTCTTCTTGGCTTAATTCTTCAATAAATGCCCAATTTTCTTGATCAAACCTAGTTGGTCGGTCGCTGTTAAGAGCATCCTTTAATCTTCCAGGACCTTTTATAAATCCGTATAGACTTTCGCTGACATCCAAACTTCCAGACTCCATTAGCAATTTAGTTGTTTCTAGTTTTTCAAACTTATTTATGTCTATTATATTTAGCTTATCAAACCAATTGCTATCCATTATCTTTTTTATTGAATTAAACTTATCTCCGATTTGTCCCAAAATAAGCCTCGCCATAAACGGAGATGCTAAAGCCACGCCAACACATATGAATATAGACGCTAACAAAGGAATAGAAATTGGCGCAGTAAGAACAGAAATTACTGTAACTGTGGTAAGCAATAACCCTCCACCTACAACCATACCAATCTTCTTCCAATTGGGACTGTTTCCATAGACCAAATTAGCCACATCTTTGCTAGATATTCCTGACATAAACTTATTGAATATGTCCAGAGATGTGTCTGTTTTATCATTTGCAATACCAGTAAATAACATCAAAGGTTTAATATACTTAGCGAATTCATTTACATTTACCTTATTATCACCTTCTCCACCGCCTTCGGCACGATTTATAAATTGCTGTACCAGATTAGGGAAAAGGTCAAAAATTTCAGAAATATCAGGTCTTACGGAGTCCTGTAATTTTCTCATACGGTATTTACCCATAATACCATGAGGAATTGACTTTAAGCCTGCAAGTATTGTTCTAAGAATAAAAGGCACTGAGGATGCGCTAACTTTTGATTTTAAATTGCCAATCTCTGTCATCTTAGCCAACATATGGTCAACAGTTTTATTGCGTTCAACAATATTTGTCAAAATTTCTCTATAGCCTTTTATGTCTTCAGGGAAATTAAAATCTTTTGCTAATTTTGCAAGCTCAATTACCATTGCACTTGGTAAAGTAATTCCATATTGTTCTGCCATTTGTTTCTTGGCGGATGAGTGGCTTGCTGTCAAAATACCTTGTAGCTGGGAAAGCGATGTTATAACATTTCTTTGATCAGGAGGGATCATTTGATACCAGCCGTACAATTGCTCAACTTGATCAGCGTCCCAAATATCAGCTTTCCAAAAAGCGGCAGTAATATCGTCTGCAAGCTTTGCACATGTCTCAAAATCAAGATTGTCAAAGTTAAAGCCTAACCCTCTTACTTCGCCCAAAACAAACTCGCCAAGAGGTCCGTTCACCAAGAAGTCGCGCCGCCCCTCATCTTTGTTTATAAATCCTTCAACTATCTTTACAAATAGCCTGCCTTTTTGAGTAAGTTTGCCGTCAATTGACAATGTGGAATCGTCTGCAATTTTACGTCTAAAGTCATCTATCATTCTATTTTTTGCATTGCCAGCAAAACTAGTGAACATATCCGTGCTAGAGACCTTTATGTTGGTAGCATTATTCTTGTTGCGCTCTTTAATCCTGAGACTTCTAGCATCAAGATCATTAAAAACAAGATTGCTGGTGTTAGTGCCAAGTTCCTCATAAATATGCATGAAATTGTTAAGCGTCTCTAATTCTGCATTTTGCCAAAGAAGTTCCGTCAGCTCTTTTGCCATAGCAGCCACTTCTTTAGGATTTTCTGGGTTTATGTTAAGATATGTATTCTTACGCTCTTCATTTAAACCTAACAAATTAAGCACTGCCATAAAAAACATCAACCATGCCATAGAATTGTCTTTAGAACTTAATCGCTGCTGAATATCCATAAACATCTTTCCCTTTGCAGTTAAAACTTCTTCATTAGCAGCATCAGTAGTTACGTACTCAGAACCAGGAGCATATTGACCGTGAAGAACAGCCATTATTGGAGCTTCGGCTCTTGACGAAGCAAAAGCCTCAGAAGGAGAAGACGCGCCAGCGCTGTCTGCGACAGTTTCTAACGGCATTATATATTGTTCAAAAGAGCGTATTATGCCCACAAATTCTACAAGATCTACTGCGGAAGAAAGTCCCTTATCAATAATAGGCTCACCACCAAAATAACTTCTTGGGTCAAGAGCTAAACTAACGGCTTCCATATGCTCTTCAACAATTTGCAATTGGGTTTTAAGGTTTTCATCTCCGGCAAGGACGCCTTTCAATCTTTCAAATCTGTCTTTCACTTCATCGCCGACATTGTTAAAAGCTTTTAGCACAACATCTCTGGGACTTTCGGCTTTCATGCTTTCAACACTAAAATTACTTTTATCAAAACCACCGCGAGATTCAAGAGCAGCATTTAATTCTTCCTGCACCGCTTCACGCGCAGCGCCTTCTGGCATTGTAGCGACCAAATCTCTAAGCACGCTTAAAACCATTCTATCCCTTATAGAGTCTGTTACGGCAAATCTTATTGAAGCATCTATGTCGTATAATGATCTTATGTCTGACACAAAAATCAACATTTCCTTTATTGCCTCAGACGACATATTTGAAAAATCAATTTTCTGCCCAGATTTTACAAACTTACCAAACAAAGCTTCGGCATTAGAATCTCTCATATACCCGTTCTTATCTTTCCACATCTCAACTGCCCTTTCCCTAAACATAGCGCTATCCTTAAATGCGTCTATTTGGGCTTTTACTTTATCGCCGCTATATGCCATTATTCTAGTAGTATCCCATCTATTCTTAGGTCCGCCAGGTCTCCCAGTTCTCTTTAACGCCTGAGCCAAATCAGCATCGCTCATCAAATGAGTATCTAGCAATACATTTACGAAATTACCCTGATAGTCTATTCCGGTAGCACCCATTTCGTTTGCAATTATCAAACGTTTTTTCTCTGTCTTTCCAGCTAAAACGCTTAAACTTTCTTCATTAGGAACAAGAGTTCCTTTAGAATCAGTCCATTTGCCCTGTCTGTCTGTAAACTCGTATATTTCAAGTTCAAGACCACCTTCTTTAATAGGCTTAGTAAGTAAGTCATAATTTTCTTCTATAGCTAATCTTATCATCTCAAAACTAGCTTGAGTTTTTGCAAGAAATAAGAAATTATCAAGTCCTTTAAAATCTCCATTTTCAATAGCAGCTTTCAATTGTTGACCTAATATGCTCATTTGTCCTTCTCCACCTTTCCCATCAAGATTCCAAGCAGCTTTAAACATCTCCACGCCTGCCTTTTCACCGGTTATATTGTAAACTGTAGCAGCGCCCGTCCTGTTAATTATAAGCTGCTGCAAACCGTCAACTGTTCCTGAAGCTCCTACCATCACAACATCGCGAGCGCCTGAATAAATTGCAGCTAAAGACGTTTGCATGCTAGTTTTACTTGTTTTTGTAGAATTCTGCATAAAAGATTTTAATTCGCTTTCGCTCATTTTGCCCATTTTGCCTTCCAACCCTAATCTCAAAGTAAAACCAAGCTGGCGATATATGTCGTTAATAACCATGTTTTCCTGTATTCCTGTCGGACCAACAGGTTTTACGGTTCTGTCTTCTGAAGATATTTGCATACCTCCATTCTCAGAACCAGAAAATAAACCCATTATTATGCTATTTAGACGTCCTTCAGAGTTATAACCGTCTTTTTCAGACCATGGTTTTATTTTTGCAATTAAATCGTCTCTTAACTTATCAGACATTTTAACCTTTAAAGATGCCGACTGTTCTCCAACAACGGCTATCCAATCGCCACTAAGAGAATTGTTTTGAACTTTTTCTTGAAGTTCTTGCTCCGTTTTAAAGCGCAATACTCTAACCTCTCTATTTTCACCTAACTCTGGCATTGTAATTTTTGCCTCTGTTACACTATTTTTGCCAGCGGCAAGCATTGCAGCGTATATAGCAGGCACATTAATAACATTGCCTATCTCAACCGCTCTGTCCACCATATACATTTCTGGAGGCTTATTATCTCCTCCTATAACAGATGCGGTACGCGTAAGAGCCCACAAATGAATTTCGTCTGCAATAACTCTTTTTACGCTGTTAAGAACATCGTTGAGGAGCTTCCCTTGAGCACCGCCTTTGCTTATAGCTTCATTCTTTAAATGTCCTCTTGTGGTAGGACTCATAATGACAACAGTGTCAGGATCATTATATATTCCTCTAAGTCCATCCAAATCTGTATCGCGCCCTTCAGGTTTGTAATCGTCAATTTTGGCAGCCTTCATACCTAACGATTCAAATAATTTTCTCGCTGCTTTACCAGCAGCCGCATAATTATCTAAATCTTCATTTCCAACTAATATTTCTATATTGGCATCTCTACCCATTAGTACCCTTGTCATAACCGCATCTATTGCTATTGAAATTGTTTTACCACCACCCATTCCTACTGCAACATTGTCGTTATGTTGAAAATGAGCGACCATTTCAGACTGGGAAGGGCGCAAACTATAATTAACCATCGTATTTGCTTGTATCATAAATATCTTTAAAACATTAGCGGCTTCTGCTTTTAAACCATTCTTTTCCATATTAAGCACTACGGCACGCAAAAGATCCAAAGTGCCATCCGCAAATTTCATGACCTTTCCTTTGCTATCCCTCGCTGTTACACGATCATCTAAAAAAGCTTTTACAAAACTTACAACTCCTACTTCTTTCAAATAATTTATATCTTCCGGAGTAAATACCCCTATCTTGAAATTATCTACAATGCTTCTAACACGTTCACTGGTAGCCGTTTCTCCGTCACCTACAAACATTGTTTGTAGTCTCCTAAAATTGTCAGGCTTCTGCAGATATTCTAAGCGAGGCAATAATGCTTCTATATTGTCAGAATAGCCTGAACCCTCAAAAAGAGAATGCAGTCTGGATTCCAGTCTGCTAATTTCATTTGCTTTTGAATTCACTCTTGTCTGCTCACTTATCAAAGCCATTCTGACAGCTTTATTTTCCAACACATATACTAAATCACCACTGGTATCAGGAAATTTAAGTTTTAATATATCTTTTGCAGACCTGGTTAAACTGCCATCGTCAGAAAATAAAACTATACCTTTAAGCAGTTCTATGGTTTGAAGCAAATTCTTAATGTAAGGTCTGTAATCAGCATCAATATTTTCAATTTGAACATCTGCTACTAATTGCCCATCTTTAAATAATGTTTTTTTGATTAAATTTTGATCTGACTTATTAACGTTAAGAGAATTAAGCAACACATCAAGCATTTCTGCTGCCGCAAAATCAAAAGTATTTAATTTACTGCCAGGGTTTAATCTAAGTTCTTCCATTTTCCCGCATACAGAATCAATATTGCTTATAACTTTTTGGACTTTTACTGCCTCAACACCCTTGTCCGTTAGAGCTTCATTAATTTCACGCTTAGCTTTATCAGTTAATTTACCATTAACAATAGAGTCCGATTTTTCTAAAATTGATTTTATTACCTCTTTATTCTCCTGACTTAATCCAAATGCTTTAGTAAGCACATCAGAAGCAAGCTCAGCCGTTGATAACTTTTCCAATTCACTTCTTAAGCTTTGTAACGATTTCAATTCAGCTATTGCTCCTGTCAAATTACCTTTTCCTACAACTTGCAATAACATATATAAATCTACATCTGATACTTGCACCACACCGTTATCTAACGAAAACTTGTTCAGTTCCGACAATGGAGATTGAGCGAAGTTTCCAGACAATGTCCTAAGCAATTCAACAGGCTGACTAGCGTAAACAGTCATCAGCTGCTCTACTCTCATGCAGCTTACAGCAAGAGATTCAATCAAACTTTGATTCCCAGCTAAAGGAGGTTTATTGAGTTCTCTTATTATGTCCGGTAATGACATTTTACCATCTTTAAAATCTTTGCTATTTAGAATAACATCTAGTTGTGGTCTCACTGCAAGGCAAGGCGCCACCAACCTCTCTGCAGTCTGCCCAAGATCCCGTATTACAGATACCTTCAGACTACCGTCACTTTCAAAAGAATCTTTTGACAACAAAGCTTTGACAATTCCTGAATACTTCCCATCAACTGCAGCAATAAATCTAATACCTACATCATTCCCTAGATCTTTTTTAACTTCTGTTTTAACACCTTCTGTTAATTGACCATTATTATCAAAGGACAATTGTAAATTTTTAGATTCCTTTGCTATCGTTTCAACTTTAAGAATAAATTTTTTGCCAACATCAGCACCAAGAATACTTGTTATAATTCTTCTCGTACTTTCCGACAATTCTCCTTTGTCATTAAAAATATCAGTTTGCAACCTTCCGTCAGGTTGCAATAAAGCCCCTTTCACACGATCCCAGTCATTATTGACTTCACTGAAAGCTGCCTCAACTTGAGCGCCTGCATAATGTAATGCAATATCGTTTACAACCCCAGCTTTTACAATTGCAATATCAGACAAAAATGATGCGGAAAGAAGAGCTTTCATTTGAGGCATAACTTTGTCAACAAAGTCAGAGTTTGCCGCAAGGGAATTTAAATTGCCTTTTAAAGAGCCTTCTATTTTTTCGCCGCCAACCGTAAAGCTTAGTCTTGCACTTCCCAAATCTTGTCCTATTATTTTTATTTCGCTTATGTTTGCAATTTCAAACATCTTAAAACTGCCGTCGGCAACTTTAACTGTAATCTTAGATGCAGGAGTTAAATCTTGTATTCTTGCTTGAATGCTTACAGAGATGTTAAAGTAGCTAGTTGGAGCAATCGCCTGCCTTGCGTAAAATATTTGCTCTTTCAATGTAACGGCTTCTTCTTTGTTAATTTTTCCCGCTATAAGTAGGTCATTTACTTGTTTGATAATGCTACCCGATTCAGCAGCCATCAATTTTCGCAATTCAACTCTATATTCATTTGTTTTTGCATTCCCGCCTTTAAAATATGCTTCGTCGCCAGTATCCATCAATGCTCTAAAGTCCCTATATGTTATCTTCCCTGATATAACATCGTCTATTATCCTATTTATATAATTGTTCAATGCTAAAGTCTCACGAGAATATTGTCCTGTTAAAAACTCTATCTCTCCTTCGCTCAGTTTAAAAGCATCAAATTCAGATTGCTGTTCAGGTGTACGTACGCCAAGATTTGCAAGTTCTATAATTCTGGCATCTCTTAGTCTCGGAGAATCTTTAAAATTCTCAACCATCTGCTTACCGACAATATTAAACAGTCTGTCAACAACAGCTTGTTGTCTTCCAGACAATAATTCTTTTTGTTGCTCCTTTAAAGTTTTAGAAGCATTTACAACCACATCCACATACTGCACCATAAAAAGAGATTTTGCAGTTACCTCTTTGTCATCAATATTCTCAAATACGTCAGCTAATTGATTAACAATGTCAGTAATTTCTGTTTCTCTTCCCGGCATGTTTGAAACAATTGAAAGATAATTTAAAAGCAGTTCAGCAGCAAGTTCTTTTTTACCCATTGCTTTAGCATTATTTACAGCCAGCTGCATGTCTTTTAGTGTAAGAGGATTTCCTTGTTTTATAGATTCAATATTTAGACCTAAAGCAGCAAGACCAGCAACGGCAAACAAATAGTTTAATTGTTCAGCGGTAGAAAGTTCTGCAGGCAACTCCAAACTCTCAATCATATTTCTGATAGACTGCTCTGTAGTAACAGACACGGCTCCATATTGTTGTTCATACATTGCAGCATACGCATCCTCCGTACCATCCCAACTTATCCCTGTATCATAGATACCGTTCAGTTTTGTTCTGTACATAACGACTTCATTCAAAATAAATCTTGTTAAATCAGACGATGATATTTTTTTCAATACAGAACTGAAATGTGTTCTCATTTCTTTTAACTTCTGCTTTAAGTTAGCCTCTCTCCCTTTTAGACTACTTAAATCTTTTTTTCTAAGTTCATTTATTCTTTGCAATTGTTCCGGACTACACTTATCAATATCAACGGCTTCCAACCCTTGTAGCTCGATTTTCTCCTTTTCAGTAATGCCACTCTTCTCCGCTTCTTTTATTGCTGCTTGAACTTCTACTAACTGTTTCATAAGAATCGGCAAAGATTTGAAATCTTCTAAACTAATTTCAAACTTTCTACAAAAATTTTCTATAAAAGAACTCATTTCTGCAGAAGGTATATTAACACCCAAAATTTTAAAAGCTTCTAACATATTGTCATTAAACTTCAATGGGTCAGATTTTAAAAGATTAATAGCTTCCATTAGCTTATCAGAATCAAAACCATGCGAGGCTAAAAATTCCAGCTGCTCAATCTTATTTTTGTTTGTCTCCTCAGGCATTGCGTCAAACAATTCTTGGAAAATCTGTCCCGCCATAGAATCTCCAAAGATAAGCTTTCCCAATACCCCGCTCAATCTTTCTTTTACGCCGTTTTCATATAGATATCTTATGGCTTCATTTTGCTGCATAAACCCTGAAGTCCCAGCAGACGCTATAGGCTGCATAACTGTGCATAGAAAAGGAGAACTCATAAGCGCTGGAGTCAGTATAGGCTGTAATACCACAATGAATAATGAAAAAACTTTAGTCTGAGGATTCATCATCTGGTCAAAACTTTGATTGAAAATATCGTTCATAGATTCTTGGCTGAAATCTTTCTTGAATAAAATTTCGCCTTTCTTAAATATTCCAAGCCCTGTAACTTTGTCTATAATACCAAACGGTCCGTCTGAACTAATAAGATGTCCTAATCCTATTGAAGACAAGAACTTATTTAGTATTGCAGACGCAAAAGTAAGCCTAGTGCTCATAATAGACATGTTTATAGACATTTTCAAAGAGTTTACCGCAATAGGCATTTCATATCTAGCAAGTAGAGGTAATTGTCCAGCTTCTGCATTGCTTAAATTTCCAAACAGAGAAGCCTTTATTCTTCCTCCTAAATCCTCATATTTGCCATTTATCCAGCTGCCGCCGAAACCTAATCCTACTATTAGCCCTACGCCTGCTCCTATCAAAGCAAGTTGACCGTAATTAGGCTCATCACCTTCTTTATTATCTGCAAATAGCCATGCCATTAAAGGCACAAGAGCCGCTCCTATGAGAGCGCCGCCTATTCCGGAACCCCATACTTTTAATAAGTTCATACCGCTGAACTCTCCGGACGCAGTACGACCAAGTAGAGGAGAAAAAGTACTTTTGATTGAATCAATTATCTTAGCTCCAATGCTAGAATCTCCAAATAAACGTGAGAAAGCATTCGCAACGAAACCAGCCGCAAAACCAATAGCTACTCCAGTTACTATTTCTCTCCAACTTACATGAAGTTCGTCATCTTCGCCCTTAGTAGCCCATGCAATAAGATATACAACCGCTACTCCTAATCCTGCACCAATAACTCCTGTACCAATATGTCCAAGCCAAGCTTTATTACCAAACATTGTCCCTAGTTCACCTTTAAAAGTTGCCATTCTGTTGATTGCCTCTGTAGGGCTTTGGGTAATTTTTTCCATCTGTGCAGCATTAACTTCAGCCTTTGCGACTTCTAACATATCTTTCTTGCTTTGTATTCCAGATTGCCCTGCCATAAAAGGAGATATAAGATTTATAGAAATTAAAGTCCAAGCTGCAGAGAAAAACTGTTTTACTGAATCTTCGTCGCCTTTTCTTATAGCGTCAACCATAGTGTTCACTGCTTGATACGATATATACAAATCAAGCGCCATTGACGCCAATTTAAAAGCAACTCCTACAGCATGTGACACTGCGCACCCTACATTTGTCAATACTGATTTAATGCCTTCTACATGCACAAAACTTACACCTACAAAAAATTCCTTAACTGACCTGCCAAGCAATGAAACGCCTTCACTAAAAGAAACGCCGACGCCTTGTGCTGCTTCTTGAGCCAGAACGCTGCCTACAGTCTTACCTGCAGCCTCAGCCGTAGCTTCTGTTGCAAGCACAGCGGTGCCTGCCGTAGCCGTAGTAGCTGCCTGAGCAGTTTCTCTGGCAGCCTGTTTGACAATTGAAGAAGCGATATTTATGCCCATGCTTGCACCGGCAAAAAATCCAGCTATTGCACCACTAATAGCGCCTTCTCCGCTCCATTCGCCTGTCATAATGCCATGCGCAATATAGTTCCCTAAAGCTCCTACGCCTGCTCCGACAGCAGCTGATTTAAGCACAAATGCAACAGATTCAAGACCTTTTGACACAGCGCTTCCCACTCCCCTTGCTCCAAGCACTGTAATCACCGCTAAGAGTATCGCCATACCCAACATTAGAAAACCATTCTTTAAATCTCCATATGAAAGAGCAAGAACAGCTTGATATGTCATTTGACCGACCTGTATTGCTCCTGCAATTGCGCTGACCATACCTATAATAGCAGCTATTCCTGCGGCAATGCTCAGCCCTCCGCTCGGGATAGCTGCTATATTATAGACGCTATCGCAATAGCTGCAGTAACTATAGCCATAAATCCAGCAGAAACCATAGCCAAACCGCCTTTCCAAGCCGTTTCGGTATTATGGTTGGATCCTTCTCTTAGATTCCAATCGTCATATATGCTTGCAAACCAATCTTTAAAAATATTGCCTAGTGTCTTTTTAAAGAAATCTAAAGTTTTATTTTTAGCTAGCCCAAAAGAAAGACCAAGAGCTATGCCCGCAAGAGGCAGCAATAAAGGTAAGAAAGCTAATACAAGCGGCAGTAACACTAGAACCAGAACAACAGAAAGTATTATTTTGAAAATAGCTTTTATGTCTCCCCAAACTTTGTCGTACCACTTCACGCCTATTTGCTTAATACTTCCATCATCTTTTACATAAAATGCATATTTTGATTTTGTTCCGTCTGGAGCATACGAATGCGCTTCAAGCTCAGATCCCGGAGCGTATATATAATTTCCTAAGCTATCTTTTGTAAGTCCTACTCCGGAAACTCCTTTAAAAACACCGGTAATGTCACCGTAAATATAACCGCCATCGCCGTCGCTTACAGCTGAACCGACTTTCCCCTTAAACGTAGGACCTTTATATTTGGGTTTAGCTTTATCGTCGCCATCGCCTTTAGGAACATGAACTCCATCTAGATCTTTAACATAAAGATTTCCTTTAGTAATAGACATTCTGTAAGTTATTTTGCCATCTTTTGCCTTTGTTCTTGTTAAATTTAGTTTAGCTCCCGGTTCCCAATAAAAATTAGATGTACCATCAACAACTTCCCATCCTTTATCAGTAAAATTTATATATATAGTGCTAGTAGTAACATAATCGCCATCTGAGTTGCCAGTTACTTTTAATTTTCCTTTACCTATTTTTGTTGTTATCGGTTTATTATAATCCAACCTCGCATTGCCATCATCATCTTTTGAACCATCTGATCTTTCTTCATAACCTGTAACAACCTCAATATCCTCAGTATTTTGAATACTGGTTTTTTTATTAAATAATACGCTTCCTAAACTTATTTCTTGCCCTGCATTTATAACTACACCGGACATAGATGTGCTTCCATTTTCAAATTCCCAACCGTCGGGCAACTCAACTGATATTGACACAGCACTAGTAGCAATATATTTTAAAATATAATCTTTCTCTTTTATTGTAACAACAGTGTCTTGCTCAAAAGTAGCTTTGTAAATATCTGATTGTGATGTAGCGTCGTAAACATATCCTTTCTTCAACTCAACACTAAATTCAAGATGACATTCGTGCATAATAGTTAATGCTGAAAAAGGAGCGCCGTAAAATGTCGTGTTTATATCTATGTGACCGCTTATAAGCTTTACGCTTCCTACAAAGTCTTTATTCTGGTCTGATCCCAACTGATTGCTTAAAATACTAGTAGCATAGGCTTCAGCTTGCGCCTGAGTAGTCCTTGATGAATCAAACTTCCACACCATTCCGTCGGAAACAGCCCAGTAGCTTCCGGCATAAGTCATTTTACCGACTTCTACTTCAATATAAATGCTGTTATCATTACCATATTTATCTTTGGCACCAAGCTTTAATTTAGATCTAGCAAGCGCATCAGTTCCAAGTCCAACAATAACCGCTTTCCACTCTCCAGAAGCCGCATTTTTTCTTATAGTTATTCTGCTGCCTGCACCGCTTATTCTGTAACCGTTATCGTCTTCTATGATAATGCCACGACTCCAATTATCTCTATCTGGAGCAACGTCGCCATATTTTCCACTTGATGGAGGGCTTGCGCTAGGATCGTCTTTTTCTTGGTAAACCGATCCTTTGTCGTCCATTAAATAAATGTTAGCTGTGGACGACATATAAAATTTACCTGTACTTTCTTGATAATAGCCACCATACTGGAATATAACTTGTTGTCCCTGAAATTCGCCCTGTACTCCAAATACTTTATATTGACTCCCGCCAGATAAAGTTACAGTGCAACCTTCCTTTGTGCTTACTGAATAACCTAGATCGTTTTTAGCTACTTTATACTGAGGAATATCCTTTTTGTCATTTGCTCCAGTACCATACTGAACTTCTCTCGTACCTGCATAGCTTGCGGTAACGGTAATTACCAAATAATACTCGCCGGCAGGCAAATCTGTTCCAGAAACGTCAATAGGAATGCTTGGTATTAAAACCTGACCTATTTCCCCACTAATTATTGCGCCGGGTCCGCCGGCGGGATTATATTTTGGATCGCTTAAAATATTTTGAACTTCTTGAATTACAGCTAAGTTATATGCAGCATCTCCTAATAATGCTAAAAGTTTTTGCTGCTCTTCTCTTGCTGCAGGCAATGCAGCTTGTTTTTGTGCAAGTTGTCCACGTTTAGCATCTAATTGGCTTTGTAGCTCTTCTTTCTTATCATCATCGTCTTCAGAAGCTATACTTTCTTCTAGATTTTTTATTTCGTCAGTTAATTTGTCTATATCGCTTTGAATATCTCCTGCTCTATTTTCACTTACTTTTTGACTTAAACCTTTAATAGACTGATCTAAAAATAGTTTATAAGCTTCAGCAAACACTATAGACTGCTCATGTGTCAACGTTGCATTTGATCCAAACATTAGCTTCATGAGTTCATTGTAAGATTTCTCTCCATGCTTTAAATAAAAGTCTGCAGCTTTTGCAGGATCTGTCAATAATTCGTTATAATCTTTAATTGGTTCTGGTGTCTTCTCTGGTAAATCTAGCTTTACCTTTATGTTAGTTATCTGCTCTTCAACAAACCCGTTTGGTTTTACAAAAACCGTTGCTGAAGCATTATTGCCGATATATTTTTTTAGTGAAGACTTTAATTTTTCTGCAGACAATAATGTAGGCAATAAATTTATTTTGAGACCAAATTGCATTTCTTGCAGAAAAAATGTCCCATCTCTATTTTTAGTAACATTAGTAACAATTATAAACTTCTCCACTCCACCACCCACGCCTGGCATACCCGAATTATATTTGATTAGTACAGACTCTCCATACCTTAATCCATTGATAATATCGTCAATAGTAGCACTATACTTTTTATAGTTAGAATAGTCTCCACGATACCCTAATATACCAACATATTCTCCAAATGTAGTTGCTCCTACTATCTTAGACAAATCTGACAGCATCTTATTATCGGTAAAGATGCCGTTTGATTTTGCAAGAACTGTTGTTGACGTATTACCTTGGAGGTATACGCTTAATAAAGCATTTAATTCTTCTGCAGAGCCTAAATTTACTTTTTTATCAGGTCTGTTTATATCAGAGAGTGTGAATGTTCCGTCTTCATTTTTACTAACAGTTATAAAATGATTTCCACCTACATGTACTATTACAGATTCGCCAAGTCCTAATCCATTAACAATATCATCAATTGTAGCCGTATATCCGTTATAATCTTTTCCATACTTTGCAAGCACAGTTTGTAAAGCCTTTGCGCTTATATATAATTGACTAGACGCACCGGCTATTAAGCCTTTATTATTTTCTGTAAACAAACCTGCCACCGCATCAGCAATTATCAAACCAAAAGCAAGAACTGCCAGCGCTCCCGATCCTATCTGATTCAAAACATTTCCCAATGCATCAGCTGCACAATAAACAATGCTCTGATTATTGCGGTATAAGTTGTATAAAGCGCTTATTACATTTTCTCTCTGTTCATTGGTAAGTTTTGCAAATTCTAATTCTATTTCTTCCTTACTTAGCCCCGTTTCCCGCATTAAATTATTAAGAACTTCATCATATTTCTCATCTTGGTTGCCAATGTTTTGCACAGTTTTAATATTAGGCTTATTATCTATAGTATCATCGCCTTTGGGTTTATTTGGAGTTGTCGCTTTCTGAGTATCGGAAACAACGGTATTGGCAGACTCAACAGCGGTCTTCAGTTTGGCTTTCTCTTCACTCTGGCGATCTGCTTGTTCTGTTTTCTTTACATCGCTTTCAGTTGAAAATATCTTTTGTTCGGTTTTTACGACTTCGTCTTTTTGTTGTTCATTTTTAACTTCAGATTTAGCCGCTGCTGCTGCATCTGCTTGTGCGACTTCTTGAGGAGACTGCGTTGAGGCATGTTGTTGTTGAGCTGTCTCGTCTTCTATGCCCTTAATCTTTTTTACCACTTTTGTGTAAGTCTCATTATAGGTGTACTTCCCATCCCCACCTACCGTCATAGCTTGTTGAGTTTGTGGATCCCAGTATCCTTTAGCTTCAAATCTGCCGTTTTTATCTTTAACTGATATAACATCGTTATCATCAACTTTGGTGTTATCCTGTAAAAACTGCATATATGACACGGAGACATATGTTTGATCTCCTTGATACAGAACCCCCGAATTTGTTTCTTGTTTTTTTATTCTTTTTTTAAGTAGCTCGTCGTCATTATCTTTTGCAAAAGCAGGTAGATTGGATATATTTATTAAAAAGCATACAGTTACAACAATAGCTATACTCTTTAAAAGCACATTATTCTTCCAATATGTTTTAAAATACTCTGCAATTTTTGACTTTAGATTCATGAAAAATCCCCCATTAGCCTTTTTTTATTTTTAATATTTAGATTTCATTATAAAAAACAAAAAACTCGGCATTTAACCTATGCCGAGTTTTTTTCAACTCAAATAAATATACGTCTGCCACAAGTTTTCTGCGTCTTAGAGCGAAAATGAATATCATAAACGACAACAATATAATTTCATGCGTTAAAAACTTTGGAATTATTTTACAATTCATATATAGCCTAAACAACTTTACAATTGACATAAAAGCACAACAAGCTTTGCCTGAAACAAATGTAATTATTTTCTTTGCATTAGAAAGAGAATTGACATTTATTACTGATAGCGAATTATTTTCTTTAGTATTTTTTGACTTTTTTTCTGACTTTCTTCCAGAATGGTCGCTAATATCTGCGGTTTGAATTGAAAATAAAAGTTTTTGAATGTCTTTTAGAACTTTACAGGAAAGTATTATTATAGAATCGTTGCAACTCTTAAACAGATTTGAGACAACATTATGACCTGCTATACCGACAACAAAAATAAAACTGCCTTTGCCGATGTTAATGGCACTTAAAGAAAAGCCGTTTACGCTTATACAAACAAGAACAAGAAATGCACATATTTTCTTTTTGACGTAAGAAAATTCTTTAAATTCCCAAAAGTTGAACAAATTCCTTTTGACGCTCACTTCAGCTCCTTAAAGCTTATTATGAAAGCGCAGCTTGGAACATCAACAAAAAGAAATAGCGTATTCGGACAGTCAAAAAATCGGTCGGGACGATAAAAGGAAAGACAACAGTGACAAGATAAAAAAACTTATCTGTATTGTATATTACTAATTTGCAAAAGTCAAAAATAATTTTACCGCAGTTATAAATATTTTCCTTTCAACTCTGCGTCAGTATAGTCCACCATTCTCTTATCAGGTCTCCCCGTAATTTTACGCAAGAAGTGTCTAATTTTATCCATATACTCAAATATTGACGGGATTACTATCAGCGTAAGTATTGTAGAGCTTACTACTCCGCCGATAACAACAATGCCCATACCTCTTCTAAAATGTCCTACTTCGCTAAGACCCAAAGCTGTAGGAAGCATGCCCGCAATTAAAGCAAAAGAAGTCATGAGTATCGGACGAAGCCTTATGATCCCAGCTTTTATTATTGAATCGTCTATATCTAATCCAGCTCTCATTTGCTGTTGAGCATAGTCAACCAAGAGAATAGAGTTCTTTGCCACGATACCAAGCAGCATTATCATGCCTATCATTGTAAACATATCTATAGGTTGACT
This sequence comes from Candidatus Endomicrobiellum devescovinae, assembly GCA_031267795.1. Classification (GTDB taxonomy): domain Bacteria; phylum Elusimicrobiota; class Endomicrobiia; order Endomicrobiales; family Endomicrobiaceae; genus Endomicrobiellum; species Endomicrobiellum devescovinae. The sequence goes on along the minus strand of JAIRYK010000008.1, from coordinate 5,884 downwards.
GGACATCAATAAAGCTATAATTCCGCCAATAATTGCAAGAGGAAGAGCCGTCATAATTGTAAAAGGCGTTATAACAGATTCATACAAGCTTGCAAGAACCATAAATATAAATATTATTGACAAAACGCCGGCTATTATTATGCTCTTAAACATATCTTTCATATCTTCGGCATTACCTGACAAATTCAAAACTATATTTTTATACTTATCAAAGTTTTGAGGCTCGGACTTAAATTCGTTAAATATTCTTACTGCGTCTTTTTGTATTTCGCCTATAGCTCCGCCTGAAGCAACATTTCCTTCAACAGTAACGTAACGAGTTCTATCTTTTCTAAATATCTGCGTCGGACCTTCTGACAATTTTGCATAAGCTACATTTCTAAGCCTTATAAGTTTATTATTAACATTATTTACATATATAGAGTCAAAAGTCTTGGCAATATCTTTTTCGCTATCTTCGTATTGAACTCTTATATCGTACTCAAGCCCGTGCTCTCTAAATTTTCCTGCTAAAGCACCGTCAATCATGGCTCTTACTTCGTTTCCGACAACTACTGAACTTACGCCATAATGTTCCATTTTCTTAGTATCGATCTCAATGCGGACTTCAGGTTTTCCGGGCTTATAATTGGAATGTATGTCAACAAATTGCGGTATATTTTTATACCTATTTATAAGTTCTTGTGCCGCATCGTATAATACATCAATATCTGCACCTCTAAGTTCTACAACAAACTCACTATTATTTCCTCCACCTAAAGACTGCCTTACTATTGAAATTTCCAATTTGTCGCCGTACTTATCATTTAAAATTTTTCTAAAATAATCTTTCATTCCCGAAGTGGTAAAAGTTCTTTTAACTGCACTTTCATCTTTTTCTTTTTTACTAAACAACTTTGTAATAAGTCCGCCTTTAGAATTGTTAGGAATCATTTTAACATAGATAGTTGCCTCATTTGAAAGATTAGAAAACATATCGCCAGAACCCACAGTTGATGAAACAAGTTCAATGTTAGGATCGTTCATAATTATAATTTCTATCTCTTTGGCATACCTATCCATTTGATCTAGAGAAGTTCCGGGCTGAGCTGTAAGATTTATATTAAATTCACCCCATTCAGAAGCAGGCATAAAAGTTGTTTTTAAAAACTTTTTAGCTACTCCTATTGTAGAAATGAAAATTAAGAAAGATATAGCTAATGTCGCAAATTTCCAGCTGACAATAAAATGCCTTTGTTTACCTGCAAAATTAAAAGGAACGTTTAGAATATTCTTCTTGACTATAAATGTTATAAGAGCTTTATATAGGTTCTCGCAAAACGAAAAAACTGCATTAAACCAATCCACAGTTAAACGCCTAAAAGTTTTTACAATTATTGCTCTAACTTCTCCTAATTTTGATTTTTTTGACGTTTTAGCCACGCCGTGTTCTTGGATAATATAAGCGGAAAGCATAGGAGCTATTGTCAAAGCGTCTATAATAGAAATAATCATCGCAAACACTACAGTTAATCCAAATTCTTTAAAGAACCTTCCCATTATTCCGCTTAAAAAAGCAACTGGCAAAAATACCGCTATAACCGTACTTGTTGTGGCTATAACAGCTAAAGTAACTTCATTAGTGCCGTCAATTGCCGATTTTACAGGATTTGAGCCTTCTTCATAATGCCTGAAAATATTTTCGCGGACAACAATAGCGTCGTCAATCAATAAACCTACTGCAAGAGATAAGGACATCAAAGAAAGCACATTCAAACTAAAACCAAAAACGTACATAAATACAAAAGAACCTATCAAGCTATTTGGTAAAGCTAAAGCCGTTATAAGAGTGGAACGCCAGCTTCCCAAAAAGAAATAAACCACAACTATCGCAAGGAAAATACCTTCTATTATTGTAGATCTTACGTCATCAATATTCATTCTTACGCCGCGCGCTTGATCTGAAATAAGCGTAAGCTTAGGGCTGCCGTTATACTTTTTATATCTTTCGTTGGCTTGAGCCATTTCTTTTATTATTCCGTCAGAAACAGCTACGTCGTTTCCTTTAGCCTGCCTGTAAACCGCAAGCAAGAGAGACGGCTGATATGTTATTTCCCCATTTTCTTTGGTATCCAGCCTTGCTCTTGAAACTTCTGCAACAACGCCGTCTTCAACTTTTGCAATGTCTTTAACGACAACAGGCTTATCATTGCCCATGAAGTTTACTACTACGTCATTTATCTGCTTTACAGATTTAAACTCGCCCATAGTCCTAAAAGATATTTCCTGACTACCTCTGGTTACTTTTCCTGCTGGAATATTTAAAGAGTTAGACTCAATTCTACTAGCCAAAGTGGTAAGAGTCAGCTCATACTCTTTAAGTTTTCTCCTGTCAGCGTTTATGTGGATTTCTCTTTTGGACCCGCCTATTATATTCACCTGAGAAACACCCGAAACTTGCGCTAAATCTTTTGAAACTATGTCATCTGCAAAATCATACAATTCTTTCGGACTCATGCTTTCGGATTTTAAATTCAACATTACTATAGGCATTGAATTCATATCGGCTTTTATTATCAATGGCTCGGTAATATCTTCAGGTAAGAGATTTCTTATTTGTCCTATTTTATCTCTTACTTCTTGAGCCGCAACATCGGGATTTTTTGTAAGTTCAAACTCTCCAAAAACTATTGAGATGTTATCTTGGTTTGTTGAGTAAGAATGTTTAAGCCCCGATACTCCGCTTAAAGCGTCTTCAATAGGCTTTGTAACAAGCTGCTCAATTTCGGCTACGCCAGCTCCTTCATAAGCTGTAGCTATAACCACATAGGGAAATTCAACATCGGGAAACATTCTTACGCTTAGCTTGTTCAAAGAAACAAGACCTAAAATAATAAGCGTCATAAGTAAAGCGAAAATAAAAGTTGGACGTTTAATTGATAATCTTGCCAAATTCATACTATATACCTTGTATCCTTTCTTTCAAAATTTAGAGAACTTCACCAACACCGCTATAAAAAGCCTTTGCTTGTTCATTTATTTGAATAAGCTCTAATATACTTTTAAAAACATTAAGAGTTGCGGCATCCAAATCGTCTTCGCTTTGCAAAACCATATATGTAGTGGTTCTTCCTCTTTTTAAAAGATTTCTGTCTTCTTCGTAGCGCTGCTTTTGTATTTTTTCAACTTCAATGGCAAGTTCCGTCCTTATTCTTGCATTGTCCCAACTGTCAAGTAACTGAACCCAATCGTTGTTTTCTTTTACAACTGCGCTTTCAGCAGCTGTCTGGGCAGAAACTTTTGCAGCTTCATAACCTTTATCTATAGCTTTTCTGAGTTTAAAGTCTAAGGGAAGAGTATATTTTAAACCTAACGAATAAGACGGTCTATCGCCGTTTTTTATATGATCAAAAGATTTTCCTGAAGATTGCTCAACACCGTTAAGCGAATATTTTCCTTCTAAAATTAAATCAGCACCTCTAGTTCTTTGAGAAGCTTCTTGATCGTATAAAGCGGTATTTACATCTTCCAAAGCAGCAAGAACATCAGCTCTTGTGCCTTTCTTTGTAAGCGTCCCGTCAATTTTAAAAGAATTGCCCTTATCTTCAAACTTCTCAACGTCATATCTTAATTTGTCGTCTTTAATATTTAAGAATTGGTTCAACGCTCTGTTTGCTCTATTCTCGTCTTCATAAGCAAGTTTTAAATTCAATCCGCCAGACTTTACCGCTGCCTGCGACTGAAGCAAATCAGATCTCTCAGCCAAATCCATTTCGTATCTTCTTTGATTCCAGTCTAAAAGCCTTTTTTTTCTATCAAATGATACTTTTCTAAAATCTATTACAGTTCTTGTATAGGACAAGTTCCAATAAGCGATTCTTGCATCTAATAAAAGTTTTTGTTTTTTATATTCCAATAAATACAAGGCTGATTTTGCACTTGCTTTCTGTTTGTAAATACCTGCTTTTGTAGAGCCGCCGTTTATATCTTTCCACAAAGACTGCTCCAATCTGACAAAAGGAGAAATATCGATCACGTTATAGTGAGGATCACCAAACGCGCCAGGAACATAATCATAAGTTCCATAGCTACCATTAATTCCTAAAGAAAATTGTGTTCCTGTTACAAATTGTTTATTCACCGATGTACTGTAATTCCAATTTGATACTTCATTAAGTTTAGCAAGTTGACTAAAAGGTCTGCCGCTTTTATCATCGCTATAACTTAAGTCTGCACTAAAAAAATATGCATATACTCTTTCTATCTCTGCAAGTTTGCCTTTTACAGCGTTAATACTTGCCTGAATTGATTTTAAGTCGCTGTTATTTTTAGCAACCATATACAGATAGCCGTCAATTGTTAACATTTCTCCATAAACAAAAACTGAAATAAAGCACAACATAAAAGAAAACAATAAACTAAACTGCTTCATACCAAAACCTTTTTTTAAATTTTTTAAGAGTTAAAATAGCACTATTTTTATTTTTTATTATCACGCGCTATACTTATACGCTCTATATTAGCATTTTTTATTCTAACTTTTTTATTTTAATTCTTTAGCTTTAATTTATTTATATATTTTCATACTTTCACATTTGATTTAGATTCTACAAAATTATCTTTTGTATTCCATTTCTTTGAACTTTTACAAGCATTTTCCCCAAATCTGATATAAAGTCACTTTAACAACTACCAGACTTAAATTAATAAATGATATAGCAAACTTTTATTATAACTAATCAAGCTTTATATACTATATTAATATCATCAATGTACATTTTAGGGAATAATTTTATATATTCGCTCTTCTCTTCAAAATCTTTTATATCCCCTAAATATGCATTTGTCACCATTATATGCCTTCCTTTCATCTCACTCTTCTCTATTACATTTATCCCTGTTATCTCTTGCTTCCTCAATTCATAATCCGCTATTAAAAAGACTTTATCCTTTCTCTCTCTAACGAATTTATATATTTTAATGCTTCTACTCCTTGCGTAAAAAACTTTAACCTTATCTCTTTCTCATACCCCTTCAGCTTCTCTTTCCATACTTCATGCACTAACAACTCGTCATCTAATACTACTACTTCTTCTCCCTTCTTTATCTCTATCTTGTCTTCAAACCATCTTGGTCTCTCTGCTTTTGGAAATGTTACTATAAACTCTGTCCCTTCTCCTTCTTTTGTCTCTATTTCTATATTCCCCTTCATTGCTTTCACCGTTTTTATTATCTGCTGCGTTCCTATCCCATGTCCTCCCTTCTTCGTTGTCCCTACTCCCTCTCCTTTCTTTATCTTCTCTGCCATCTCTCTTTTCATCCCTTTTCCATTGTCCTTCACCCTTATTTCTACTTCTTCCTCTCTTACTATCTCACTTACCTCTATTTCCCCTTCTTTCCCTTCTATTGCTTCTACTCCATTCTTTATCACATTTGTCATCATTCTACTAAATTCACTCCACTCTCCCTTTATAAACGCAAACTTCTCTCTCTTTTCTTCATTGTACTTAAACTTTATTTCTCTATCCTGATACCTATACCTCATGCTTTCTATCACTTCTTTTATACTGCTTGGCATTATATATTCTTCTTTCTTTTCTTTCTCCTTTTCATTTCTTCCCTTATATCTTTCTATTAATTTGTTCGTTATATCCTTTATCCTTCTTATTGACAATTCAAACATCTTCCTTTCTTGCTCTCCTAGTTTATCTAATGACATATACTTCACCATTTCTAACGCTGACAACGGTGAACATATATCGTGCGCTACTTCTCTCGCTAACTTATATAACTCTTTTTCCATCTTTAACTTATTTTCTAACTCCTCTTTCTTTTTCCTATCTGTTATATCTACTGACAGCCCTATTACCCCTTCTACTTTCCCATTTATTTCTAATGGCGATTT